>NZ_JBIASZ010000001.1:0-752066 GCF_042891345.1 Streptomyces sp. NPDC001903
TCCAGTACACGGGCTTCCGCCCGGCACACCGAGAGCACGCACCGGACGCCGCGGGAGCGCCCTGCGGGCGCACGGCGCTACTTTGCGGACACCCCGTAGCACCGGACACCCCGTGGCACCGGACACCCCGTAGCGCCGGACGTACGAGAAGGCGGGACCACGCGGACCCCCGGCCGCCTGATCCCGCCTTCTCCCCCCGCAGGCCCCCGTCCCACCCCCGTAGGACGGGCCCCCTGGCCCATGGTCTGTGGTGTGCCGCGTTACGCGACGAGCTCCTCGAAGGACTCCGCCTCGTCGCGGCCGAAGCTCAGCGCCTCGTCGTCCCGCAGCCGTCGCAGCGACCGCCAGATGCTCGACTTCACGGTGCCGACGCTGATGCCGAGGATCTCCGCGATCTCCGGGTCCGTACGGCCCTCGTAGTAGCGCAGCACCAGCATCGTGCGCTGCGGCTCCGGGATCCGGGCCAGTGCCTGCCACAGCACCGCGCGCAGCTCCGTACCCCGCATCGCGTCGGTGTCGGAGGCCGTCTCCGGCAGCTCCTCCGTCGGGTACTCGTTCAGCTTCCGCCGGCGCCAGGCGCTGATGTGCAGGTTCGTCATCGTGCGCCGCAGGTATCCGCCGACCGCGGCCTTGTCGCTGATGCGGTCCCAGGCGCGGTAGGTGGAGAACAGGGCGCTCTGGAGCAGGTCCTCGGCCTCGTAACGGTCACCGGTCAGGTGGAAGGCCGTCGCGTAGAGGGCGGCCCGCCGCTCCTGGACGTACGCCGTGAACTCGGCCTCCGAGGTGGCGGAGAGTTCGGGCGTGCGCTGCACCGGGAGGGCGGAGGCGGTCTGGTACGTGTTCGCGTCGATGGCCACCGTGTGCGCCGGCCGCGGACGGGCGACCGTCACCGAACGGGCACCTGCCCGGCGGTTCACATCGTGCAGCCGCGTGACAACCGCGCTGGTGGTGGTGCTGTGCAGCGTGTTCATCTCGCGCCCCCCGTCGTGGAGTCTGCTTCGGATCCTGCTCGGTTTCGTTGGTAGAAGACTGCCCGGCCGACTTAACCGGGGTGTCCGCCGACTGTCACAGGCCTGTCACAGCGACTCCGGCGGGCCCCCCGCGCGATCCCCCGCGCCCGACGGTCGAACTCCGAACGGTCGATGGGACAGAATGAGCCCGTGCCTTTCCTGTTGCTGATCGAGGACGACGACGCCATCCGCACGGCCCTCGAACTCTCCCTGTCTCGCCAGGGCCACCGTGTGGCCACCGCGGCGACGGGCGAGGACGGCCTGAAGCTGCTGCGCGAGCAGCGGCCGGACCTGATCGTGCTCGACGTCATGCTGCCCGGGATCGACGGCTTCGAGGTGTGCCGGCGGATCCGCCGCACCGATCAGCTGCCGATCATCCTGCTGACCGCCCGAAGCGACGACATCGATGTCGTCGTGGGCCTGGAGTCGGGAGCCGACGACTACGTCGTCAAGCCCGTCCAGGGCCGGGTGCTCGACGCCCGGATCCGGGCCGTCCTGCGCCGCGGGGAACGGGAGGCCAGCGACTCCGCGGTGTTCGGTTCCCTGGTCATCGACCGGGCCGCGATGACGGTCACCAAGAACGGCGAGGACCTCCAGCTCACGCCCACCGAGCTGCGGCTGCTCCTTGAGCTCAGCCGCCGGCCCGGGCAGGCGCTCTCCCGCCAGCAGCTGCTGCGCCTGGTCTGGGAGCACGACTACCTCGGCGACTCCCGCCTCGTGGACGCCTGCGTGCAGCGGCTGCGCGCCAAGGTCGAGGAAGTGCCCTCCTCGCCCACCCTCATCCGGACCGTCCGGGGAGTCGGCTACAGGCTGGACTCGCCACAGTGATCAAAGCCCTGTTCGCGGGCCGGCGCTGGACCAGCCTGCGGCTGCGGCTCCTGATGGTGTTCTCCCTGGTCGCGCTGGTGGCCGCGGTCTCCGCGTCCGGGATCGCGTACTGGCTCAACCGCGAGGCCGTGCTCACCCGTACCCAGGACGCGGCCCTCGGCGACTTCCGCCAGGAGATGCAGAACCGGGCCGCGGCGCTGCCCGCCGACCCGACGCCCGAGGAGATGCAGCGCACCGCCGAGCTGATGGCGGGCAGCAGTCCCGGCTACAGCGTGCTGCTCGTCGACGAGCGCAAGGACGGCCGCAAGGTGTTCGGCGCGGCGGGTCCCGACTCCTTCGGGCTGGACGACGTACCGGGCTCGCTGCAGCGCGCGGTGAACGACCGGCAGAAGGCGACGGCCGCGAACGACGCCGAGTACCACGTGTACTGGCAGCGGACGAAGCCGCGCGGCAATCCGTACCTGGTCGGCGGGACGCGGATCGTGGGCGGCGGGCCGACCGGCTACATGTACAAGTCCCTGGCGCAGGAGCGGGACGACCTGAACGCGCTCGGCTGGTCGCTGACCATCGCGACGGGACTCGCGCTGCTCGGGTCCGCGCTGCTGGCGCAGGCGGCCGCCCGCACCGTGCTCAAGCCCGTACAGCGGCTGGGGGACGCGGCGCGGCGGCTCGGCGAGGGAGAGCTGGACCACCGGCTCGACGTGTCGGGGACGGACGAACTCGCCGACCTCTCGCACACGTTCAACAAGACGGCGGAGGCGCTGGAGAAGAAGGTCGCCGACATGAGCGCCCGCGAGGAGGCCAGCCGGCGCTTCGTCGCGGACATGTCGCACGAACTGCGCACTCCGCTGACGGCGTTGACGGCGGTCGCCGAGGTGCTGGAGGAGGAGGTCGAAGACCTCGATCCGATGATCGCACCGGCGGTGGCGCTGGTGGTCAGCGAGACACGGCGGCTGAACGTCCTGGTGGAGAACCTGATGGAGGTCACCCGCTTCGACGCGGGGACGGCCAAGCTGGTCCTGGACGACGTGGACGTCGCCGACCAGGTCACGGCCTGCATCGACGCGCGGGCATGGCTCGACGCGGTCGAACTCGACGCGGAGCGGGGCATCGTGGCGCGGCTCGACCCGCGCCGGCTCGACGTGATCCTCGCCAACCTGATCGGCAACGCGCTCAAGCACGGCGGCTCGCCGGTGCGGGTGTCGGTGGTCGTGGAGGGCGAGTGGCTGGTGATCGCGGTCCAGGACAACGGGCCGGGCATCCCGGAGGAGGTGCTGCCGCACGTCTTCGACCGGTTCTACAAGGCCAGCGCCTCGCGGCCGAAGTCGGACGGCAGCGGGCTGGGCCTGTCGATCGCCGTGGAGAACGCGCACATCCACGGCGGTGACATCACCGCGGCCAACGGGCCGCGGGGCGGTGCGCTGTTCACGCTGCGGCTGCCGGTGGACGTGGGAAAGGTGATCGCCGGTGAAGCGGACGCGTAGGGCCGGGGCGGTACTCCTCGTACTGCTGACCTCGGCCTGCGGGATCAGGGCGACGACGGTGCCGGTGGACGTCGGCGCGGCGCCTTCGCGGGTGTCCTGCGACACGCCGCAGCCGCAGACGGGGGTGCAGGGCTTCCGGGCCACGGTGGAGCTGGTCTGCGGATCGCAGCTGGTCGGCGTGGAGCGGGTGGTGCCGGTACCGGAGAAGAAGCCGGTACGGGATCCCGTGGTGCTGGTCGCCGAAGCGCTGCTGGAGGCGCTGGAGCGGGAGCCGTCGGAGCAGGAGCGGGACGCGGGGTTCACGACCGGGGTCCCGGGCGGGCTGACGGTCGCGCCGTCGCGTGCGGGCGATCCGGCGGGGACGATACGCATCAGCCGGAAGCCCGAGGACCTGCCGCCGGTGGCGCTGTCGCAGGTGGTGTGCACCCTGGCGGGCAGCGAGGCCGTCTCGGCGGGCCCGGGCCCGGTGGTCCTGGGCGGCCCGGACGCGGACCCGCCGCGGACCTGGGAGTGCACGGACGCCGTCCGCTCCCGCCCCGAGTCCGTCCCGACCCTGGGCGAACTGGTCCGCCCGACCCCCACTCCTTCCTGACGCGCCGCCCGCACGGCTCGGCCCTGGCGGGCCTCCCCGGCTTCGCGCCGCCGCGCCGGCCCCCGACCCGGCGGCAGTCCGGGGGGCAGGCTTCCAGGGCTGCTCTGGTCGTCATCGGCTACGGGTATCGGCTCCGGACGGCCGTCGGACGCCGAGACGACAGGAGCGCGTGGCGGTCCGGCGCGCCCGGCGACTCCCGGGCCGATCCGGTAGTCATCGGGTGCGGGCCGGAGCCCGGGCCCTCGCCTGCTCTCCGACGCGGCCGCCGCTCTGGCTCCGGACCGTGCCGTTCCTTCGGGGGCTTCCCGGCAGTCCTTTGTCTTTCCGGGGCGGGCCGGGCGGTCAAGGGCGGCCGAAGGCCGTCGCGCAGCGACGCGACGAAGGAGCGCCCTTGACGGCCCGACCCGCCCCGGAAGGACGATGGGACTGACGGGAAACCCCCGGACCGCTCTGAGACGGGCCCGCGGAACACGGCCCGCCGCCCGCCCCCCGGAAGGCCCCCCGGAACGCCGACGGCCCCCTCGGGGGGAGCCGAGGGGGCCGGGTCGGGGGCGAAGCCCTGGTTCGGGCATCCGCCGGACGGAGTCCCGCGCAGCGGCGCGAAGCCGGGAAGTCCGCCAGGGCCGCGCCGTGCGAGCGGGGCGTCGGACGTCAGAGCCCCATCGCCGCCGACAGGTCCTTCTTGATCGCGTCCAGGACTTCCTGGCCGCGGACGCGGGCGGCCGCCAGGTCGGAGGCCTCGGCCACCGGGACCACGACCTCCAGGTAGCACTTGAGCTTGGGCTCGGTGCCGGACGGGCGGCAGATCACCCGGGCCTTGTAGTCGCCGTCCAGGTGGTAGCGCAGGCCGTCCGTCGGGGGCAGCGTCGCCGTGCCCCGCGAGAGGTCCTCCGCCGAGGAGACCCGCAGGCCCGCCAGCGAAACCGGCGGCTCGGCCCGCAGCGCGGCCATCGCCGAGGCGATGATCGACAGGTCCTCCACGCGGACCGACAGCTGGTCGGTGTGGTGCAGGCCGTGGGCCATCGCCAGGTCGTCCAGCAGGTCGGTCAGCGTGCGGCCCTGCTCCTTGAGCACCGAGGCCAGCTCCGCCACCAGCAGGGCGGCCGTGATGCCGTCCTTGTCGCGGACGCCCTCGGGGTCCACGCAGTAGCCGAGCGCCTCCTCGTAGCCGTACCGCAGGCCCTCGACGCGGGCGATCCACTTGAAGCCCGTCAGGGTCTCCTCGTAGCCGACGCCCGCCGCCTCCGCGATCCGCCCCAGGAGGGAGGAGGAGACGATGGACTCCGCGAAGACGCCCTGGGCGCCCTTGTGGACCAGGTGGGCGGCCAGCAGTGCGCCGACCTCGTCGCCGCGGAGCATCCGCCAGCCGTCCGCGGTGGGGACGGCCACCGCGCAGCGGTCCGCGTCCGGGTCGTTCGCGATGACGATGTCCGGGTTGACCCGGGCGGCCGTCGCGAAGGCCAGGTCCATGGCGCCCGGCTCCTCCGGGTTCGGGAAGGCGACCGTCGGGAAGGCCGGGTCGGGCTCGGCCTGCTCGGCGACCAGCACCGGCTCCGGGAAGCCGGCCCGGGCGAAGGCCGCCAGCACGACGTCCTTGCCGACGCCGTGCATGGCCGTGTAGACGGTCCGCACGCCCCGGGGGGAGCCGGGGGTCAGGACGGCGTCCGTACGGGCCAGGTAGGCCTCCAGGACCTCGTCGCCGAGGTCCTCCCAGCCGGACTCCGGACGGGGGACCGAGGCGAGGGTCTCCACGCGCCCGATCTCCGCCGCGATCTCGACGTCCGCGGGGGACACGATCTGCGAGCCGTCGCCGAGGTAGACCTTGTAGCCGTTGTCCCGGGGCGGGTTGTGGCTCGCGGTCACCTCGACGCCGGCGACGGCACCCAGGTGCCGTATGGCGTACGCGAGGACGGGCGTCGGCAGCGGGCGGGGCAGGACGGCCGCGCGCAGGCCGGCGCCGGTCATCACGGCGGCGGTGTCGCGGGCGAAGTCCGCGGACTTGTACCGCGCGTCGTAGCCGACGACGACCAGGCCGCCGGCGTGGCCCTGGGCCTTGAGGTAGGCCGCGAGGCCCGCCGCGGCCCGGATGACCACGGAGCGGTTCATCCGCATCGGGCCCGCGCCGATCTCGCCGCGCAGTCCGGCCGTGCCGAACTGCAGGGTGCCGGAGAACCGGTCCGCGAGATCGGCGGTGTCCCCGGCCTCGATGATCTTGGCGAGCTCCGCCGCCGTCTCCGGGTCCGGGTCCTCCGCCAGCCAGGCCCGCGCCCGGGTGATCAGCTCGTCCTGTTCCTGTACTGCCACTGCTTCCGCCTTGTCTCTCGTACGGCTTCTTCTCGTACGGTGCCGGTGCCCGTGCCTCAGATGCGGGCGAGGACCTGGGTCAGCAGCTTGCCCATGCGCGAGGCCGAGTCGCGGCCGGCCTGGAGCACCTCTTCGTGGTTCAGCGGCTCGCCGGAGATGCCCGCCGCCAGGTTGGTGACCAGGGAGATGCCGAGCACCTCGGCGCCGGCCTCGCGGGCCGCGATGGCCTCGAGCACGGTGGACATGCCGACCAGGTCGGCGCCCATGACGCGGATCATGTTGATCTCGGCCGGGGTCTCGTAGTGCGGGCCGGGGAACTGGACGTAGACGCCCTCTTCGAGGGTCTCGTCGATCTCCTTGCACATCGCGCGCAGGCGCGGCGAGTACAGGTCGGTCAGGTCCACGAAGTTCGCCCCGACGATCGGCGAGGTGGCCGTCAGGTTCAGGTGGTCGCTGATCAGGACGGGCTGGCCGGGCTTCATGCCCTCGCGCAGGCCGCCGCAGCCGTTGGTCAGGACGACGGTCTTGCAGCCGGCGGCGACGGCGGTGCGCACGCCGTGGGCGACGGCGGCGACGCCGCGGCCCTCGTAGTAGTGGGTCCGGCCGAGGAAGACCAGGGCGCGCTTGTCGCCGATCTTGTACGAGCGGATCTTGCCGCCGTGGCCCTCGACGGCGGCGGGCGGGAAGCCCGGCAGCTCGGTGACGGGGAACTCGGCCTCGGGCGCGCCCAGCGCCTCTGCGGCGGGGGCCCAGCCGGAGCCCATGACGAGGGCGACATCGTGGGATTCGGCGCCGGTCAGCTCACGCAGGCGGGCGGCTGCGGCGGTGGCGTCGGCGAAGGGGTCGGTAACAGATGCGTTCACGCAGACGAGCGTAGCCGAGCATTGCCTACGCGCGTAGATGGCACAGCTCACGGTGTTCGGATCGTTGCCTTGTCGTTTCCGCCGAAATGCCCCCGGCGCTTCACCTCTGCCTAGCAGGGGCGCTTGCGCAGCTCCATCACGTAGTCGTGCGGGGCCCCCGCCGATTCGGCGGCGTCGGCGAGCTCGCCGAGGTAGCGCGCCGAGGGCAGGCCGCCCTCGTACCCGTTCAGCACGTAGCACCACGCCGGCTCCTCGCCGTCCAGCGTGTGGACGCGGATCCGCATCCGGCGGTAGATGTCGAGCCCGACGCCCTCCCACCGGTCCATGGAGTCCTCGTCCAGCGGCGCGATGTCGTACAGGGCGACGAACACCTGGTGGCGCGGGGCCTCGACGATCGTGGCCAGGGCGCCCTCCCACCCCATCTGCTCACCGCCGAAGGTCAGCCGCCAGTCGTTGATCCAGCCCGTGCCGCGCAGCGGCGAATGCGGAGCGCGGCGCGTCATCAGCCGCGGGTCGAGGTTGCCGGCGTACGCGGCGTAGAGCGACATGAGGTCGAGGGTACGGGAGGGGCGGGGCGGGGCGCGTGCCCGGCCGTCCTCACGGATGGCCGGACCGGGGGAGAAGCACCTTGAAGCGTGCGGGACAATGGGGCACGGAATGCATCCCCCGGGGAGACCCCCGGAAGCCCCGGCCGGGGCGGCAGCCGGCCGGGTAGACGTGAGGCGGAGTTTTCGTGACCCGGATCGTGATCATCGGCGGCGGACCCGGCGGGTATGAGGCGGCCCTCGTGGGGGCCCAGCTCGGCGCGGAGGTGACCGTCGTGGACTGCGACGGCCTCGGTGGCGCGTCCGTCCTCACCGACTGCGTACCTTCCAAGACCCTCATCGCGACCGCCGAGGTCATGACGACCTTCGACTCGTCGTACGAGGAGCTCGGCATCGTCGTCGCCGACGACACCCCGCACATCGAGCAGGCCGCGCGCGTCGTCGGCGTCGACCTCGGCAAGGTGAACCGGCGCGTCAAGCGCCTCGCCCTCGCCCAGTCGCACGACATCACCGCGTCCGTCACCCGGGCCGGCGCCCGCGTCGTACGCGGCCGCGGCAAGCTCGGCGGCCCGCAGGGCATCGACGGCACGCGCGACGTCATCGTCACCGCCGCCGACGGCACCGAGACGATCCTGACGGCCGACGCCGTGCTGATCGCGACCGGCGGGCACCCCCGCGAGATCCCGGACGCCATGCCCGACGGCGAGCGGATCCTGAACTGGACCCAGGTCTACGACCTCGACGAGCTCCCCGAGGAGCTCATCGTGGTCGGCTCCGGCGTCACCGGCGCCGAGTTCGCCGGCGCGTACCAGGCCCTCGGCTCCCGGGTGACGCTGATCTCCTCGCGCGACCGCGTGCTGCCCGGCGAGGACCCGGACGCGGCGGCCGTGCTGGAGGACGTCTTCCGGCGCCGCGGCATGAACGTGGTCGGCCGCTCGCGCGCCGAGTCCGCCAAGCGCGTCGGCGACCGCGTCGAGGTCACCCTCTCCGACGGCCGCGTCATCACCGGCACGCACTGCCTGATGGCGGTCGGCGCGATCCCGAACACCAAGGACATGAACCTGGAGGAGTCCGGGGTCCGGCTCAAGGAGTCCGGCCACATCTGGACCGACAAGGTCTCCCGCACCTCCGCGCCCGGCGTGTACGCGGCCGGCGACGTGACCGGGATCTTCGCGCTGGCCTCCGTCGCCGCCATGCAGGGCCGCATCGCGATGTACCACTTCCTCGGCGACGCCGTGGCCCCGCTGAACCTCAAGACGGTCTCGTCGAACGTGTTCACCGACCCGGAGATCGCCACTGTCGGTTACACCCAGGCCGATGTGGACTCCGGCAAGATCGACGCCCGTGTCGTGAAGTTGCCCCTGCTGCGCAACGCGCGCGCCAAGATGCAGGGCATCCGGGACGGGTTCGTGAAGCTCTTCTGCCGCCCGGGCACCGGAATCGTGGTCGGCGGCGTCGTGGTCTCCCCGCGGGCGAGCGAGCTGATCCACCCGATCTCGATCGCGGTCGACAACAACCTGACCGTCGAGCAGATCGCAAACGCGTTCACGGTGTACCCCTCGCTGTCCGGTTCGATCGCCGAGGTGGCGCGCCAGCTGCACACGCGCAAGGCCGCCGGCGAGGCCTGAGGAAGGCAACCGCCCCACGTCAGAGGCGACTTGGGGCGGGCTCCCGGAGGGTGGAGTGACGTTCACTCAACCGCCCCGCCGCGTATACCACTAGTCACCCGGTTTTATGGACAACTTCGGTATTCCGGCGCAAGGAGCTGAAACAAGACGGTCGTTGGGGTTACTGTCAGTTTCGTGTTCGCTGCAGAACGTCGCCAATTGATTCTCGAAATGGTGCGGGCCAACGGAGCTGTTTCGCTCCGGGAGCTCGCCCGCGTCGTCCAGACCTCCGAAGTGACCGTACGGCGGGACGTGCGGGCACTGGAGGCCGAAGGACTCCTCGACCGCCGACACGGCGGTGCGGTTTTGCCGGGCGGTTTCACGCGGGAGTCCGGCTTTCCGCAAAAGTCCCATCTCGCGACGGCGGAGAAGACCGCCATCGCCGATGTCGCGGCCTCCCTCGTCGAAGAGGGCGAGGCCGTCGTCGTCGGCGCGGGCACCACGACCCAGGAGCTGGCCCGCCGGCTCGCCAGGGTGCCCGGCCTCACCGTCGTGACCAACTCGCTGCTCGTCGCCCAGGCGCTGGCGCACGCCAACCGGGTGGAGGTCGTCATGACCGGCGGCACCCTGCGCGGCTCCAACTACGCGCTGGTCGGCAGCGGGGCGGAGCAGTCCCTCCAGGGGCTGCGGGTCTCCCGGGCCTTCCTGTCCGGCAGCGGCCTGACCGCGGAACGCGGCCTGTCCACGTCCAACATGCTGTCGGCGAGCGTGGACCGGGCCCTGGTCCAGGCGGCGGCGGAGGTGGTGGTCCTCGCGGACCACACCAAGCTGGGCACCGACACCATGTTCCAGACGGTGCCCACCGATGTGATGACCCGTCTGGTCACGGACGAGCCCCCACCGCACGACGACCGCGCGGCCACGGAGCTCCAGGCGCTGGCCGACCAGGGCGTCCAGATCACGATCGCCGGGGCCGTGGCCTCCGGCGGTACGGGTGACGGCATGGCGGGCCGCCGGCCGCGCCGGGAGTCCCCGCTGCCGGTGCAGCGGCGCGGGGGGCCGTCCGCGCAGCTGCGCAGCGCCCCCGCGTCGATGCTGGAGCAGTCCGCGGGGGACCGGCCCCGGGTCGCGGACATGCGGCGGCGGTAGGGGCGCGCAGGCGCCCGGAAACGCATGAGGCCCGGAAACCCCCGCAGGGGTTCCGGGCCTCAGCCGTTCGAGGACGCCGGTCCGCGAACGCGGACGTCAGTCCTTGATCTCGCAGATGGTGGCGCCGGAGGTCAGGCTGGCGCCGACTTCGGCGGTGAGGCCGACGATCGTGCCGGAGCGGTGCGCGTTCAGCGGCTGCTCCATCTTCATGGCCTCGAGCACGACGACCAGGTCGCCCTCGTTGACCTGCTGGCCCTCCTCGACCGCGACCTTGACGATCGTGCCCTGCATCGGGGACGCGAGCGTGTCGCCCGAGGCGGCCGGACCGGACTTCTTCGCCGCGCGGCGCTTCGGCTTCGCGCCGCCCGCCGCGGCCGTACGGGCCAGGGTCATGCCCAGCGAGGACGGGAGGGAGACCTCCAGGCGCTTGCCGCCGACCTCGACGACGACCGTCTCGCGGCCCGGCTCGTCCTCCGCGTCCTCGGCCGCCGGGGCGGCGAAGGCGGGGATGTCGTTGACGAACTCGGTCTCGATCCACCGGGTGTAGACGGTGAACGGGCTGCCGTCGGCGGGGGCGAACGCGGGGTCGACGACGACGGCGCGGTGGAAGGGGATGGCCGTGGCCATGCCCTCGACCTCGAACTCGGCCAGGGCGCGCGCCGCGCGCTGGAGGGCCTGCTCGCGGGTGGCGCCGGTGACGATCAGCTTGGCCAGCAGGGAGTCCCAGGCCGGGCCGATGACCGAGCCGGACTCGACGCCGGTGTCGAGGCGGACGCCCGGGCCGGTGGGCGGGGCGAACTTGGTGACGGTGCCGGGGGCGGGCAGGAAGCCGCGGCCCGGGTCCTCGCCGTTGATGCGGAACTCGATGGAGTGCCCGCGCAGGACCGGGTCGCCGTACCCGAGCTCCTCGCCGTCGGCGATGCGGAACATCTCGCGGACCAGGTCGATGCCGGAGACCTCCTCGGTGACCGGGTGCTCGACCTGGAGGCGGGTGTTGACCTCCAGGAAGGAGATCAGGCCGTCGGCGGAGACCAGGAACTCGACCGTGCCGGCGCCGACGTAGCCGGCCTCCTTCAGGATCGCCTTCGACGCCGCGTACAGCTCGGCGTTCTGAGCCTCCGACAGGAACGGCGCGGGGGCTTCCTCGACCAGCTTCTGGTGGCGGCGCTGGAGCGAGCAGTCGCGGGTGGAGACGACGACCACGTTGCCGTGGGAGTCGGCCAGGCACTGCGTCTCGACGTGGCGCGGCTTGTCGAGGTAGCGCTCGACGAAGCACTCGCCGCGGCCGAAGGCGGCGACGGCCTCGCGGACGGCCGAGTCGTACAGCTCGGGGACCTCTTCGAGCGTGCGGGCGACCTTCAGGCCGCGGCCGCCGCCGCCGAAGGCGGCCTTGATCGCGATCGGCAGGCCGTGCTGCTTGGCGAACTCGACGACCTCGTCGGCGCCGGAGACCGGGTCCGGGGTGCCCGCGACGAGCGGGGCGCCGGCACGCTGGGCGATGTGGCGGGCGGCCACCTTGTCGCCGAGGTCGCGGATGGCCTGCGGGGGCGGGCCGATCCAGGTCAGGCCCGCGTCGATGACGGCCTGCGCGAATTCGGCGTTCTCGGAGAGGAAGCCGTATCCGGGATGGATGGCGTCCGCGCCGGAATCGGCTGCGGCCTGCAGGACCTTGGAGATGTCCAGGTAGCTCGCGGCCGGGGTGTCACCGCCCAACGCGAAAGCTTCGTCGGCCGCGCGGACATGCAGAGCGTCCCGGTCCGGATCGGCGTAGACGGCTACGCTTGCGATTCCGGCATCCCGGCAGGCCCGAGCAACGCGGACAGCGATTTCGCCACGGTTGGCGATGAGCACCTTGCGCACGATGGCTCCCTCCTTGAAACAAGCTGAGTTTAGGGACAGCCCACACGGCGTTTCGACCCTTCCCTAGAGGTGACCTTGCCCACACGGAGTGTGATTCGAGTCCGCCTCGAGTGAGGAAAGCCCTTGTGGCGCCCCAGGTCAGGGGGATCCCCGACTGCACAGTAACCCCGTCACCCGTCCGAGGTCTCTGTTCGCCCGGTCAGCGGGCCCCGGTGATTCTTTGTCGAGTCCCTACGAACGGCCCACGCATTCTTTGCGTGATCGCCGGTGAGGGCACCCCGCGTAACGAAGCTGCCCGGACCCCTTGTCCGTACGTTTACCCGTTAGTAGCCTCCAGGGCGTCGAACAGGCTTGTGGTCGCTGTGGGGGGTGGGTTCGCCGTGGGCGTCGTGCTGCGCAGAATCGTGGCCGGACTGGCCTCGATCGTGCTCGTCGCCGAAGCGGCGGTGCTGGTCCTCGTCCACATCGTGCTGGGCAGGACCACCCACAACCAGTCGATGTCCATCGCGGGCATGGATCCGGACGTCATGTCGACGGCGACCTACGCGATGGGGGCGGGCATCGGCGCGTTCCTGCTGCTGTGCGCCGTACTCCTCGCCGTGGCGGCCGTCCGCGACCGCGCGCCCGGCACCTTCGCCCGCGTCGTCCTCGTCACCGCCGCGGTCACCCACGGGGTGCTGGGCGCCCTCGCCGTCGGGCTGGTCGGCTGGGGCGCCTTCGCGGCCCTGATGGCGATCCTGTGCCTGCTGGTGCTGACCCTGATGCTCTACGCGGCCCAGGAGGCGGCCCAGGGTCCCCCCGGGGCCCTCGGGGGCGCCCCGGGGGCCCGGAACGACCAGGACGCCCCGCCGCCGCCGTTCGGGGAGCTCAAGCCCACAAATCCGTGATCGACACGCCCAGTTCGGCCAGCAGGGAGCGCAGCAGCGGCATCGACAGCCCGATGACGTTCCCGTGGTCCCCGTCGATGCCCTCGATGAACGGCGCCGACAGCCCGTCCAGGGTGAAGGCCCCGGCCACGTGCAGCGGCTCCCCGCTCGCCACGTACGCGGCCACCTCGGCGTCCGTCGGCTCCCCGAACCGGACCGTCGTGGAGGCCGTGGCCGAGACCCGGCGCCCGGTCGCCGTGTCGATCACGCAGTGCCCGGTGCGCAGCACGCCGGCCCGCCCGCGCATCGACTTCCAGCGGGCCGTGGCCTCCTCGGCGTCCGCCGGCTTGCCGAGCGCCTCGCCGTCCAGCTCCAGCACCGAGTCGCAGCCGATCACCAGGGCGCCCGCCGCCTCGTCCAGGGCCGCCACGACGCCCGCCTTGGCCTCGGCCAGCGCCAGGGCCAGTTCGGCCGGGGTGTCCGCGCTGAGCGCGTCCTCGTCGAAGTGGCTGACGATCACGTGCGGGGCCAGCCCGGCCTGCCGCAGCAGGTTGAGCCGGGCGGGCGAGGCGGAGGCGAGGACGAGGGCGTGGGCCGGGGCCTGGGCAGCAGTCATGCCCGCCATCGTAGGCGCGGCCCTCCTGCCCCGGGCACGCCCTAGAAACCCACTCCCAGCACGTACACGACCACCAGCATCGCGAGGACGACCACCACGGTCATCCGCCGGACCATCGCCTGCGCGTCGCGCATGTCCTTGGGCGGCTCGTTCTTCGGGTCTGACCAGAGCATGCCCCGATCCTGGCCCCGCGGACGGGTGTGGCGCCTGAGTACGGGTACTCAGGCGCCACAGTCCGTTCACGTCATCTTCACGACCGGACGGGGGTCCGTCCGGGCCCCGCCTATCCGGGCCAGTACGTACGGGCCCACGCGCGCGGCCCCGGCTGCGGCAGCGTCCGCCGCGCCACCCGGGCCGGCGCCGACCACTCGTCCGCCACCCGCGCCGCGCCCGACGGTGCCGAGGCCAGCACCGCCGCGCGCGCTTGGACCACCGCCAGTGCGGCGGCCAGCTCCTCGGGCGTCGGGTTCCCCTTGACGACCTTGATCACCACGGGACTGCCTCCTAGCGTCCTAGCGTCCTAGAGGGGGATGTTGCCGTGCTTCTTCGGGGGCAGGGACTCCCGCTTGGTGCGCAGCTGCCGCAGCCCCTTGACCACGTGGGCCCGGGTCTCCGACGGCATGGCCACCGCGTCGATGTAACCGCGCTCGGCGGCCGTGTACGGGTTCAGCAGCGCGTCCTCGTACTCGGCGATGAGCCGCGCCCGCGTCTCCTCGGCGTTGCCGGCCTCCTCCGCCTCGGCGATGGCGCGCCGGTGCAGGATGTTGACCGCGCCCTGCGCGCCCATGACGGCGATCTGCGCGGTCGGCCAGGCCAGGTTCAGGTCCGCGCCGAGGTGCTTGGAGCCCATGACGTCGTACGCGCCGCCGAAGGCCTTGCGGGTGATGACGGTGATCAGGGGGACGGTGGCCTCGGCGTAGGCGTAGATCAGCTTCGCGCCGCGCCGGATGATTCCGTTGTACTCCTGGTCCGTGCCCGGCAGGAAGCCCGGGACGTCCACGAAGGTCAGCACCGGGATGTTGAAGGCGTCGCAGGTCCGCACGAAGCGGGCGGCCTTCTCGGAGGCGTCGATGTCCAGGCAGCCGGCGAACTGCATCGGCTGGTTGGCGACGATGCCCACCGGGTGGCCCTCGACCCGGCCGAAGCCGGTGAGGATGTTCGGCGCGAAGAGCGACTGCGTCTCCAGGAACTCCGCGTCGTCGAGCACGTGCTCGATCACGGTGTGCATGTCGTACGGCTGGTTCGCGCTGTCCGGGATCAGTACGTCGAGCTCGCGGTCGGTGTCGCTGACCTCGGTGTCCGCCTCCTCGGGGAAGGCGGGCGGCTCGGAGAGGTTGTTCGACGGCAGGTACGCCAGCAGGGACTTGACGTACTCGATGGCGTCCTTCTCGTCGCCGGCCATGTGGTGGGCCACGCCGGAGGTCGAGTTGTGGGTGCGCGCGCCGCCGAGCTCCTCGAAGCCCACGTCCTCGCCGGTGACCGTCTTGATGACGTCCGGGCCGGTGATGAACATGTGCGAGGTCTGGTCGACCATCACGGTGAAGTCGGTGATGGCGGGGGAGTACACGGCGCCGCCGGCGCAGGGGCCCACGATCAGGCTGATCTGCGGGATGACGCCGGACGCGTGGACGTTGCGGCGGAAGATCTCGCCGTACATGCCCAGCGCGCTGACGCCCTCCTGGATGCGGGCGCCACCGGAGTCGTTGATGCCGACGAGCGGGCAGCCGGTCTTCAGGGCGAAGTCCATGACCTTCATGATCTTCTGGCCGTATACCTCGCCGAGGGCCCCGCCGAAGACCGTGAAGTCCTGGGAGAACACGGCCACCGGGCGGCCGTCCACCGTGCCGTAGCCGGTGACGACGCCGTCGCCGTAGGGGCGGGTCTTCTCCAGCCCGAAGTTGGTGGAGCGGTGCCGGGCGAACTCGTCGAGCTCGACGAAGGACCCCTCGTCCAGCAGCAGGGCGACCCGCTCACGCGCCGTCAGCTTCCCCTTGGCGTGCTGCTTCTCCACCGCGCGCGCGGACCCGGCGTGAGTGGCTTCGTCGATGCGGCGCTGCAGGTCCGCGATCTTGCCCGCGGTCGTGTGCATGTCGATCGGCTCTGAGGGTTGTGACATCGGGGTCGCGGCTCCCTGTGTGGTCTCAACTGCCTGGTCAATTGATTGACTACTGCTGGCTACTGGTGCGTAGCGTATCGGCGGGCATGGCGCTCGGCAGTGCGGCGTTTGACACACCTAATCTGGCTTGCATGACGCCATCAGATGCATCAGGTGCGGCTTCCACCGGCCGCTGGTCGAGTCTCGAGCGGCCGCCTTTGAGCGCCGCCGCGCTGGAGCGGGCCCTCGTCACGGACGGGGGGCTGTGGAGCTCGGTCGAGGTGGTCGCCGCCACCGGGTCCACCAACACCGATCTCGCCGCCCGGGCCGGGAGGCTGCCCGAGGGGGCCGTCCTCGTCGCCGAGGAGCAGACCGCCGGGCGCGGGCGGCTCGACCGGAGCTGGGTCGCACCACCGCGGTCCGGGCTGTTCTTCTCCGTCCTGCTCAAGCCGGGCGATTCCGTGCCGCAGGAGCGGTGGGGGTGGCTGACCCTGCTGGCCGGGGTGGCCGCCGCGAGCGGGCTGTCCCGGGCCGCCGGCGTGGACGCGGCCCTCAAGTGGCCCAACGACCTGCTCGTCACCGTGAACGGGGAGGAGCGCAAGACCGGCGGCATCCTCGCCGAGCGGGTCGGCGACGGGGTCGTGATCGGGATCGGGCTCAACGTCACCCTGACCGAGGAAGAGCTGCCGGTGCCGGAAGCCGGTTCGCTGATCCTGGCCAAGGCCGCCGTGACGGACCGGGAACCCCTGCTGAAGGCCGTGCTGCGCTCGCTGGAGCAGTGGTACGGGGACTGGCGCGCGGCGGGCGGGGACCCGGCCGCCAGCGGGCTCCAGGAGGCGTACGCGGCGGACTGCGTGACCCTCGGCCGGCACGTACGGGCGGACCTGCCCGGCGGCCGCACGCTCACCGGGACGGCCGAAGCGGTCGACGCGGACGGGCGGCTCGTGATCCGCACGGCCGAGGAGCAGCACGAGGCCGTGGGGGCCGGGGACGTCGTCCACCTGCGGTCGGTGCGGTAGCCGGCCCGGCGCCGGCGCCACGGCTGCGGGGAGTGGGGAGTGAGCTACGGCACACCTGCCGTATGGTTTAGGCGATCCCGGTCCTCCCGGTGATCACCCGGTTCGGCAGGGCAGTGCGCACGGAATGGACAGGAGGCGGCCCTTGACCGTCGACGACTCTACGTCCGGCGCGTCCGCCTCCCGGACGGGCGGCGCGGGGCCGGCCGGCTCGGGATCCACCGGTCCGGGCACCCCGATCGGACGCGACCAGCACACTCCCCACCACGAGGTCGACCACACGGCGCAGCCGACGGCCGACCCGCTCGCCATCCGCCTGGAGCAGCTGATCCTGGGCGCGGAGCGCCGGTACACCCCGTTCCAGGCGGCCCGCAGCGCCGGGGTCTCGATGGAGCTCGCCTCCCGCTTCTGGCGGGCCATGGGCTTCGCGGACATCGGCCAGGCCAAGGCGCTGACGGAGGCCGACGTACTGGCGCTGCGCCGGCTCGCGGGCCTCGTCGAGGCCGGGCTGCTGAGCGAGCCGATGGCCGTGCAGGTGGCGCGGTCCACCGGGCAGACCACCGCCCGGCTGGCCGAATGGCAGATCGATTCCTTCCTGGAGGGTCTGACGGAGCCGCCGGAGCCGGGAATGACCCGTACGGAGGTCACGTACCCGCTGGTCGAGCTGCTGCTGCCGGAGCTGGAGGAGTTCCTCGTCTACGTGTGGCGCCGCCAGCTGGCGGCGGCCACCGGCCGCGTGGTGCAGGTCGCGGACGACGAGGAGATGGTCGACCGGCGGCTCGCGGTGGGCTTCGCGGACCTGGTCGGCTTCACGCGCCTGACGCGGCGGCTGGAGGAGGAGGAGCTCGGCGAGCTCGTCGAGTCCTTCGAGACGACCTCGGCGGACCTGGTGGCCGCCCACGGCGGCCGGCTGATCAAGACCCTGGGCGACGAGGTGCTGTACTGCGCCGACGACGCGGCGACGGCGGCGGAGATCGCGCTGCGGCTGATCGAGACGATGGAAGCGGACGCCCAGATGCCGGAGCTGCGCGTCGGCATGGCGTTCGGGACGGTGACGACCCGGATGGGCGACGTCTTCGGCACCACCGTGAACCTGGCCTCGCGGCTGACGTCGATAGCGCCGAAGGACGCGGTCCTCGTCGACGGCGCGATGGCGGAGGAGCTGGGCCGGACGGGCGCCGCGCCGGTCTCCGAGAAGGAGGCCGAGGCGGAGGAGGGCGGCGGCACGTACCGCTTCGCGCTCCAGCCGATGTGGCAGCGGCCGGTGCGCGGACTGGGGGTCGTGGAGCCCTGGTCGCTGACCCGGCGGAAGCCTAAGATCCCCGGGTAACGTTCGTTAACCGGGAGGGTCTTTCGTGTCTGAGTTCGTGGCTGTGCGCCGTCATGAGGACGGGGTCGCGGAGCTGGTCCTGGACCGGCCGAAGGCGATGAACGCCGTCTCGACGGAGATGGCGCGGGCCATCGGCGACGCGTGCGCGGAGCTCGCGGCGGACGCCTCGGTACGGGTGGTCGTGCTGTCGTCGGCGGTGGAGCGGGCGTTCTGCGTCGGGGCCGACCTCAAGGAGCGCAACTCGCTCTCGGACGCGGAGCTGGTGCGCCAGCGGCCGACCACGCGGGGCGCGTACGGGGGCGTGCTGGAGCTGCCGATGCCCACGATCGCGGCGGTGCACGGCTTCGCGCTGGGCGGCGGCTTCGAGCTGGCGCTGGCCTGCGACGTGATCGTGGCGGACGAGAGCGCGGTGGTCGGGCTGCCGGAGGTCTCGGTGGGCGTGATTCCCGGTGGCGGCGGTACGCAGCTGCTGCCGCGGCGGGTGGGCGCGGCGCGGGCGGCGGAGCTGATCTTCACGGCGCGGCGGGTGGAGGCGGCGGAGGCGCTGTCGCTGGGCCTGGTCGACTCGGTGGTCCCGGCGGGCACGGACCGCGACGAGGCGCTCGCGCTGGCGGCCCGGATGGCGGCGAACTCCCCGGTGGGCCTGCGGGCGGCGAAGCGCGCCCTGCGCCTGGGCCACGGGATGGACCTGGCGGCCGGGCTGGAGATCGAGGACGCGGCCTGGCGGACGGTGGCCTTCTCGGGGGACCGGGCGGAGGGCGTGGCGGCGTTCAACGAGAAGCGCCGCCCGAACTGGCCGGGCCACTGACCGGAGGCCGAAGGCCCTGGAGGCCGAAGACCTCGGGCGCCGAAGGCCCCGGCCGCCGAAGGCACCGGTCGCGGGTTCAAGATCGCGGCGTTTGTCGGCAAATCTGACGAAACTCCCTAACCTGGGGTGATGGGAGTCGACGGACGGCTGCGAGCCGTCGTGGGGCTGGCGCAGGCCATGGCCGCCGCATGCGCACCGCGGGACAGCGTGCGGGCCGCCGCCCGCGGGGCCCGGCTCGCGATGGACGGCTCCTTCGCCGCGATCTCCGCCTGGGAGCGCGAGCGCGGCCGGCTCCGCGTCCTGGTGAACGAGGGCGGGCTGCGGCACGGGGAGGAGGAGTTTCCCGAGGACGAGTCCTATCCCGTCCACGACTTCCCCGAGATCACCGAGTTCCTGCACGAGCGGTGGGTCGGGGGCGGCGGCCCGCACGCCTGGGTGGAGGCGGCCGGCGGCGGGCGCCCGGGGCGGCGCGGCGAGGCCCTGCGCCGCCGCGGCCGCGGGACCTGCGTCGTCGCGCCCATCGTGCTCAGCGGCCGCGCCTGGGGCGAGCTGTACGTAGCCCGCGACGCGGGCCTGGCGGACTTCGACGAGGACGACGCCGAGTTCGCGACCGTCCTGGCCGCCGTCGTGGCGGCCGGCCTCGCGCAGAACGAGCGGCTGGAAGAGGCCCGCCGCCTCGCCTTCACCGATCCGCTGACCGGTCTCGCCAACCGCCGCGCCGTCGACATGCGGCTCGACGAGGCCTTGGAGAAGCACCGGCGCGCCGCCGCCGTGGTCAGCCTCGTCGTCTGCGACCTGAACGGGCTCAAGAAGGTCAACGACACCCACGGCCACGCCATGGGCGACCGGCTGCTGGAGCGGTTCGGGTCCGTGCTCAGCCTCTGCGGGGCGATGCTGCCCGGCGCGCTCGTGGCCCGGCTCGGCGGTGACGAGTTCTGCCTGGTCAGTGTCGGCCCCCCGGCCGACGAGGTGGTGCGGGTCACCGAGGAGCTGTGCCTGCGCGCCGCGGAGCTGGAGCTGGGCGAGGGCGTGGCCTGCGGGGTCGCGTCCACCGGGGACCCCATCGGGCCCGTGAAGTCCTCCCGGCGGCTGTTCCGGCTGGCCGACGCCGCCCAGTACAAGGCCAAGGCCGCCCGCTCCGCGAAGCCCGTCGTCGCCGGCCGCGACACCGCCGTCGTCCGCCTGGCCGACGCCGCCGGGCAGGAGGCGGCCGGCGAACGCCGCCGCTTCCGCGGCCGCGCGTGACCGCCGCCGTGACGGCGTAAGGGTCCCTCCCGAAAGTCGCTAGTGACATGAAGCGATTCAGTCCGTAGGGTGCTGAATATGGATATGCACACTGTCGTGGTGGGGACGTCCGGGACCACCGCCGAGGACGTCATCGCCGTCGCCCGCGGCAACGCGCGGATCGAGCTGTCCGGCGAGGCGCTCGACGCCCTCGCCCGCGCCCGCGAGATCGTCGACGCCCTCGCCGCCAAGCCCGAACCCGTCTACGGGGTGTCCACCGGCTTCGGCGCCCTCGCCTCCCGGCACATCAGCCCCGAGCTGCGCGCCCAGCTCCAGCGCAACATCGTCCGCTCGCACGCCGCCGGCATGGGCCCGCGCGTCGAGCGGGAGGTCGTGCGCGCCCTGATGTTCCTGCGCCTGAAGACCGTCGCCTCCGGCCACACCGGCGTCCGGCCGTCCGTCGCGCAGACGATGGTCGACGTACTCAACGCGGGCATCACGCCCGTCGTCCACGAGTACGGCTCGCTCGGCTGCTCCGGCGACCTCGCGCCGCTCTCGCACTGCGCGCTCACCCTGATGGGCGAAGGCGACGCCGAGGGTCCGGACGGGGTCGTGCGCCCCGCCGGCGAGCTGCTCGCCGAGGCCGGGATCCGGCCCGTCGAGCTCAAGGAGAAGGAGGGCCTCGCCCTCCTCAACGGCACCGACGGCATGCTCGGCATGCTGGTCATGGCCCTCGCCGACCTCGACAAGCTCTACAAGTCCGCGGACATCACCGCCGCGCTGACCCTCGAGGCGCTGCTCGGCACCGAGAAGGTGCTCGCGCCCGAGCTGCACGCCATCCGCCCGCACCCGGGCCAGGGCGCCTCCGCCGCGAACATGGCCGCCGTCCTGAAGGACTCCGGGCTCACCGGGCACTTCCAGGAGGAGTCCGCCCCGCGCGTGCAGGACGCGTACTCCGTGCGTTGCGCCCCGCAGGTCGCCGGCGCCGGCCGCGACACCATGGCGCACGCCGCCCTCGTCGCCTCGCGGGAGCTGGCCTCCGCCGTCGACAACCCGGTGGTGCTGCCCGACGGGCGCGTGGAGTCCAACGGCAACTTCCACGGCGCGCCGGTCGCGTACGTCCTGGACTTCCTGGCGATCGCGGCGGCCGACCTCGGCTCCATCGCGGAGCGCCGCACCGACCGGCTGCTCGACAAGAACCGCTCGCACGGACTGCCGCCGTTCCTCGCGGACGACGCCGGTGTGGACTCCGGTCTGATGATCGCCCAGTACACGCAGGCCGCCCTGGTCAGCGAGATGAAGCGGCTGGCCGTACCGGCCTCCGCCGACTCGATCCCCTCCTCCGCCATGCAGGAGGACCACGTCTCGATGGGCTGGTCGGCCGCGCGCAAGCTCCGTACCGCCGTCGACAACCTGACCCGGATCATCGCGATCGAGATGTACGCGGCCACCCGCGCCATCGAGCTGCGGCACGGGCTCACCCCGGCCCCGGCGAGCCGGGCGGCCATCGCGGCCGCCCGCGCGGCCGGTGTGGAGGGTCCCGGGCCGGACCGCTTCCTCGCCCCCGACCTGGCCGCGGCCGACGCGTTCGTCCGCAGCGGCGGTCTCGTCGCTGCGGTGGAGCCGGTGACGGGCCCGCTCGCCTAGGCGTACCGCCGCCGCGCGGCGCGGCCGCCGCGTCGTGCGCGTGCCGAAGGGCCGCTCCCGGGAGGATTCCGGGAGCGGCCCTTCGGCGTGTGCCGGTACGGGCGCTACGCGCGCGAGCGGCGGACGGAGTACGTGACGAACCCGGCCCCGAGGCCCAGGCAGAGCGTGCCGCCCAGCAGGTACGGGGTGGTGTCGACCCCGCCGGTGTCGGCGAGCCCCAGCGGGACCTGGCCGGCGCTCTGCGCGGTGTCGCCGGAGGCGTCCGAGGAATCCGGCGCCACCGTGGTCACCGACCCCGTACCCGCCGTGTTGGCGGACTCCGGCGCGGCGGAACCGGAACCGGAACCGGAACCGGAGGACGTGGAGGATTCCGCCCCCGCGGACCCCGGTGCGGTGGCGTTCGCCGAGGGCACGAACCAGAGGGCGGCGAGGAGGCTGGTCGCCCCGAGAGCGGTGAGCAGCGGTCGACGTGCGGACACGGTGCGATCCCCCTTGCGGACGCAGCGAATTGGCCGTGTGCGGTGATGCTACGGACAAGGGCGGGTCGTGGGAAAGTCGGGGCTGTCGCGGGCTTACGCTCCGTCGTATGAACCCTTCTGACACATCACGATACGTCCGTCTTCGAGTGGATTTGGTGCTGGAAGTGCCCGACGTCGAGGCGCTCACCGGCGCCGCGCTCGCGCACATCGAGGCCGACGAGTTCATGCCGGACGAGGAGCGCGGCCACGCGGAATCGGCGGTACGGGAGGACGAATCGGAGGCGCTCGCGTACCTCGTCGACCCCACTGACCTGGTCGCGGACATCCCCGGGGTGGAGCTGGCGCAGGCCTCCTGGAGCAGCGAGCCCGTCGAATACGACCCCGAGTCCCTGGAGTGGGACCTGGGCGAGGAAGATGGGGAGTACGACGAAGAGACGACCGACAACGCCTGACCGTGTGGTTGCCCACATTCAAACGGGATGTGGAACCGATCCGGGCCTTCAACGCGTTGACTGGTGCGAGGCAGGGGGCGTGTCTCCCTGCCTTGATCGGGGCACCACCCGGCGGTGACCGGGGGAAGCTCGGGGGTTCTGGCAACGATGGAGTGGCGTGTGAGGACGGACAAGAAGCGGCGGAGAAGGTCCCTGGTGGCCATATCCGCCGTACTCGGTGGCGTGCTGGTGCTCTCGGCCTGCGGCGGTGGCGACGAAGGCAAGGCCAAGGGCGGGGACTCGAGCAGCGGCAAGTCGCAGTCGGACGTGGACGCCGCCGCGGCCAAGGACGCCTCCAAGGCCAAGATAACGATCACGCCGAAGGACGGCGCGACCAATGTCGGCCTGAACGACGCGGCCAACGTCGCCGTCGCCGACGGCACCCTCACGGCGGTCGAGCTGAAGACCTCCGAGGGCGCGGCCGTGGCCGGCAAGATAGCCGCCGACGGCAAGAGCTGGAAGCCGGACGCCGCGCTGAAGCGCTCCACGAAGTACGCCCTGTCGGCCACCGCCAAGGACGAGGCCGGCAAGGAGGCGCACGAGAACGCGTCCTTCACCACCGTCTCCCCGGAGAACAGCTTCGTCGGCTCGTTCATACCGGACGACGGCCAGACCGTCGGCGTGGGCATGCCGGTCTCGATCACCTTCAACAAGGCGATCAAGGACCAGAAGGCGGTCCAGGCGGCGATCACCGTCACCTCCAGCAGCGGCCAGGAGGTCGTCGGGCACTGGTTCAGCGCCCAGCGCCTGGACTTCCGCCCGGAGCAGTACTGGCAGGCCGGCTCCACCGTCACGCTGAAGCTGGCGCTGGAAGGGGTGCAGGGCGCCCCCGGCGTCCAGGGCGTGCAGAACCGGACCGCCACCTTCAAGATCGGCCGCAGCCAGGTCTCGACGGTCGACGCGAAGACGAAGAAGATGACCGTCACCCGGGACGGCGCGGTCCTCAAGACCATCCCGATCTCGGCGGGCTCCCCGGAGAACCCGACGTACAACGGCCAGATGGTGATCTCCGAGAAGTTCAAGGAGACCCGGATGGACGGCTCCACCGTCGGCTTCAAGAACAGCGAGGGCAAGGGCGAGTACGACATCAAGGACGTCCCGCACGCGATGCGGCTGTCCCAGTCGGGCACGTTCATCCACGGCAACTACTGGGGACCGGACTCGGTCTTCGGCAGCGCGAACACGAGCCACGGCTGTGTCGGTCTGAACGACACGCAGGGCGCGAACGACCCGAACCAGCCCGCGGCCTGGTTCTACGACAACTCGCTCATCGGTGACGTGGTCACGGTGGTCAACTCGCCGGACAAGACCATCAAGCCGGAGAACGGCCTCAACGGCTGGAACATGAGCTGGGCGGACTGGAAGGCCGGCGCGGCCGCCTGACCCCGGTCCCGACCGAACCCCGCGGATGGCGGGGAGCCCCCCCGGAAACGGTGGAGGCTCCCCGCCATCCGCCGTTGCGGGGACCGGGACGGGCTCAGGCCGTGGCCCCGTCGGAGGACGGAGCAGACGGAGCAGACGGAGCAGACGGAGCCGACGGGGCGGAAGGGGCCGAGGGGGTCGACGGCGCGGTGGGCGCCGACCAGGAGGCCAGCATCCGCAATGCGTCCTGCGAGGGGGAACCCGGCGCCGCGTGGTAGGTGACCAGCACCTGTGCCGAGTCGCCCGGCAGGGCCAGCGTCTCGAAGGACAGGGACAGTTCGCCGACCAGGGGGTGCCGCAGCTTCTTCACCCCGTGCGTCTTGTTGTCCGCCAGCGTGTGCGCCGCCCACAGCCGGCGGAATTCCTCGTTCTTCACCGACAGCTCACCGACCAGCGCCGACAGCTGTTCGTCGTCCGGGTGCTCGCCCGCGTACATGCGCAGACCGCTCACGACCCGGCAGGCCAGGCAGTCCCACTCCGCGTAGAGCTCGGCCGCCGCCGGGTCCAGGAACACCAGCCGCACCAGGTTGCGCTCCTGGGGCGGCAGCAGGCCGAAGTCCCCGAACACCGCCGCGGCCAGCCGGTTCCACCCGATGACGTCCTGCCGCCGCCCCAGGAGGTACGCCGGCACCCCGTCCATCGCGTCCATCAGCGTCCGCAGCTCCGGGCGCACGTGCTCCGCCCGGTACTGCCTCGCGCGCTGCCTGCGGGGCCGGGGGCGGGCCAGGTGGGTCAGGTGGGCCGTCTCCGTACCGTCCAGGCGCAGCGCGCGGGCGATCGCGTCGAGCACCTCCGCGGACACGTTCTGCCCGTGCCCCTGTTCGAGCCGGGTGTAGTACGCCACCGATACGCCCGCCAGCTGGGCCAGTTCCTCGCGGCGCAGCCCGGGTACGCGGCGGTGGCGCCCGTAGTCCGGCAGGCCGACGTCCGAGGGGCGCAGCCGCGCACGGCGGGAGCGGAGGAACTCGCCCAGTTCGGCACGCTGATCAAGCTGGTCCATGACGCCAGTATCGCCGGGCGGCCGCGGCGCCGGGGCCGTGTTCCTGACCCCGCCAGGGGTAGGACCGCCGGTCCTAGGCAGGACAGGGGCGTGGCTGCCGGCGGCCCGTCCGGGGATCGTTCGGTGCACGCAGACCGTCAGCAGCACCGTTCGAGGAGTCCTCACCATGTCCGACCACCAGGTCGCCCACGTCGCCCGGGTCGCTCAGGTCGCCGCCTACGCGGCCCCCGCCGCGAAGGCCCCGCTGGAGCGCACCACCGTGCCGCGCCGCCCCGTAGGCGAGCACGACGTCCTGATCGAGGTCAAGTACGCCGGCATCTGCCACTCCGACATCCACCAGGTCCGCGACGGCTGGGGCGAGGGCATCTACCCGATGGTCCCGGGGCACGAGATCGCCGGTGTCGTCGCCGAAGTCGGGCCGGGCGTCACCAAGTTCACGGTCGGCGACCACGTCGGAGTGGGCTGCTTCGTCGACTCGTGCCGGGAGTGCGAGTACTGCCTGCGCGGGCAGGAGCAGTACTGCGTCAAGGGCATGACCGGCACGTACAACGCCCTCGACCGGCAGGGCGAGCCCACGTACGGCGGCTACTCCACGCACCTCGTCGTCGACGAGAACTACACGGTCCGCATCCCCGACGGCCTGTCCCTGGACGTGGCGGCCCCGCTGCTGTGCGCCGGGATCACGCTGTACTCCCCGCTGAAGCACTGGCAGGCGGGTCCCGGCAAGAAGGTCGCGATCGTCGGCCTCGGCGGGCTCGGGCACATGGGCGTGAAGATCGCCGCGGCCCTCGGGGCGGAGGTCACCGTCCTGTCGCAGTCGCTGCGCAAGCGGGAGGACGGCCTGCGGCTGGGCGCCTCCCACTACTACGCCACGAGCGACCGGTCCACCTTCGAGGAGCTGGCCGGCAGCTTCGACCTGGTCGTCTCGACGGTCTCGGCCCCGCTCGGCCTCGACGCGTACCTCGGCCTGCTGAAGGTCGACGGCGCGCTGGTGAACGTGGGCGCGCCGGAGGAGCCGGTCGAGCTGAACCTGTTCTCGGTCATCCAGGGCCGCAAGACCCTGGCCGGCTCGATGATCGGCGGCATCGCCGAGACCCAGGAGATGCTGGACTTCTGCGCCGAGCACGGCCTGGGCTCGGAGATCGAGCTCATCCCCGCGTCCGAGATCAACGCCGCCTACGACCGGGTCCTGTCCAGCGACGTCCGCTACCGCTTCGTGATCGACGCCTCGACGATCTGACGGCGCCCGGGGCGGACCCGCGGCCGGCCGCCGCGCTAGCCGGGTGACCGCAGGACGGCGATCAGCACGCGCAGGCGTTGGCGCAGTCCCCGCTGCCAGCCGTTGTACAGCTGGGTGTAAGAGGCGTGCGCCAGGGCGTTCGGCGCCGAACGCAGAGCGCCGATGCCCAGCATGTTCCGTGCGACCGCGCCCTTGATCCGGACGATGGGCGCAGAGTACTTCCTCGCGATGAGAACCATGACGCGTTCCAGGATCTCGCGTGCCTCCGCCTCCCGGTCACCGCTCCAGGCGCCCAGGGCGGCGAGGCTCGTCCATGCCAGGAGTCCGCAGTCTTCGTCGCCGACCTCCAGGGCGATGGCGAGACTCCGTTCGAAGAGCCGGATCGCCTCCTGCTGATTCGACTCCTCGTGCACGCCCCTGCGCAGCGTGAGGATGGCCAGGTCCCTGAGGGCATGGACCTCGGGGAGGCCGCCGGCGCTGCCCCCGAGCAGGTTCACGGCTTTCTCGTAGCGGGCCGCCGCTTCCTTCTCGCCCTTGGTGTGCAGTGCGGCATCACCGAGGAGGACCAGAACGGTCGCCCGGCCCTCGCGGTTCCCCCGTTCCTCCTGGATGCGCAGGGCCTTCACGAAATACGACTCCGCGTCCGCGAACCGGCGCTCCCTCATGGCGAGGTGGCCGAGGCACTTCAGGGTGCCGGCCTCGCCGCCGCGATCGCCCAGGCTCTCCATGATGCCGAGCTCCTCGTGGAACAGGGCGTCCGCCTCCTCGGGCAGGTGCCTGCGCGACGCGAAATGGGCACGCGCGTGCAGGACCTGGGAGCGGACCACGGGATCCTCGTGGGCGTCGGCCAGATCGGCGGCCTGCGCCAGCAGCCGCTCCTCCGCGTCGGACCCGCCGTCGGACCGGGCGAGCTGGGCGAGCGAGATGAGGCTGCCCGCCTCGTTCCCCGGATGTCCCAGGGACCGGTTGATCTCGACCGACCGCCACAGGAGGGGCTCGGCCTCCTGCGGGCGGTCCGCATCGATGAGCAGGGTGGCCAGGTTGTGCAGGATCACCGCCTCCCCGTGGCGTTCGCCCTCCTCACGGTGCTCCGCCAGGAGGGTGCGGTAGTAAGCCTCCGCCTCCTCGGCCCGGCCGGTCCCGCGCAGGAGCGTGCACAGGCGGTTGAGCGTGTCGTTCGCGGCGTAGGAGTTCCCGGCCTCCTTGAAGAGCCCGGCCGCCTCCCGATAGAGCGATTCGGCTTCCTCTTCGTGTCCGTGTGACTCCGCGAGCATGATCGCCAGCGATTTCATCGTCCTGGCCCGGCCGATCCCGTCCCCGATCGCCCGCTGCTCCTCCAGCGCCTTGCGGTAGGCGCCTTCCGCCCACTGCGAGGCCCCGCCCGTCCTGCGGCGCAGATCCGCCCTGCGCCGCAGCGCGTCCGCGGCGCAGATGTGGTCGCCCGCCGCGAGCAGGAGCGCACGGGCTTCCTTGAACATGCGCGCCGCCGCATCGGGGTCGGACGGCGTCCGGAGCCGGGCCAGTGTCCGCAGCAGGTGGCCGGCGGGCTTCTTCCTGCCCAGCGACCGGTCGATCCGCAGCGCCCGCTCGTACAGGTCCACCGCCTCGTCGGACCCGCCCCTCTCGGCGACCTGTCCCAGCAGTTTCAGTGCTTCCGCCTGACCCTTCTTGTTGCCCGCACCCCGAAAGCTGTCGCAGGCCTGGCGCAGCAGCGATTCGGCGTCGTCGTCGCGATCCTGGTCGAGCGCGATGCGTCCGCCCGTGAGGGCCGCCGCGGCGGCCACGGCCGGGAAGTGGCGGAAGGTGTGCGGTGCCTGCTCCGGAGCGGTGACGATCTCGACGAGCCGCACCACTTCGTCCGTGTCACCGACGCGTGCCAGTTCGCGCCGCCGCTCCAGCCAAGCGTTCACGCAGGTGGCGTCGCCCGTGGCGAAGCGGTGGTAGGCCTCGTCCATGAAGCTGTCGCGTACGGCGAAGTACGCCGCCGCGCGCTCGTGCAACGCCTGCCGGTAGGACGGCTCTTCGCGGTCGAGGTAGGTGAGGACGGCCAGCCGCACCAGCTCGTGCATGCGCCGCTCCGGCCGGCCCTGGGGCTCCTGGACCACGCGCATGAAGGAGTAGCCGCACAGCGTTTCGTACCACTCCGGCGACAGCGGCGTCCCTTCGAGGAGCATGGCCACCGCCTCTTTCGACACGCTGCGCAGGGTGGCCGAGGCCATCACCACGCGGCGCTGCTCCCGTGGCAGGCGTCGCATGAACTGGTTGGGCAGCCATTCGTGGGCCGCCCGCCCGGCGGCGGACTCGGCCAGCCACTGAGGTGTGACGGCCTCGTCGGCGTCGCGGCCGTGCCGGGCGAGCTCGGCCACGAGGGCGGTCCAGACCGGCACCCCCCGGCACACCGTGTGCACGGGACGGCTCAGCTTCCGGGCGTCGAGGCCGCAGGAATCGAGGTACTGGGACGTGTGCTCCAGCGTCCACTCGGTCAGCTCGACCCGTTCCGCGACGATGTGTGCGGGCAGGTGCTCCACCGGCTCGCGTCCGGCCAGCACCACCCTCAGCCCGCGCGCCTCCTCGAGGAGCCTGGGCAGCAGCACGCCGCCGAACCACTGGCCGACACCCTCCTGGCGGTCGCCGTGCTCGGAGGATCCGGGCGTGGCGTCGGTGAGCAGGCGCAGGCGCTCGCTCGTGTCCAGCATCAGCACGCAGCGGCGGCGGCGCAGGCCGCGGGCCAGCCGGCACAACTCGTCGGTGAGGACGTCGCGGTCGACGGCCCCCCTGGCCTGTCTGGCGTCCACGTGGACGGAGGTCCCGGAGACGGAGCTGTTCTCGGTCGCCTGTACGTGCGTGTTGACGTAGGTCGGGGCCGCGCTCGCCGCGGCGCGCACGCGGGACCGGAATCTGGCGTAGCGGCGGCGTGCGAGAAAGGGACGCGCGGACCAGTTCGCGATGACGCGGGCGATGCTGTCCACCAGCACCGTCGCCAGGTCCCGCCCCAGCTCACCGGAGTGCGCGTCCACGGCCAGCAGTTGATCCAGATCGATCAGTTCGCAGCGCCGCGATGCGGCCCGGCCCTCGCGGATGTGCCGCAGCAGGGAGGACTTCCCCTGTCCCGAAACGCCCCAGTACACCAGGGTCCTGGCCGGTGAAGCACCGGCGGACATCAGGCGGTCGAAGGCCGCCAGCGGTTCCTCGCGGTCGGTGAACAGTCCTGCATCGGAGTGCATCCGTCCTCCCCAGATCAAGGAACCTGCATCACGGTACGGAGGATCGGCGCCACGTTGGCGAGAAGTAGCATCATAGTCAGGCGACTTGTCGGACTGTCCGCGAAATCATGACTCGGAGGGCTCCATGGCAGGGATCAAGCCCGGTGTGGGCGCTGCACTTTCGGTGACGCTCAGCGTTGCCACCGGTTACGTCACCAACGTCATCACCGACCGGTGGAGCTGGTCGCTGGCCATCGCCCTGGGAGTGCTCGTGGCGGCCGCCGCCGCACTCGCATGGTGGGACCGGGCCCATGCCGACACGCCGCCCCGGCGCACCACCGTCCGGCAGACGGCCGCGGGGGGCTCCACGATCACCGGAGGAGCCATCACCGCTCGGAGCGGGTCCGAGGTCACGGAGAGCGCCGAGAACAGGAGCACGATCCGGAATTCCACCATCGAGGCGGGCGAAGCGGCCCTGGTGGAGCGCAAGGCGGAGGACGACGGCCGGATCGAGGACAACCGGATCGTCACGGACTGACCCGGCCGGCACCGGCGCGTGCCCGGGGCGGTGGATCCCCCCGGGCACGGCCGACCCGGGGGGAGCCGTCCGGCGCACGCGACGCGCTGTCGTCAGTCGCCGGCGGGCGCGACGCCGATCGGGCAGCTGACCCCCGTGCCGCCGATGCCGCAGTAGCCGTCCGGGTTCTTGTCGAGGTACTGCTGGTGGTAGGGCTCCGCCGGCCAGAAGGGGCGCTCCGCGGCGGGGAGGACCGCCGTCGTGATCTCGCCGTAGCCGGAGGACGCCAGGACCTGCTGGTAGGCGGTGCGGGAGGCCTCGGCCTCCGCCTGCTGGGCCTCGGAGTGGGTGTAGATCGCCGAGCGGTACTGGGTGCCGACGTCGTTGCCCTGGCGGAAGCCCTGGGTCGGGTCGTGCGACTCCCAGAACAGCTTCAGGAGGGCGGCGTACGAGACCTGCGCCGGGTCGAAGACCACGCGGACGACCTCGGTGTGGCCGGTCCGGCCCGAGCACACCTCGTCGTACGTCGGGTTCTCGGTGAACCCGCCCTGGTAGCCGGCCAGCGTGGTCCACACCCCCGGGGTCTGCCAGAACTTGCGCTCCGCGCCCCAGAAGCAGCCCAGGCCGAAGTCCGCGACCTGGAGCCCGGCCGGGTAGGGCCCCGCGAGCGGGTTGCCCAGGACCGTGTGCCGGTCCGGGAGCGAGAACTGCGGGGTCGCGCGGCCCTGGACGGCCTCCTCGCGGGTGGGGAGCTCGGGCGTGCGGCGGTACGAGAACATGATTCCCTCCTAGTGGTGCTCCCTTCAACGGGCGAGGGCGGACCGGGATTCCCCCCGGCCCGCCCCGCGGCTGCCACGTCACACTTCCGTCATCACTCCGGGGTCAGTGGGGGAGCGTCGCCGGGGAGCCGCCGTCGGCCTCGTAGCCGGCCACCGCCAGGGCGCGGAAGACCGCGTACTGCGCCGCCGGGTCCGGGGAGGCCGACCACGGGAGGGCGCCCACGCAGCCGTCGATGTGGCGGATCTGCTCCATCGCCTCCGCCCAGCGCTCCATCGGCACCAGGAACGACAGCAGCATGTGCCGTACGTGCGCCAGCATCGGGTCGTCCTGGCGGGCGGTGTGCACCGCGTACAGCGCGCCCTCCACGGCCCGGGTCACCACCGCGCCCTGCCAGTAGTTCGTCAGGACCACGTCCGGCACGTGCTCGTACACGGCGAACAGCGGCAGCGCCGCCAGCAGCGAGCCCTTCGGGGCGCGGGCGGCGGCCGCGTGCGCGAAGGCGTCAGCCTTCTCCCGCGAGCCGTGCCACTTCTCGCACCAGTAGTGCAGCGCCGCCAGGTGCGCGCCCATGTGCGCGGGCGCGACGTCGATGACCTTCGCCCACAGCGCGTCGAACTCCGCCTCCGAGTACCCCAGCGCCCGCGCCACCGCCAGCTCCGTGATGTGCGGGACGGGGTCGCCCGGCGCCAGCAGCGCCGCCCTGCGGCAGGCCTCCCGGGCCTCCTCCAGGATGATCCGGTGGTCCGTGGAGCCCACGCCGCCCGAATGCCGCCAGGCCTGCTGCACCAGCAGCTCCGCGTGCACCTGCGCGCCGCCCGCGTCCTTCTCCGCCTCCAGCCGCCACGCCTTCAGCCAGCGGGCGCCGACCCCGGGCTCCGCGACCAGCTCCAGCGCCGCGGCCCCGCCGAAGGCCTGGACCCGCTGCCAGCGCAGCTCGCCCTCCTTCGGGGTGCCGGCCAGCAGCTGCGAGGCCGCCTGCCACTGCCCGGTGCGCTGCACGGCCTCCAGGGCGTCCATCAGGTCCTCGTCGGGCCCGGGCACCCGGATGTCCAGGTGCTCCTGGCGGGCGAAACCGTAGTTCTCGGGGTCGGCCGCGTCGGGGCTGCCCGGCGCGACCAGGCGCAGGCTGCCGCCCCGCCTGCGCCGAATGTACGGGCTGAAGGCGGCCACGAGCAGGCCGAGCGCGATCAGGAACCACAGAATCTCCATGCCCCCCAGCGAACCAGACGCACCCGCGCGAAGGCCAATGCCCCACCCCGCCGTCCGGCCCGGCCTCCCATAAGCTCTGCCCATGAGCGACGACAGCCACGAGCACCAGAGCTTCGAGACCCGCGCGATCCACGCGGGCAACACGGCGGACCCGCAGACCGGCGCGGTCGTGCCCCCGATCTACCAGGTGTCCACGTACAAGCAGGACGGCGTCGGCGGCCTGCGCGGCGGCTACGAGTACAGCCGCAGCGGCAACCCGACCCGGACCGCGCTGGAGGAGAACCTCGCGGCGCTGGAGGGCGGGGCCCGCGGCCTGGCCTTCGCGTCCGGGCTCGCCGCCGAGGACTGCCTCCTGCGTACGCTGCTCTCCCCGGGCGATCACGTGGTCATCCCGAACGACGCGTACGGCGGCACCTTCCGCCTCTTCGCGAAGGTCGTCTCCCGCTGGGGCGTGGAGTGGTCGGTGGCCGACACCTCCGACGCGGAGTCCGTACGGGCCGCCCTGACCCCGAAGACCAAGGTCATCTGGGTCGAGACCCCCTCCAACCCGCTCCTCGGCATCACCGACATCGCCGTCGTCGCCGACATCGCGCGGTCGGCCGGCGCCAAGCTGGTCGTGGACAACACCTTCGCCTCGCCCTACCTGCAGCAGCCCCTCGCGCTCGGCGCGGACGTGGTCGTGCACTCGCTGACCAAGTACATGGGCGGCCACTCCGACGTGGTCGGCGGCGCACTGGTGGCCGCGGACGCGGCGCTCGGCGAGGAGCTCGCCTACCACCAGAACGCGATGGGCGCCGTGGCCGGCCCCTTCGACTCCTGGGTCGTGCTGCGCGGCATCAAGACCCTCGCGGTGCGCATGGACCGGCACGCGGAGAACGCCGAGAAGATCGTGGAGGTGCTCAAGCGCCACCCGAAGGTCACCAAGGTCCTCTACCCGGGCCTGCCCGAGCACCCGGGCCACGAGATCGCCGCCAAGCAGATGCGCAACTTCGGCGGAATGATCTCCTTCCAGGTCGCCGGCGGCGAGGAGGAGGCGGTCGCGGTCTGCGGCCGCACCAAGGTCTTCACCCTGGCCGAGTCCCTCGGCGGCGTCGAGTCCCTCATCGAGCACCCGGGTCGCATGACCCACGCCTCGGTGGCCGGCTCGGCCCTGGAGGTCCCGGCGGACCTGATCCGCGTCTCGGTGGGCATCGAGAACGCCGACGACCTGATCGCGGACCTGACCCGGGCCCTCGGCTAGTACCCGGTCGGCATCCGGTGTGAGGAGCGCCGCCGGGCGGTGGCTACCAGCCCTCCAGGGGCGGGGAGACACCGCTCGGCGGCACCTCCCACGGGCGGGTCAGCGAGGCCCACACCGCGAAGGCCACCGCCGCCGCGGCGAGCAGCGTCCAGCCGAGCCGCCGCAGCGCCCGTCGGCGCCGCAGCAGCCGGTCCCCGCGGGCCGCGGCACTCGCCGCCAGCCCGGCCGGGACCACCGGGCGGGGGCCTTCCAGCAGCCGCCTGACCTGGTCCTCCTTGCGGTCGGGGGGACTCACGCCGCCTCCTGGGAGCGCACGGCCGCCACCGCCCGGGTGCACAGCGCCCGCACCCGCTCGACCGGCAGCCCCAGCTGGGCGGCCGTGACCTCCTCCGCGACGCCCTCGTACACGCGCAGCACCAGTACGAGCCGCTCCAGCGGGCCGAGCGGCGCGAGCGGGCCCGTGCCGCCGTGGTGGCGCCAGCCGGTGCGGGCGAAGGCGGCGCACAGCTCCTGGCGGGTGTGGTCGTAGGGGTCGTCGCGGCGGACCCGGCGCCACTGGGCGTACGTACGCGCGAGCGCGCCCGCGAGCAGCCGGCGGGCGGCGTCGGGCTCGGCCTCCGGCTCGGCGGTCAGCAGGACGGCGACGTGCAGGAGCCGCCCCGCCGCACCTGCGACGAAGGCCTCGAACTCCGCGTAGGTGCGCGGCCCGTGGTCGTCCACAGGCCACATAGTGCGGGCAGCGGGACCGCCCGGCCAAGAGGTCGGACGGACTCCGGATCGGGCCGGCGGACCGCCCCGGCCCTCAGGAGGCGGGGCCCGCCTCCGACGCGGCGCCCATCAGCTCCGACAGCGAGCCGTTGAACCGGGTCAGCAGCCCGGTGAACGACTCGCGCTCCTCCTCGGACCAGTCCTCGGTCACCCGGGCCATCAGCTCGCGCCGCGAGGAGCGGACCTCCTCCAGGCGCGAGAGCCCGCGCGGGGAGAGCGCGAGGACCACGGCCCGCCCGTCCTCCGGGTGCGAGGTGCGCTTGACCAGGCCGCTGTCGACGAGCGGCGCGACCTGGCGGGTGACGGTGGACGAGTCGATGCCCATGCCGCCCGCGAGCGCCTTGACGCCCATCGGGCCTTCCAGGTCGAGCCGGTTCAGCAGCAGGTACGCGGCGCGGTCCATCGAGTTGCGGGCCTGGCCGACCCCGCCCAGGCGGGTCTGCTCCGCGCGCCGGGCGAAGACGGCCACCTGGTGCTGGAGCGCGTCGAGGAGCCCGGCTTCGGCGGACGCCTCGGCCGCCGTGGGCAGGTCGGAATTGGCCGGGTTGGAGGGCATGGCCGTGAGCTCTCTTCGCGTGGGGCCGACAAGGTTGGGGGACAGAGTACGCGGCCGTGGGGCGGCCCGTACGCCTCGTACGAGAACTGATACGGGCGGTACGAACCAAGGCGGCGGCCCCGTCCCGGATGGCGTGATTTCGCCCCCTGTGCGCCCCGGACCCCTGCCCTGCGGCACCGGTCCGCCCGGGCACCCGCCCGGTCCGCGAGACCCGTGTCGGCTGCCCGGAGCCGTGACCCGTGGGGGCTGCGAGACTGGCGGCATGAACTACCGCGTGCCCGTGCCCGTTCCGCAGGTCATCCTCGACGACGTCCGGGGGGCCCAGAAGATGCTCTCCGGCGTCGCCCGGGTCACGCCGATGGAGAACAGCCGGCACCTGAGCGCCCTCACCGGCTCCCCGGTCCACTTCAAGTGCGAGAACCTCCAGCGGACCGGCTCCTTCAAGCTCCGCGGCGCGTACGTGCGCATCGCGGGCCTGCGCCCCGAGCAGCGGGCCGCGGGGGTGGTCGCGGCCAGCGCCGGCAACCACGCGCAGGGCGTGGCCCTGGCCTCCTCCCTCCTCGGCGTCCGCTCGACGGTGTTCATGCCGGTCGGGGCGCCGCTGCCGAAGGTGGCGGCGACGCAGGAGTACGGGGCCGAGGTGCGCATGCACGGGCAGGTCGTCGACGAGACCCTGGCGGCGGCACAGGAGTACGCGGACCGCACGGGGGCGGTGTTCATCCACCCCTTCGACCACCGCGACATCATCGCGGGCCAGGGCACGGTGGGCCTGGAGATCCTGGAGCAGTGCCCCGAGGTGCGGACGATCCTCGTCGGCATCGGGGGCGGCGGCCTCGCCGCGGGCATCGCGGTCGCCGTCAAGGCGCTGCGGCCGGACGTGAAGGTGATCGGCGTGCAGGCCGAGGGCGCGGCCGCCTACCCGCCCTCGCTGCGGGTCGGGCACCCGGTCTCGATCGACAACCCGGTCACGATGGCCGACGGCATCAAGGTCGGCCGCCCCGGCGACATCCCCTTCCACATCATCGGGGACCTCCTCGACGGCGTCCGCACGGTCTCCGAGGACGCCCTCTCCAGCGCCCTGCTGCTCTGCCTGGAGCGCGCCAAGCTCGTCGTCGAGCCGGCCGGCTGCAGCCCCGTGGCCGCCCTGCTGAGCCGGCCCGAGCTGTACGGGGGCGGCGGCCCGGTGGTGGCGGTGCTGTCCGGCGGGAACATCGACCCGCTGCTGCTCCAGCGGATCCTGCGGCACGGCATGGCGGCGGCGGGCCGCTACCTGTCGCTGCGGCTGCGCGTGGCGGACCGGCCGGGGGCGCTGGCGGGGCTGCTGGCGGTGCTGTCGACGGTGGACGCGAACGTGCTGGACGTGAGCCACGTACGGACCGACCCGCGGCTGGGGCTCACGGAGGTGGAGGTGGAACTGCACCTGGAGACCAAGGGCCCGGAGCACTGCGCCGAGGTCGCGCGCTCCCTCCACGGTGCCGGATACACGGTGATGAGCTAGGTCTTGTCCCCTTCGGTCGTGACACAGGGGTGCGGAATCCGGCCGTTTGTGTGAGACTCCCGGCCACGTTCACATGGGGTGGGAGTCTCTCGGTGCACATTCGCGTCAGACCGCAATCGGCGGCCGTCATCGCTCTGGCCGCCTCGGCGGCCCTCGCCCTCGCGGGCTGCTCGTCCTCCGACGGATCCGGCGCGGCGGGGCCGCAGAAGCCGGCGGCGGGTGCGACCCAGTCGGCCAAACCCTCCGCGAAGCCCACCGGAGCGCCGCTCGGCCGCGACGCCGTGGACGACGAGGTCAAGTCCTCGCTGCGCGCCGCGGGTCTGGACCCCGAGAAGGGGAAGGGCTCGGGCGACGCGAACGCGACGAAGAACGCGAGCGTGGTCGACTGGACCGCGGTCACGACCACGCAGCAGGCGGAGTGGGCCCTGCCGCGGCTCGGGGAGCAGCTCAAGCACCTCGGCTGGCGGGAGACGGCGCCGCAGAGCTACGAGAAGACGGACTGGGTGCTGCTGATCGGCAGCACGAAGCAGTCGCCCGGGGTGACGCTGAAGAGCAACGAGAGCCTGCTCACCGTGAACGTCACGTACCTCGGCGCGGGCTGACGCTCGGGCCGGCGCACGGGCCGGCGTACGGCCGACGCACGGGCAGGGCTTGACCCGCGCCCATAAGATTTGCCTGGGAAAGTACCGGTTTTCTGGCCCGATACCCACAGGGGGAATCCCTATGCCAGGCGCCATCTACGCCGAAGGCCTGGTCAAGACCTTCGGCGAGGTACGGGCATTGGACGGCGTGGACCTCGACGTCCCCGAAGGCACCGTGCTGGGGCTGCTCGGCCCCAACGGTGCCGGCAAGACCACGGCCGTGCGCGTACTGACCACCCTGCTCCGGCCCGACAGCGGCAAGGCCGTCGTCGCCGGCATCGACGTCCTCAAGCACCCCAACGAAGTCCGCCGCGCCATCGGCCTCTCCGGCCAGTTCGCGGCCGTCGACGAGTACCTGACCGGCCGTGAGAACCTCCAGATGGTCGGCCGGCTCTACCAGATGACGGGCAAGGCGGCGAAGGCCCGGGCCGGTCAACTGCTGGAGCGGTTCAACCTCGCCGACGCCGCCGACCGCACCGCGAAGACGTACTCCGGCGGCATGCGCCGGCGCCTGGACCTCGCGGCCGCACTCGTCGTCCGCCCGCCCGTGATGTTCATGGACGAGCCGACCACGGGTCTCGACCCCCGCAACCGCCAGCAGCTCTGGGACGTCATCCAGGAGCTCGTGGCCGGCGGCACCACCCTGCTGCTCACCACCCAGTACCTGGAGGAGGCCGACCACCTCGCGCACGACATCTGCGTGGTCGACCAGGGCAAGGTCATCGCCCGCGGCACCTCCGACCAGCTCAAGGCCCGCACCGGCGGCGAGCGCGTCGAGGTGGTCGTCCACGAGCGCGAACACATCGCCGACGCCCGCGCCGTGCTCGCCGGCTTCGGCAAGGGCGAGACCACCGTCGAGCAGCACACCCGCAAGCTGACCGTCCCGGTCAGCGGCGGCGCCAAGCTGCTCGCCGAGGTCATCCGCGAGCTGGACTCCCGCGGCATCGAGATCGACGACATCGCGCTGCGCCGGCCGACGCTCGACGACGTGTTCATCTCCCTCACCGGCCACGCGGCCGCCCTGAACGACGAGGAGGAGCAGAAATGAGCACCGCCTCCCCGACCCCGGAGCTCGCGGCGCCCCGCCCCCGCGGCGGCGTCGTCCAGGGCGTCAACGACTCCCTGGTCATCGCCAAGCGGAACCTGATCCGGATGTCCCGGATCCCCGAGGTGATCATCTTCGGGGTCATCCAGCCGGTCATGTTCGTCGTGCTCTTCAGCTACGTCTTCGGCGGCTCGATCAGCGTCGACGGCAACACCTCGCCCGCCGCCTACCGCGAGTTCCTGATGGCCGGCATCTTCGCCCAGACCGTGACCTTCGCCACGGCCGGAGCGGGCGCGGGCATCGCGGACGACATGCACAAGGGCCTGATCGACCGCTTCCGCTCGCTGCCCATGGCCCGCGGGGCCGTCCTGACCGGCCGCACGCTGGCGGACCTCGTCCAGACCACCCTCACCCTGGTCGTCCTGGCCGTCGTCGCCCTGCTCGTCGGCTGGCGCACCCACACGAGCGCCGTCGAGGTGCTCGGCGGCTTCGCCCTGCTGCTCCTGCTCGGCTACGCCTTCTCCTGGATCGGCGCGCTGATCGGCCTGTCGGTGAGCACCCCGGAGGCGGCCACCTCGGGCGGGCTGATCTGGCTCTTCCCGCTGACGTTCATCTCGAACGCCTTCGTCCCCTCCGAGAACATGCCGACGTTCCTGCGGCACATCGCGGAGTGGAACCCGTTCAGCGCCACCGTCCAGGCGGCCCGGCTGCTGTTCGGCAACTTCCCGCCGGGGTACGAGGCCCCCGCCGCCTGGCCGATGCAGCACCCGGTGGTGGCCTCGGTCCTGTGGTCCGTGCTGATCATCGCGGCCTTCCGGACGCTGTCGGTGCGCAAGTACCGCTCGGCGACGGCGTAGGCCGTACGCGGAGGAGCGCGAGGGACGCGGGCACGGGAAAGCCCCCGCCGGACGGATCCGGCGGGGGCTTCCTCGTACGGGTGGGGTGATCAGCCCTGGAAGGGCTTGACGTCCAGGATCTTGACCGTGGCCTTCTTGCCGTTCGGCAGCTCGTACTCGGCGTTCTCGCCGACCTTCTTGCCCATCACACCGGAGCCCAGCGGGGACTGCGGGGAGTAGGTCTCGAAGTCGCCGGACGCGTACTCGCGCGAGGCGAGCAGGAAGGACATGGTGTCGTCCTCGTCGCCGTCGAAGGCGATGGTGACGACCGTGCCGGGCGCGACCTCGCCGTCGGAGGCGGGGGCGGTGCCGACCTTGGCGTTCTCCAGGAGCTGCGTCAGCTGGCGGACGCGGAGCTCCTGCTTGCCCTGCTCCTCCTTGGCCGCGTGGTAACCGCCGTTCTCACGCAGGTCGCCCTCCTCGCGGGCGGCTGCGATCTTGGTGGCGATCTCCGTGCGTGCGGGACCAGAGAGGTAGTCCAGCTCGGCCTTCAGCTGGTCGTACGCCGCCTGGGTCAGCCAGGTGACGCTCTCGCTCGTCTGGGTCACGGGTGCTCCTCGTCGGTACAGGGGACTACTTGGCCGCCAGCGGCGGGCGAAACCACGAGCCTAACAATTCGGGAAGAAAAGGGGGAGGACACCATGTGTATGAAGTGTGTCATCGGGCCCGTGAGCAGGAAAGAGGTCAGCCTGCCGTCGGCGTGGTGCCCTTGCCCGCGGCCTTGCAGCCGACCAGTTCGATCATCGTGGCCCGACCGGTGGTCTTCAGCGAGAGCATCTCGTCCACGCGCGTGTCCTTCTGGCCGAAGGTGAAGTCCGCGCGGCCCACCTCGGCGTGCGCCTCGTTCTGGGAGCTCAGGGTGCACACCCCGGTGACCCCGGCGTCCTTGCGCACCTCCAGCTGCACCTTCACCTCGGTGTCGGAGACCACCTGGAACTTGATCACCTGGGCGCTGACGCTCTGGCCTGCGACGTAGTCCCAGCCGATCCACCCGACCAGGCCCAGCAGCCCGACGCCGAGCACCGAGCCGACGATCTTGAGCTTGCGGTCCGCACGCTCGTCCGCCGATCGGCCGTAGCGACCCTCGGGCAGCCCCTCGCGTACCGCGCTCATTGATCGTTCCTTTCGGGAGGGCAAGGCTCCGGATTCCCGGGGGCAGCCCCGGAATTTTTCCACCCCCCGATTCGGTCACTATAGGAGGCGAACGCCCTGACGACTCAAAGAGGATCCTGTCTTGACCGAGCAGCTTCGACTGATGGCCGTCCATGCCCACCCCGACGACGAGTCGAGCAAGGGCGCGGCCACCATGGCCAAGTACGTGTCCGAAGGGGTTCCCGTGATGGTGGTGACCTGCACGGGGGGCGAGCGCGGCTCGATCCTCAACCCCAAGCTCCAGGGTGACAAGTACATCGAGGAGAACATCCACGAGGTCCGCGCCAAGGAGATGGACGAGGCGCGCCAGATCCTCGGCATCGAGCAGGAGTGGCTGGGCTACGTCGACTCCGGCCTGCCGGAGGGCGACCCGCTGCCCCCGCTGCCCGAGGGCTGCTTCGCCCTCGCGGACGTGGAGGAGGCCGCCGGCGAGCTGGTGAAGAAGATCCGCGCCTTCAAGCCGCAGGTCATCACCACCTACGACGAGAACGGCGGCTACCCGCACCCCGACCACATCATGACCCACAAGATCTCGATGGTGGCCTTCGACGGCGCCGCGGACACCGAGAAGTTCCCGGAGGCCGAGTTCGGCCCGGCGTACCAGCCGCGGAAGCTCTACTACAACCAGGGCTTCAACAAGCCGCGCACCATCGCCCTGCACGAGGCACTGCTCTCCCGCGGCATGGAATCCCCCTACGGGGAGTGGCTCGAGCGCTGGAAGGAGTTCGAGCGCAAGGAGCGGACCCTGACCACGCACGTGCCCTGCGCCGACTTCTTCGAGATCCGCGACAAGGCGCTCATCGCGCACGCCACGCAGATCGACCCGGACGGCGGCTGGTTCCGTGTCCCGATGGAGATCCAGAAGGAGGTCTGGCCCACGGAGGAGTACGAGCTCGCGAAGTCGCTCGTCGACACTTCCCTCCCCGAGTCCGACCTCTTCGCGGGCATCCGGGAGAATGCGTAGCCATGAGCGCTACGCAGGCAGCACTGACCGAGCTCCTTCCGCTGGCGGGGGACACCTTCGACAAGAACAAGGTGACCCCCGGAGTCCTGGGCTTCATCGTGTTCGCGGCCCTCGCCCTGGCGGTGTGGGGCCTGATGAAGTCGATGAGCCGGCACATGGGCCGGGTCGACTTCAAGGAGGCCCCGGAGGCCGGAGCGGCGTCCGCCGCCGCCCCGGCGGCGGACCGGGCCCCGTAGGGACCCCGGGCGGTGCACCGCCGCCCTCCCGTCCGGCGGGAGGGGCGGCGACGGCGCATGCCCGGCTCCGTGGTCACACGGCCGGCGGGGCCGGCGGCATCGGGACTCCCATGATCTCCCGCGAGTGCAGGTTCGGGACCAGCCCGAGCCGCCACGCCTGCCAGCCCTCCGCCGGGTCCACCCCGCGCCCCAGCACCACCGCGTAGGCGTCCAGGCCGTCCTCCAGCCGCCCGTCCCGCATCGCGTGCGGGGCCGCGGCCAGCCGGGCCAGCTCGGCCCGGGCCTCCTCCACGCCCGCGCCCGGCAGCGCGTACGGCAGCAGCGTGCAGCGCAGGAAGCGGGCCCAGTCCTCCCCGCGCCGGTCCCCGTACGAGATGAACAGCCGGGCCGCCTCCTCGCACAGGCCCAGCGCCTGCGACACCCGGCCGTTGCCCGCGTCGATCACCGCCAGCTCCAGGCAGGTCCACGCCTCCCCGTGCGCCAGCCCGATCCGCCGGAAGTCCGCCCGCGCGTCCATCAGCAGTTGCCGTGCGAACCCGGAGTTGCGCAGGTTCCCCGTCTGCGCCGCCCGCTGGTCGCGCGTGACCCGGCCCGAGTGGTGGCGGGCGTGGGCCAGCCCGTACACGTCCCGCATCCGCGAGAACATCGTGCGGGCCCGCTCCAGCTCCCGCACCGCCTGGTCGCGCTCGCCGCCCTCCTCCAGCGCCTGCCCGAGGTAGTAGAGCGTCCAGGCCTCGCCGCGCGCGTCCTCCTGCTCCCGGTGCCTGGCCAGCGCCTCGCGCAGCCGCTCCACCGCCGGGCCCGGGTCCCCGTCGACCACCCGGGCCCGGCCCAGCTGGGTCAGCGCCCAGGCCTGGCCGCGCTCGTCGCGGGTACGCCCGTACAGGTCCAGGGCCGGCTTGAGCTCCGCCTCCGCCCCCGGGACGTCGCCGAGCCGCAGGTACACCTGCCCCAGCTGGAAGTGCGCCCAGGCCTCCCCGTGCACGCTCTCGCTCTCCCGGTGCAGGGCGAGGGACTGCTCCAGCAGCTGCATCGCCTCCGCCAGGTGCGCCCGGTCCCGCTCCACCGCCGCGAGGGCGTGCAGGGCCCACGCGCGGTCGCCGGCCAGCTCCTGCGGCTCCTGGAGCACCAGCGCCTCGCGGATGCGGGCCGCGGCCTCCGGGAGCTGGCCCTGGTGGTGCAGGGTGATGCCGAGCGAGATGAGGGCCATGCCCGCGCCGGCGTCCTGGTGGGCCTCGCGGTACTGGTCGACCACCGAGGTCAGCGTGGTGCGGGCCTTGTCCAGCTCACCGAGCTGGCGGGCGGCGATGCCGGTACGCCACTGCACGGAGCGGACCAGACGGCCCTGGCCGGGCTCGCCCCGGCGCGCGGCCTCGACCGCCTGCGTCAGCTCGTTGATCTCGCCGAGCCGGTACAGGTCCCCGCGCAGCAGGCAGAAGTCGCAGAGCGCGCCGAGCAGGTCCAGTACCGCCTGCTGGTCCACGTCCTGCGAGTGCCGCAGCGCGGCCGTGATGAAGCTCGACTCCTCGTCCAGCCAGCGCAGCGCCGCGTCGAGCGAGGGGAAGCCGTGGCCCCCGAAGTGGTTGGCGCGCGTCGACATCTTGCCGTCGACCATCCGGATCACCGAGTCGGCGAGCTGCGCGTAGTTGCGGATCAGCCGGCCGTGCGCCGCCGAGGACTCGGCGCGGTCCTCGTCCGCCGCCAGCCGCTCCTGCGCGTACGAGCGCACCGCGTCGTGCATCCGGTACCGCTCCCCGCGCACGTGGTCCAGCAGGCCCGCCTGCGCCAGCTCGCGCATCAGCAGCCCGGCCGCCGCCCGGTCCGCGTCGATCAGGGCCGCGGCGGCCGAGGGCCCGAGCGAGGCCCGCCCGGCGAGCGTGAGGCGCCGCAGCAGCCGCCGCCGCTCCTCGGGCAGGCGTGCGTAGGCCAGCGCGAGGGCGCCCTCCAGCGTGTCGGTGCCGCCCGGGGCTTCCGCTTCGGCCGGACCGAGCGGGGCCAGGGGGGCCAGTACGCGCAGGGCCAGCGGGAGGCCGGCGCCGAGGGCGAGCAGGCCCCGCAGGTCCCCCTCTCCCTCCCCTTCCCCTTCCCCTTCCTTGTACGGGGCCTGGGGCTGGGTCGGGGCCGGGGACGTGCCGGCCGCCTCGGCTCCGGCGCGCACCAGCTCCGCGCCCTCCGCCCGGGCCAGCCGCTCCACCGGGAGCTGGTGCACCCAGGCCGACAGGCCGGGCAGCTCCAGCGGCTCCCGGGCGGTGACCAGCACCAGGCTCTCCGACCGCTCCGGCACCAGCATCCGCACCTGCTCCGCGTCCACCGCGTCGTCCAGCAGCACCGTGACCGGCAGCCCCTGGAGGTGCTGGTGGTACAGCTCGCCGAGGCGCCGTACCTGCTGCTCCGCCGAGGACCCCTCGCGGAACAGCAGCTGCTCGCGCGGGGCGCCGAGCCGGTTCAGCAGGTGCAGCAGCGCCTCCCGGATCGGCAGGGGCGCCTCCCCGCCGAGCGAGCCGCCCCGCAGGTCCACCACGCAGGCCCCGCGGAACTGGTCGCGCAGCGCGTCCGCCGCGCGCAGCGCCAGGGCCGTGCGCCCCACGCCCGGCTCCCCGTGCAGCACCACGACCACCGGGCGGGTCTCCGTACTGGCCCGGGCCGCCTGCACCCACTGGGCGATCCGGGTCAGCTCGGCCCGCCTCCCAGCGAACGAGGCCGCGGGCTGCGGGAGTTGGGCGAAGGACTGCTCCAGTACGCTGCGCCGCCGGGCCTCCGCGCTGCGGTCGGCCCCGCGCAGCTGGGGAGCCGTGGGACGGGAGGTCTGCCGGGGCGCCCGCGCCGCGGCGGCCACCGCGCGCTGCTGCTCCAGGAACGGGCGTATCCCGCGCACCTCCAGCGCCGTCAGCCACTGCAGCCTCAGCTGCTCCGGCCCGCCGGGGCGGCCGCGCACCCCGGCCCGGCGGTTCGCGGCGGGCAGGTGCAGGGCGGTCACCTTGGCGACGGTGGCCACCGCCCCGGCGATGCCGGTGACGGCGCCGGCGGCCAGCGCCGTGCCCGCCCCCACGCCGAGCGACAGGTCCGCCCCGACGGCCGCGGCCGCCGCAACCGCCGTCACGAGCAGCGCCGTCGAGGTGTTGCCGCGCCGGAAGGCCTCGCCGAGGGACTCGTCCCCCGCCGCCGCCTCGTCCAGGGCCCGTACGTACGCCTCGTACTCCTCGGCGGCGCTCGCCGCGAGCGCGTCCAGCGCTTCCAGGCCGCGCGCCATCAGCGCCGCCCTGTCGACCGGCGTGCCGGCCCCGGCCCCCCGCCGGGCCTCCTCGTCCGCGGCCCGCTCCAACAGTCGCTCGGCCTCGCCGCGATGGCTGTCCCGCATCGGCATCCCCCTCAAGAGAGCTCCGGCAACGTGGCCCCAAGTGTCCGCCGGGACTGTCGCGAGCGCGAGTGAATCTGAGCTAGATCAGAGGGAGTTGGCCCAACTCCCCCCGCCCCCGCGCATATATGTACGTTCCACCCCGCGGATGCGCCCTCCGGTCGACGCGGGGAGGCCGGACCGGCGGGCCCGGACCCCCGCCGACGTGGGGTGGCACGCCGCCCTCCGGTCCCGGCGGCGTCCCACCAGGTGCGGCAGGATTGGGGGCATGTCGAACCGCCTTGCTCATGAGACCTCGCCGTATCTGCTGCAGCATGCGGACAATCCCGTCGACTGGTGGCCCTGGTCGCCGGAGGCGTTCGCGCAGGCGCGGGAGCGGGGGGTGCCCGTCCTGCTCAGCGTCGGGTACAGCAGCTGCCACTGGTGCCATGTCATGGCGCACGAGTCCTTCGAGGACGAGCTGGCCGCCGCCTACATGAACGAGCACTTCGTCAACATCAAGGTGGACCGCGAGGAGCGGCCCGATGTCGACGCCGTCTACATGGAAGCCGTGCAGGCAGCCACCGGGCAGGGCGGCTGGCCCATGACCGTGTTCCTCACCCCCGACGCCGAGCCCTTCTACTTCGGGACCTACTTCCCGCCCGAGCCCCGGCACGGGATGCCCTCCTTCATGGAGGTCCTCGAAGGCGTGCGGACCGCGTGGGTGGGGCGGCCCGAGGAGGTGGCCGAGGTCGCGCAGCGGATCGTACGGGACCTCGCCGGGCGGAAGCTGGACTACGGCAAGGCCGGTACGCCCGGTCCCGAGGAGCTCGCGGGGGCGCTGCTCGGACTGACCCGCGAGTACGACGCGGTGCGCGGCGGATTCGGCGGGGCGCCGAAGTTCCCGCCCTCCATGGTGCTGGAGTTCCTGCTGCGCCATCACGCGCGCACCGGGGCGGAGGGGGCCCTGCAGATGGCCGCCGACACCTGCGAGGCGATGGCCCGCGGCGGGATCTACGACCAGCTCGGGGGCGGGTTCGCGCGGTACTCCGTGGACCGGGAGTGGATCGTCCCCCACTTCGAGAAGATGCTCTACGACAACGCGCTGCTGTGCCGCGTGTACGCGCACCTGTGGCGGGCCACCGGGTCCGACCTCGCGCGTCGCGTCGCCCTGGAGACCGCCGACTTCATGGTGCGCGAGCTGCGCACCGCCGAGGGCGGCTTCGCCTCCGCGCTCGACGCCGACAGCGAGGACCCGCAGACCGGTGCGCACGTCGAGGGGGCGTACTACGCCTGGACCCCGGCCCAGCTGGCCGAGGTGCTCGGGGCGGACGACGCGGCGCTGGCCGCCGCCTACTTCGGGGTGACCGACGAGGGCACCTTCGAGCACGGCACGTCCGTCCTCCGGCTGCCGCAGGACGGGCCCGTCGTGGACGCCGCGGCCGTCGCCGGCATCCGGCAGCGGCTGCTCGCGGCGCGCGCCGAGCGGCCCGCGCCCGGCCGGGACGACAAGGTCGTCGCCGCCTGGAACGGCCTGGCGATCGCGGCGCTGGCCGAGTGCGGGGCGTACTTCGACCGGCCGGACCTGGTCGAACGGGCAACGGAGGCCGCCGACCTGCTCGTTCGCGTGCACATGGACGGGCGGGCGCGGCTGGCCCGGACCAGCAAGGGGGGCCGCGTCGGAGCCAACGCCGGGGTCCTGGAGGACTACGGCGACGTCGCCGAGGGCTTCCTCGCGCTGGCGGCCGTGACCGGCGAGGGCGTCTGGCTGGAGTTCGCCGGTTTCCTCGTCGACCTCGTCCTGGACCGGTTCACCGCCGAGGACGGCTCCCTCTACGACACCGCGCACGACGCCGAGCGGCTCATCCGCCGCCCCCAGGACCCGACCGACACCGCCACCCCCTCCGGCTGGACGGCCGCGGCCGGCGCGCTCCTCTCGTACGCCGCCCACACCGGCTCCGAGGCGCACCGCACGGCCGCCGAGCGGGCCCTCGGCGTCGTGCACGCCCTGGGTCCGCGCGTGCCGCGCTTCATCGGGCACGGGCTCTCGGTCGCCGAGGCGCTGCTCGACGGTCCGCGCGAGGTGGCCGTGGTGGGGCATCCGGAGGATCCGGCGCTGGCCGGGCTTCACCGGACGGCGTTGCTGGGGACGGCTCCCGGGGCGGTTGTGGCGGTCGGGCTGCCACGCGCGGCCGACGGCAGCGGGGGCGAGTTCCCCCTCCTGGCCGAGCGCACACTCGTACACGACCTTCCGACGGCGTATGTGTGTCGACATTTCGTCTGCGCGCGGCCTACGACAGACCCGGTCGAGCTTGCCGATCAGTTGGGTGCGGTTCATCCGTAAATCCGCCGGAGTACCGTCAATTCCGGTTGCTCGTCCCACAATTCGGAAACCTGGTTTTTATCCCCGCGGCTCCTGAGTTTCATTTTCGCTGCCTACTCTCATGTCTGCGGACGTCACTGGGGAGCCGCTGAGCGGGCGCACCGGGGGGTGTGCCCGAGGGGGAGCAGGGGGAGCTGGGGGAAGCAGGGGCGGGCGGGCCGGGGGGCCCGCCTCGATCCCCTGGGGGGTTTGCCGATCGCCGCCTGGTGTCGCGGCATGTCTGTGGGGGACGTTTTGTACACCTCTGTCGTCATATCCGTGATTTCGTTTGCGCTTTTCTGGATGGCCGCCTTCACGCTGTGGTGGCAGATGCACGCGTGGCGCACGCCCGAGACGCTCGCCTCGACGCGCTTCGACCGCCCCGACGGCGAGGGCCGGCTGGCCTTCTCGCTGCTCCTGCCGGCCCGGCACGAGCAGGCGGTCCTGCGCCACACGATCGAGCGGCTGCTCGAATCGAGCCACGGCGACTACGAGATCATCGTCATCGTCGGCCACGACGACCCGCAGACCGCCGCCGTCGCCGAGGCCGCCGCCGCGCGGGCGCCCGAGCGGGTACGGGTCGTCGTCGACCACCACGAGGCCAAGAACAAGCCGAAGGCCCTCAACACCGCCCTCCCGCACTGCCGGGGCGACATCGTCGGGGTCTTCGACGCCGAGGACCAGGTCCACCCCGAGCTGCTCGCCCACGTCGACCACGCCTTCCGCTCCACCGCGGCCGACGTGGTCCAGGGCGGGGTCCAGCTCATCAACTTCCACTCCTCCTGGTACAGCCTGCGCAACTGCCTGGAGTACTTCTTCTGGTTCCGCTCCCGGCTGCACCTGCACGCCGAGAAGGGGTTCATCCCGCTCGGCGGCAACACCGTCTTCGTGCGCACCGAGGTGCTCCGCGAGGCCGGCGGCTGGGACCAGAACTGCCTCGCCGAGGACTGCGACCTGGGCGTAAGGCTCTCCTCGGTCGGCAAGAAGGTCGTCGTCGCCTACGACTCCGACATGGTCACCCGCGAGGAGACGCCCGGCTCGCTGATGAGCCTGCTGAAGCAGCGCACCCGCTGGAACCAGGGCTTCCTCCAGGTCTACCGGAAGAAGGACTGGCAGCAGCTGCCCGGCCGCGGCCAGCGCTGGCTGGCCCGCTACACGCTGATGACCCCGTTCATGCAGGCCGCCTCCGGGGTGATCATCCCGCTCAACTTCGCCGTCGCGGTCCTGCTCGACGTACCCGTCGGCATCGCGATCATCACCTTCCTCCCCATGATCACGGCGATGGTGACGTTCGTCTTCGAGATCGTCGGCCTGCACGACTTCGGCCGCCAGTACGGGCTGCGCGTCCGCTTCGTGCACTACCTCAAGCTCGTCGTCGGGGGCCCGTTCTACCAGGTGATGCTGGCGGGCGCCGCGATCCGGGCCGTCTGGCGCGAGCAGCGCGGCCGCAACGAGTGGGAGCTGACCAGCCACACCGGCGCCCACCTCGCTCCGATCAGCGCCACCGCCGGGGTGTCCACCGCCGGCGCGTCCACCGCGATCCGAGAGGACGGAAACCAGTGACCGCCACCCTGCCCACGGCCACTGATCCCCAGCCCGGCACCGTCACGGCCGACGCAACCGGCGCCGCCACCGCCACGGCCACCGCACCTCTGATCCCGCAGCAGCGGACCCGCCCCGGCGGCCTCGGGGTCCGGCCGCCCGCTCCGGCCCACCCCCTCGTCCGCTTCCGCTCCTCCCGCCCCGACCTGCTGCTCTGCGGGGCCGTCCTGCTCGCGATCGTCCTCGTCCAGGGCTGGAACATCACGCACTTCCCGACCCTGAGCGACGACGAGGGCACGTACCTCGCCCAGGCGTGGGCCGTCCAGCAGGGCGACGGCCTCGCGCACTACACGTACTGGTACGACCACCCGCCGCTCGGCTGGATCCAGATCGCCGGCCTGACCTACCTGCCCTCGCTCCTCGTGCCCGACTGGATGACCGTCGCGCCGATGCGCTTCTCGATGCTCGCCGTCTCGGCCGCGAGCTCGGTGCTGATCTACGTGCTCGCCCGCAGGCTCTGGCTGCCGCGCTGGGCCGCGGGGCTCGCGATGGCCCTCTTCGGGCTCTCCCCGCTCTCCGTGGTGCTGCAGCGGGAGATCTTCCTCGACAACCTCGCCGTGATGTGGATGCTGCTGGCCTTCTGCCTGGCCGCGTCCCCCAGCCGCCACCTGTGGCACCACTTCGGCTCGGGACTCGCGGCCGCCACCGCCGTCCTGACCAAGGAGACGATGCTGGTGGTGCTCCCGGCGCTGCTGGTGACCATGTGGCGTCACAGCCACCGCGACACCCGCAAGTTCGCCGTCACCGGAGCCGTCACCGCCTGCGCGCTCATCGGGCTCTCGTACCCCCTGTACGCGCTGCTCAACAGCGAACTGCTGCCCGGCGCCGGCCACGTCTCGCTGATCGACGGCATCACGTACCAGATGAGCCGCCCGGGCTCGGGCTTCATCCTCACCCCCGGCTCCGGTTCGAACGGCGTGTTCCGGTCCTGGCTGTACTACGACACCGTCCTGCCGCTCGGCGGGCTGGCCGGGGCGCTCCTGCTGCTCGCCACCCTCAAGTGGTCGGTCACCGCCCGGGCGCTGGCCGGACCGGCGCTCGCCGCCGTGATCCTGGCGGCCGTCGCGATGCGGCCCTCCGGCTACCTGCCCGCGATGTACGTGATCCAGGCGCTGCCCTTCCTCGCCCTGGTACTCGCCGGGGGCGCGGCCAGCATCACGCACGCCGTGCTGCGCCGCCGCCGCGCCCCGGGGGAGCGCCGGGCGCTCACCCGCGGCCGCCGCGTGCTGATCGGCGTACTCGCCGCGGCCGCCGCGGCGTACGTCCTGCCGCGCTGGTACGAGGGCGACCGCACCGCGCTCACGGCCGACGCGAACGCCCCGTACCGGGCCGCCGCCGCCTGGCTCGGCCGGGAGGTCCCCGACCCCGGGCACACCCGGGTCCTGGTCGACGACGCGCTCTGGCTGGACGCCGTGCACCGCGGCTTCGAGCCCGGGCTCGGCGCCATCTGGTTCTACAAGGCCGACCTCGACCCCGCCGTCACCGAGACCCTGCCGCGCGGCTGGCGCGACATCGACTACGTGGTCTCCTCGCCCACCGTCCGCCGGGACGCGGTGGACCTGCCCAACGTGAAGGCCGCGCTGGAGCATTCGACGGCGGTGGCCGTCTTCGGCTCCGGCGAGGACCGCATCGAGATCCGCAGGACCGACCGAGCCGACGGGAGCTGATCCGCCATGAGCGAGGACCTGTGGACCCCGCACGCCCCGAGCGATCCGGAAGTCTCCATTCCGGGGGAGGGGGCGGACGTCGGGGAGGTGTCGCCGGGAAGCGTCACCCTCATCATCCCGACCTTCAACGAGGCGGGGAACATCGACGAGTTGCTGAGCCGGCTCGCCGACTCGCTCCCCGCCCGCCTGCCCTGCCGGGTGCTGTTCGTGGACGACTCCACGGACGACACCCCGGCGGTCATCGAGAAGGCCGCCCTCGACCTGCCCTTCCCGGTCTCCGTCCTGCACCGCGAGCAGGGGCTCGGAGGCCTCGGCGGAGCCGTCGTCGAAGGCGTGAAGCGGGCCGACACCGACTGGATCGTCGTCATGGACGCCGACCTCCAGCACCCGCCCCACCTGGTGCCCGAGCTCGTCGGCGAGGGCGAGCGCACCGGCGCCGACCTCGTCGTCGCCTCCCGCTACATCCCCGGCGGCAGCCGGGCCGGTCTCGCCGGGAGCTACCGCATCGCCGTCTCGCGCGGCGCCACCTGGCTCACCAAGGGGCTCTTCCCGCGGGCCCTGCGGGGGATCAGCGACCCGATGAGCGGCTTCTTCGCCATGCGCCGCCCGGTGGTCACCGCGGACGCCCTCAAACCCCTCGGCTACAAGATCCTGCTGGAGCTGGTCGTGCGCTGCCGGCCCGCCAGGGTCGCCGAGGTGCCGTTCGTCTTCCAGGACCGCTACTCCGGCGAGTCCAAGTCCGGCGCCCGCGAGGGGATGCGGTTCCTGGCCCACCTCGCCGCGCTGCGCTCCGCGACCCCGCTGGCGCGGATGATCGGCTTCGGACTGATCGGGCTCTCCGGCTTCGTCCCGAACCTGTTCGCGCTGTGGCTGCTCACGCACGCCGGGGTGCACTACCTGCCGGCCGAGATCGCCGCCAACCAGGCCGGAGTGCTCTGGAACTTCGTCCTCATCGAGGCCCTGCTCTTCCGCGACCGCCGCCGCCACCGCCACTGGGCGGACCGCATCGGCCGCTTCGCCCTGCTGGCCAACGCCGACCTGCTGCTGCGCATCCCGCTGATCGCCCTGTTCGTCGCCAGGTTCGGCATGGAGGTGCTGCCCGCCACGGCCCTGGCCCTGGTCACCACCTTCGTCCTGCGGTTCGCCGCCACCGAGGCCCTCGTCTACCTGCCGCGCACGACCCGTACCGCCCGCACCACCAGGAGTTGAGCCGCACAGAGCCGCCGCACAGACAGAAGGGAACCGTCCATGCCAGCGAACATCCGGCGGAAGGCCGGGCGGCGCGCCGCCCTGGCCGCCGTCGGGGCGATGACCGCGGGCCTGCTGCTCACCGCACCGCAGCAGGCCACGGCCGGACCGCCCAATCTGCTCACCAATTCCGGTTTCGAGACCGCCGGCGCACCCGGCGCGGACATGCCGTCCTGCTGGGAGAAGTCCGGCTGGGGCGACAACGACTTCACCTACGCGACCGTCGCCGACGCGCACAGCGGCACCAAGGCGATGAAGGTCTCCCTCACCCGCCGCCTCAGCGGCGACCGCAAGGCGCTCGTCACCGAGAACACCACCTGCGCGCCCACCGTCGTACCGGGCCGGCAGTACGACCTGTCCGCCTGGTACAAGTCGAACACCCCGGACGTGTCGGTGACGGTGTTCCGCCACGACACCACCGCGGGCTGGCAGTACTGGACCGACCTGCAGAATCCTCCGGTCAGCGCCGGCTGGGCGCGCACGGAGGTCCGTACGCCCGCCGTCCCGCCCGGCACCGACAAGATCACGTGGGGGCTCTCGGTCTACGGCGTGGGCACGCTCACCACCGACGACTACGCGCTGGAGGAGGTGGGCGCGGCCCCGCCGCAGCCGGGGTGCACGGGCACGGCCGAGCAGTGCGCCAAGGGCAAGTGGGAGGTCATCCCGGCCAAGAATCCGGTGCGCTCGATGCACGCCGTGGTCTTGAAGAACGGGAAGGTGCTGCTGATCGCGGGCTCGGGCAACGACATCGCCCAGTTCAACGCGGGCACGTTCACCTCGGCCGTGTACGACCCGGCGAACGGGTCCTTCAAGACGATCCCGACGCCCGTGGACATGTTCTGCTCGGGGCACGTGCAGCTGTCGGACGGCCGGGTGCTCGTCATGAGCGGCAACAAGGGGTACCCGTCCGCCGACGGCAAGATCGGCTACCAGGGACTGAAGGACAGTTACGTCTTCGACCCGGCGACCGAGGCGTACACGAAGACCAACGACCTGAACGGCGGGCACTGGTACCCGTCGGCGACGATCCTCGGCAACGGCGACGTGATCTCCTTCGGCGGCCTGAAGGAGGACTCGACGGGCAACGTCACCGCGGAGAGGTTCTCGGCGGCGCAGAACAAGTGGCTGCCGATGAACGAGGTCAACCAGACCTGGTCCTACTGGGGCCTGTACCCCTCCATGATCCTCATGCAGGACGGGCGGCTCTTCTACTCCGGCAGCCACACCTTCGGCAACGGCACGCAGGGCAGCGGCGCGTCGATCTACGACTACAACGCCAACACGATCACGGACGTGCCCGGGCTGCGCAAGAAGGACGAGCGCGACGAGTCGGCGAGCGTGCTGCTGCCGCCCGCGCAGGACCAGCGGGTCCTGACGATCGGCGGCGGCAACAACGAGTCGAACCCGGCGGCCAACCGGCTCACCGAGCTCATCGACCTCAAGGCGCCGAGCCCCGCGTACACCGCCGGGCCCGACCTGCCGCAGGGCATCGTCGACGTGGGCGGGGCCAAGCGGGCGCAGACGGGGGCCGAGGGCAAGATGTACGTGTCGGCCGTCCTGCTGCCGGACGGCAAGGTGCTGGAGACCGGCGGCGGGCTGCACGACCGGGCCGACCCCGTCTACGAGGCCTCGTTCTTCGACCCGGTGACCAACACCTACAAGGCCGGGCTGCCGGCCGACCCGATCCCGCGGACGTACCACTCGGGCGCCTTCCTGCTGCCCGACGGGCGCGTCATGACGGTCGGCGACAATCCCGGCAACGGCACGTACAACAACAACGTGTCGATCTACACCCCGCCGTACCTCTTCAAGGGCGCGCGCCCGAAGCTCACCTCGGTGATCGACACGCAGTGGGTGTACGGGGACACGCAGCGGATCACCGTCGACCGGCCGATCGCCAAGGCGGAGCTGATCCGTCCGGCGGCGGTCACGCACTCCTCGGACCCGAACCAGCGGTACGTGGACCTGCCGTTGTCGGTGGTGAACAACACGACCGTCGACCTGAACGTCACCAGCAACCCGAACCTGGCCCCGCCCGGCTGGTACATGCTCTTCGGCGTCGACGCGAACGGGATCCCGTCGGTGGCGACCTGGGTGCACCTGGGCGGCGCGTCGGCGCTCGCGGCCACGGACGAGGCCCCGTCCCCGCACGTCCACGACTTCGCGGACGCCCCGCAGGCGGCCCCCCGGCAGAACCCCGGGAAGCGGGACTCGGCGCCCGTCGCCCCGACCGTGGCCGGCTGCGACCGCCACTACGGGACGGCGAGCCAGTGCGTGCCGACGAAGTTCCCGGCGGAGGTGAAGGAGACCACGAAGGCCCGCTGCGACTGGCTGGCCTCCCACCAGTACCCGAAGCGCATGAAGGTCAACGGCAGCGACCCGCTGCGGCTGGACCCGGACGGCGATGGCTACGCCTGCACGTAGCCGCCCGCGACCGAAGGAGCCCCGGCGCCGATGGGCGCCGGGGCTCCGCCGGGGTCGCGGCCCGGCTCAGTGCTGGTACGCGGCGAGGGAGATGCCGACGTAGTGGGCCACGAAGGCGGCCAGGGTCAGCGAGTGGAAGACCTCGTGGAACCCGAAGAAGCGGGGGGAGGGGTTCGGGCGCTTGATCCCGTAGATCACGCCGCCCGCGCTGTAGAGGAGCCCCCCGACGATCACCAGGACCAGGACGGCGATGCCGCCGGTGCGCAGGAAGTCGGGCAGGAAGAAGACCGCGGCCCAGCCCATCGCTATGTAGCAGGGGGTGTAGAGCCAGCGCGGGGCGCCGACCCAGAAGACCCGGAAGGCGATGCCGGCCGCCGCCGCGATCCACACCGCCCACAGGAGCGTCCGTCCGGTGGAGGGCGGGAGGAGGAGCACCGTCAGCGGGGTATAGGTCCCCGCGATGATCAGAAAAATGTTGGCGTGGTCGAGACGCCGCAGGATGGCCTCGCCCCGCGGACCCCAGGTGCCGCGGTGGTACACGGCGCTGACGCCGAACAGCAGGCAGGCCGTGAGGATGTACACCCCGCACGCCACCCGTGCCCGCGTCGACTCGGTGAAGGCCATCAGCACCAGGCCCGCGACGACCACGGCGGGGAACATCCCGGTGTGCAGCCAGCCGCGCATGAGCGGCTTGGCCTCCGGTGCGGCCGGAGCGGCGGCGGCGTCAGAAGTCATGGCCGCCATGCTACCTACGGGTCCGTAGGTTTCCGTTAGTGCGCTTTACGGAAGATTGACGGGAGTGGCGATGCTCACGTGAGAGGCCCCCTGGACATATGCGCACACGCACCGGATGATCAGATGAGTGCGGTCGGCACCGGATGAGCGGAGCGCGAAGCATCCGGGTCGCAGCCCCCACGGGGCAAACACCAAACAACCCCTCTTCAAGGAGCAATCGTGGCGCGCGAGAACGCGGCTCCCCTTTCCGTCCCGACGACCCACCAGGAGCTGATCTCCTGGGTGGACGAGATCGCAGCGATCACCCAGCCGGACCGGGTCGTCTGGTGCGACGGCTCCGAGGCCGAGTACGAGCGCCTGTGCGCGGAGCTCGTCGCCAAGGGCACGTTCAAGAAGCTGGACGAGGGCAAGCGACCCAACTCGTACTACGCCGCCTCCGACCCGTCCGACGTCGCGCGCGTCGAGGACCGGACCTTCATCTGCTCCGAGAAGGAGGAGGACGCGGGCCCGACCAACCACTGGAAGGCTCCTTCCGAGATGAAGGCCCTTTTCACCGGTGAGGGGGGCATTGCCGGGCAGGAAGGTATCTTCCGCGGCTCCATGAAGGGCCGGACGATGTACGTCGTCCCCTTCTGCATGGGCCCCCTCGGCTCCGAGCTCTCCGCGATCGGCGTCGAGATCACCGACTCCGCCTACGTCGCCGTCGCCATGCGCACCATGACCCGCATGGGCAAGCCCGTCCTCGACGAGCTCGGCACCGACGGGTTCTTCGTCAAGGCCGTCCACACCCTCGGCGCTCCGCTCGCCGAGGGCCAGGCGGACGTGCCGTGGCCCTGCAACACCACCAAGTACATCTCGCACTTCCCCGAGACCCGCGAGATCTGGTCGTACGGATCGGGCTACGGCGGCAACGCCCTGCTCGGCAAGAAGTGCTACGCCCTGCGCATCGCGTCCGTCATGGCCCGCGACGAGGGCTGGCTCGCCGAGCACATGCTGATCCTCAAGCTCACCCCGCCGCAGGGTGAGGCGAAGTACGTCGCCGCCGCGTTCCCGAGCGCCTGCGGCAAGACGAACCTGGCCATGCTGGAGCCCACGATCCCCGGCTGGACGGTCGAGACCATCGGCGACGACATCGCCTGGATGCGCTTCGGCGAGGACGGTCGCCTGTACGCGATCAACCCCGAGGCCGGCTTCTTCGGCGTCGCCCCCGGCACCGGCGAGCACACCAACGCCAACGCCATGAAGACGATGTACGCGAACACCGTCTTCACCAACGTCGCGCTCACCCCGGACGGCTCCGACGTCTGGTGGGAGGGCATGACCGAAGAGGCGCCCGCGCACCTCATCGACTGGAAGGGCAACGCCTGGACCCCGGAGAGCGAGACCCCGGCGGCCCACCCCAACGCCCGCTTCGCCGTCCCGGCCTCCCAGTGCCCGACGATCGCCCCCGAGTGGGAGGACCCCAAGGGCGTCCCGATCTCCGCGATCCTCTTCGGCGGCCGCCGCGCCTCCGCCGTCCCGCTGGTCACTGAGTCCTTCGACTGGAACCACGGCGTCTTCATCGGCTCGAACATCGCCTCCGAGAAGACCGCCGCCGCCGAGGGCAAGGTCGGCGAGCTGCGCCGCGACCCGTTCGCCATGCTGCCGTTCTGCGGCTACAACATGGGCGACTACATGGGCCACTGGGTCGACGTGGCCAAGGGCAAGGACCAGTCCAAGCTCCCGAAGATCTACTACGTGAACTGGTTCCGCAAGAACGACGCGGGCAAGTTCGTGTGGCCCGGCTTCGGCGAGAACAGCCGCGTCCTGAAGTGGATCGTCGAGCGGCTCGACGGCAAGGCCGCCGGCGTGGAGACCCCCATCGGCATCCTGCCGACCAAGGACTCCCTCGACCTGGACGGTCTGGACCTCCCCGAGGCCGACCTCGACTTCCTGCTCACCGTCGACAAGGAGGTCTGGCGCGACGAGGCCTCCCTGGTCCCCGAGCACCTGAACACCTACGGCGACCACACTCCCAAGGAGCTGTGGGACCAGTACCACGCGCTCGTCGAGCGCCTGGGCTGAAAGACCTGTCCGGAGGCGACTCCGGGCACCTGGGTGTGGGAGCCCCCGACCAAGCGGTTCCCACCGCAGCACCGGCCCCATACCTGTCAGGAGTGTTGTCCGCGCTCCTCCAGGTAGGTCGTGTGCGTCTGCTGACGGCGGGCCTCTGCTTCGCGGAGGTCCGCCGTCAGGCGTTCCGCCTCCTCGTGCAGCAGCGACAGCTGCCGCTCCAGGTGCCGTTCCGGCGACTCCCCGCCCGGGGTGAGCCGGGTCCACCAGCGCGTCCGGTTGTACGTGTCCACGCACTCCGGCACGTCCAGCTCGATCGCCCGCGACAGCGCGTGCACCGACTCCGGGTCGGCGGCCAGCACATCGGCCACCCACCCCGGCTCCAGCAGCGCCCCGTACAGCTCCATCAGCTCCGCGAGGCGGCCCTCGGCCGGATCCGGCAGGTCCACCTCGGCCACGTACTCCCGCAGCCGGCCGAACCGCTCCCGTATGTCGTCCAGCTGCTGCGAGGGACCCCGGGGCCCGGGCGGCGCCGGCCGCTCCGGCGGGGCGATCAGCGCGCCCGCGCCGTACAGCCCCGCCACGACCACCGGCCAGTAGGTGCCCGCCGCCCCGGTGACGGCAAGGCCCAGCCCGGCCACCCCGCAGGCGCAGCCCACCAGGTTCTTCTTCGACTCCAGGTAGCGGAGCGCCCCCGCGGCGGATCTACTGGTAGCCACGGATCTCCTCGAAGGCTCCGTCCAGCGAACCGTTGCCGTCGGTGGCGTCGAAGAGCCGCCCGCCGGTCAGTTCGGTGATGTGGGCCAGCTCCTTGCGGTCCGAGTCCCCGAAGAGCACCGCGAAGACCGGCGTGTGCTTCTGCGCTTCCGGCAGCCCGGCGTAGAAGGCGTCGAAGTCCTTCGCCTTGTCGCCGCTCTGCCCGTCCGTCATCAGCACGATCGAGGTGAACGCGTCCGCGTTGCCCTTGCCCAGGTGTTCGTACGCGGCCTTCAGACTGCCGTACACCGCCGTACCCCCCTCCGGCTGGAGCGATTTCACATCGCCCCGGATCGCATCCAGCGCGGGCCCCGGATTGCCCGGCTCGACGACGTGCGTCAGCACCTTCTTCACCTTGTCGCCGAACGGCAGGAGCGTCACCTCCTCGCGGTCCCGGAACCGCTGTCCGGTTCCCGAATCACCCGTCCCCGTCAGCTCGGTGAGCGCCGACCGCAGCCGACCGATGCGGTCCTGCTCGGCCATCGAACCCGAGGTGTCCAGCACGTACACCGTCCGCGAGGGCCGGCGCAGCTCGTTCTCGTAGGAGGCCAGCAGACCGTCCGCGACCGAGCGGGTACCCGGGAACGGCAGCTCGCGCCGCTTGTCCGCGTTCAGCCCGGGCGCCGGCTGCACCCCGGCCGCGACCGGCCGGCGGAAGGTCTTCTCGGTGATCGCCTTCTGCGCCTCGGCGCCGCTGAGCCAGTCGGTCAGCGCCCGCCCCGACTCGCGGGCCCCGGCCGGGGCCGAGGTCAACAGGGTCAGCGGGTAGTGGGCGGTGACCACCCCGTCGCGCGGCCGGATCACCGTCAGGCCCGCCTGCGCGTCCCGGTTCATGGACAGCAGCACGGACTCGTAGTTCACCAGCGCGTCCACGTCCCCGCGCTTGGCGTACGCGGTGGCCAGCCAGCCGGAGGAGCCGGAGGTCAGCTTCTGCCCGCCGAAGAACTCCTTCAGCCTGGGCTGCGCCGTCTTCACGTCCGCGTCGGTCAGCGCCGCCTGCGCGCCCGACAGCCCGGAGGCCACCGAGATCAGCGCGGAGAAACCGGAGTTCGAGCGCACCGGGTCGGTCATCCCGTACGTCAGCTTCCCGGCGGCGACCGCCTCGTGCACCGCCGACCAGGTCACCTCCTCCGGCTTCCAGCCGAGCCGGGCCAGCGCCTGCGCCCGTACGCCCAGCGCCACCGGCGAGGACATCACCGGAGTCTCGCTGCTGAGCTTCCCGGCGGCCTCGGGGCGCAGCCGCAGGTAGTCGTTGGAGGACAGCCAGATCGCGTCGTACTTGCCGTCGGCCTTCCCGGAGGCCACCTGCTCGGCCGCGTCCAGCGTGCCGGACCAGGTGAGCTCGACGGAAACCCCGGTGGCGGCCTTCGCGGCCTTCAGCACCGGCTCCATGTCGGCCAGTTCGCTGGAGGCCAGCACCCGCAGCTTGCCCTCCTGGTACTTCGACTGGGTCGGCTTCGCCGGATCCGGAGAGCCGGAGTCGCAGGCCGAGGCCCCGAGCCAGGTCGCGGCGAGCGCGACCGCCGCGGCCAGCCGTCTGCGCACCGATGCGCCGTGAACGCTCATCGCTCCCCGCCCTCCAGCACACCGGAGGTGCGCGTACGGGCCAGGTAGGCCGAGGCGGTCTGCAGCTCCCCGGTCAGGGACTCGACGGTGGCGGCCATGTTCTCGGTCGCCTGCGCCTTGTACGTGTCGATCGCGTCCAGCGTCTTGTAGATCTGCGCGAAGGCCGTACGGAGCGTCTCGGCCCCCACCGCCGGGTCGGCGGCGATCCGCTGGATCTCGCCGCTCTGCGTGGACAGCATGTCGGCGTTGCCCCGGATGAGGTCCTCCGTGGTGCCCTTCAAGGCGTTGACCTGCTCGATCACCTTGCGCTGGCTGTCGAGGGCCGAGGCCAGCATCACGGCGATCCGCAGCGCGGACACGGTGGTGGTGGCGGCCCGGTCCACGCCCTTGATCAGCTCGTCGTTGTTGCGCCGGACCACGTCCATCGCCAGGTATCCCTGCGCGCACACCGCCAGCTGCGTCAGCAGGTCCTGGTGCTTCTGCCGGACCGGGAAGAGCAGGTCGGCGCGCATCACGTCGGCCGCCGCCGGGTCGCGGTGCCCGGTCTCGGCGATCCGCTCCTCCACGGCCGCGTCCAGGGCCTCGGTGAGGACCGCGTACTCCTGGAGCTTGCCCATGGTCTCCCACAGGCGGGCCCGCTCGGTGTGCAGGGCCGCGTTGTCGCGGCGCAGCTCGTCCTGGCCGCCGCGCAGCGAGCCCACGATGTGGTTGAGGGTGGCCTGCGAGGAGGCGTACTTGGCCACGTGGTCGCGGAACCTGTTGCCGCCCGGCAGCTTCGCGAGCAGCCTGCGGGCCCCCTTGGCGGGCGTGTCCCGCGGGTCGAGGTCCTCGACGGTGCGGCGCAGCTCGACCAGGGAGCCCGCGACGCGGGCCTGGGCGTCGCCGCCCCCGTCGGTGCCCAGCGACCGTACGGCCCGCTCCAGCATCCGGTTGGACTGCTGGGCGGCGTTGCGGATGTCGCCGGCGCCGAGTGCGGATATCTCCCCGACGCGGCTCGCGAACTCGGGGGAGCGGGTGTCGATCCCGGCGAGCGAGCCGACGTACTCCCCGGCCCGGCGGGCCATCTCCTCGCGCACCCCGTCCTGGAGCGGGACGAGGCCCGAGGCCTGCTCCCGCTTGACGGGGGCGACGGGCTCGGGGGCGGTGAGGACGAGCGGGCTCTCCTCGGGTGGTGTCAAAGTCATGTGCGGTGTCCCCCCTAGCCCTTGGCGCGCGCGGCAAGCGCCATGAGGATCTTGACGGTCGGTGCGCTGACCTGGCGGATGCCGGCCAGCTCCGGGTTGAGGTACGCGGCGTGCGAGGCGGTGGCCGCGGTGAACTCGGGCACGCCGTTCTGCGGCCGGAACCCGTGCCGGACGGCCAGCGCGCGCAGCTTCGGGTCGTTGGCGAGGAGGGAGCCGAGCTCCTTGGCGTTCTCGCTGATCGGCACGAAGGTGTGCGGGGAGTTGACGGTGGTGTCCGGGTAGAGCACGACCATGTTGTCGGCGGCCCCCGTTTCCGGCTTCTGCTGGAGCAAGGAGGCCACCTGGGACTCGTACGCCAGGATGAGCGGCTCGCCGCTGCCGGAGATGAAGGCCCGGAACGGGTCGTCGGTGCTCGGCTCCAGGGCGCCCTGGACGCGGATCAGCTTCTGCATCAGGGGCGCGGTGCGGTCGATCCCCGCGTCGTCGGAGACCACCGTCTTGTCGTTGGCGACGTTCGAGGTGGCGGCCAGGAACAGCGCCCCGGAGTTGGACGTCGTCGGATCGGTGGTCTTGATGAACACCGTGCCGGTCAGCTCGGCGAATTCGGCGGAGCCGGAGAGCTGCTGCCATTTGCGGTCCTCGGCGGCCGCCTTGAGGTAGGGGCCCATGAGGAGGGTCCCCGAGTTCTTGCCGGTCATCTTGACGAGGCCGTTGTCGGCGAGCACCTTGGCGGCGTTGGCGCGGGCGATGACCACCAGCGGGGAGAAGAACGGCTTGGTGGTCTGGGCGCCCTTGACGCCGGCCGCGGCCTCGATCTCCGGGGCGGGCTCGCTGCTGCTGGGGAAGGCGAAGTCGAAGTCCTTGAGGGCGAGTTGGTCCATCGCCCAGGAGCCGGACGTTTCGGTCTTCACGGTGTAGCCCTTGTCGGCCAGGGCTTTGACGACGTCAGGGTCCCGGAAGTATTCGGACTTCTCGGATCCGACGACGCCCCTCACGGTCTTCGTTGCCGTGGATGGGGTCTTTTCTCCTCCGGCGAGCGCGACGGCGATCACGCCGCCGAGGAGGAGGACCGCCAGGGCGATGCCTAGGATGCGTCTCACGGGTGCAGCGTGCTCGCGGAAACCCACATTCCGCGTCAAGTTGAATGAACGTCAGGTGTCCAGGCGGTCCCACTTCGAAATGCTGTGTGGATCGGCCGGTGCTGGCAGGCGGGGCGGTGGGCCGGGAGGATCGTCCCATGGGCGTGAGCGCGTTGAAGTGGCAGGGCTGGGCGGTCGGCCTGACGGTCCTGGCCGGCCTGCTGGTGTTCGCCCCGCTGGGCCTGTACGTGTGGGCCAGCGGCGAGCCGGGCGCGGCGGCGCCGCGACCGGCGGTGGAGGACGTACGGGTCACCGGCTGCCGGATCGACCCCGGCAGCCACCGCGTGGTGGCGACGGTGGAGGTGGCGGGCCGGCCCGAGGGCACGGGCGCGTACGTGGTCACGGTCGAGTTCCGCGAGCGGGCCACCCCGGACCCGGACCCGGCCGCGGCCCGGCCGCCGCAGGCCCTGGTGAAGCTCCCGGGAGTGGCCCCGGCCGCGACGGAGCACGCGGAAGCCCTGGGCCCGATCTGGCCGGCCTCGGCGACGCCTTGGTGCGGGGTCGCGGCGGCGGAGTTCACGCCGGCCGGAGCCGGCACCGCCGGATGAAGGTGGCACCCGGTCCGGAGCCTCCGCGGCCCCGGACCGGGGCCGATCAGTGGCTGCCGGCCAGGTCCCGCGAGGCCAGGGCAGCGGCATGGGCGTCCATGCGCTCGGCGGCGAGGATCGCCACGGTGGTGTCGGCACGCGACGCGGCGACGACCAGCGCCCGCCCGGCGAGGTCGTGGGCGCGCCGGTGCAGGGCGAGGAGATCGGCGGTACCCGCGATGTCGGCGCGCGCCGCCCGCGCCGGCTCGGCGCCGCGCAGCCGCGCCACCTGCGCGGCGATCCGCGCGGCGGCGCCGTCGAGGCCGAGCTCGTCCGTGACGGCGAGCAGGGCCGCGAGGTGCCCGGCGAGCTGGGTGTCCAGCGCCTCCGCGCGGCTGCTGTGCGGGTACCCGGAGTGGCTGTCGGAGTGGTGGCCGCCCACGCGGTGGACGACCGACTTCGTGCGGATCGGCTCGTACATGAGGAGGCCTCCTGCGTGGTCAGGAGGCCATCCTACATTGGATCCGTTCTAAAGTTGTGCTCGATCCGGCAATGAGTGCCGGCGGACCCGTTACGGCTGGCCGTACCCGTCCAGGAACTTCCCGATCCGGGTGACCGCGTCCGCCAGGTCCTTGGCGTTGGGCAGCGTCACGATCCGGAAGTGGTCGGGCTCGGACCAGTTGAAGCCCGTACCGTGCACCACCATGATCTTCTCGGCCCGCAGCAGGTCGAGGACCATCTGTCGGTCGTCCTTGATCTTGTAGACGGCCGGGTCCAGCTTCGGGAACAGGTACAGCGCGCCCTTCGGCTTCACGCAGGTGATGCCGGGGATCTGCGTCAGCAGGTCGTAGGCCGTGTCGCGCTGCTCCAGCAGCCGCCCGCCCGGAAGGACCAGGTCGTTGATGGACTGCCGGCCGCCGAGGGCCGTCGCGACGGCGTGCTGCGAGGGCATGTTGGCGCACAGCCGCATGTTGGCCAGGATCGTCAGGCCCTCGATGTACGAGGAGGCGTGCTTCTTGGGGCCGCAGACCGCCATCCAGCCGGCCCGGTAGCCGGCGACGCGGTAGTTCTTGGACAGCCCGTTGAACGTGAGCGTCAGCAGGTCGGGCGCGATGGCGGCGGTGTTGGTGTGCGTGGCGCCGTCGTAGAGGATCCGGTCGTAGATCTCGTCGGAGCAGACGACCAGGCTGTGGCGGCGCGCGATGTCCGTGAGCCCGCGCAGCATCTCGTCGTCGTAGACGGCGCCGGTCGGGTTGTTCGGGTTGATGATCACGATCGCGCGGGTGCGGTCGGTGACCTTGCGCTCGATGTCGGCGAGGTCCGGCATCCAGTCGGACTGCTCGTCGCAGCGGTAGTGCACGGCGGTGCCGCCCGCGAGGCTGACGGAGGCGGTCCAGAGGGGGTAGTCCGGCGCCGGGACCAGCACCTCGTCGCCGTCGTCGAGCAGCGCCTGCATCGACATCTGGATCAGCTCGGAGACGCCGTTGCCGAGGTAGATGTCCTCGACGTCCAGCTCGATGCCCTTGGTCTGGTAGTGCTGCATGACCGCGCGGCGCGCGGAGAGCAGCCCCTTCGCGTCCCCGTACCCGTGGGCGTTGCCCAGGTTGCGGAGCATGTCCTCGAGGATCTCCGGCGGGCACTCGAAGCCGAAGGCCGCGGGGTTGCCGGTGTTCAGCTTGAGGATGCGATGACCTGCTGCTTCGAGCCGCATGGCCTCTTCGAGCACGGGCCCGCGGATCTCGTAGCAGACGTTGGCGAGTTTCGTTGACTGGATCACCTGCATGACGGGAGCTTACGGGCCGCGCGGCCGCTCCGCCGAGGTATTCGGAACGGGGATGGGGGAGGGATATGTCCCGTTTCGCATGATGGGACGGTGACGGCCCGGTCCGCCCTTGGAAACGGCGGCCACCGCCCGCCGCGACCTGCGGAATGGGTGGGTCCCGGGTGGCGCCGGATCCGCGGTGTTGCACTCGTCACGTCGGGGGCGCGTACGGGGGCTGAGTACGGGCATGAGTACGCGCACTCATGCGTCGCGGAACCGCCGCGGCGCAGGCTTGTCTCGGACGGCGGTCGGAGGCGTGAGAGGGCGGGGGCGCGGCGGTGGAATTCGTGGTCGGCGACATGGCGATCAGCACGGTGGGCACGGACGGCGACGACCGGGCGATCGAGTTCCTGGTCGCACCGCGGAGCGGGGAGGGCGGCGGGGGCGGTGACGGCGGCGACGGCGGAGCCGCCCAGGACGCCGAACCGGCGCACTTCGCGATCCACCGCGAGCACGACCAGGGCTGGGAGGCCGCCCGCCTGACCATCGACCCCCTGTCGGGCAGCGTCCCGATCGCGGCGGTGGAATGGGCGATGGAATTCGCCCGCGAGTACCTGTGACCCCGCGGCCCCGGCCGCGCGCCGTTGTCGGTGCCCGCCCCTAGTCTCGTCAGTGGGGGAAGGGGCGGGACATGGAGGAGCTTCGGATCATCGCGGGGGACGCGACCAGTCCGCAGGCCAAGGGGCCGAAGATCATCGCGCACGTCTGCAACGACATCGGCGGCTGGGGCAAGGGCTTCGTGCTGGCCCTCTCCAAGCGCTGGCCCGAGCCGGAGCGGGAGTTCCGGGCCTGGCACCGGCTGCGCAGCGGCAACGACTTCGGCCTCGGCGCGGTCCGGCTGGTCCAGGTGCGGCCGGACACCTGGGTGGCCAACATGGTCGCCCAGCGGGGCATACGCACGGGCAGCGGCGGCCCGCCGATCCGCTACGACGCGCTGGAGCGCAGCCTGACGGCGCTCGGCGGGCACGCGCTCGCGCTCGGGGCCTCGGTCCACATGCCCCGGATCGGCTGCGGGCTGGCCGGGGGCAAGTGGTCCCGCGTCGAGCCGCTGATCACCGGGGCCCTGTGCGCCCGGGGCGTGGCCGTGACCGTCTACGACCACGCCTGAGTGCGGGCGCCGCCGGGGCTACGGGGTGATGATCACCAGGGGGATCTCGCGGGGGGAGGCGGCCGCCTGGTAGTCGTCGAAGAGGGGCCACAGGGCCGTCATCGCCGGCCAGTAGACCTCGCGCTCCACCGGGCGGGCCGTGCGCGCCGTGGCCTGGAAGACGGCCGCGCCGACCTGGAGGCGGACCTCCGGGTGGGCGGTCAGGTTCCGGTACCAGGCCGGGTGCTCCGGGGCGCCCCAGTCGGCCGCCAGCACGATGTGGCGGCCCCCGTCCTCGACGTAGATCAGCGGGGTCCGGGAGGTCCGGCCCGTGGCGCGGTCGAGCGTGGTGAGCAGGAGGGTGGGGACCCCGTGCCACAGGTGGCCGTCGAGTCCGCCGGTGCTCACGTAGTCCCGTACGTGCTCCCGTTCGCGGCTCTGGCGCGGCTCGGTGGGGTGGTCCCAGTCGATGGTGATCGTCTGCATGGCGGTGCCTCCGAAATCAGACCCCCCGCGCGCCTTAACGATCCTTCACCGATTCTGGATGCGGTCGGGTCGGCCGGATGCGCGCAGCCCTTCGCGGCGGTGCGCGTGCGGCCCCGGCCCGGGAACGCCGCCCCGGTCGGGGCCACCAGCAGCTTCGTACGTGCCACCGCCCCACTACGGCAGGTAGCGCTCGATGACCTGCGGACCCTCCTTCTCGATCAGCTGGCGCGCCTTCTCGAGCCGCTCCGGAGTCGGCTCCATGCCTTGCACCATCACGAGGTCCTCAGGGTCGTACGGCCGTTCCCCGCCGCTGAAGAGCTTGGCCGGCCGATTGGGCTGCTGGCCCGATTCACTGTCCATCGGGATACCTCCTCGGAATGCCCCGGGGCTTCCATGCCCCCGGTTCCCTCATCCTCCGGCGACATCGCCATGAACGCACTTCGGCCCCGTACCTCCTCCCCATGGACAAGATCGGCCTGCGGCTCGGGGCCGCCGCACGCCGACCGCCCCCGCCGACCGCCCCGGCCCTCCGGCCCGCCCGCCGCGGCGCCCGGGTCGCGTCTATGCCGTGGCGATGGCCGCCAGTGCCGTCACGGCCGCTATCCCCGCGCAGATGCTCAGGTTCACCGTCCGGTGCCCCCAGAACACCGCGACGAACTCGCGGAGGGTGGCGCTCGGCCAGAAGTACGTGGCCGTCGGGGAGCCGAGCACCTGGCCGTTGACCCCGGCCGTGCGGGCCGTCATCGCGGCCCGGAAGGCGTGGAAGTTGTTGGTGACGACCACGCAGCGGTAGCCGGGGTCCGCGTCGGCCATGATCGTGCGGCTGAAGGCGAGGTTCTCCTGCGTCGTGGTCGAGCGGTCCTCCAGCCGTATCCGCTCCTCCGGGACACCCCGCGCGATCAGCCAGTCGGCCATCGCCCGCGCCTCCGAGAGCTTCTCGTCCGACCCCTGCCCGCCCGAGACCAGCAGCAGCGGAGTCCGGCCGCCGCGGGCCGCCTGGGCGTCGTGGATCTGCCGGCCCTTCTCCAGCCGGGACGCCAGCAGCGGGGACACCCGCTCGCCGCAGATGAGCCCGGAGCCCAGCACCACCACGTAGTCGACGTCGCCGCGCACGGTGATCCGCCCGTACAGGAAGGCGTACGCGAGGAAGCAGAGGAAGAGGAAGGAGACGTAGCCGACGAGCATGACCAGGCCCGCCACCACCGTGTCCACGGTCCGGGAGCCCCGCCCCGCCACCCCGAGGACCAGCGCGATCAGCGCGAAGATGCCCAGCCCCGCCGCCATGGACAGCATGTTGGTCGGACTGCGGCCCTCCTTGCGGAGCATCGTCAGGCCGTTGCGGATCAGGTAGCCGCCGAGGACGAGCGTGCCGAGCGTCGGCACGACCAGCACCAGCAGGACCGCGATCGCGTCCAGCGGTGACGGCAGTTGGGGTATCTGGAACAGCAGGCCGATCGACCCGAACATGAGGGTGAGGCCCAGGAGGACCGCGTTCCGGAAGCGTCGGCGGTCCTCCCGCACGCTCACGCAGAAGAGGACGAAAAACAGCGCGGCGGGGACAAAGGCGAGCATGCCGCCCATCGTAGGCGGAACCCTTCAACGGCCCCTGTACGGAGCCCTGCGGACCGACCGCCCCGCCAGGACGTCCGTCCTGCGCCCGTCCCGCATCACGAACCGCCCGTCGATCAGCACGTGCGGGATGCCGGCCGGCAGCACGCGCGGGTTCTCGTACGTCGACCCGGCCGCGACCGTGTCCGGATCGAAGAGCACGAGGTCGGCCCGGTACCCCGTGCGCACCAACCCCCGGTCGGCCAGCCGCAGTCGGGCCGCCGGACGGCCCGCCAGACGGGCCACGCACTCCTCCAGCGAGAGCACGCCGAGCTCGCGCACGTAGTGGCCCAGGTAGTGCGGGAAGGTCCCGTACGCCCGCGGATGCGGCTTCGCGCCCTGGAGGATGCCGTCGGAGCCGCCGGTGTGGACCCGGTGGCGCATGATGGCCCGGACGTTCTCCTCGTGGCCCACGTGCTGCAGGATCGTCGGCCCCAGCCGGTCCGCCAGCAGCAGCCGCCGGGCGCCCTCCCAGTCCCGCAGGCGCGTGCCCACGTACGCCCCGTGCGCCGGGTCCGCCGTTCCCGCGATCTCGATGGTCGCCCAGTCGACGGGGACGCCGTGGCAGCCGTCCGACCCGGTCACCTCCAGCGCGTACCGGATCCGCTCGGCCTCGGCGTCGTCGCGCAGCCGCGCGAGCACGGCCCGCGGCCCGCCCTCGCTCGCCCAACCGGGCAGCAGCGCCACGAGGGTGGTGCAGCCGGGGGTGTACGGGTACGAGTCGAGGCTGATGTCGGCCCCGGCGGCCAGGGCCCCGTCGAGGAGGGCGAGCAGCTCGCCCGCCCGGCCCTCGTTCTCCGCGAAGTTCATGGTGGCGTGCGCGAGGTGCAGCGCGCAGCCGGCCTCCCGGGCCAGCGCGACCATCTCGGCGTACGCGGCCAGGGCGCCGCGCCCGTACGAGCGGTGGTGCGGGCAGTAGTAGCCGCCGTACGAGGCCACCACCCGGCACAGCTGCGCCAGTTCGGCGCCGGACGCGTACATGCCGGGGGTGTACGTGAGCCCCGAGGACATGCCGACCGCGCCCTGCGCGAGGCCCTCGGCGACGAGCGTGCGCATCCGGTCGAGCTCGGCGGGGGAGGCGGGGCGGTCGCCCCAGCCGAGGGCGTACGCGCGGACGGTGCCCTGGGGGACGAGGTACGCGGCGTTGACGGCGATGCCGGTGCGGTCGAGCCGGTCCAGGTACCCGCCCACGTCCCGCCAGTCGAAGTCGACGTCCTCGCCCGAGCCGTTCCAGCCGGTGATGGCCGCCCGCACCTCGGCGAGCGTGCGGTCGTCGACGGGGGCGTACGAGAGCCCGTCCTGGCCGAGGACTTCGAGGGTCACGCCCTGCGCCGCCTTGGCGCTGTGGTCCGGGTCGCGGAGCAGGGCGAGGTCGCTGTGCGCGTGCATGTCGACGAAGCCGGGCGCCAGGGCGAGCCCGTGGGCGTCGACGGTGTGCCGGCCGCCGGAGCGGATCCGGCCGACCTCGGCGATCCGGCCCTCGTGGACGCCCACGTCGGCGGTGTACGAGGGCCCGCCCGTGCCGTCGACGACGCGGGCCCCGCGGATGACCAGGTCCACCGGCGCGGCTCGGCTAGAAGAAGGTGCGGACGTAGTCGGTGACCGTGCCGTCGGCCTCGACGACCGGGATCAGCGGCCACTTCTCGAAGATCGTGCAGGGGTGGGACATCCCCAGCGCGACCCAGTCGCCGACCTGGACGTCCTCTTCCGCCCCGGTCTCCAGCCAGGCGTGCTGGTCGGACAGCTTGACCACGCGGACCCCGGCGGCCGGGCGCTCCTCGCCGGTCAGCGCGTCGCGCACCAGCTCGGCCTCGGGCAGGCCGAGGTCGTAGGCGATGTCCCGCTTGCCGGCGTTGACGAAGGCCTGCGTGGGCGAGGGGCGGGAGACGACCTGCGTCCAGAGCCGGAAGGCGGGGCGCAGGCCACCCTCCTCCGGGACGCGGTTGAAGGGGGTCAGACGGGTGTACCAGCCGTGGTCGTGCGAGACGTAGGCGCCGGAGCGCAGCAGCTTGAGCACCGGCCGGGACAGCTCCGGGAGCTCGGCGAACACGTCGGCGACGGCGTCGAACCAGGCGGAGCCGCCGGCGCTGACGACGATCTCGTCGAGGTCGGCGGCGAACCGCCCGGCCCGGTCGAACTCGACGGCGAGCGCGGTCATCCGGCGCAGGTAGGCGTGGACGGATTCCGGGTCGGCGCCGGGGACCTCGGCCTCGTACCCGGCGATGCCGACCAGGCGCAGGGTGGCGGCCTCGGCGACGGCGTCGGCGACGGCCCGGCAGTCCTCGTCGGTCCGCGCGCCGGTACGGGCGCCCTCGCCGGCCCCGAGCTCGACGACGACGTCGATGACCTGGGACCGTCCCTGCAGGGCCCGGTCCATCAGCCGGACCCCGCGGACGGAGTCGACGTAGCAGACGAAGCGGAAGCCGGGGTCGGCGGCGAGCTCGTCGGCCACCCAGCGCAGCGCCGCCGGGTCGACGAGCTCGTTGGCGAGGAAGATCCGCTCGATCCCGAAGGCGCGGTAGACGCGGGCCTGGTGGGGGACGGCCGCGGTGATGCCCCAGGCGCCGTGGTCGAGCTGGCGCCGGAAGAGCTGCGGTGCCATGCAGGTCTTGCCGTGCGGGGCGAAGGCGAGGCCGTGGCGGGCGGCGTAGGTGCCGAGGGCGGTGAGGTTGTGCTCCAGCGCCTCGGCGTCGAGGGTCAGGACGGGGGTGGTGAACCCGCCGGTGTGGAGGTCCCGCTTCTCGGCGGCCAGCTGCCCGACGGTGAGGCCCGCCCGCTCGGCGTCGGGCGGCAGCCCCTTGAACCGGTGGTCGAGCGGTTCGTCGGCGAGCCGTCGGACTGCGTCGCTGCCCATGCGGATTCCTCCTTGCGTTGCATATGCTGCAACGTGCGTTGCGTGTTGTGCTGCTTGCTGTCTAGCATCCTGCGTACGAGGGGTCAACGGCCGGTCGCGTGTACGGGTTCCGTACGGCGGTGGCGCCGGTGACGGCGGCAGCAGGGAAGGGCGCGGCGTGAGCCAGTCGGTGGAGAGGGCACTCGGCATCCTGCCGCTGCTCGCCAAGGGCGCGGCGGGGCTCGGCGAGGTGGCCGAGGAGCTCGGCGTCCACAAGAGCACCGCGCTGCGCCTCCTGCGCACCCTGCACGAGCACGGGTTCGTCTACCGCCAGCCCGACGGCCGCTACCGCCTCGGGGCCCAGCTCTTCGCGCTCGCCGCGGAGGCCGTGGAGAGCCTCGACGTCCGCACCGTCGCCCACCCCCACCTCGTCGAGCTCAACCGCCTCACCGGCCACACCGTGCACCTCGCCATCCACCAGGACGACGAGGTCGTGTACATCGACAAGGTCGAGAGCCGCTATCCCGTCCGCATGTACTCCCGCATCGGCCGGCCCGTCCCCCTCACCGTCGCCGCCGTCGCGAAGCTGCTCCTCGCCGACCTCCCCGAGACCGAGCGGCGGGCCCTCGCCGAGCGCATCGACTACCCCCGCCACACCGCCCGCTCCACCCCCGACGCACAGGCCTTCCTGCGCGAGCTGGACCGCGTACGGGAGCAGGGCTGGGCCACCGATCTCGGCGGGCACGAGGAGTCCGTCAACTGCCTCGGCGCGCCCGTGCGCGGGCCCGACGGGCGGGCCGTCGCCGCGCTGTCCGTCTCCGCGCCCAGCGTGGTCGTCACCGCCGAGGGGCTGCTCGAACTGCTGCCCCTGGTCCTGCGCACCGCCGACACCATCAGCCGGGAGTACTCCGGCTCCCCGCACGCCCCGCACGCCCCGCACTCCCCGCACGACGACGAGGACACCCCGTGACCGAGAAGACCGCCATCACCCCCGACACCCACACCACCCCGCCGGCCCGCTTCTCGCACGGCGTGCGCAAGGGGAACATCCTCCAGGTCGCCGGCCAGGTCGGCTTCCTCCCGCACGTGGACGGCCAGGCACCCACCCCCGCCGGCCCGACCCTGCGCGAGCAGACCCTCCAGACGCTGGAGAACGTCCGCTCGGTACTGGAGGCCGGCGGCGCGGGCTGGGACGACGTGATGATGATCCGCGTCTACCTGACCGACACGGACCACTTCGCCGAGATGAACGCCCTCTACAACGCCTACTTCGAGGAGCAGGGCCTGAAGGAGGCCCCGGCCGCCCGCACCACGGTCTACGTGGGCCTCCCCGCCGGCCTCCTCATCGAGATCGACGCCCTCGCCGTCCTCGGATGAGGCCGTAGGCACGGCGAGGGGCGCCCCCCTGGCGGTGGGGCGCCCCGATCCGGTCCCGGATCACGTGCAGTACTGCGACTGCTTCCCGATCGAGCGGTACATGCAGTCCGCGTTCTCCAGCAGCTGCAGCACCGCGTCGCGGTTGCGTGCCGTCTCGCGGTCGATCACCTCGTCCGGCGGGTAGAAGCCGCCCCCGCCGCCCGACTCGGACGGGTACATCTCGAAGGTGTAGGCGAAGATCTTCTGGTTGCCCCACAGCCAGTCGTCGATCGTCCCGTCCGTGATGTACAGGTCGCTCGACTGCTCGGGCGTGTAGCCGTTGCTGTTGGCCATGCTCGTGCCGATGGTCTTGTACACGGCGAGGTCGTCGGCCGTCAGGCCCGGCGCGGTGTCGTTGTACGTCCAGCCGAACGGCCACAGCACCAGCTCGCTGTACGTGTGGAAGTCGATGGCGGCGGTGATCTGCTGCTTGCCGCCGACCACGCGGCTGCGGACGAAGTCCGCGACCACCTTCACCTCGGGGCCCGACTCGGCGGCCGCGCCGCGGTAGGTCTCGGAGCTCTTGCTGCTGCTGGAGCCGCCGCAGCAGCCCCACTTGTAGTTCCAGTTCCGGTTCAGGTCGGTGCCGACGTACGAGGAGCCGGAGTTCGGCTGCCGGTTCTTGCGCCAGGAGCGGTACGAGCCGGTCGCGATGTCGTACTCGCCGCCGTCCGGGTTGAGGTCCGGCACGATCCAGATCTCGCGGCCGTTGACCATGTTGGTGATCCGCGAGTCGGTGCCGTACTTGGAGCCGAACTCCTTGAGCAGGTAGAGCGCCATCTCGACGGTCAGGTGCTCACGGGCGTGCTGGTGGTGCGTGAAGAGCACCTCGGGCTCGTTCTCGTCGGTCGCGACGTTGTCGCTGATCTTGATGGCGACGATGTCCCGGCCCTGGTACGACTTCCCGATCACCTTCTTGCTCATGATCGAGGGGTACTGGGCGATGCGCTGGTCGATCTCCGTGTTGGCCTCGGCGTAGTTGTGGTACATCGAGTCCTTGGACGGGAAGTCCATCGGGCTCGCCGCGACACCCCGCTCGGAGCGGTCCGGCGGGCCGGGCAGGGCGGTCAGCTTGTAGCCGAGCGCCCGCAGCTCCTTGGCCTGCATGGGGTCGGCGCTGACGACGACCGAGCGGGCGTCGACCTCGTCGATCGAGACGCCCGTACGGAGCAGGGCCGTTCGCTCGGCCGCCGTGGCCGGGCCCTTGACCTCGTACTGGACGATCGCCTCGTCCTGGGTGGCCGTCGAGGGGGTGGGGGGCGGGGCCGCCGTCGCGCTCATGCCGTAGGCGGGCGCGCCGAGCGCGAGAGCGAGCAGGGCCGCCGTGACGGCGGCCCTGCGTCGTGTGTGGAGCCGCATGCGTTCTCCTGGGTGGGAGTGTGGGGGTAGCCGTGCGGACGCGCACAGCGTGCTCTTCTGGCATGTCCCGGTCAAGGACTCCATTCCGGCCAGATCCGCCGGGGTGGCGGCCCGCCGGGCCACCCGCCGGGACGGCCACCCCCACACGTACCGCCTAGGGCAGGGCGTGAACCTTCGGACCCACCGAGTTGGACCAAGCGCCACCCGCCTTGGCGTCCCAGTTGGTCGACCAGGTCATCGCGCCGCGCAGCCCCGGATAGGTCTTCGACGGCTTGAAGGAACCGCAGTTCGTGCCCCTGGCCAGGCAGTCCAGGGCGTTGTTCACGATGGTCGGGGAGACGTAGCCGCTGCCCGCCCCGCTGGGTGAGGCCGGCACGCCGATGCCCACCTGCGAGGGGTCGAGCCCGCCCTCCAGCTGGATGCAGGCCAGCGCGGTGAGGAAGTCCACCGAGCCCTGCGCGTAGACCTTGCCGTCGCAGCCGTTCATCGAGCCGCTGTTGTAGTACTGCATGTTGACGACGGTCAGGATGTCCTTGATGTTCAGCGCCGTCTTGAAGTAGCCGCCCGTCGTCGACTGCATGTCGATGGTCTGCGGGGCCATCGTGATCACGAGCGAGGATCCGGCCTTGGCGGACAGCGAGCGCAGCGCCTGCGTCATGTAGGTCGGGTTGAGGCCGTTCTCCAGGTCGATGTCGATCCCGCTGAAGCCGTACTCCTGCATCAGCGCGTACGCGGAGTTCGCCAGGTTGTTCGCGGAGGCCGAGTCGTTGACCGAGATGGTGCCCTTCTCGCCGCCGATCGAGAGGATGACGGACTTGCCGGCAGCCTTCTTCGCGGCGATGTCGGACTTGAACTGCGCGACGGTGTATCCGCCGAGGCCCGCCGAGTCGAGGTTGAAGGTGATGGCCCCGGGCGTGGTCGTGGCGTCGGCGAAGGAGACCGCGATGATGTCGTACTGGGCCGGGACGTCGGAGATCTTCTGGACGGTCGCGCCGTTGTTGAAGTTCTGCCAGTAGCCCGTCAGGGCGTGCTTGGGGACCGAGGGGTTCGGGTTCGGGTTGCCGCCGCCGGTCGTCGTGCCGGTCACCGCCGCCGACTTCGGGCCCTCGCCCGCCGCGTTGTACGCGCTCACCTGGAAGGAGTACGAGGTGGCGGCGGCGAGCCCGGTGATCTGGGCGGGGGAGCCGGACACGGTCTTGACGCGGACTCCGTCCTGATAGACGTAATAGCCGCTCGCCCCGCTGACCGCGTTCCACGAAAGGGTGAGCCCGTTCGCGCTCTGGCCGGAAACGGCGGTCCCGCCCGGGGCGCCGGGGACGGACGGGCCGGGGTCGGTGCCGCCGCCCCCGTCCGGCCCGAAGACGCTGAAGTCGTCGACGACGTACGCGGGCTGCCCGTACCAGCCGTGCGTCCACACCGTGACCTGCGTGGTGCTCGCGCCCGTGGTGAAGGTGGTGGAGAGCTGTTGCCAGCCGCCGCCCGATCCGGGGGTCCAGGTGGACACGTCCTGCGTGCCGGTCCCGGTCACGCCGAGGTATACGTACGAGCCCTGCACCTGCTCGCTGAGCGTGTACGTCGAGTTCGGCTTGACCGTGACGGTCTGACTGCACTGTGCGCTGTCCTGGCCCGCCGGGGTGGCCTTGAGGGCGGCGGCCCCGCCGTGGACGGGCGAGGAGACGACGGCCCCGCTCCCGGAGGTGCAGGTCCAGCCGGCGAGACCGGACTCGAAGCCTCCGTTGCGGACGACGTTGATGTCGGCGGCCTGGGCGGAGCCGGCGGCGAGGGCGGTCAGGCCGCCTGCGGTCAGGGTGGCGGCGCCCAGCAGGGCGAGCGAGCGTATGCGGTTCACGTGGTCTCCGTGGGGGGAGAAGGGGATGTGAAGGGGGAAGTGGAACTGGTGAACGAACGCACCCGGGGCGGTGGGTGGGGGGAACCCCGTCGGCGCGTCGCCGCGTGGGCCCCAAGTTGGTCCAGACCAATCCCGCTGTCAAGACTCTTTGCAATGTGGCTTGAATTCATCGGCCGTCCGATCCTGGATGTCCGGGTTTCCCGCCACCTGTGACCGGGGCCGCCGGTACGGGAATTACCAAGGCCCTGCCCTGCCAGGGACGACGCGGATATGGTGCTGGGGCAAGGGGGAAGGGCGCCGATCGTTTGCGGTCGCGCAGGGGTGCGCGTACGCGACGGCGGCGCCGACGTATGGGGCGTACGGGGTGAACAGGGGGATTCGCGTGCCGACCGCCATTGCCGTCACCAGCGCCGATCTGGTGCTGCCGGCCCCCGACCGGCACACACCGCCGGCCGTCGTCCTGCACCCGCCCGGACAGCTCGACCTCGCGGGCGCCCTCGCCGAGACGAGCGCCCTGCTGGAGCGCCACGGCCACCTCGTGGCCGTCGTACCGCCCTGGCTGCCGACCGCGACCGTCCAGCGGCTGCACACCGTACGGGGCATCCTGGAGACCGACCGGATCGCCCTCCTCGACATCGATCTGCCGCCGCTGGCCACCGCCCTGCTGGTACGTCAGCTGCGCCAGCTCAGCGTCTGCGACTTCAGCCCCGGAGTCATCGCCTCCGCGGCCCGGCTGCTGTCCCACTACATCCACGCCGGGGCCCTGCTCGGCTCGGTCGCCAAACTGGACCGGGTCCCGGTCGGCCTCAAGGCGCACGCCCGCTCCTGGTCGCCGAGCGCGCAGTTCGCCGTACTGGCCCACCCCGCCCCGCACCTGGTCAAGCTGACCGGCTCCGGTGGGCGCGGCGGCGCGCACGCCGGGGGCGGCGCCCTGCCGCCCGGCCCGGCGTACGCCACCCACCTCACCTTCGCGCGCGGCCAGCTCGCCTCCGACTGGGTGGCGGCCGAACTCGCCCCCGCCTGGCGGGTCCAGGGCGTCATGGAGAACCCGCTCCCGGCCGACTCGCCGGTCTGGTGGGCCACGGCGAAGCTGGTCGAGTTCGCCGCCGCCATCCCGGACCCGTCCGTGCTCTACCAGTTGGTCGCCTCCGTACGCCGCGAGGAGTGCCACTGGTGCGGCCTCGAACTCATCGGCGACCGCTGTGGCTTCTGCGCCGCCCCCCTGGCCGCCCCGCCACCGGCCGAGACCGGCGGGCGGACGGCGCCGTCGGCCTTCGCCGGCGTCCCCAGACCAAGACACTGACCGGCTGAACGATCGAAGAACGGCGAGGTAGTACGGCCCATGAACTCACGCCAGCGCCGCGGCGTCATCCTGCTGCTCCTGTCGGTCCTGTGCGCCCTCGCGGCGTTCGGCGGGGTCCTCGTGGTGATCGGCGACGTCAATTCCAAGGTCGGGGCCGAGGTCACCGCCTATCGCGCCAAGGGCGACATCCCGCCGTACAGCCCGCTGTCGGCGGGCCAGTTCGAGGAGGTCTCCATCCCCAAGCGCTGGCTGTCCGACACCGCCGTCACCGACCTCGGCCGGCTCAAGGACAAGATCGCGCTCACCACCCTGCGCAAGGGCTCGCTGCTCCAGTCGGACATGTTCGTCGACAAGCCGCAGCTCCAGCCGGGGGAGCAGGAGATCGCCATCATGATCGACGCGGCGACCGGCGTGGCGGGAAAGATCTACTCCGGCGCCAAGGTCAACATCATCGCCACCTTCAAGGGGGCCAAGGACACCGAGCCCTCCCGCTCGGTGATCATCGTCGCCAACGCCCGCGTCCTGAACGTCGGCAAGCTCACCGCCCTCGACAAGGACGGCGACAAGAAGGGCCCAGCCGAGGCGGTCCCGATCACCTTCGCCCTGAACACCAAGGACACCCAGCGCGTCGCGTACGCCGAGTCCTTCGCGGAGCACGTACGCCTGGCCCTGGTGGCGCCCGGCACCGACTCCGCGCCCGGCCCGGGCGACCGTACGTACACCCTCGACGGGGACAAGTGAGGCCCGGATGACCACCCGAATCCTCCCCGCGGCCGGCGACCCGGACGCCGCCCGCGCCATCTCCACCCTCCTCAGCCAGCTCCCGGCCGCCGAGCCGGGCGCCCCGGTCCCCGACTCCACCACGCTGCTCGACACCCTGGGGCGGCTGGCCGCCGAATCCATCGACGAACTGCCCGAGGTGGTCCTGGTCCACGAGCGGATCGGCCCGGTGCCCGCGCTCGACCTCATCCGAGAGGTCGCGCTCCGCTTCCCGGCGGTGGGCGTGGTGCTGGTGTCCTCGGACGCCGGACCGGCCGTCTTCTCCGCCGCCATGGACTCGGGCGCGCGGGGCCTGATCGGGCTGCCGCTCGCCTACGAGGAACTGGCCGCCCGCGTCCAGGCCGCCGCCCAGTGGTCGGTCGGCGTACGCCGCCACCTGGGCCGCGGAGCCGACGTGTTCACCGGCCCCGGCGGCAAGGTGGTCACGGTCACCGGGGCCAAGGGCGGCGTCGGCACCACCTTCACCGCCGTGCAGTTCGCGCTGGCCGCTGCCGCCTCGGGGCGGCGTACGGCCCTGGTCGACATGGACCTCCAGGCCGGGGACGTCGGCTCGTACCTCGACGTGCAGTTCCGGCGCTCGATCGCCGACCTCGCCGGGATCCACGACATCTCCCCGCGCGTGCTCCAGGACGCGGTGTACGAGGACCGCACCGGGCTCGCGCTGCTGCTGGCCCCGGCGGAGGGCGAGCGGGGCGAGGAGGTCGACGAACGCGCAGCCCGGCACATCGTCGGCGCCCTGCGCAGCCGCTACGAGCTCGTCGTCATCGACTGCGGCACCCAGGTGACCGGCGCGAACGCCGCCGCGGTGGAGATGGCGGACGTGGCGGTCCTGGTCACCACGCCCGACGTGGTCTGCGTACGGGCCGCCAAGCGGCTGGTCCGGATGTGGGAGCGGCTCCAGGTCCGCAAGGCGGAGGACACCGCGATGGTGGTCAACCGCTGGAGCAAGCACACGGAGATCCAGCCCGCGCTGATCGAGAAGATCACGAAGACCCGGGCCACCCGGACCCCGGTCCCGGCCGCCTTCAAGGAGCTCCAGGCGGTGGTGGACGCGGGCCGGGTGCAGGACCTCGACAACCGCTCCAGCGTGAAGCAGGCGCTGTGGACGCTGGCCGGCGAACTCGGCCTGCTGACACCCCCGTCCGCGGGGGAGCCCGAAGCCGCCGCCGCGGGGACCCCGGGCGCGGCCCTCGCCATACGGGCCGCGGGCCCGGTGGCGCGGCTGCGCCGCGGCCGGGAGGGCTGACGGATGTCCGCGCGCAGACCCGTCGGGCGCGGCCGGGGCGATCGCGGCCAGGTGGCGGTCGAGTTCGTCGGCATGGTGCCGCTGATCCTGCTGCTCGTGGCGGCGGTGTGGGAGTGCGTACTGATCGGGTACGCGTTCTCCCTGGCGGGCAACGCGGCGGACGAGGCGGCGCGGGTGGGCGCGGTGCACGGCGGCGGGGCGTGTGACGCCGCAGCCCGGCGTCACGTCGGGGGCGCCTGGAACATGGGCGTGGAGTGCGGTGAGGCGGGCGACGTCTACAAGGCGACCGTGAAGCTCAACCTCCCGGTCTTCTTCCCGGGCCTCGACATCGGCATCCCGATCACGGGCGAGGGCGGCTCCGCGAAGGAAGAGGAGGACTGAGGTGAAACGAGACCGGGACCGGGGCCAAGTCGCCCTGGAGTACATCGGCTTCATCCCGATCCTGCTGTTCGTCGCGCTCTGCGGGATCCAGCTCGGCTGGGTCGCGTACGTGGAGCAGCAGGCGGACACCGCCGCCCGTACCGCGGCCCGCGTGGAGGCCCGCAGGGGCGAGGGCGGGGAGGCGGCCGGCAAGGCGGCGATCCGGCCGAGCCTCGCCTCGCTCGCGGTCATCGACATCGACCGGTCGACCGACGCCGTCACGGCGACGGCCCACATCACGGTCAGGTCCATCGTGCCCGGCCTGGACTCCATCACGGCCGAGCGCACGGCCGTCATGCCCAACGACGATCCGAAGGGGTGAGCGCACCATGAGCCTGCGTTCCCGCGTCAACACCCCCGACGACCGGCACAGTCCCCGCGAGGACGGCCGGCTGGTCTCCGCGTACCGGGCCAAGCTGCTGGAGGAGATCGACCTCGCCGAGATGTCGGCCCTCGCGCCCGCCGAGCGCCGCGCCCGGCTGGAGCGGGTACTCGGGCACATCATCAGCCGCGAGGGCCCGGTCCTGTCCACCGTCGAGCGGGCGCAGCTGATCCGCCGGGTCGTGGACGAGGCGCTCGGCCTCGGCGTGCTCGAACCGCTCCTCGAAGACGCCTCGATCTCCGAGATCATGGTCAACGGGCCGGACCAGATCTTCGTCGAGCGGGCCGGCCGCGTCGAGCAGCTGCCCCTGCGCTTCGCCTCGAACGAGCAGCTGATGCAGACCATCGAGCGCATCGTCTCCACCGTCAACCGGCGGGTGGACGAGGCCAATCCGATGGTCGACGCCCGCCTGCCCAGCGGCGAGCGCGTCAACGTGATCATCCCGCCGCTGTCCCTGACCGGCGCCACCCTCACGATCCGCCGCTTCCCGCGCGCGTTCACCCTGCACGAGATGATCGGCCTGGGCTCGCTGGACGAGCAGATGCTCCTGCTGCTGTCCGGGCTGGTCCAGGCGAAGATGAACCTCATCGTGTCCGGGGCCACCGGCACCGGGAAGACCACGCTCCTCAACGCCCTCTCCGGCCTGATCCCGGAGGGCGAGCGGATCATCACCATCGAGGACTCGGCCGAGCTCCAGCTCCAGCAGGCGCACGTCATCCGCCTCGAATCCCGCCCGGCGAACGTGGAGGGCAAGGGCCGGATCACCATCCGCGACCTCGTACGCAACTCCCTGCGCATGCGCCCCGACCGCATCATCGTCGGCGAGGTCCGCGGCGGCGAGACCCTCGACATGCTCCAGGCGATGTCCACCGGCCACGACGGCTCCCTGGCCACCGTCCACGCGAACAGCGCCGAGGACGCGCTGATGCGCCTGCAGACACTCGCCTCGATGTCCGAGGTGGAGGTCCCCTTCGAGGCCCTCCAGGACCAGATCAACAGCGCGGTGAACGTGGTCGTCCAGCTGACCCGCTTCGGCGACGGCTCGCGCCGACTCACCGAGATCGCCATCCTCGACTCCCACGGCCGCGAGCCCTTCCGCATCACCACCGTCTGCCGGTTCGCCGCCCAGCCGATGGGCGCCGACGGCCGCGTCCACGGCTACTTCGAGTACTACCCCCTGCCGCGCCGGATCGCGGACCGCCTCTACATGAACAACCAGCCGATCCCACAGGCCTTCGGGGTCGCCATGTCCGACGACCAGCTCGCCACCCGCATCACCCGGACCGTCCTGTGAACCCACTGATCCTCCTCACCCTCGGCGTCACGCTGCTGGCCTGCGTCCTCGTGGTCGCGGGCGTCCAGGCGTACGCCGCCGGCCGCGCCCAGCGCGCCGCCCTCATCGACCGCCTCGCCGCCGACGGCGCGCCGGAGCCGCCGGGCCGCCGGCGCCGCTTCGCCGGGGTGGACCGGCGCCTGCGCCGGACCGCGCTCGGCAAGCGGATCGAGCGGAAGCTGGCCGTGACCGGCCTGGACCTCACCCCCGGCGAGTTCTTCGTCTACGTGCTGACGTCGGTCGCCGGGACCTGGCTGGTCGCGGCGAGCTTCCTGGCCCCGTTCTTCGGCCCGGTGGCCGCCCTGATCGGCCTGTGGGCGGCCGACGCCTTCCTCAACTGGCAGCGGGCGCGCCGCAACGAGCGCTTCATCAACCAGCTGCCCGAGCTCGCCCGCATCCTCGCCAACGCCACCCAGGCCGGGCTGGCCCTCCGTACGGCCATCGCGATGGCGGCCGAGGAACTGGAGGCGCCCGCGGGCGAGGAGCTCTCGCGCGTCGCCGACCGTCTCGCCGTCGGCCACTCCATCGAGGAGGCGCTGGGCGAGATCGCCGAACGGCTGCCCTCGCGGGAACTGGTCGTACTGGTGTCGACGCTCGTGCTCTCCGCGCGGGCGGGCGGCGCGATCGTCGGCAGCCTGCGCAACCTCACCGTCACGCTGGAGCAGCGCAAGGAGACACGGCGCGAGGTCCGCACCCAGCTCTCCCAGGTGACCGTGACGGCCTATCTGGTACCGGCGATCGGACTCGGCTCGCTGCTGCTGGTCAACGCGATGATGCCCGGCGCGCTGGACCGGATGACCGGCGCCTTCATCGGCCAGACGGCGGTGCTGGTGGCGATCGGACTCTTCACGCTGGGCTTCGTCCTGATCCGCCGGCTCTCGAAGATCGACGTGTGAGGGGGCGACGGACATGACGGCTCTGCTGCTGGCGCTGCTGCTGGGGGTGTCGGTCTTCGGCGTCTTCCACGGCATCCGCCTCTACCGCGCCGACGTGAAGCTGCCGAGCGACCTCGCGCTCGCCCTGGAGGTCGGCGCCACCCGTACGACGGCCGTCGGCTCGGCCGTCGACCGGCTGGGCATCCGCTGGGCGCCGCTCGTCCTGCGCCTGATGGGACCCAACCGGGTCGCCCGCAAGCGACGCCAGATCGACCTGGCGGGCAATCCGGCCGGCCTGACCATGGACCGGTACGCGGCGCGCCGCGCGGTCTACGGGTTCCTGGGCGCGCTCGGCGCCTTCTCGATGCTGATCAACGGGCAGCTCGTACCGGCCCTGCTGATGATCGCGTTCGGCCTGTTCTGGATCGAGGTCGGCCTGTGGTCGGCGATCCGGGTCCGCCGCGACCACATCGAGCGGACGCTGCCGGACTTCCTGGACGTGCTCGCGGTCGTGGTGAGCGCGGGGCTCGGCTTCCGGCAGGCGCTGGAGCGGGTCGCGGCCAAGTACGAGGGCCCCTGGTCGGACGAGGTCCGGATCACCCTCCAGCAGATGGACATGGGCGTCAGCCGCCGCCAGGCCTTCGACGAGCTGCGGCGGCGCAACGACTCCGAGCAGGTCGCGCAGTTCGTGACCGCGCTGCTGCAGGGCGAGGAACTGGGCTCGCCGATCGTGGACACGCTGATCGCGATCGCCGAGGACATGCGCCGCACGGACGCCCAGAACGCCCGCCGCCGGGCGGCCCGGGCCGTTCCGAAGGCCACCTTCGCGGTGACCATGTTCATGCTGCCCGGAACGCTGATCCTGCTGGTCTGCGGCTTCGTGTACGGCGCGGACGTCGACTTCGGCGCGCTGCTCGGGGGCGGGTGAGCCATGGCGGTCCTCCACATCCCCCTGGCGGGGCCGGCCGTACGGGCGGGGACGGCGGGGGAGCCCTCCCCGGCACTGCGCTCCCGTGCGCTGCAGGCACTCTCCCGCCGCGTCTTCGCGTTCCGGATGGTGATGATCGGCCTGGGCGCGCCGCTGGCGCTGGGCCGCACGGCCGGCGGCGGGCCGACGTACCTCGTGGGCGGCGCGATCCTGCTCACCTTCATGCTCTCGTACGTGCTCTTCCGCGACTGGGAGCGCTTCGGCCCGCTGCTGCTGCGCCACCGGTGGCTCCTGGCCCCCGACCTGGCGTGCTGCGGACTGCTGCTGGTCACGGCGCGGCCCGCCTCGCCCCTCGGCCTCGTCGTGCTCTGCACGCCGCTGCTGGCCGGGCTGGTCCACGGATGGCGCGGCTCGGCGCTCTACGCGGCGATGGCGGCGGTGGCCGTGGCCGCCGTGGCCGGCGGGCTGACGCTGCCGGTGCTGTGCCTGCTGGCGGGCGCGGCCGGAGCCTCGCTGCGGGACCTCCTCTTCCGCTTCGGCGCGGCGAGCCAGGCCCTGACGGAGACGCGGGCCCGGCTGGCGGTGGCCGAGGCGGTGCGCGCCGAACGGGACCACCTGGCGCGCGAGATGCACGATTCGGTGGCGAAGACCCTGCACGGCCTGGCCCTGACGGCGGACGCCCTCGCCCGCACCACGGACCCGCAGGCCCTGCGCCGCCAGGCCGTCTCCCTCTCCGGCGCGGCCCGCGCGGCGGCGGCGCAGTCGCGGGCGCTGCTGACGGACCTGAGGCGGGAGACGGAGGCGCCGGGGGTCGCGCTGTCGGCCGAACTCCGCCGCCTGGTCGGCACGGAGGCGGAGCTGCGCACGCGGGGGGTCCTGCCGCTGTTCCCCTCCGCGGTCGCGCACCACGTCCTGTCCATCACCTCGGAGGCCCTGGAGAACGCCCGCCGCCACGCGGGAGCCGAGCACGTGCTGGTCTCGGTGGCCGCGGACGCGGGGGAGCTCACCCTGACCGTCGAGGACGACGGCCGCGGACTCCCGGCGGACGCCCTGAGCCGCGGGGGCCGCTACGGCCTGCTCGGCATGACGGAACGCGCGGCGGCGATCGGCGCCCGCCTGCGGATCGGCCCGCGCCCGTCCGGCCCCGGCACCGAGATCCGCCTGGGCCTCCCGCTCGCGGCCCTCACGGGGGAGGGGAGCCCATGACCGTGCTCCGCGTCCTGATCGCGGACGACAACCCGGTGGTGCGGGCGGGCCTGGCCGCACTGCTGGCGACGGCCGAGGACATGGAGGTCGCGGCCCAGGCGGCGGACGGCCGCGAGGCCCTGAGCCTGACCCGCAGGCACGCCCCGGACGTGATCCTGCTGGACGTGCGCATGCCGGGCGTCGACGGCATCTCGGCCCTGCCGCACCTCGTACAGCTGGCGCCCGTACTGATGCTGACGTACAGCCAGGAATCGGAGGTCGTCCGAGAAGCGCTCCTGCTGGGCGCGGGCGGCTACCTGGTCCACGGCGAGTTCACGCCCGACGACCTGCTCCGCGCGGTCCGCGACGTCCGCGAGGGCCGGCCCCATTTCACGCCAACGGCGGCGAGCGCGCTCCTCGCGGAACTCCGGACCTCTTCGCAACCGCAACGAAGTGTGGCACGCTCTCCTGAGCGACTGCACAACTCGGTTCTCTTCGGCCTGAGTTCGAGGGAGGTGGAGATCATGGATCTCATCGCGTCCGGGATGAGCAACCAGCAGATCGCGGCCACCTGCTTCATCAGCGAGAAGACGGTGAAGAACCACATCAACCGCATCTTCGCGAAGCTCCAGAGCACGAGCCGCAGCGAGGCGATAGCGCGCTGGCTGGGAACCGCCCGTCCAGGGGTGAGCGGCCATGGGTAGACGGAGTGCGCAGTGGGTCCGTAATTGGGCCCCGGGACCCTTGGTTATCACCGGTGACTCCCCGTACGGTCCGCAAACCAACAGCGCCACCGGCCCGGGAGGAAACCCCCATGTTGCAGAACACCCTGGCGAGGATGCGGAACCGGTACGGAACCAACCCCGCCCAGGACCGAGGCCAGACGGCCTTCGAATACCTGGGCATCATCCTGGTGGTCGTAGTGATCATCGGCGCAATCGTCGGCACGGGCATCGGCCAGAGCATCACCAACAAGATCAAGGACCAGATCACCGCCATCACGGCAGGCAAGTGACTGGCCATCGGCTTGGTGACCGAGGGCAGGCCTTCCCCATTTACATCGTGGCGGTCGCTGGACTGCTCTTCGCCGCCTTGGCGTTCGTCGCGGTGGGGATGGCCGGTGCGACGCGCAGCAACGCCCAGGGTGCAGCGGACGCCGGAGCGCTCGCAGCCGCGCGCGAAGCGAGGGACAACGTATTCATGGGCCTCGACCTGCTCAGCCTCACGCCCTCCGACTGGGAGAAAATCGTCAACGGCGATCTCCTCAACGGAGCGGGCGCATGCGCGAAGGCCGTCCATTTCGCCACCCTGAACAATGCCGACGCGACGTGCGAACCGGCCACCCCGAAGTTCACCGTGATGGTCACCACCAAAGACACGGTCGGAGACTCGGTCGTGCCCGGCGCCAGCGGCACGAAGGGCAAGGCCACAGCCACAGCCCTGATCGAACCGCGATGCACCCTGCGGTCGGCTCCGACCCCGGCTCCCACACCGACACCGTCGCCGACACCAAGCCCGTCGCCCTCACCGGCGCAGGGCAGTGTCACCTTCGTGTGCAGCGGGAAGACCGTCACCTTGGATCCCGCAAAACCGGGCTCGTTGTCACAAGTGGCGAGGGCACTCTTCAGCGTACGACTGGTCGACTGACAGCGAACGAGAGACAAGGAAACGGCGTAGATGAGCATGCGGCACAAGGTGAAGGTCCGCGGGGGAGCGGCCGTTGCGGTTGCGGCGGCCTTGGCCCTCACATTGGCCGGGTGTGGCGGGGACGACAAGCCGACGGCGGCGCAGAGCTCCTCCTCGGCTCCGAACGCGTCCGGGAATGGCCCGCAGGAGCCGTCGCCCGGGAAGCAGAGTTCAGCTCCACCGGCCGTGATTGCCACGGCGGCCGGGGAGGAGGGGGTTGTCCTCGAAGTCAATGAGGCGAAGCGCGACGGAGGCGGCTTCCTGACGGTGAGCGGCCAACTCAAGAACACCAGCGACAAGGACTTCAGCCACACAACGGCTTGGCGCGGCAACGAACTCACAAGCAGCGGCGAGTCGGTTGCGGGGGCCACTTTGGTCGACAAGGCAGGCAAGAAGCGCTACTACGTGCTGCGGGACACCGAAGGAAGGTGTCTGTGCACCACAGGCGTGAACTCGATCGCGGCCGGCAAATCGATGCCGTTCTTCGTTCAGTTCCCCGCGCCCCCGACGAACACTGCGGAGGTCGACTTCAGCCTCCCCACCTTCGCAACGGCCACCATCAAAATCTCCGGGTGACCCCCATGAATAAACGCCACCGCGTCTCCGCATCCACAGCCGTCGTCGGCCTCGTCATCGCCGGGGCCCACTTCATCGGCGCGACGAGCGCCCACGCCGACGGGGTCAAGCCCTCTGTGCCACCCGGCACCGAGCCCTCGGCCTCCGCGCCCGTGCCCATCGACTCGAACTCGCCCGGTCTGAAGATCCCGCAGGGTGGAACCCTGGCTCCGATCAAGGTGTTGGACATCGCCGAGGTCGTCGAGGACCTCGGGGGTGAGCAGCGGCGGCAGGAGACCAATCAGACCGTCATGATGGCCCTGCAGTCCGAGGTGCTCTTCCCCGAGAACAGCGCCGTCTTCAACGCCCAGGCCGCCGCCCGGATACAGGCCATCGCCAACGAGATCAACACGCAGAAGGCCACCCGCGTCAGGGTCTTCGGGTTCACCGACGACCAGGGCAGCTACGAGCACGGCAAGGAACTGTCCAAGCAGCGCGCCGACGCCGTCCAGGCCGAGTTGGCCAAGACCGTCACCAGCCCCGGCATCGTCTACGACGTGCGCGGCTACAGCGAGGACTACCCGATCGCCGACAACGGCACCGAGGAAGGCCGCAAGAAGAACCGCCGGGTCGAGATCACCTTCCCCCGCACCACCCCCGCCGGCGGCAACTAGGCACGGGCGCGGCCTAGGGGTGTCGTCAAAGTCCCTTCTGTCCAGCGGCGCCCGGCTACTTTGACGACACCCCCTAGCCCGGCCCGCCCCCGGCCCGCATCAGTGCCGACGCCGCCGCCCCGGCGCGGCGGGCCGGTTCAGGGCCGGGGTCCAGGGCGGCGACCGCCGTCGCGCCCTCGACCAGGATCAGCAGCTGGTCCGCCAGGACCCGGCGCCCGGGGCCGGCGGCCTCCGCCAGCAGCTCCCGCAGCTCCGCCTTGTGGCGGCGTACGACGTCCAGCACCCCGGCGGGGCCGGCGGTGCCCAGCTCCCCGTACGCGTTCAGGAACGCACAGCCCCGGAAGTCCGGCTCCGCGAACCACCGCGCCAGCCACTCGAAGACCGCCTCGACCGCCCCGGCCGGATCGGCTGCCTCCGCCACCGCCCCGCGCAGGCTCTCCGTCCAGCGCCGGTCGCGTCGGTCGAGGTAGGCCGTGACCAGGGCTTCCTTGGCCGGGAAGACCTTGTAGAGGCGCTTGAGCGGCACGCCCGACTCCGTGCGGATGCGGTCCATGCCGACGGCCTGGATGCCCTCGGCGTAGAACAGCGCCTCCGCCGCGTCCAGCAGCCGGGTCGTGGCCTCTTCGTCGTCCATGAAGGCAGCGTAGCCCAGGATCGCTTGCGCCGAGAACGGTCGTTCTCTAAGGTCGAGAACGACCGTTCTCAACTCTCCCGACCGACCCGAGGTGACCGACATGGCCGACCCCGCCGCCGTACGCCCGCCCCTGCCCCCCTTCACCGAGGAATCCGCCCGCGCCAAGGTCCAGGCCGCCGAGGACGCCTGGAACAGCCGCGACCCCGAGCGCGTCGCCCTCGCCTACACGGAGAACTCGTTCTGGCGAAACCGCGACCGCTTCCTCAGCGGCCGGGACGAGATCCGCGAGTTCCTCGCCGAGAAGTGGGAGCGCGAGCTCGACTACCGGCTCCGCAAGGAGCTGTGGGCCTACACCGGGAACCGGATCTCCGTCCGCTTCGAGTACGAGTGGCACGACGCCCGCGGCCAGTGGTGGCGCAGCCACGGCAACGAGCAGTGGGAGTTCGACGACAACGGGCTGATGCGCCGCCGCGAGGCCAGCATCAACGACATCCCGATCACCCCCGAGGACCGCCGCCTCACCTGATCCGCCCGCCGGGTGGGCCGTCCGCCGGGTGTGCTGCCCGCCGGGTGTGCCGTCCGCCGCCCCGCGGTATGCCTCTGCGGGGGCACCCACCTCCCCTCCCGTGAGGAGACTCGGCATGGCGGCACGGGCTCGCGTGAACGGCGTGGACCTCTACTACGAGGTCGTGGGCGAGGGTGAACCGCTGGTCCTCGTCCACGGCTCGTGGGTCGACCACGAGACCTGGCAGCGCATCCTCCCCCGCCTCGCGCGGTCGTTCCGCGTACTGGTCTACGACCGGCGCGGCCACAGCCGCAGCGAGCGCCCGCCGGGCCGGGGCAGCAGGCGCGAGGACGAGGACGACCTCGCCCGCCTCATCGAGGTCCTCGGCTCCCCGGCCCATGTGGCCGCGAACTCCTTCGGCGCCTCGGCCGCCCTCGGCCTCGCCGCCCGCCGCCCCGAGCTGCTGCGCAGCCTGGCCGCGCACGAGCCCCCGCTCATGGACATCGTGGGTGACGAGAGCCCGGAGCTCCGCCCGGTGCTCCAGGCCATGGAGAGGGCCCTCGACGGCGTCCTCACGGCCCTGAGCGCGGGCGAGGACCGGGCGGGGGCGCAGCGGTTCGTGGACGACGTGGTCATGGGCCCGGGTGCCTGGGAGCAGCTGCCGGACCGGGTGCGCGAGACGTTCACCGCGAACGCCCCCACCTTCGCGGACGAACAGGCAGACCCGGACTGGGCGGGGCTCGACCTCGCCCGCCTCTCCGGCTACACGGGCCCCGCGCTGCTCACCTTCGGCAGCGAGAGCCCGCCGTGGTTCCCGGTGATCGTCGGCAAGCTGGCGACCGCTCTCGGCGGCCGGGCACGGATGCGGACCCTGGTGGGGGACGGTCACGTCCCCCACCTCACCCACCCCGACCGGTACGCCGCCGACCTCGAGGCGTTCATCCGGTCCGCCGCGTGAAGCCGACCGACTGACTGACCGACTGACCGACTGACCGACTGACCGACCGGCCGGCCCGGCGGGCGAGTGAGCCGGGTGGTGGGCCGTCGGGTGGCCCTCAGGACGCCTGGTGGGCCTGGGTGATGAGGTCCGTCGCGACCTCCAGGGCCGCCAGCCGGGTCTCCTCCGGGTCGCCCTCCACGTGCTGGAGGAACATCATCCCCGCGTGCAGGGTGAACAGCGCGCTCACGCACCGCACCTGGTCGGTCAGCGGCCCGTCCTGCGTCCGCAACAGCTCCACCAGCGTGAACAGCCGGCGCTTCACCGTCTCGCCGATGCTCAGCTCCCGCATCGTCGCCTGGTTCTCCTGCATGAAGCGGTACAGCGGCGCGCCCGCCGCCATCGCCTCGCTGTAGCGCCGCAGCACCTCGCGCTTCATCTCCAGCGTCCGAGGCTGCTGCTTCGCCCAGTCGATCAGCTCGTCGATCGGCCTCGTCAGGTCCTCGAAGACGCTGATGATGATGTCTTCCTTGGTCTTGAAGTGGTAGTACAGCGCCGCCTTCGTGACCTCCAGCCGCTCCGCGATCTCGCGCAGCGACGTCTTCTCGTACCCCTGCTCGGCGAAGAGCTCCAGTGCGACGTCCTGGATGCGCTGGCGCGTATTGCCGCGGCGCGCCTGCGGACTGCTGCTGGACATGGCTCTCCCCAAACTACTTACTTGACGCCCGGCTAGTGACGGGTCTACCTTCCCCAGTGTAGTGAACTAGCCGGGCGGCAAGTAAGGGTCCGGAGCGCATGGGTAAACGGGGAGTGACATGGCTGAAAACATAAACGCGGCGGAGATCTCCGAGGAGGTGAAGCCGCGCAGCGTCCGTGTCGTCCTCATGGCTCTCATGATCGCAATGCTCCTCGCCATGCTCGACAACATGATCATCGGTACCGCGATGCCGACCATCGTCGGCGAGCTCGGCGGCTTGGAGCACCTGTCCTGGGTGGTCACGGCGTACACGCTGGCCACCGCCGCCTCCACCCCCATCTGGGGCAAGATCGGCGACATGTACGGGCGGAAGGGCTCCTTCCTCACCTCCATCGTGATCTTCCTGATCGGCTCCGCGCTCAGCGGCATGGCCCAGGACATGGCCCAGCTGATCGGCTTCCGTGCCGTCCAGGGCCTCGGCGCCGGCGGTCTGATGGTCGGCGTCATGGCGATCATCGGCGACCTGATCCCGCCCCGTGAGCGCGGCAAGTACCAGGGCATGATGGCCGGCGTGATGGCCCTCGCCATGATCGGCGGCCCGCTGGTCGGCGGCACCATCACCGACCACCTGGGCTGGCGCTGGTCCTTCTACATCAACCTGCCGCTCGGCGCCGTCGCGCTCGCCATGGTCACCGCCGTCCTGCACCTGCCGAAGAAGACCGGCGGGCAGCGCCCGAAGATCGACTACCTCGGTGCGGCGCTCCTCACCGTCGCCATCACCTCCACCGTGCTCGTCACGACCTGGGGCGGCACCGAGTACGCCTGGGGCTCCGGCCAGATCATCGGCCTGATCGTCGTCGGCATCGTGTCGATCGCCGCCTTCCTCTTCGCCGAGACCAAGGCCGCCGAGCCCGTCATGCCGCTGCACATCTTCCGCAGCCGCAACTTCACGCTCATGTCGGTCATCGGCTTCCTCGTCGGCTTCGCGATGTTCGGCGGCGTGCTCTACCTCCCGCTCTTCCAGCAGTCGGTCCAGGGCGCCTCCGCCACCAACTCCGGCCTGCTGCTCCTGCCGATGCTGCTCTCGATGATGGTCGTCTCGCTGATCGCGGGCCGGGTCACCACCAGCAGCGGCAAGTACAAGATCTTCCCGATCATCGGCGGCGCGCTGATGGTCGTGGGCCTCTTCCTGCTCGCGCAGATGGACACCGACACCACCCGCCTGATGTCCGGCGTCTACATGGCCGTCCTCGGCGCCGGCCTCGGCTTCCTGATGCAGATCACCATGCTGGTCGCGCAGAACAGCGTGGACATGAAGGACATGGGCGTCGCGTCCTCCTCGGCCACCCTCTTCCGTACGCTCGGCGGCTCCTTCGGCGTGGCCCTGATGGGTTCGCTGTTCACCAGCCAGGTCACCCAGACCATGACCGAGCGCCTGGGCCCGGGTGCCGCGACCGCCGCGGGCTCGGCCCAGCTCGACGCGGCCAGCCTGGCCAAGCTGAAGCCGGTCGTCCGCGAGGCATACCAGCACGCGGTCGCCGCCGGTACGCACTCGGCGTTCCTCCTCGGTGCGGGCGTCGCCGTACTGGGCTTCCTGGCGGCCTGGTTCGTCAAGGAGGTCCCGCTGCGGGGCGCGGGTCCGGCCAAGGCCGACGGCGCGGCCGACGGCAACGCGGCGCAGGCCCAGGCGGAGTCCCTCGCCCACTGACGAGGCGTACGTCCACCAGCCCGGCCCCGGCGGATCTCCGCCGGGGCCGTCGTGCTGGGCCGACCCGTGGCGGACCGGTGACCGACCCGGCGGCGACCCGTCGGCGACGGCCCGGACCGCCGGGCCGCCGCGTCTCGGCTCGGGCCGGGTCTCAGCTCGGGCGGGCGAACCGGTCGAGGGCCCCGAGCACGTGGGCGCGCGTCGCATCGCCGCCCAGGTGGCCGGCGTCGCCGACGACGGTCAGCTCCGCGCCGGGCCATGCGCGGGCGAGTTCCCACGCGGTGTCGAGCGGTCCGGCCATGTCGAGCCTGCCGTGGACCAGCACCCCCGGGATGCCGGCGAGGCGGTGCGCATCGCGCAGCAGTGCCCCTTCCTCCAGCCATGCGCCGTGCGAGAAGTAGTGCGCGCAGATGCGCACCAGGGCCAGCCGCGCGGCCGGCGGGCGGTCCCCGTACGGGCGGGAGGCGCCGTTCGTCTCCCCGGACAGGACCGCGTCCTCCCAGCGGCACCAGTCGGCGGTGGCCTTCTCGCGCACCGCGGCGTCCGGGTGTTCCGCGAGCCGGGCGTAGGCCGCGACGACGTCACCGTCGGGCGCCGTGCCCGGGGCCCCGGCCAGGAAGCGCTCCCACTCCTCGGGGAAGAACCGGCCGGCCCCCCGGTAGAGCCAGTCGATCTCTGAGCGCCGGGTGGTGGTCACGGCGGCGATGACGATCTCCGACACCCGCTCCGGGTGCGTCTGCGCGTAGGCCAGGATCAGCGTGGAGCCCCACGAGCCGCCGTGGAGCAGCCAGCGGTCGATGCCCAGGTGCTCCCGCAGCCGCTCCATGTCGGCGATCAGGTGCCGGGTGGTGTTGTGGCGCATGTCGGTCGCGGGGTCGCTCGCGTGCGGCGTGCTGCGGCCGCAGCCGCGCTGGTCGAACAGGACCACCCGGTACCGGTCCGGGTCGAAGTACCGGCGCGCCCCCTCCCCGCACCCGGATCCCGGACCGCCGTGGACGACGAGCGCCGGCTTGCCGTCCGGGTTGCCGCAGACCTCCCAGTGGACGAGGTTGCCGTCGCCGACGTCGAGCATCCCCTCCTCGTACGGCTCGATCGGCGGGTACAGCGCGCCCATTTCAGACCTCCCGGGAACCATGTGCGGCAGGAGCAAGGCCGTTCAGCGGACAAGTAGACAACACGGCGGCCGGAAGCGGGTACTGACGAGGTGGGTGAGTGCCCGTGATGCGGGGGAGATTGATCTGGTTCCGTCCTGTTTCGGGTGGGGTCCAAATCGGGAGGATCAAGGACCAAGGTCCTATTAGCTGGATTTTATGGGGGAATTGGCGGGAACCCGTGCGCTTCACCGGTCGTCCTGGAGAGGAGAGCGCACACACGAACAGCGGACGGGGAGGGGACGGTTCATGGGCTTCACGGCGCGCGCGAACAGGCAGGGGATCCGGGCCGGATCGATCGTCGTGGCGGCGGCCGCCGCGGTGGCCGGGACGGTGTGGGGCGTGGCGACCCTCGTCGGACCGGGGCACGGCACCGCGGCGCAGCCCCCGCACGAGAACGTGTCACGCCAAACCGGGACCCCCGAGGAGGGCGCCAAGGGCGGCGATGCCCAAGGCGCCGCCGGCGCACCGCAGTCGCGGATACCCGACGGCATAGCCCACGCCTCCGAAAGCGGAGGCAACGCCGTCAACATCACCATCGACGACGGCCCGGATCCCCAGTGGACCCCCAAGGTCCTCGACGTGCTGAAGAAGTACGACGTGAAGGCGACCTTCTGCATGATCGGACCGCAGGCCAAGGCCCACCCCGACCTCGTCAAGCGCGTCGTCGCGGCCGGCCACCGGCTCTGCGACCACACCATGGACCACGACACGGCCATGGCCAAGAAGCCCGTCGCCTACCAGGAGCAGCAGATCCTGGACGCGAAGAAGATGATCGAGGACGCGGCGGGCGGCGGCGCCCGGGTGGAGTACTACCGGGCGCCCGGCGGCGCGTTCACCCCCGACAGCCGCCGCATCGCCGCCGCGAACGGCATGCGCCCGCTCGGATGGAACGTCGACACCAAGGACTTCGGCAAGCCCGGCGTCGCCGCCATCGTCAAGGCGGTCAAGAGCGAGATCGGCAACGGCCCGACGGTCCTCTTCCACGACGGCGGCGGCAACCGCTCCCAGACCGTGGAAGCCCTCGACCAGGTGCTGGACTGGCTGAAGGACCAGGGCCGCCCGACCGGGTTCCCCGTCCGCACCGCCCCGGACGGCTCCTGACACGCCGTCCGGCGGCGAACGGGTGACGGTCGCGGCCCCGGCCCCGCCCGCGGTGTTCCCTGGTCGCGCGCACAGCCCGTACGACCGCCCCAGGAGGCCCCCGTGATTCCCGCGAACCAGCTGACCGACCCCACCGTCCGCGCCTTCGTCACCGCCGTCAACGCCGGTGACCAGAGCGCCTTCGAAGCCGTCCTCACCCCGGGCGCCACCATGTCCGACGACGGCTCGGACCGGGACGTCGCCCAGTGGGCCGAGAAGGAGATCTGGTCCTCCAACGGGCACATGGACGTCGTGAGCGAGTCCGACGGCGGCCTCGGCCTCGTCGTCGACTACCGCAACGACACGTGGGGCGAGATGCGCACCGCCTGGCGGTTCACCACCGACGGCGGCCACGTCAGCCGCTTCGAGACGGGTCAGGCCTGAGCCGCCGCCCGCAGTACCGCCGCCCCCAGGGGCCCGTTCTCCGGGGCGGCCCCGCCCGGGAAGCCGAACCGGCGGCGCGTGTACCCGTACGCGAGCCCCGTCGCCGGATCCGCCCAGCCCAGCCCGCCCGCCGCGCCGCAGTGCCCGAAGGCCCGCACCCCCACCGCGTGCATCTTCTCGAAGCCCAGCCCGAAGTGGTCCGCCTCACCGGTCACCCGGTCCTCGCCCGGGGTCTGCAGCCGCGCGAACTCGGCCGCCGTCTCCGGCTTCAGCAGCGCCGGCCGGCCGTCCAGAGCGCTGATCGACGCCGCGTACACGGCCGCGACGGCGCGCGCCGTGCCGACGCCGCCGACCGACGCCGGGCCCAGCGCCTTCACCTCGGGCTGGTTGGCGAACGCCACCAGGTCCGTCGGCGTCCGCCGGTGCGCGTTGAACGCGACCGGCAGCAGCTCCGGAAACACCGCCGCCGCCTGGGACGCCAGCTGCTCCGGCGTGGGTAGCATCTCCAGGACCGGCTTCCAGCGGCCCTCCAGCTCCTGCGGCAAGCCCAGGTACAGGTCCAGCCCGTACGGCGCCCGGATCCGATCCTCGAACACCTCCTGGAGGCTGCGGCCGGTGGCCCGCCGCACCACCTCGCCGACCAGCGCGCCGATCACGAGCGCGTGGTACCCGTACGCCGTCCCGGGCTCCCAGTACGGCTCCTGCCCGGCCAGCCGCGCCGCGATCACCGCGTCGTCCGCGAGGTCGGCGTAGTCGAAGCCCTCGGCGGTGTTGATCAGCCCGGACCGGTGCGAGAGCAGCCCCCGCAGCGTCAGCCGCTCCTTGCCGCCTCCGGTGAACTCCGGCCAGTACGCCGACACCGGACGCTCCAGGTCCAGTACGCCCTCCTGCACGAGCAGCGCGGCCACCAGGTGCGCGGCGCCTGTTCCGGCGCGGATCCCGTACGGGTGAAAGCGCGCCCGCTCTCGTTCCAGCCCGCCGCGGGTCCCCGTTGGACCGGGCATGAAGCGCACCCGTACCGCCGTCCTCGCCCTCGCCACCGCCGCCGCGGCCCTCGCCCCGGCCCTCGGACAGGCCGCCGCCACCGCCGCGGACGGCACGTACCTCCAGGACCCGGCCGGCGGCGAGAAGACGATGAAGTCGCAGTGGACCAAGGACGAGATGCACAAGGTGGAAGGGCAGTTCCGCTTCTACCCCGGGGTGCAGTACAAGACGGTCACCCGCCCCGGCCCCTCGGGCGCCCCCGACTACGAGCGGAAGGTCGCCGACCCCAAGACCCTCGCGTGGCAGCCGTCGTTCGACTTCGGGTGGGCGGTGTCGGACTCGACGCTGGTGAAGAAGGCCGTGACCACCAAGGACGGCAGGCACCCGATCGTCGTCCACGCCGTGCTGCGGCGCTCGTCGGACCGCGCCAAGGCGGTCGAGGTGCACCAGGAGCTGGCGGACCGGCCGGCGGCGGGGCGCGCCAGGGTCCCGGGCGGCAAGCGGATCGCCTGCGACACGGGTGAGTACACGGTGGAGTGGTCGCTCACGCGCTCGGGCTACGGGACGCTCACGGGCACGCTGCGCTGGGACTCCGGCTGCGAGCAGTATCGGACGGCGTTCTCCACGGAGAACGGCAAGGTCTGACCCGGAGGAAGGGGGAGGGGCGCAGGGGCGCGGAGGGAGAGGGCCGGCCGCCCCGCGCACCTTGTGGGTGGTCGGCGGCGACTGGTCCGCGGCCTTGGATCAAGAGCCGTAGCAGCCATTCTGTCGCACGGGGTGGGGTGCGACAGGGTCGAAAGTCCCGTGTCGGACGGGATGTTCACACATTCCGGCGGTCGGTGCCGCTCCGCTCAGTGCTTCTTCCTGGATTCCTCGCCGGCCTTGGCGGCGATCTCCTCCAACACGGCCTTCGCGTCGCCGTTCGGCTCCACGGCGCGGCCGATGTTGCGCTTGATGGTGTCGCTGACCGTCACCCACGAAGGGTCGTTCACCGGGTACAACTGCGCGCCGCGCAGGGCGGTCAGGAAGAACTGGTCGTTGCTGTCGAGGCCGCCGCCCGAAGGGTTGCGGGAGGCCGAGACGGTCGACGGCAGCAGGTGGTAGCGGCCCGCGAAGTCCGACAGGTTCTTGTCCTGGTAGATGAAGTCCAGGAACTTGCCGATCTCCACGCGCTTGCCGTGCTGCTTGAACGCCATCATCCAGTCGGCGACGCCCACGGCCGGCGGGCTCTCCCCGGAGCCGAGGTCGTCCGCGACCGGCATGGGCGCGGTGCGCACGTCGATGCCCTTGGCGCGCGCCTCGTGCAGGAGCTGCGGGTAGCCGTTCAGCATGCCGACCTCGCCGCGGGTGAAGGCGGCGAAGGCGTCGGCGCGGTTGAGCCGGGACGGCGGGACGGGCCCCGTCAGGCCGGGGCCGACCAGGTTGTCCTTGAGCCAGCGGAAGGTCTCGATGTTCTGGTCGGAGGCCAGGTTGTAGTTGCCGCTGCTGTCGGCGTAGCCGCCGCCGTTGCTGAGTTCCCAGATCATCGCCTCGGCGTGCGCCTCCTCCGGGCCCAGGGGGAGGGCGTACGGGTACTTCACGCCCTTCTCCTTGAGCGCCTTGGCGGCGGACTTCAGGTCGGACCAGGTCTTGGGCTCGCCGACGCCGGCCTGCTTGAAGAGGCCCTGGTTGTAGAAGAGGAGCCGGCTGCTGGCCACCCAGGGCAGGCCGTAGAGGGTGTTGCCGACCGAACCGGCCTCGGCCAGCGGCTGGAGGAAGTTCGCCTCGGCGGTGACCGAGAGGAGTTCGTCGGCGGAATAGAGCTTGTCCTGCGCCGCGAAGTCCGAGTACGAGCCCATGAGGGCCATGTCCGGCGCATTGCCGGCCTTGACCATGCGGGAGACTTCGCGGTCGATGTCGGCCCAGGGCAGGAGCTGGACCTCGACCTTGAGGCCGGGGTTGGCGCTGGTGAAATCCGCCGTCACCTTGTCCCAGAAGGCTTTGGAACTGGTGGCCTGATTGTCCCCGTATTCCGCGGCGACGAGGCGGAGTGTGCCGCTGTCACCTGCGCTGTTGTCTGAATCGCCGCATCCGGACAGTGGGATCAGCAGACCGAGCACCACTGCGGTCGCACTCGGGCCGAAGATTCTTCGTTGCACGGGTGTGTTCCCCTGAATTTCTTTTGAGTCCCGTTACTACTTATGAGTTGCTCCGGGCTGGGGTGTCCATCCGTGGCCCGTTGGCCGGAATTCTCTCCTGTGTGGGGGCGATTGATTCCATTGGGTCGGAACTTGTGGTCAATGCTCCAAGTTCGGCTTTTCCGGCTGGTGTTTTCCGATATGTGATCAACAAATCGGACGCGCGTAGACATGCCGAATGGCCCGATTCCGGCCCATTGGGGCGGCGGAACGGTTCGGGGGTCCGGATCAGGTCAGCGGGCCGTAGCCCGGGTCCTCAGTCGGCGAACTCGCCGGCGTACGGGTCGGGCTCGCCCGTCTCGGGATTGCGGCCCTCCTGCCAGCGGCGCTGGGCCTTGCGCCAGTGCACGAAGCTGAGATGGCCGCCGTCCCAGAAGGTGATGCTGACCGGGCTCACGTCGAACTCGTCGGAGCAGAGCCGGTACAGGAACTCCGCCATGCCGTACGGGTACACCGCGAAGGCGTCCGCGGTGTGCCGGCCGACCACCAGGACGGGCCAGCGGTCCGGATCGGGGTCGGTGGTGAGCCAGCAGAGGATGTCGGAGCCGCCGGTGACGCCCCACGCGATGATCGACTCGGGGTCGACGCCGAAGGCCGCCCGGCCGCCCTCCGCCTCCCAGAGCTGGCGGGCGTTGGCGGTCTCCTCGGCCATCTCGGCCGGGTCCCACTGCAGGCCGGGCTTGGGCAGGGGCAGGAGGATGCTGGCCTCGCCGTTGATGGAGCCCGCGCCGAAGCGGCCCATGAAGGCGATGAAATCCGCCGGGAACCGGGTGCGCCAGGTGGCTTCCGCCGCCGGCCAGTCGATGTCCTCGTCGGCGCCGTGCGTCGCCGGCATGATCTGCTCCAGCGCCTTGATCCGCGCGTTCTCCGTCATGCCGCTCCCCTGAGACCCCAGCTCAACCGCCCCAACCTACCGCCGTCCCCGCACAGCGCCTAGGCCGTGTCTTTCGGATCATGCCGGGCCCGGCATGATCCGAAAGACACGGCCTAGTTGCCGCCGAGACGGATCAGGCCGTCCGGGCCCTCGATGTGCAGCAGGGAGCCGACCCGCAGGCCCCAGGCGGCCATGGCGCCCGCCTCGGCCTCCAGGACGTGCCGGGAGCGGAGCCGGGGGAGGCCGAGGCGGTTCGGGGCCATGGTGGCCAGGGCGATGACGCGCAGGCGGCGGTCGAGGTACGCCACGTCGATCGCGAACCGCATCCGGAACGTGTGCACGCTCCCGGCCGGGGTGAGGAGCAGGGCGGCGCCCGGGATGCCGTCGCGGCCCAGGAGCCCCCGGGTGCGCGCGCGGTAGGAGGCCGCGATCTCCAGGGGCACCGCCGGCAGGCCGGGCCCGGGCCGCAGGAGGCCGTTGCTGGTGGTCATGGCGGCAGGGTAGGGGCGGTTGGGCCCCCGGGCCCATGCCGGTGCCGGAGTCTGCGCCTACGGTCGGCGGATGGGCCTGTTCGTGATCACCGCCGCCGCGGTCGCCTACGGAGCGGCCGCGGGGCTGCTGCTGCCGCGCGTCGCGTACCGCCTGTCGGTCGAGCCGGACGCCGCGTGGCGCGATTCCTGCCCGCGCGGCCACCCCCTCCCCGGCTGGCTGGGCCCGCCCCGCTGCCGCGCCGGGACGCCGCACCGGTACGGGGTTCCCCTCGCGTGGACCGCCGGCATCGCCGGCATGCTGTGCGGGGTGGTGGGCGCAGCCGTCGGGGGGCGGCCCGAAGGGGCCGTGTTCGTCGCCGTGGCGCCCGTACTGCTCCTGCTCGCGGTCGTGGACCTCGCGGTGCACCGGCTGCCCGACGTACTGACCCTGCCCCTGGCCGCAGTCCTCGCCGCCGGGCTGGGCGCCGCGGCCCTCGCACCCGGCGCCGCGGGGTCCTGGACCGGGGCGCTGGCGGGCGGGGGCGCGCTCGCGGGAACGTACCTCCTGCTCTTCCTCCTCAACCCCGCCGGCCTGGGCTTCGGCGACGTCAAGCTGGCGCTCGCGCTCGGGGTCACTCTTGGGTGGTACGGCTGGGGGGTATGGGCCGTCGGAGCCTTCCTCGGCTTCCTCTACGGCGCCCTGTACGGGCTCGCCCTTGTGCTGAGGGGCTCCGCGGGCCGCCGGACGGCGTTCCCGTTCGGCCCCTTCATGGCCGCCGGAGCCCTCACCGGAGTGCTGCTGGGTGGTTTCGGAGCGTAATCATCTTGCGCCGATGCACGCATCAGGCTTTACGAAGGGTTATGGTGGAACCCCCCCCTCGGGCCGGTCCGTATCCCCCCCACGGACCGGCCCGTTTTTTGTTTCCACCATCCCGCCCCCAAAAGCGCAGGTCAGCCGCGCTGGGCCCAGATGTTCGTGCCGGGGGTGGACACCGCGAAGGAGTCGATCTCCTTCAACTCCTCGTCCGACAGCGGCGCGCCGCCCAGTGCGGCCACGTTCTGCTCCAGCTGGGACACGCTCGAAGCGCCGATCAGCGCCGAGGTCATCCGCTCGTCCCGGAGCACCCAGTTCAGCGCCAGCTGCGCCAGCGACTGCCCGCGGCGCGCCGCGATCTCGTTCAGTCCGGCGAGGCGGCGGACCACGTCCTCGGACAGCAGGTCCGGGTTCAGGGACTTGCCCGCGGCCGCCCGGGAGTCCTCCGGGATGCCCTTCAGGTACTTGCCGGTCAGCAGCCCCTGCGCGAGCGGCGCGAAGGAGATGCAGCCCATGCCGGCCTCCTCCAGGGTGTCCAGCAGCCCGTCCTCCTCCGTCCAGCGGTTGATCATGGAGTACGAGGGCTGGTGGATGAGCGGGCGGACGCCCATCTCGCGCAGGATCCGCGCCGCCTCGGCCGTCTGCGCGGCCGTGTACGAGGACACGCCCACGTACAGCGCCTTGCCCTGCTGGACCGCGGACGCGAGCGCGCCCATGGTCTCCTCCAGCGGGGTCTCCGGATCGAAGCGGTGCGAGTAGAAGATGTCGACGTAGTCCACGCCCATGCGCTTCAGCGAGGCGTCGAGCGAGCTCATGAGGTACTTGCGGCTGCCCCACTCGCCGTACGGCCCCTCGTGCATGAAGTAGCCGGCCTTGGTGGAGAGGATCAGCTGGTCGCGGTAGGAGGCGAAGTCCTGCGCGAAGATCTTCCCGAAGTTGAGCTCGGCCGAGCCGGGGGGCGGGCCGTAGTTGTTCGCCAGGTCGAAGTGGGTGACCCCGAGGTCGAAGGCGCGGCGGAGGATCGCCCGCTGGGACTCCAGGGACTTGTCGTCGCCGAAGTTGTGCCAGAGGCCGAGGGAGATGGCGGGGAGCTTGAGGCCGCTGTGGCCGGTGCGCCGGTACTCCATGGAGTCGTAGCGCGAGGGCTCTGCCCGATAGGGATTGTTATCAGTCACGTTGTCCTCCCTATCACGGACTTGTGACAGACCGAGTTGGGTACCCGATCCCGCCGCGCAGTAATGTGGCGGACTCGGGGGAGGGACCGCAATTCGCACGGGGGCATTGCACGGAGGGGCTGGAAGATCGTGAAGCTGCGCGACCTGGTGTACAGGCTCTACGCACGCCGGGTGGAAGGCCGCCTCGACCATGACGCGTCGCCCAAGCACATCGGCGTGATCCTGGACGGGAACAGGCGCTGGGCGAAGGCGTCCGGGGGCACGACGGAGCAGGGCCACCAGGCGGGGGCCGACAAGATCTCCGAGATGCTGGGATGGTGCACCGAGACGGACGTCGAGGTCGTCACCCTGTGGATGCTGTCCACGGACAACCTGGACCGGCCGGAGGTCGAGCTCCGCCCGCTGCTCAACATCATCGAGAACACCGTCCGGGGCCTCGCCGCGGACGGCCGCTGGCGCGTCCACCACGTGGGCAACCTCGACATCCTGCCCGCGCAGACCCAGTCCGTGCTCAAGGAGGCCGAGCAGGCCACCCACGACGTGGACGGGATACTGGTCAACGTCGCCGTCGGCTACGGCGGCCGCCAGGAGATCGCCGACGCGGTCCGCTCGCTGCTGTTGGAGCACGCGGAGAAGGGCACCTCCTTCGAGGAGCTCGCCGAGATCCTCGACATCGACCACATCGCCGAGCACCTCTACACGCGCGGCCAGCCCGACCCGGACCTGGTGATCCGCACCAGCGGAGAGCAGCGGCTGTCCGGATTCATGCTGTGGCAGAGCGCGCATTCCGAGTACTACTTCTGCGAGGTGTTCTGGCCGGCCTTCCGCAAGGTCGACTTCCTCCGGGCCCTGCGCGATTACGCCGCCCGCCACCGGCGCTACGGGGCCTGACGCCCGGGCGGGCTGACGCCCCCTCGGCCCCGGCCGTCCCCCCTGCAAGGCCTTCACCAGGGATTCACCGAGCGTCCGTCATATGCCATGGCATGGCCGGGCCTGATCGGGGAATATCCCTTTCAGGTCGATGCCCGATCCACGGGTGTCGAGTCTCAGCGGGCGACATGGGGTCGTCCGCCCGGGAGGCCCTTTGCACCAGGACGCACGTGCGGTTCGCACGGACGGAGTGGGAGGGCCGGAAATCGGCCCCGCAGGGGTGCCGATGACCGGTCCGGTCTTCATGGCCCGACCTCTTCCGAGGGGGTACGTCCTTCCGTGGTGACCAGCACAAAGCGCCGCCTGCCCGACAGGCGGACCTACGTCCTCGACACCAGCGTCCTGCTGGCAGACCCCAACGCGATCACGCGCTTCGACGAGCACGAGGTCGTGCTCCCGATCGTGGTGATCACCGAGCTGGAGGCAAAGAGGCACCATCCCGAACTCGGCTACTTCGCCCGTCAGGCCCTGCGCCTGCTCGACGACTTCCGGGTTCGCTACGGTCGCCTCGACGCCCCCATCCCGTTGGGCGATCTCGGCGGCACCCTCCGTGTCGAGCTCAACCACTCCGACCCCGGTGTCCTGCCGGCCGGCTTCCGGTTGGGGGACAACGACTCGCGGATCCTCGCCGTCGCCCGCAACCTCCAGGCCGAGGGCTACGACGTCACGGTCGTCTCGAAGGATCTCCCGCTGCGCATCAAGGCCTCCTCCGTGGGGCTGCTCGCCGAGGAGTACCGGGCGGAGCTCGCGATCACCGATGCCGGCTGGACCGGCATGAGCGAGCTCGCGCTGTCCGGGGAGCAGATCGACCTGCTCTACTCCGAGGAGCGGCTGTACGTGCCGGAGGCCGCCGAACTGCCCGTTCACACGGGACTGGTCCTCCAGTCCGAACGCGGCAAGGCGCTGGGCCGGGTCACGCCGGACGGCAACGTGAGGCTCGTACGGGGCGACCGCGAGGCCTTCGGGCTGCACGGCCGCAGCGCCGAGCAGCGCATCGCCCTGGACCTGCTGCTCGACCCGGAGATCGGCATCATCTCCATGGGCGGCCGGGCCGGCACCGGAAAGTCGGCGCTGGCGCTGTGCGCGGGCCTGGAGGCGGTGCTGGAGCGCAGGCAGCACCAGAAGGTGATGGTCTTCCGGCCGCTGTACGCGGTGGGCGGCCAGGATCTCGGCTACCTGCCCGGGGACGCGTCCGAGAAGATGAGCCCCTGGGCGCAGGCGGTCTTCGACACCCTCTCGGCGGTGGCCGGGCGCGAGGTCATCGAGGAGGTGCTGAACCGGGGGATGCTGGAGGTCCTGCCGCTCACGCACATCCGCGGGCGCTCGCTGCACGACGCCTTCGTGATCGTGGACGAGGCGCAGTCGCTGGAGCGCAATGTCCTTCTGACCGTTCTGTCCCGGATCGGTGCGAATTCGCGGGTCGTTCTGACCCATGATGTCGCCCAGCGGGACAATCTGCGGGTCGGCCGGTACGACGGAGTGGTCGCCGTCGTTGAGAAGCTGAAGGGGCATCCGCTCTTCGCGCACGTCACGCTCAACCGCTCCGAGCGCTCCCCGATCGCCGCCCTGGTGACCGAGATGCTCGAGTCGCTGTAGCCGTACACGGGGGCAAAAACCCCATAGCGGGAAAGCGAGTTGGCGCCGCCCGGCAAAGGCCCGAGAGCCTAGCCGGGCGGCGTCGCGCTGCACAGCCCTTTGAGGAAACCAACGGCAACATGCCAGGTGTGACCTTTCACACGCAACGGAGAATTGCCTTGCGGTGTCGGGGTCCGGCAGAGTCTGTTTTCCGTCAGGCCCCGCATACGGCACACCTGTATCTCCCGTTACCGCAACGGGAGGTGCGCGCAGCACCACAACTCCAGAGCCGTTCGCCGTATGCCGCCCGAGTCTTCACGCGGCAGCCCCCGCAAGGGAGTTGCCCACGGGCCCGCGCCTCCAGTGATCACAGCACCACGGAGGCCAGTGTCGAGGGGCACTATTGCGCCCGCCCGGTCACTGCGGACGCTGCTGGAAGGACACCGTGTGAGCCGGATCTCGGTCCGGGGATTCGCAGTGGCTTCGGCCACCGCAGTCACCACCGTTGGCGCAGTCGTGGGCGTTGCCACTGGCGACCCCGCCTCGAACGATCTCGAGACCACCGCGTCCGGGGCGACCCTCCTCACCGACATCCCGGTCGGCGAGCAGGCGCAGGTCCAGAACGCGTCCCTGACGCAGCAGGCCGACGCCATCGCCCAGGGCGCCGACACCGACGCCAAGCGTGTCGCCGAGGAAGCCGCCCGCATCCAGGCCGCCGAGGACGCCAAGTCCAAGAAGGCCGAGGCGCAGAAGGCAGCCGACGAGAAGGCGAAGAAGGACCGCGAGGAGAAGGAGCAGATCGCCTCCCGCTCCGCAGCGCGCAGCGCCGGCGACTTCGCCGTCCAGAGCTCCTACACGGTGGCCCAGGTCAAGGACATCGCCCGGCAGATCGTCCCGGCCGGCCAGTTCCAGTGCTTCTCGAACATCATCAACGAGGAGTCCACCTGGAACTACAAGGCCGTGAACTCGTCCTCGGGCGCGTACGGTCTGGTCCAGGCGCTCCCGGGTTCGAAGATGTCCTCGGTCGCCGACGACTGGCGGACCAACCCGGCCACCCAGATCCAGTGGGGCCTCAACTACATGAACGAGCGGTACCACAGCCCGTGCGCAGCCTGGAGCTTCCACCAGGCCAACGGCTGGTACTAGAGCCCGACTCCGCTCAACTTCGAAGAGCCCCGCACCGTCCTACGGTGCGGGGCTCCTCGCGTGTACGGTCTTTCGAGGTGGTCCACGGGCGGGGGGAAGGGAAAGACATGGCGAAGAGGGCAGGCTGGCTCGGCCGGCTCGGGAACAGGCTGAGCCGCATGGAGGCGAGGCTCCAGGCACGGCGTGCCGAGGTCGAGGCGGAGACCATCGGCGCGGCCGCGGTCCCGCCCGGTGCCTCCGGCGCCGCCCCTTCGAGCGCGGGTACGGGCGCCGGCGCGGCCGCAGCCGCCCCGGCGGCTACGGCCCCCGCCCAGGAGCCCGGCACGCCCGCCGAGCACCCCGGCCACGTCCCGCACCCGCCCGCCCTGCGCGGCCGCCCCGACCCGGTGAGCGTCGTCCCGTGGGGCATGCGGGTCGCGGCCGAGGTCAGCTGGCGGCTGCTGCTGCTCGCCGGGATGCTCTGGGTCGTCATGAAGGTGATCAGCGAAGTCCGCCTGGTCGTCCTCGCCTTCGCCGCGGCCCTGCTCGTCACCGCCCTGCTCCAGCCCTTCGTGGTCCGGCTGCGCCGCCTCGGCCTGCCGCGCGGGCTCGCCACCGCCGTCACCGCGGTCCTCGGCTTCGTGGTCATCGGGCTCGTCGGCTGGTTCGTGGTCTGGCAGGTCATGGAGAACCTCGACGACCTCTCCAACCGGGTCCGCGAGGGCATCAACGAGCTCAAGACCTGGGCACTGGACAGTCCGTTCCACGTGACCGAGAAGCAGATCAACGACATCGCGAAGAACCTCAGCGAGACCATCGGCACCAACACCGAGCAGATCACCTCCGCCGGCCTGCAGGGCGTGACGGTGCTCGTCGAGGTGCTCACGGGCATCCTGCTCGCGATGTTCTCGACGCTCTTCCTGCTCTACGACGGCAAGCGCATCTGGACCTGGGTGCTCGGCCTGGTCCCGGCCACCGCCCGCCCCGGAGTCGCGGGCGCCGGACCGCGTGCCTGGCGCACGCTGACGGCGTACGTGCGCGGCACGGTGCTCGTCGCGCTCATCGACGCCATCTTCATCGGCCTCGGCATCTACTTCCTGAAGGTGCCGATGGCGGTGCCGCTGGCCGTCTTCATCTTCCTGTTCGCGTTCATCCCGCTCGTCGGCGCGGTGGTCTCCGGCGCCCTCGCGGTGGTCGTCGCCCTGGTGACCCAGGGGCCGTGGACCGCGCTGCTGGTGCTGGCCGTCGTACTGGCGGTGCAGCAGATCGAAGGGCACGTGCTGCAGCCCTTCATCCTGGGCCGGGCGGTACGGGTGCACCCGCTCGCGGTGGTGCTGTCGGTGGCCGCGGGCGGCATGGTCGCGGGCATCGGCGGAGCGGTGGTCGCGGTCCCGCTGGTCGCCGTCACCAACACGGTGGTCGTCTACCTGAGGGCCTACTCCCGGGACCAGCTCCTGCACGGCGCCGCGGCGATCGGTCCGGGCCCGCACGGCTCGACGGCGTTCGAGCAGGCGGCGCGGGAGGCCGGAAGTGATCAGCGAGCCTGAGCTCGACGGGGAGTGGGAGAGCGGCCGGTCGGCCGCGGCGGCCCAGGAGCCCGAGGGCCCGCGTGAGCGCGTACGGGGACCTCGCAGGGCCTGGTTGTGGGCGCTGGGCGGGGCCGTACTGGCCTCGGCCGTGTGGGCCGGTGCGCTGGCGGCGCAGGATCGTTTCGGCGACCGCGCGCCGCGGATCGCGTACCGGCACGCCGACGACCTGTGCAAGGTGAAGCTGACCGCGGTCTCCGCGTCCACCACGCAGCTCGCGGGGGGCTACGCGCGCCACGAGGAGCACCCCGCGCTCGACTGGGCGTACTGCTCGTACGGCGCACCTTACGTCGACGACCGCCTGTCGTACGAGGCCGAGGTGCTGGTCGAGCTGCACAAGAAGGCCGATCCCCGCGCGGAGTTCGGCGCCGGGCCCACCGACCTCGGCGGCCGAGGGGCCATGGCGAGTTCGGGCGGCGAGGTGGAGCAGGTACCCGGGCTCGGCGAGCGGGCGCTGCTCACCCGCAGGGTCGGCGGCTCACGGCTCGAAGTGCTCGACGGGGGCGCCGCCTTCAGCCTCACCGTCCAGTGGTACGGAGGACCCGACACCCCGGATCCGGACGAGGCCGCCGTCCAGGCGGCGATGATCGAGGACATGCGCACCCTGATGGCGGCCCTGCGCAGGTAACGGCAGGGCCCCCGCGGCCGGGGAGCGGCTGCGGGGGCCCTGGAGCCCGTACGGCGGTGCGCAGGGTGCGTACCGCGGCTACGAAGGGGCCACTACTCGGCGGCGAGGGCGGCCTCGGCGTCGAGGGTGACCGCGACGGCCTGGATCACCGAGGCGACCTTGAAGGCCTCCTGGACCGTCTCGCGGTCGACTCCGGCCTTGCGCAGGACCTGCTCGTGCGAGTCCAGGCACTGGCCGCAGCCGTTGATCGCGGAGACGGCGAGCGACCACAGCTCGAAGTCGACCTTCTCCACGCCCGGGTTGCCGATGACGTTCATCCGCAGGCCCGCGCGCAGCGTGCCGTACTCCGGGTCGGAGAGCAGGTGGCGGGTGCGGTAGAAGACGTTGTTCATCGCCATGATCGCGGCCGCGGACTTGGCGGCGGCGTACGCCTCCGGCGACAGGGCCGCCTTCGCCTCCGGCTCCAGCTCACGCAGGACGCGAGGGGAGCGGGCGGCGATCGCGCAGGACAGGACGGTGCCCCACAGCTGCTGCTGCGAGAGGGTGTCCTGGTTGCCGATGACCGAGCCGAGGTTCAGCTTCAGGTCCTTGGCGAAGTCCGGTATGGCGGACTTGAGGGAGTCGAGGGACATCCGTCACTCACCGGCCAGCAGCGCGCCGGCGTCCAGGGTGCCCTCGCCCTTGTTCCAGTTGCAGGGGCACAGCTCGTCGGTCTGCAGGGCGTCGAGGACCCGCAGGACCTCCTTGGGGTTACGGCCCACGGAGCCGGCGGTCACCATCGTGAACTGGATCTCGTTGTTCTGGTCGACGATGAACACGGCGCGCTGCGCGAAGCCGTCCTCGCCCTGCACGCCACAGGCCTGCATGAGCTCGTGCTTGGAGTCGGCCAGCATCGGGAAGGGCAGGTCACGCAGGTCGGCGTGGTCCTTGCGCCAGGCGTGGTGGACGAACTCGGAGTCGCCGGAGACGCCGAGGATCTGGGCGTCGCGGTCCTGGAACTCCTCGTTCAGCTTGCCGAAGGCGGCGATCTCGGTCGGGCAGACGAAGGTGAAGTCCTTCGGCCAGAAGAACACCACGCGCCACTTGCCCTCGTAGGTCTTGTGGTCGATCTGGGCGAACTCGCTGCCGGCTTCGAGCGAGACGCAGGCGGTCAGATCGTAGGTGGGGAACTTGTCACCGACAGTGAGCACGTGCTCTCCTTGCGAGATGGGAAAGTAGTCCCTTTTGGGGCTTTCCCTGAGGGGTTGGACGTGTCTCACATGCTGGCACAGGCAGCATTGATCGCGGAAATCGCAAAGGGTGGTCGTGCTGATCAGGCTTCCCTATCAATGTGTCCGTTCGGGCAAAGAGCGACGGAGGGTGATCTCTGTCGATCTTCGGGTGACACCTACTTGCAGAACTCGTCCAGAGCCTTCGCGGCGCCCTCGCCGTAGCCGCGGGTCCATTCGGGGTCGGGTGCCACGGCGGTCGCCGGCGGGGTGGTCTTGCAGGTGGCCTTGGTGGACTCGTAGCCGAGCTTGTAGCCCTTGTCGTGCTCGGAGGTGCCGGTCTGTCCGTCCGTCTTGTCGCCGCAGAACGACTTGGCGGCCAGTGCCGCGCCGTTGTCGTAGCCCTTCTGCCAGTTGGGGTCGACCTCGCCCAGGGTCTGCGGCGGTTTGGCGCTGCAGTTCCCCCTGATCGTCTGGAAGCCCTTCTGGTAGCCCTTGTCGTACTCGGCCTTCGCGTTCGCACCCGTGTCCGTACCCGTGCCCGTGCCTTCCTTGGCGGGGTCCTCCCCGCCCGTGCACGCGACGCCCCCGACGGTGTAGTGGCCCTGGGGCACGCTCCCCTCGCGCACGCTGCCGCCGGTGACCTTGGCGGAAGGGTTGCTGTAGCCGCTGTCACCCTTGACCTCGACGCTGGTCCCGGTGAATCCGCTGCCGTTGATCGCCCAGTTGTTCGGTGGTGGGGCGTACCCCTTCGTGACGCTGCAGGTGCCGGCCGCGGGTGCCGCCGCCGCGGGGTGGGCCAGCACCGTCGGCCCCAGGACCAGCGGCGAGGCCGCCAGTGCGGCCAGGACGCCGATGCGAACGCGCTTGATCATCATGGCTGCCTCCCGGGCGAAGGCGTGGCCGCGCCCTTCTCGCCCTACCTCCACTCTCACGCACCCACGGGCTGCGCGCAGCGCGCGGGACCGGGCGGAGGGGGCCGGAGCTAGTCTGGTGGCCGGTGATCGGAGGTACCTGTCAGTGGCCGTCGGCAACAGGGGAGCGAAGCAGGCGACGCTCGCGCAGCTGCGCGCGTTCGCCGCCGTCGCCGAACACCTGCACTTCCGGGACGCCGCCGCGGCGATCGGGATGAGCCAGCCGGCGCTCTCGGGCGCCGTCTCCGCACTGGAGGAGGCCCTCGGCGTCCAGCTGCTGGAGCGCACCACCCGCAAGGTGCTGCTCTCCCCGGCGGGCGAGCGGATCGCGGCCCGGGCCAAGGCGGTCCTCGACGCCATGGGCGGGCTGCTGGAGGAGGCCGAGGCCGTACGGGCCCCCTTCACCGGGATCCTGCGGCTCGGGGTGATCCCCACGGTGGCCCCGTACCTGCTGCCGACCGTGCTCGGACTCTTCCACCGCCGCTACCCGCGGATGGACCTCCAGGTCCACGAGGAGCAGACCTCCTCCCTGCTGGAGGGGCTGGCCGGCGGGCGGCTCGACCTGCTGCTGCTCGCCGTGCCGCTCGGCGTTCCCGGGGTCACCGAACTGCCCGTCTTCGACGAGGACTTCGTCCTCCTCGCGCCCCGGGAGCACCCGCTCGCCGGGCGCCGGGACATTCCGCGCGAGGAACTGCGGGACCTGCAGCTCCTGTTGCTCGACGAGGGGCACTGCCTGCGCGACCAGGCCCTGGACATCTGCCGCGAGGCGGGCCGACCCGACGGCGCGGCCGTCACCACGACCGCCGCCGGGCTCTCCACCCTCGTACAGCTGGTCGCCGGGGGACTGGGCGTGACCCTGCTGCCGCGCACCGCGCTGCGGCTGGAGACCGCCCGCAACGAGTACCTGGCCACCGGGTACTTCGCCGAGCCCGCGCCCTCGCGGCGGATCGCGCTGGCCATGCGGACGGGCACGGCCCGCCAGGAGGAGTTCCGGGCCATCGCGGGGGCCCTGCGCGAGGCCGTACGCCCGCTCCCGGTGTGGCCGGCCGAGTAGGACGGACCCCGCGGGGCGGGCGTCAGGCTTCGGGCGGGACGCGCGGGCGGCCGCGCGGGGGGATCGGGGCGGCGCCGCCCGGGAGGCGGCCCGCCTCGGACAGGGCCCGCCGCAGCAGGAACTCGATCTGCGCGTTGGCGCTGCGCAGCTCCTCGCCCGCCCAGCGGGCGAGGGCGTCGTACACCTGCGGGTCGAGCCGCAGCAGCACCTGCTTGCGTGCCTGCCGCCCCGTCCGCGCGGCCGGCCGTTCCCGGCCCTCGCCCGCCTCGGGCTCCTGCGGTTCGCCGGCGGGGCTCACTGGTAGAGCGTGCCCGTGTTGACGACCGGCTGGGCGGCCCGGTCGCCGCACAGGACCACCATCAGGTTCGACACCATGGCGGCCTTGCGCTCCGGGTCGAGGTCCACGATGTCCTGCTCCGCCAGTCGGGTCAGGGCCAGTTCGACCATGCCCACCGCCCCTTCCACGATCTGCTTGCGGGCCGCCACGACCGCGCCCGCCTGCTGGCGCTGCAGCATCGCGGAGGCGATCTCCGGAGCGTACGCGAGATGCGTGAAGCGGGACTCTATGATCCGCACGCCGGCCGCCTCCACCCGTGCGTGCAGTTCGAGCGCCAGCTTCTCGGTGATCTCCTCGGCGTTGCCGCGCAGCGAGAGCCCGCCCTCGTCGTGGGCGTCGTAGGGGTACTCGATCGCGATGTGCCGGACCGCCGCCTCGGTCTGGGTCTCGACGAACTGCGTGAAGTCCTCCACCTCGAACGTCGCCCGCGCGGTGTCCTCCACCCGCCACACCACGACGGCCGCCAGCTCGATCGGGTTGCCGTAGGCGTCGTTGACCTTCAGGACGGCCGTCTCGTGGTTGCGGACCCGGGTGGAGATCTTCTCCCGTGAGGTGAGCGGGTTGACCCAGCGCAGGCCGTCCGTGCGGATCGTCCCCCGGTAGCGGCCGAACAGCTGGACCACGCGGGCCTCGCCCGGAGCCACCATGTTCAGCCCGCCCATCGCGAAGGCCGAGGCGGCGATCAGGAGGATGCCGAGCACGATCAGGGACACGTGTGCCGTCGAGCCCTCGGCGGCAGCGCCGAGAGCGATCAGTCCGGCACCGGCCGCCACCCCCAACAGCCCCAGCAGCAAAGCCAGTCCACCGCCCAGGCTGCGCGCCGTGAACTCCCGTACGTCGCCGCCGACGGTCGCCGTGTTCGTCATCGTCTGCCCCCATTTGCTCGGTCGCGGCCAGTCGAGCCGCTTAGCAAAGTGATATCACTTTTTAGGGCCGCCGCAACCCTACGGGCTTGCCGCGCGTCGGTTCCCTTGATGTGGGTGCTGATTCTCACGTCCGAATTGACCGGTATTGGCCAAGGTTGGTCAACCTTTGTCACAACCTGCGGTGTTAGCTTTCTGAGCTGACGTCGGGGGGGTAATCGAGCGGAGCGGGAGCGATGGGCCGAGCAGAAGCGCGTAAGGCGCAGCAGCGCAGTGCGCGACGGGCGCCGCGCGGGCGCGCCACCGGGAAGGGGCGTGCCGGCAAGCGGACCGGCATACGTCGCTTCTTCACATGGAAGAAGATCCTCGGGGCCTTCTTCGGGATCATCCTGCTCGGCATGGGCGCACTCGTGGCCCTCTACTTCTACGTGGACGAGCCCGACCCGAACGCCGACGCCATCAAGCAGAGCAACGTCTACAAGTACGCGGACGGCTCGATCATGGCGCGCGACGGCAAGATGAACCGCGAGATCGTGCCGATCAGCCGGGTGCCCAAGGACGTCAAGACCGGCTTCATCGCCATCGAGAACAAGTCCTTCTACCAGGACCAGGGCGTCGACTTCCTCGGCATCGCCCGAGGCCTGTTCAACACGGCCACCGGCAAGGGCAAGGCCGGCGGTTCGACGATCACCCAGCAGTACGTCAAGAACTTCTACCTGAACCAGGACCAGACGGCGACGCGCAAGCTCAAGGAGCTCGTGATCTCCCTCAAGGTCGACCGGCGCATGAAGAAGGACGACATCCTCGAGGGGTACCTGAACACCAGTTACTTCGGGCGCGGCGCGTACGGCATCCAGGCCGCCGCCCAGGCCTACTACGGCGTCGACGTCGACAAGCTGACCCTGGAACAGGGCGCGTACCTCGCGGCCGTCCTCCAGGCCCCCAGCGACTACGACCTGGCGACCGCGGGCCCGAACGGCACGCGCCTGGTCAAGATCCGCTTCAACGGCGTGCTCGACAACATGGTCGAGATGAAGGCGCTCGACCCGGAGAAGCGCAAGCAGCTCCAGCTTCCGATGCCGATCAAGCCCAAGGCCGCCCCCGGCATGGAGGGCCAGAAGGGCTATCTGAAGCAGGCCGCCGACGCGGAGCTGCGCAAGCAGACCGGCATGACCGCGCAGATGCTGCAGGCCGGCGGCTGGGAGATCACCCTCAACATCGACCCCAAGAAGCAGGCCGCGCTGGAGAAGGCCGTCCAGGACGAGCTGGAGGCCAAGCTCGACCGCAAGGACCGGCCCGTCGACGCGAGCGTGCAGGCCGGCGCCACCTCCGTGGACCCGAAGACCGGCGCGGTCGTCGCGATGTACGGCGGCACCGGGCTCTCCGACCACTGGGCGAGCAACGCCCTGCGCCAGGACTTCCAGCCCGGCTCGACCTTCAAGCCGGTCGTGCTCGCCTCCGCCCTGGAGAACAAGTCCACGACGCAGGACGGCAAGCCGATCACGCCGAACGCGCTCTACGACGGCACCAGCAAGCGCCCGGTGGTGGGCAGCGACACCCCGTTCGCCCCGCAGAACCAGGACAACGCGAACTACGGCGACCCCTTCCTCACCGTCCAGGCGGCCACCAACTCCTCCGTCAACTCGGTGTACGCCCAGATGATCGTGGACGTGAAGCCGCCGAACGTGAAGAAGACGGCGCTGGAGCTCGGCATGAAGGACCGCGAAGGCTGGCCGGCCGACAAGCCGGCCATGTCGCTCGGCACCATGAGCGCCAACACCCTGGAGATGGCGGGCGTCTACGCCACCCTCGACAACCACGGCAAGAAGATCACCCCGACGATCGTCAAGAGCGCCAAGCACGCCACCCGCGAGTTCAAGCCGGTCGAGTCCGTGGGCTCGCAGGCCATCACCCGCGAGACCGCCGACACGGTGACCAAGGTGCTCACCGGCGTCGTCAACGACGGTTCCGGCAAGGCCGTGAAGAGCTCCGCGTACGAGGCCGCCGGCAAGACCGGTACCACCGAGTCCAACGTGGCCGCCTGGTTCACCGGGTACACCCCCGAGCTCGTCACCGTCGTCGCGATGTTCGGCGAGGAGCCCGGAACGGCCAAGCAGGTCACCCTGACCGGTACCGCGGGCGGTGGCCGAGCGGGTGGTTCCAGCTTCCCGGCCGAGATCTGGAAGGCGTACACGCTGGCCGCGCTCAAGGGCGTGGACACCGGCGAGTTCGACCTCTCCGAGGCCAAGATGGGCGCCTCGCAGGCGCCGAGCCGCAGCAGCTCGCCGTCCTCGTCGAGCTCCTCGTCCGCCAACACGCCGTCGGCGCCCGTCTCGCCGTCGAAGGGCACCCAGGACCCGACGAAGAGCCCGGACCCGACGAAGAGCCCGGACCCGACCAAGAGCCCGGACCCGACCAAGAGCCCGACGAAGAGTCCGGACCCGACGAAGAGTCCGCCGATCACGATCCCCTAGCGGGCCCGCCCGCCCCGTGAACGCGAAACCGCCGCCCCGCAGCATCCACGCTGCGGGGCGGCGGTGTTTCGACGTGGTCAGCGACGGTCGGCCGCTCCCGGCAGCGGGAGCTCGAACCAGACCACCTTTCCGCTGCTCAGCCGGGTCGCACCCCAGCGCCGGGCCATCCGGTTGACCAGGAACAGCCCGCGGCCGCCCTCGTCGGTCTCCCGCGCCCGGCGCTGGCGGGGCAGCTGCGGGGAGTCGTCGCCGACCTCGCAGCGCAGGACGTCCGTCCGCAACAGGCGCAGGGTCACGGGCCGTTCGGCGTACCGCACGGCGTTCGTGACCACCTCGCTGACCAGGAGCTCCAGGGAGTCCTGGAGCTCCTCCAGGCCCCACCGGGTCAGCGCCCTGCGGGCGAACCGGCGGGCCCGCCCCGGAGCGGTCTCCTCCGGGTCCAGGAACCAGTACGCGACGTCGCTGGGCGCGATCCCGTCGAAGCGGGCGGCGAGCAGCGCGATGTCGTCGTCCCGGTCGCCCGGGCCGAGCATGTCCAGGACGTCGTCGCAGAGCGCCTCCAGCGGCGGCGGGTGGTCCAGGCCGGTCAGCTGGGCGGTGGTGGCCAGGCGCTCGCGGAGCTGCTCGATGCCCGTCCACACGTCGCGCAGCCGGGATTCGACCAGCCCGTCGGTGTACAGCAGCAGGGTGGCCCCGGCGGGCGCGTCCAGCTCCACGGCCTCGAAGTCCACGCCGCCGACGCCGATGGGGGCGCCGGGGGGCACGCGGAGCACCTCGGCGCGGCCGCCCAGGTGCAGGAGCACGGGCGGCGGGTGGCCGGCGTTGGCGATGGTGATCCGGTGCGAGACGGGGTCGTAGACCGCGTACAGGCAGGTGGCCATCCGGTCGGAGCCCAGGCGCTGCGCCTGCTCGTCCAGGTGGTGCAGGACCTCGGCGGGCGGCAGGTCCAGCTGCGCCAGCGTCTGGGCGGTGGTGCGGAGCTGGCCCATGATCGCGGCGGAGGTCATGGAGTGGCCCATGACGTCGCCGACGACGAGCGCGACGCGGCTGCCGGGCAGCGGTATCGCGTCGTACCAGTCGCCGCCCACCCGGGCCGTCTCGGCGGCGGGCAGGTAGCGCGAGGCGAGCCGCACCCCGGTGGGCTGGGGGAGGCTGTCGGGCAGCATGGTGCGCTGGAGCTCGTCGGCGATGTACGCCTCGCGGCCGTACAGGACCGCCTTGTCGATGCCGAGCGCGGTGTGCGTGGCCAGCTGGGCGGCGACCAGCAGGTCGTTCTGCTCGAACGCCGGCCGCTCGGGGCTGCGCAGGAACACCGCCGAGCCGATGACGCGGCGGCGGCCGCGCAGCGGCGCGAGGATGGCCCGCTGGCCGCGCGGTATGGGGTGCTCCGAGCCGAGCAGCTCCGGCAGCGCGTCCTTGGCCCCGGCGGCGGACCCGAAGACGGGCCGTACGCCGCGCAGCACCTCGGCGAGGGCGCCGCCGGGGCGGATCTCGCAGAGCTCGGCCGCGGGCAGGTCACCCTGCGGGCCGACCAGCGGCAGCTGGCTGAAGTCGAGCTCGCCCGCGGCCCCGGGGGCCCCCGCGCCCTCGGTTCCCGTCAGATCGTCGATCGGCCGGAGCCGGTCGGTGCGGCGCAGCCTTAAAACGACCGGGCCGACGGGGCGCTCGTCGCCCACGGGGAGGGGATCGCGCAGGTAGACGAGGATGGCGTCCGAGAAGGTCGGCACGGTGGCCCGGCACAGGCCGAGCACGATCTCGTCGAGGTCGATGCCGCGGGCGATCCGCCGGGTCGCGGCGCCGACGAACCGCAGCCGGTCCCCCTCGCGCCGGGCCACCCCGCCGTCGGGCCCCTGCGTCCCGCCGCCGGCCGCACCGGCACCGCCGTCCGGCAGGCCGGCGCCCTGGCCGTACTCCGTCCCCGCGGCCGTGTCCGGGCCGCCCCGGCCCTCGTAGGCCCGGCCGAGGACCGCGCCCTCCCCGCCTTCGGCGCCCGTCCCGGCAGCGGCCGCTGCGGTTTCGCGGGGGCGGGAGGCGTCCGGTATCGCCGCCGGGCGGTCCTGCGCCCCGCCGCGGGCCTCGTGGGGCCGGCCGGCGGGGACGTCGGCGGGGTCCTCGCCGCGGACGGCGTTGCGCGCGGCCTCCCCGTCGCGCCGACGGGACCCGCCCGCCGCCGCGGCGTCGCGCACGGCGCCCCGGGCCGCCTCGGCGTCGCGGCCGCGGCGGCCGGCCGCGCCCTGGGAGGCCGTACCGCGTGCGCGGGAGCGGCGGGGCGGGCCGTCCTGCGGGGCGGCGGGTACGCCCTCGCCGCGCGGGCGCGGGACGTCCGAGCGGACGGGGTCGTCGCCGGGCACGGCCGAGCCGCGCACGGCCTCGGCCGCGGGGACGGGGGCCTTGCCGTGGCCCAGCTCGTCCGGACAGCCGCCGGGGGCGGCGGGCATGCCGGGGCCGCCCGGGGCCGGTGTCGCGGCGGCCGCGGCAGGCGGCGGGCCCTCCTGCGAGGTGGGGTACTCCGTCACGCGTGGAATTCCGTCCGTTTGCGCTCGATGTGCGCTGCACTCAACTCGGTCAGTCGCGGTATACCCGCTCAGCGGCGGGGACACCACCGCCCCGCGGTTCCGCGTCCCGCTCGTTACCTCTCGCTCTGCGTTGACCTCCGGTCAAGTCCGGCGTACGGCACGACATTTACTGCTTCGGGGCTCAGCGCGCCTCCCGCGCGCGACCTGCGGAGGGAGATCTTACGGTTGAACCCCGGGGGCGCATCAAGGGTCTCATGAGGTCATATGCGCCGGAGTGCGGTCCCAGTCCTCGGGCAGGGCCGGAACTCCCCAGGCGGGATCCGGCCGCCAGTCCTGCCAGCCGTCGGAGAACGGGGTCCCCCAGGCCTTGATCACGTCCACCGCCGCCCGCCCCGCGACCTGCACCCGGCGGGCCTGTTCGGCGTCCATCAGACCGGCCCGCTGGGCCTGCGCGAACTCGTCCTCGTCACGCCACTTCCACGTACGGTCGGGGTAGACGGAGATGTCCAGGAAGTGGTCCACGGAGTCGACCCCGCCGGACCACCGGGTGCGCGGCTCCTCGAGGTTCACGTACCAGCTCTTGAACCGCCAGCCGTGGTCCCAGAACAGCCACACCGACCACGGGTCCCCGGGCCGGGCCAGCTTCAGCACGCCGGCGCCGAACCAGCGCGACCGCGCGGTGGTGCGCGGCGCCGTGTACCGGGTGGCGAGCGGCTCCTCGTGGACGGAGGTGCCGTCGGCCAGCACCGGCTTGACGCACTCGGTGCCCGGGGCCATCCACACCGCCAGCAGTTCGGCGGTGTCCTGCACCACCGTCACCGGGCGGCAGATGTGGACCGCGCCCTTCAGGCCCGGGGCGTGGTCGCGGTAGCGCCAGAGGATCTGCTCACCCGGCCGCCAGCGGGTGCCCTGCGCGTCGCCGCCCCCGCGGCCTCCGGTACCTGTCATGCGCAGATCTTAGGGCTGGGCCCCCCGCGCCCGCTGCGGCGCAGGTCACGGAGGTGCGCGGGGACGGGAAACGACCGAATCCGGCCCCAGGCCGGAAACGTTTTCAGGGCCGGGTCATGCGCAGGACGTCGAGGGCCTCGTCCAGCTGTTCCAGCGTCAGGTCGCCGCGGTCCACGTACCCGGACTCCAGCACGACCTCCCTGATCGTCTTCCGTTCGGCGAGGGACCTCTTGGCGACCTTGGCCGCCTCCTCGTAGCCGATGTACCGGTTGAGCGGTGTCACCACGGAGGGGGAGGACTCGGCGAACTCCCTGGCCCGCGCCACGTTGGCGGTGATCCCGTCGACCGTCCGGTCGGCCAGCAGGCGGCTCGCGTTGCCGAGCAGCCGGATCGATTCCAGCAGGTTCCTGGCCATCACCGGGAGCATCACATTGAGCTCGAAATTGCCGGCCGCGCCCGCCACGGCGACGGTCGTGTCGTTCCCGGTCACCTGTGCGGCGACCATGAGTACGGCCTCCGGGACCACCGGATTGACCTTCCCGGGCATGATCGAGGAGCCCGGCTGGAGATCGGGCAGATTAATTTCGGCCAATCCCGTGCGCGGCCCCGAGGCCATCCAGCGCAGATCGTTGGAGATCTTGGTCAGGGAGACGGCGATCGTACGGAGCGTCCCCGAGGTCTCCACCAGCGCGTCCCGGGCCCCCTGGGCCTCGAAGTGGTTGCGGGCCTCGGTCAGCGGCAGCCCGGTCGCGGCGGCCACCTCGGCGATGACGGCGGCGGAGAAGCCGGGCGGGGTGTTGATCCCGGTGCCCACGGCGGTCCCGCCCAGCGGCAGTTCGGCGAGCCGGGGCAGGGCCGCGCGCAGCCGCTCGACGCCGTAGCGCACCTGGGCGGCGTACCCGCCGAACTCCTGGCCCAGGGTCACCGGGGTGGCGTCCATCAGGTGGGTCCGGCCCGCCTTGACCACCTCCGCGAACTCGGCGGCCTTGCGCTCCAGGGCGGCGGCGAGGTGCTCCAGGGCCGGGATCAGCTCGCGGGTGACAGCGGCGGTCGCGGCGATGTGGATGGACGAGGGGAAGACGTCGTTGGAGCTCTGCGAGGCGTTGACGTGGTCGTTGGGGTGGACCTCGCGGCCGAGCCGCTCGCCGGCCAGGGTGGCGATGACCTCGTTGGTGTTCATGTTGGACGAGGTGCCGGACCCGGTCTGGAACACGTCGACCGGGAAGTGCTCGTCCCAGCGGCCCTCGGCCACCTCGGAGGCGGCGGACCGGATCGCTTCGGCGATGTCCTCGTCCACCACCCCCAGCTTCGCGTTCACCGCGGCGGCCGCCGCCTTGACGAGGGCCAGCGCCTCGATGTGGGCGCGCTCCAGGCGCTGTCCGGAGACGGGGAAGTTCTCCACCGCGCGCTGGGTCTGGGCCCGCCATTTGGCGTGCGCGGGGACCCGTACCTCGCCCATCGAGTCGTGCTCGACGCGGTAGGCGGCCTGGTTCTGATCGTCGGTCATGTTCGTTGCCTCCTCAAAAAGTTGAGCAATTGTCTTGTTCGAAGTGTTCCCAAGTCCCCTACCGGCCAGTAAATACCGTGGGTAACACCGACAGGGGAGACGTTCATGACACGTGTACGCACGAGACCCGGGCTCAGATCTACCGTCGCCGCGGCCGCGGCGTTCGCGGCCGCCCTCGGGGGCGTCACCGCCATCACCCCCATGGCCCAGGCAGCCACTTCCGCCGCGTCCGGCCCGGCCGCCACCCCGCTCTCGCCCGAACTGGAGGCCATCCGCGCGGCGGAGGCCGTCAAGATCTACGGTGACCCGGCGATCCGCCCGCTGGGCGAGCGCAAGACCGGCCTGATCTCGCTCGGGGACAGCGAGATTTCGGGCGAGGGCGTCGGCAACTACGATCCCGCGACCAACACCCCGAACAACCAGTGCCACCGCTCGCCGGACGCCGCGATCCACCGCACCGGCATCCCGGCCGACCTGACCTTCAACGTCGCCTGCTCCGGCGGCTACACCGGCAACATCCGCATCGGAGGCGGCAAGCAGTACGCCGACGAGCTGGTGCAGAGCGACAACCTGGCCGTCAAGGCGCGCAATACGAAGATCAAGATGGTGCTGCTCGTCGCCGGCGCCAACGACGACCTCCAGTTCGGCCCGGTCATGACCGACTGCGTGACCCGCTGGGTGCTCAGCCAGGGCACCTGCGAGCCCAAGTACGGGCCGGGCTGGCAGGCGCGCGTGGACGGCCTGAAGCCCAAGGTCGAGGCGACGGTCGCCGACCTCAGGACGGTCATGCGCGACGCGGGCTACGCGGACTCCGACTACAAGCTCGTCGTGATGGGCTACCCCAGCCCCATCGGCCCCGACTTCTACGACAACCCGAACTTCCCCGGCAAGCTGCCCGGAGGCTGCGCCGGCTACGACTCCGACGCCGCCTGGGGCCGGAATTACGCGGTGCCCGCCTTCGAGAAGGGCATGCGCGCGGCGGCGCTGGCCTCGGGGGCCGTCTACCTGGACAACTCGCGGCTCTTCCAGGGCCACGAGGTGTGCATGGAGGACACCTGGGCCCGCGGGCTCTACCTGGACCTCGGGGACCACTTCCCGTGGGACGAGAACACCGCCCGCCAGTCGTTCCACCCCAACTACCGGGGCCACGGCGCGTTCGCGTCCTGCCTGACGCAGCTCTACGACTCGGGCCTGCGCGAGGCCTCCTGCGCCGACCCGGCGAGCACCGGGACGCCCGTCCTGCAGGCCGGGGCCTGGGACTCCCTCTACGCGCCGCTGAAGAACGAGGCGACCGGCAACTGCCTCGACTCCAACGGCGGCTCCAGCGCCAATGAGACCAAGGTCATCGGCTGGGACTGCCACGGCGGCCGCAACCAGGGCTGGTGGTACGACTCCGCGAGGAAGTCCGTCCACATCGAGCTCACCCACGACCGCTGCCTGGACGCCCCGGGCGCCCACTACGGCGCGGGGACCGGCCTGATCATCTGGAACTGCCACGGCGGCGCGAACCAGCAGTGGGTCCGCGACGGCGCCACCCTGCGCCCCGCGGCCGCCCCGGGCATGTGCCTGACCGTGGCCGCCGCCCACGACCAGCTGCGCCTGCAGGCCTGCAACGGCGCCGCGACCCAGCGCTTCGCGTAACCGCCCCGCACCGTCCGAACCCCCACACCCGGCCGGCCCGGCCGGCCGGGTGCCCCCGCGGCTCACCGGGAGCGCAGGTACTCCCGCACCTCGCGCGGCCGATTGGTGATCAGGGTGTCCACGCCGAGGCGCAGGCACAGCTCGATGTCCCGCGGCTCGTCGACGGTCCACACGCGCACGCGCAGCCCCTTGGCCTTCAGCCGCGCCACCAGCCCCGGGTCCTTGCGCACCAGGTCGATGCCGGGACCGGCGTGCCCGGCGAACGGCGGCCGCACCGGCCGCAGCCGCCGCTCGATGAGGTACACGGCGGGCAGCCCGGGAGCCAGCCGGTTCAGCCGCACCAGGGCGTTGCGGGAGAAGCTCATCACCTCGACGCGGCCGTCGGAGCCGTCGGCGAGCCCGTGCTCCTTGAGGACCCGTACGAGCTCGGCCTCCAGGCGGCCGCCGGCGCGCGTGGGGTGCTTGGTCTCGACGGCCAGGCCGACGGGCCGGTCGGCGGCGAGCGCCTCCTTGAGCAGGTCCTCGAAGAGCAGCACCTGCGCCCCGCGGTGCGCCTCGCCCTTCCAGCCGCCGAAGTCGAGCCCGGCGAGCTCCTCGTACGTCATGGCGGAGACGGTCCCGCGCCCGTCGGAGGTCCGCTCCACCCGCCGGTCGTGCACGCACACGAGCCGCCCGTCGGCACTCAGCCGTACGTCGCACTCCAGCGCGTCGGCCCCGTCGTCGATGGCCTGGCGGTAGGCGGCGAGGGTGTGCTCGGGGTGCTCGTGGGAGGCGCCGCGGTGGGCGATGACCTTCACGTCGCGGGCGGTGGGGAGCGTCTGCGTCATGGAGCAGACGTTAACCGGATGCGGTACGGCCCCCGGCACCGCATCAACCACGGATGGCCGAATTCTCCGTGACATTGCACAGCCGGCCGTGCGCGTCGTGCCGGAGCCGGGTCCGGCAGCGGATCATCGACGGCCGGCCGAAGTGGGACGAGACCTCGTACTGCGCCGGCCGCACGAGCGCCCCGGGGACTGATCGCCCCGCCGCGGGGAGCCCGGGGGCTCCCCGCGGCCGCGCCGCCGGGATCAGCCGAGGCCCGGGCCCCGGACGGGGATGTGGGTGAACGTGGGGGCCGGGGCCGGGTTCTGGAAGAAGTCGTTGCCCTTGTCGTCCACGACGATGAACGCCGGGAAGTCCTCGACCTCGATCTTCCAGACCGCCTCCATGCCGAGCTCCTCGTACTCCAGGACCTCGACCTTCTTGATGCAGTCCTGCGCCAGGCGGGCCGCCGGGCCGCCGATCGAGCCGAGGTAGAAGCCGCCGTGCGTGCCGCACGCGTCCGTCACCTGCTGCGAGCGGTTGCCCTTGGCCAGCATGACCATCGAGCCGCCCGCCGCCTGGAACTGCTCGACGTACGAGTCCATGCGGCCGGCCGTGGTCGGGCCGAAGGAGCCCGAGGCGTAGCCCTCGGGGGTCTTCGCCGGCCCGGCGTAGTAGACCGGGTGGTCCTTCAGGTACTGCGGCATCGGGGCGCCCGAGTCCAGCAGCTCCTTGATCTTGGCGTGCGCGATGTCGCGCGCCACCACCAGCGGGCCGGTCAGGGACAGGCGCGTCTTCACCGGGTACCGGGTGAGGGTGGCCAGGATGTCGGACATCGGCTGGGTGAGGTCGATCTTCACCACGTCCGCCGACTCGTCCAGGTGCTCGTCCGTCGTCTCCGGGAGGAAGCGGGCCGGGTCGCGCTCCAGCTGCTCCAGGAAGACGCCCTCCGCGGTGATCTTCGCGGTCGCCTGGCGGTCCGCCGAGCAGGAGACCGCGATGGCCACCGGCAGCGACGCGCCGTGGCGCGGGAGGCGCACGACGCGCACGTCGTGGCAGAAGTACTTGCCGCCGAACTGCGCGCCGATGCCGATCTTCTGGGTCAGTTCGAAGACCTGCTGCTCCAGGTCGAGGTCCCGGAAGCCGTGGCCCAGCGGGGAGCCCTCGGTGGGGAGCTCGTCGAGGTAGTGGGCCGAGGCGTACTTCGCCGTCTTGAGCGCGTGCTCCGCCGACGTGCCGCCGACCACGATCGCCAGGTGGTACGGCGGGCAGGCCGCGGTGCCCAGCGAGCGGATCTTCTCCTCCAGGAACTTCATCATGGAGGCCTCGTTGAGGACCGCCTTCGTCTCCTGGTAGAGGAAGGACTTGTTGGCCGAGCCGCCGCCCTTGGCCATGAAGAGGAACTTGTACGCGCCGCCGTCCGTCGCGTACAGCTCGATCTGCGCGGGCAGGTTCGAGCCGGTGTTCTTCTCCTCCCACATGGTGAGGGGGGCCATCTGCGAGTAGCGCAGGTTGAGGCGCGTGTACGCGTCGTAGATGCCGCGCGACAGGGCCGCCTCGTCGGCGCCCTCCGTCAGCACGTTCTGGCCGCGCTTGCCCATCACGATCGCCGTGCCCGTGTCCTGGCACATCGGCAGGACGCCGGCCGCCGCGATGTTCGCGTTCTTCAGGAGGTCGAGCGCGACGAACTTGTCGTTCGAGGAGGCCTCGGGGTCGTCGATGATCCGGCGCAGCTGCGCGAGGTGCGCGGGGCGCAGGAAGTGCTGGATGTCGTGGATGGCCTCTTCGGCGAGCTTGCGCAGCGCCTCGGGCTCGACCTTGAGGAACGTACGGCCGTCGGCCTCGAAGGTCGAGACGCCCTCCGAGGTCACCAGCCGGTAGGGGGTGGTGTCCTCGCCCAGGGGCAGCAGGTCGGTGTACGCAAACTCTGGCATGACGGCAGTCATTCCTCACTCGGCAGACGGCGCTGGCGACCAATTGGCAGCGCGGCTGTCCAGCGTAGGACCTCCGTCCCCGGCTGTGTCTGTGAGGTAAGGCTCACTGTCAACTATCGCGATCTATCGCGAATCGCTATGCTGGTTGTCGTGGACCTGGAAAAGAAGCCTGCCGCGCCCGCCGACCTGCGGGCCTCCGACGCCGACCGCGACCGGATCGCGCACATCCTGGCCGACGCCCTCGCCGAGGGCCGGCTCACCGCAGACGAGCACTCCGAGCGGCTGGATTCGCTGTACGCCGTGAAGACCGTCGGGGAGCTGGAGGTGCTCGTACGGGACCTTCCGGCGCCCGGCGGCCCCGCCGCGGCGCCCGCGTACGGACAGCACGCGGCCCCGGCCCCGGCCGCCGGACAGGGCGCGGTCGCGGAGACCGTGGTCGCCGTGTGCAGCAGCTCCACCCGAAAGGGCCGCTGGCGGCCCGGCGCGCACACCCGCGTGGTCTGCGTCCTCGGCGACGTCACCATCGACCTCACCGAGGCCGTCTTCGAGCAGCAGGTCACCGAGATCGACGTGACGAGCGTGCTGGGCAACGTCGAGATCACCGTCCCGGAGAACGTGACGCTCCGCGGCTACGGCAGCGGGGTCCTCGGCAACTTCGAGGTGCACGGCGAGGGCCGCGCCGAGACCACCGACCCGCACGCGCCGGTGGTGATCATCCGCGGCTTCGCCCTGCTGGGCAACATCGAGGCCCGGCCCAAGCTCGGCGCCCGCCTCGTCGACCTGGCCCTCAAACTGCGCAAGCGCCTGCAGGGGTAGGGCCCCACGGCCGGGGGCAACTGCCGTGCCGTCCCGCCTACTTGGCCGGAGCCCGTCCTAGGATCGGCCCATGACCGCATCCAAGTGGGATCTGCTCGATCACGCGCACGCGGCGCTGCGCTCCGTCGTCGACACGGTGCCCGCCGACGGCTGGGACCGCCCGACGCCCTGCGAAGAGTGGAATGTCAGCCAAGTGCTGCAGCACGCGGCCGGCGACCAGCTCGGCTACGCCGCCCGCCTCACCGGTGGTCCCGGCCCGGCCGAGGACCCCTTCGCGCCCTCCGGCGTCCTGGCCGCCGCCCCCGCGGAGCTGCTGGCGCCGGCCCTGGACGCCGCGGCCGAGGCCTTCGCCGGTGTCGCGCCGGGCACGGCGGAGGTCGCCGTACCGCTGCCCCCGTTCACCGTCCCCGCCGAGATCGCGGTCGGCGCGGCCGCTCTCGACGCCGCCGTCCACGCCTGGGACATCGCCGTGGCCGCCGGCCTGCCCTCCCCGCTGACCCCGGCCCTCGCCGCCGCCCTGCGCCCGACGGCGGAGGCGCTCGCCGAGCCCCTGCGCGGGTTCGCGTACGGCCCGGCGCTGCTGCCCGCGCCCGATGCCGCCGCCGACCCGGTCGCCGCGCTGCTCGCGTTCCTCGGCCGCCGCCCGGACTGGACACCGCCGGACGCGCGCGGAGCCGGCCGGCCGGAGTGAGCCCGCGCGCGGGCGTGCGCGGGCGGGCGACGACGTACACCGGCGTCGCGTTTCGGTCGAAGTTCGACGGGGCGGCGCCCTTGCCCCACGCAGTGCATAGGGGCGCGCACAGCGGGTAGGGACAGGTGCATCGTCTCTCGCTTGCGTATACGTCGTCAGGAGTAGGCCGTGCCGCATCCGCCGCATCAGTCCCTGCAGGTAGCCGCCGTACCGAGCCTTCAGGCGCGTCCGGCCGCCGTACCGAAGCCGCGGGTGCCGGCGAGGGAAGATGACGGCCCATGGCACGCGGAGGCGGTGTGCCGCCGGGACGAGGCGGGGCTGTTCTTCGCCCCCTCCAAGGAGCCGACGGCGGCCCGGCTCTCCCGCGAGGAGGCCGCGAAGCGGGTCTGCGCGCGCTGCCCGGTGATGGTCGCCTGCCGCGAGCACGCCCTGCTCCAGCCCGAGCCGTACGGGGTGTGGGGCGGGCTCACCGCCGCCGAGCGCCGCGTGGTGCTGGCCCGCCGCAGGCGCCGGGCGGCGGAACTGCGCCAGGCGCCGGGAGCCGGGCCGATAGCCGCCGCGGGCTGAGCCCCGTACGCACGCAAGCGAGAGGGGCGCGACCGCCGCACGCGGTCGCGCCCCTCTCGCCGTACCGGCAGCCCGCTGCCCTGTTCGCGGGCTCCTACTGGGCGCGGTCGAAGTCGATCGCGCTGTACGCGCGCAGCTTCGACAGCCGGTGCGTCGAGTCGATCTGTCGGATCGTGCCGGACTTCGACCGCATGACCAGCGAGGACGTGGTCGCGGTCTCCGAGCGGTAGTGGACGCCGCGCAGCAGCTCGCCGTCCGTGATGCCCGTGGCGACGAAGAACACGTTGTCGCCGGAGACCAGGTCGTTGGTGTGCAGGACCCGGTCCAGGTCGTGGCCCGCGTCGATGGCCTTCTGGCGCTCGGCCTCGTCCTTGGGCCACAGCTTGCCCTGGATCGTGCCGCCGAGGCACTTGATGGCGCAGGCCGAGATGATGCCCTCGGGGGTGCCGCCGATGCCGAGGAGCAGGTCCACGCCGGTGCCCTCGCGCACCGCCATGACCGAGCCCGCGACGTCGCCGTCCGAGATGAACTTGATCCGGGCGCCCGTCTCGCGGATCTCCTTGACGATGCCCTCGTGGCGCGGGCGGTCCAGGATGATCACGGTGACGTCTTCGACGGCCATGTTCTTGGCCTTGGCGACGCGGCGGATGTTGACGGAGACCGGCGCGTTGATGTCGACGAAGTCGGCGGCCTCGGGGCCGGTGACCAGCTTCTCCATGTAGAAGACCGCGGACGGGTCGAACATGGTGCCGCGGTCGGCGGCGGCCAGGACGGCGATGGCGTTCGGCATGCCCTTGGCGTTCAGGGTGGTGCCGTCGATCGGGTCGACCGCGATGTCGACCTCGGCGCCGGTGCCGTCGCCGACCCGCTCGCCGTTGAACAGCATCGGGGCTTCGTCCTTCTCGCCCTCGCCGATGACGACCACGCCGTTCATCGAGACGGTGGAGATCAGGGTCCGCATCGCGTTGACCGCGGCGCCGTCGGCGCCGAGCTTGTCGCCGCGCCCGACCCACCGGCCCGCGGCCATGGCGGCGGCCTCGGTCACCCGGACGAGTTCCAGGGCGAGGTTGCGGTCGGGGGCCTCCGGAGAGACTTCGAGCTGGGGCGGCAGGTTGTGCTCGGTCATCGGAGCGCACCTTTCTGTACGGCGACGGCCGGGAAGTGAGGGTGCTGAAACTCTATCGGTACGTCGACAAATTGAGCAGACCGGGTCACGTATGAGCGGTATATCGGTCACGCGGTTGGCGTGAGCGGACATCTTGCGGGGATCCCGGCGGGTCCGGGCGCCCGCCGCGCCCCACCCCGGCGGAGATCACTCCCGGTCATGGGGGACGATGGTGGCGTGGCAGGTATGAAGGGCAAGCAGACGGTCTGGGACATGGTCCGGTCGCTGGCGGTGATCGGCATCGTCGTTGCGGGGATCTACATCTTCGTCCCGCATGACGAGAAGGCCGATCCGACACACGTGGTCGACTACCGGGTGGAGACGATCACGGCGCGGCGCGCCGCGCCGTACCCGGTGGCCGCGCCCGCGGGGCTCCCCGAGGAGTGGCGCGCGACCTCCGTGCGGTACGACCGCAAGGCCGCGAACGCCTGGCACCTGGGCTTCCTGGACCCGAAGGGGCAGTACGTCGCGATCGAGCAGTCCAGCGACGCCTCGGCCAAGCACCTGGCCGGCGTCACCCAGCAGGCGAAGGCCACCGGGCAGACGCAGCAGATCGGCGACCTGGTCTGGGAGCGCTGGGAGGGCGAGAAGTACGACGCCCTCGTCCGGCAGGAGCAGGGTTACGCCACGGTGGTGACCGGGACGGCCTCCTTCGAGGACCTGGGCGCGATGGCGGCGGCGCTGGAGTTCAAGCAGGACCCCAAGCAGGGCGCGCAGCAGGGTGTGCAGCAGTGATGTGAGCCGGTCGGACATGCAGAAGGCCGCTTCCCGGAATCCCGGGGAGCGGCCTTCTGCGTACCTGTCCGGACTCAGACGGTGGTGATGACCTCGTCGAAGCCCAGGCGCGGGGAGCGGTCGAACCAGGCGTCCTCGCCCGGCTTGCCGATGTTGACGACCATGATCGGGGTGTGGTCGGCGTCCAGGAACTCCTTCTGGATGCCGGCGAGGTCGGCGCCGGTCATCGGACCCGCGGCCAGGCCGGCGGCGCGGACGCCGACGATGAAGTACGCGGCCTGCAGGGCGCCGTTCACCAGGGCGGACTGCTCACGCACCGGACGCTCGGAGAAGAACATGTCCTTGGCCGGCGGGAAGTGCGGCAGCAGGCGGGGCAGCTCCTCGTGGAACTCGTTGTCCGCGGAGAGGATCGCGACGAGCGGCGCGGCGGCGGTCTTGGCCTGGTTGCCCTCGGCCATGTGCTTCACCAGGCGCTCGCGGGCCTCGGGGGAGCGGACCAGGGTGATGCGCAGCGGCGTGCCGTTGAAGGCGGTCGGGCCGAACTTCACCAGGTCGTAGATCGCCTGGACCTGCTCCTCGGTCACCGGTTCGTCGGAGAACGAGTTGGCGGTGCGGGCCTCGCGGAACAGCAGGTCCTGGGCGGCGGCGTCGAGAACGAGAGACATCGGAAAGCCTTCTTCCATACATGCGGAGGTGAAGCGATGCCTCGACTCTAAGCCGGAAGTTGTAGAACTTTCAACTAAATCCGCTGGAGAATGACTCACATCACGTTTGAGCCGGCCGATCAGGCGTCCCGCTCGCCACCCCCGCCGCCCTCGCGGGCGCCGTCGGCCCCGCCGGCCCCCGCCTCGCGGGCGGCCAGCGCCGAGTCGAGCCGGGCGCGGGCGCCCTCCAGCCAGCGCCGACAGACCTGTGCGAGCTCTTCGCCGCGCTCCCAGAGCGCGAGCGAGTCCTCCAGGGAGGTGCCGCCGGCCTCCAGCTTGCGGACGACCTCGATGAGCTCGTCCCGGGCCTGCTCGTACCCCAACGAGGTATCGGTTTCAGTCATTCCCGTTCCACCTTATGTGTGCAGTACATCGAATATGTCCGGGGCTTCAGGGCGTCAGGGACCCGGTGGCTCCGGGCCTCCAGAGCCACCGGGTCACCCGGCGTCCGGCCCCGTCACCCGTACGGAGAACTCGCCCTCCGCCACCCGCGCCCGCAGCACCTCGTCCGCCGACACCTCCTCCGGCGAGCGCACCACGTGCCCGTCCGCCCGCTGCAGCACGGCGTACCCGCGCTCCAGCGTCGCCGCCGGCGACAGCGCCACCACCCGGGCCAGCGTGTGCGCCAGCTCCGAATCGGCCCGGTCCAGCAGGTGCCCCAGCGTCCGCCGGGTACGGCCCAGCAGGGCCTCCAGCTCGGCCTCGCGGGTCTCCACCATCCGCTGGGGATGGACGAAGACCGGCCGGGCCAGCGCGTGCGCGAGCCCCCGCTCCTCGCGGTCGAGCAGCCCGCGCACCGCCCGCAGCCCCCGGCCCTGCAGCTGGCGTACCCGCTCCAGCTCCTCGCCCACGTCCGGGACCACCTTCTTCGCGGCGTCCGTGGGCGTGGAGGCCCGCAGGTCCGCGACGAGGTCCAGCAGCGGGGAGTCCGGCTCGTGCCCGATCGCCGAGACCACGGGCGTACGGGCCGCCGCGACCGTCCGTACGACCTCCTCGTCGGAGAACGGCAGCAGGTCCTCCACGCTGCCGCCGCCGCGGGCCACGATGATCACGTCGACCTCGTCCATGGCGTCGAGCTCCTTGACCGCCCGGATCACCTGGGGCACCGCGTTCACCCCCTGGACCGCCACGTTCCGCACCTCGAAGCGGACCGCCGGCCAGCGCCGCCGGGCGTTCTCCAGTACGTCGCGCTCGGCCGCCGAGGCCCGCCCCACCACCAGCCCGATCAGCTGCGGCAGGAAGGGCAGCGGCTTCTTGCGGTCCAGCGCGAACAGCCCCTCGGAGGCCAGCGAGCGCTTGAGCTTCTCCAGCCGGGCGAGCAGCTCCCCGATGCCGACGGGCCGTATCTCGGTCGCCCGCAGCGACAGCTGCCCGCGCGGGGCGTACCACTCCGGCTTGGCCAGGACGACGACCCGCGCGCCCTCCGTCACCGCGTCCGCGACCTCGTCGAAGACCTGGCGGTAGCAGGTGACGCTCAGCGAGATGTCGTGCGAGGGGTCGCGCAGCGTCAGGAAGACCACCCCCGCCCCCGGCCGCCGCGACAGCTGCGTGATCTGCCCTTCCACCCACACCTGGCCCAGCCGGTCGATCCAGCCCCCGATGAGCCGGGACACCTGACCGACCGGCAGCGGCGCGTCAGCCGACGTATTCAGACCCATGTACGCAGGCTATCCGCCCGCGCCGACAGCCACACTGACGGCGTCTCAGAGGTCACCGGCGGTGTCGGGCTCCCACCGCCCGCGCCACCGCCCGCGCCAGCGCCAGCGGCCTAGCCCTCGGGCGGGTCCCCCACCCGGTCCCGGCGCGTTCCCTGAACGGCGAGGACCGCCAGGCCCACCGCCAGCCAGACCGCGCCCACCAGCTGCGCCGTCCAGGCCGCCTCGACGATCACCGCGACCGTCACCGCCGCTCCCAGCACCGGGAGCAGCAGGTGCTTCCACCACACCGGGGCGCCCGCCCCGCGCTTCACCACGAACCAGCCGACCACCGAGGCGTGCAGCAGCGTGAACGCCACCAGCGCGCCGACGTCCACCACCGAGACCAGCTGGTCCAGCCCGTCGTCGCGGCGCGCCGCCCACACCGCCGCGACCAGCGTGATCGTCGCCGCCACCAGCAGCGCCGGCCGCGGGGTCCCGTCCGAGGTGCGCGCGAGCACCCCCGGCAGCCGCCGCTCGCGGGCCATCGCGAACACCAGCCGGCCCGCCGCCGCCTGCCCCGCCAGCGCCGCGAAGGCCGCCCCGATCGCCTTGCTGGCCGCGACCAGGTCGTGCAGCCAGCCACCGACCGCGGACTCCAGCGCGGTGTAGAACGCCGGCCCCTGCTGCTCCGGATCGGCCGCCAGCTGCGCCGAGGACACCGGCGTCAGCAGCGCCGCCAGGTAGCTCTGCACGAAGAACAGCACCCCGGCCAGCGCCAGGCAGAACAGCACCGCCCGCGCCACCCGCGCCGAGCCCCCCGTCACCTCCTCCGCGAAGGAGGCGATCGCGTCGAAGCCGAGGTACGAGAGGACCGCCACCGACACCGCGCCGAGCACCGCGGCCAGGGAGAAGCCCAGCGAACCGTCCCCGGTCAGCGGCGACAGCCAGCCGCGCTGCGCCCCGCCCCGCGCCAGCACCGTCACCGCGGCCACCACGAACACCAGCAGCACCGCGATCTCCATCGCCAGCACCGCGAAGCCCACGCGCGCGGCCGCCCGTACGCCCCACAGGTTCAGCGCGGTGGTCACCAGCACCGCCAGCGCCGTCCACACCCACCGCGAGACCTCCGGGACCAGCGCGTTCATCGCGATCCCGGAGAAGAGGTAGGCGACCGCCGGGATCAGCAGGTAGTCGAGCATCGCCATCCAGCCGGCGATCAGCCCGGCGCCCTCGCCGAGCCCCTTGCGGGCGTACGTGAAGACCGAGCCGGCCTGCGGGGCCACCTGGACCATCTGCGCGTAACTGAACGCCGTGAAGGCCATCGCGACCGTCGCGCAGAGGTAGACGAGCGCGACCGCGCCGTGCGATTTCGCGTCGAGCGTGCCGAAGACCCCGACCGGGGCCATGGGGGCGATGAAGAGGAGCCCGTACACGACCAGGTCCCGGAAGCCGAGGCTCCGCCGGAGGGCCGTCCTCGGCGCCGTACCGGGGTCCGTCACGGACGCCATCATTCCTCCGGGGGGCGGTCGGTTCGCACGTTCGCCCCAGTCTGTGCCGAACGGGCGACGCCCGGCCTCCTGGAGACCCCCGTACGATGGACCGCATGACTGCTGCCGCCCCTGCTCCCGCTTCCCGACGCGTCCTGCTCGCCGCCCCGCGCGGCTACTGCGCGGGCGTGGACCGAGCCGTGATCGCCGTCGAGAAGGCTCTCGAGCAGTACGGTGCGCCGGTCTACGTCCGCCACGAGATCGTGCACAACAAGTACGTCGTCCAGACGCTGGAGAAGAAGGGCGCCATCTTCGTCGAGCGGACGGAGGAGGTCCCCGAGGGCTCCATCGTGATGTTCTCCGCGCACGGCGTGGCCCCGGTGGTGCACGAGGAGGCGGCGCGCGGCAAGCTCGCGACGATCGACGCGACCTGCCCGCTGGTCACCAAGGTGCACAAGGAGGCCATCCGGTACGCGAACGAGGACTTCGACATCCTCCTCATCGGCCACGAGGGCCACGAGGAGGTCATCGGCACCTCGGGCGAGGCCCCGGACCACATCACGATCGTCGACGGCCCGCACGACGTGGAGAAGGTCACCGTCCGCGACGAGTCGAAGGTCGTCTGGCTCTCCCAGACCACGCTCTCGGTCGACGAGACCATGGAGACGGTGGACGCGCTGAAGACCAAGTTCCCGCTGCTGGTCTCGCCGCCGAGCGACGACATCTGCTACGCCACCTCGAACCGCCAGGCGGCGGTGAAGGTGATGGGCGCCGACTCCGACCTCGTCATCGTCGTCGGCTCCAAGAACTCCTCGAACTCCATCCGCCTCGTCGAGGTCGCCAAGGACGCCGGCGCGCGCGCCGCGTACCTCGTGGACTTCGCGAGCGAGATCGACGAGGCCTGGCTGGAGGGCGTCACCACGGTGGGCCTGACCTCGGGCGCCTCGGTGCCGGAGGTGCTGGTCGAGGAGGTCCTGGAGTGGCTGGCCGCGCGCGGCTACGCCGACGTGGAGATCGTCAAGACCGCCGAGGAGTCGATCGTCTTCTCGCTGCCGAAGGAGCTGCGCCGCGACCTGCGCGCGGAAGCGGCCTCGCTGGTCGCCGAGAAGTAGGCCGCTTCGTTTCGTACGGTGATCCCATGCAGATCTTCGGCGTGGACATCGGTGGTTCCGGGATCAAGGGCGCTCCCGCGGACCTGGACCGTGGCGAGCTGGCGCAGGAGCGCCACAAGGTACTGACACCGCAGCCGGCCACCCCCGACGGGGTGGCCGGCTGTGTCGTCGAGGTGGTGCGCCACTTCGGCTGGGACGGCCCCGTGGGGGTGACGTTCCCGGGGGTGGTCACCGGCGGGGTCACCCGTACGGCGGCCAACATGGACAAGGGCTGGATCGGCGTCGACACGGCCGCCCTGCTGTCGCAGCGGCTCGGCGGGCAGCCGGTCACGGTGCTCAACGACGCGGACGCGGCCGGGATCGCGGAGATGACGTACGGCGCGGGCAAGGGCCGCGGCGGGACCGTGATCATGCTGACGCTGGGCACGGGCATCGGCAGCGCGGTCTTCACGGACGGCCGGCTCGTGCCGAACACCGAGCTCGGCCACCTGGAGCTGAAGGGCCACGACGCGGAGAAGCGGGCGTCCGTCAAGGCCAAGGAGGACGGGGAGCTGACCTGGGAGCGCTGGGCGCACCGGGTGCAGCGGTACCTGGAGCACGTGGAGATGCTCTTCTCCCCGGACCTCTTCATCATCGGCGGCGGCGTCAGCCGCAAGCCGGAGAAGTTCCTTCCGCTGATCGAGGACGTACGGGCCGAGATCGTCCCGGCGAAGCTCCAGAACAACGCGGGCATCGTGGGCGCGGCCATGGCGGCACGCGGATCGGCTTCCCAGGGGGTCTCGCCGATCAGGCCGGGCTCGCGGCGAGACACCCCCTAGGGGGTGTCCGCGAAGTCCCGCCTGCCCCGCGGGCGCACGGCGCTACTTTGCGGACACCCCCTAGGCGGTCCGGCGCGGGAGCCTGCGCCGCGAGATCAGCACGGCCTTCCGTACGACGACGATCAGTGCGGAGACGAGGGTCCCCCCGTACAGCCAGCCGGCGTGCAGGGACAGGGCGGACACGATGCCCATGACCTCCGCGCCGAAACCGCCGGAGCCGCCGGAGAGGGGCCAGACTCCGGCGGCGAAGGCGATCGGCGCGGAGATCGGCGCGGTGATCAGGTCGGCCGGGCGCACCCAGAGGGCGGTGGCGGCCGCGACGGGGAGGAAGAGCAGCCCGTACGCGAGCAGCGAGCCGCCGAAGAGCAGCCAGGCGACCCCGGCGGCCAGGGTCATCGCGACGCAGGCGAACAGCCCGCCGCCGAGCCCGGTCAGCCGGGGCCGCGGCAGCCGCCGGGCGGGCGCGGGCCGGGGCCGGCCGCCCTGGGCGGGTACGCCGCCGATGGGCTGCGCCGGCGGGGCCGGGCGTCCCTGTTGCTGCTGTCGCTGCGGGTGATCCACCGAACGCGTCTTGTAGTGCTCCACCCCACCACGCTAGGCGGGCCGAGCGCGGTATCGGTGTGGGGACACGCGTACAACGAGTGCCACTCATCGGAAAGTAAACTGTCCGGTGGCCCACTCCCGGGCCGCCGCCCCCTCCAGCTACGGGAAGTCGCCAACGTGTCGCTCACGATCGGAATCGTCGGCCTGCCGAATGTCGGCAAGTCGACCCTGTTCAACGCCCTGACCAAGAACGACGTGCTGGCGGCCAACTACCCGTTCGCCACCATCGAGCCGAACGTCGGCGTCGTCGGCGTCCCGGACCCGCGCCTGGCCGTCCTCGCCGGCATCTTCGGCTCGCAGCGCGTCCTGCCGGCGACGGTCGACTTCGTCGACATCGCGGGCATCGTGCGCGGTGCCTCGGAGGGCGAGGGCCTGGGCAACAAGTTCCTCGCGAACATCCGCGAGTCGGACGCGATCTGCCAGGTCATCCGCGCGTTCAAGGACGAGAACGTCGTGCACGTCGACGGCAAGGTCTCGCCGAAGGACGACATCGAGACGATCAACACCGAGCTGATCCTCGCCGACCTGCAGTCCATCGAGAAGGCGGTGCCGCGCCTGACGAAGGAGTCCCGCCTCCAGAAGGACAAGGTCGCGGTCCTGGCGGCGGTCGAGAAGGCCCAGAAGATCCTCGAGGCGGGCGACACCCTCTTCTCGCACGGGATCACGAAGGGCACCGAGCAGGGCGACCTGCTCCACGAGCTGCACCTGCTGACCACGAAGCCCTTCCTCTACGTCTTCAACGTGGACGAGGACGAGCTGACCGACGACGCCTTCAAGGCGGAGCAGTCGGCCCTGGTCGCCCCGGCGGAGGCGATCTTCCTGAACGCCAAGCTGGAGCAGGACCTCTCCGAGCTGGACGACGAGGAGGCCCTGGAGCTCCTCCAGTCGGTCGGCCAGGACGAGCCGGGCCTCGCCACCCTCGGCCGCGTCGGCTTCGCCACCCTGGGCCTGCAGACGTACCTGACGGCCGGCCCGAAGGAAACCCGCGCCTGGACGATCAAGCAGGGCGCCACGGCCCCCGAGGCGGCCGGCGTGATCCACACCGACTTCCAGCGCGGCTTCATCAAGGCCGAGGTGATCTCCTTCGCGGACCTGGTCGAATGCGGCTCGGTCGCCGAAGCCCGCGCCAAGGGCAAGGCCCGCATGGAGGGCAAGGACTACGTCATGCAGGACGGCGACGTGGTCGAGTTCCGCTTCAACGTCTAGTCGTGCAGCTCGGAAGGGGTCGGACTCGATCGAGTCCGACCCCTTCCGTGTTCCCGTGCCGAGCTTTCAGCTGCTTCGGGGCGGCGTGAGCTTGTCGAGGTCCAGGCTGACCTCGAAGGGCACGGGGCGCCGGAGGGTGCCCCGGAAGATCCCGGCGGGCGCGTAGGCGCGGGTGGGTCCGTCGAGCTCGTAGACGTGGACGACGGGTGCCCCGTCCTCGTCCTCGATGCACCAGTAGTGCGGGATGCCGGCCTCCGCGTACTTGCGGAGCTTTACGGTGCGATCGCGGTGGGCGGACTCGGGGGAGACGACCTCGATGACGAGCTTCACGTCCTCCGGTGCGAACCAGGTGCGGTCACCGTCGAAGTCGGCCGTCGTCACCAACAGGTCCGGCTCGGGGGGGTTGCGGGCATCGAGGCGGATCGCCATCTCCCGTTCGACCTCGAATCCGGCCGGTGCCTGCGCCATGAGCGTGGTGGTCAGGGAAGTGACGAGGCGGCCATGCCAGGACCTCTGGGGCGACACCATGAAGACGAGGGCTCCGTCGATGAGCTCGGTGTGGCGGGGTGCCTCGGGGAGGCGGTCGAGGTCCTCCGCGAACCAGCCTTCCGCGCGCGGCGGGCGCATCCAGTCGGGCAGTGCGGCCATGGCTTCACGCTAGCGGCCCGCAGCCCAAGCCAACGTCCTCACGGAGAAGGCGCAACGCGAGCAGGCGGAGCCGTTCGTCATCGCCCTCGGCATCAAGCCTCGTATCCCGGGTCACCGCTGCTCGGACCTCCCCGCCATTCGGACTGTAGGCGCAAACTCGCGCAGACGTGACCGTATTCGTACGTTAGTTTGATCGTTTGAATCGGCAGTGGGGAGGGGTGCCGTGAGCGGGCTTGCGCCTGACGTGGAGTTCATCGCGGAGGGCATGATCCGCGGATCCATGGGGCTGATCGATTCGATGCGCGGGGCTCGTGACACTGCCATTGCGTTGGGCCACGAGCTGGGGCGACAGCAGGGGATGGCCGGTGACGACGACGCGGGCCGCCTTTGCCAAGGTCTACGTGCCGGCGGCGTCCACGACGCTGGACAAGATGGGCTTCAGTTCCTACATCCTCGGGGCCACGAGTCGTGGCCTCATGCGCAATGCACGTGAGTTCATGGCCGCGGAGAGCCGGCAGGTGTCAGAGTTTCTGGGGAAACAGGTTGACCTGACCGTGGGCATGGGTGACCCGGGCGCCGACTGCACGGAGAGCTACCTCGGCCTCGGGCAGGAGCTCCCCGGAGTGGTGGGCGAAACCGCTTGGTACGACCAGTACGCACCTGGGGGCCGTAGTGACCGCTTCCGTGGTTCACCCGAGAAGATCCGCGACGTCGCCAGGTCCTGGCAGCACGCGGGCTCCCTCTTGCAGCGGTTTCTGGAAGATGCCCAGACCTGTGCCTCGACCGCCGGCAAAGCGCACTCGGGGGAGGCGGCCGATGCCTTCCAGTCGTACTTCAAGCACTGTGTAGGTCGTACCTGCCCTCCGGCCAAGGCGCAGCAAGACGAGCCGCTGGTGACGAACTTGGTTGCCGCCTGCTCCCAGCTCGCAAAGGCATGCCACCGGTACGCCGATCATGTGGAGGCCGCCAAGGCGAAGATCCGGAACCACAAGAACGACCTGTTCGAAGTGGACATGCCCTGGGACACGCCCATGTTCGGAGCCAATGGCTACGACGGCGGACTGCACGATGCCGTTCTCGGCGACTCCTGGATACACGACCTGGGCGACGTCGCCCACGCGCTCGACTCCTCCGCCGCGCGAGTCACTCTCCCTGATGCAGAAGGTTCTGGGGGCTCCGGACTTCCCGGGGTGCCGCTCCTGCCCCCGCTCGTCCGCCTGCCTGTTCCCTTGCCGATCAGGCTCGCGTCGTACGCGGGGACCCCTGCCCTCCTGCCGATGGTCAACTCCGTCGACCCCGGCATTCCGTTCGCTGATCCGATTGCTCCGGTTCCTGGTACCACGAAGCTGCTCACCCCCTCTGAGCAGCAGCAATTCCGTACATGGATGAACTCGCTCACGCCTGGTGGTTTCGCCGGCGGCGGAGGCCCGAGCGACCCGGACAACGCCTACCAGCTGCGCACTTCCGGGTACCCGGAACGGGAGGTGCCGCTGGCCGGAAAGAACCGGGGACTGATGGTGGACGGCATACGACCCGTTGACGGATACCTCGTCGAGGCGAAGCACGTTCGCGATCCCGACTGTAAGAAGAAGAGCTTCCGATCCCTTGACCGCTTGGAAGAGACCTTGACCAAACCCGTCAAGGTGGACTCGCAGGGAAAGATCGCCTGGGATCCCGTCATCGACTCCATGTATGCCGGAGACGAGAAGGAGCTCCTCCGGTACAAGCAGGCCATGGAGAACCCTGCGAACAGCAAGATTCGTGGCCTGGAGATCGTCACGAACGGCAAGGACAACGCTGCCTACTGGCAGTCCATGATGGCCATGTCGGGTACGCCGGGCTCGACGCGATACGTGCCGTGAGACAGAGGAAGACCGTGCCCACTGAACGGAACATCCGCACCAATTTCGCCTTCTACCCGCCTCAGAGCGACGGCGGAGCTTGGCGTGCCACGGCCGAGTCCCTGGAGCGGGCTCTGAGGGATGCGTTCCCCGAGTCCACCGTGGACCACCGGACCTCGAGGATTCACGGCGTCCCCGTCCTCGATTTCGAGATCGCGCTGGCGCCTGGCGTATGGATCGACGGCACGGCGTCGATGCCCAAGCCCGACTACGCCTACATCACTCTGACCGACGTCACCGCCGACGAAGCCGCTGTCTTCGCGCGGTGGCTCCGGGACTCCTTCGTGCCCGCACCGCACCTCGTCCGGTTCGCGAGCAGCCTCGCTGTGGCGAATGGCGAGCATGACCCGTGGCCGCTGCCGACGGAGGGTGGCGACGACGACATCGCTGCGGAGCTGCGCAGGCACCTCGACTCCGTCGAGAGCTTGTAAGCCCGCGGGCAAACGGGGTGGGGCGGGACGGGTGGGCGGCGGGGCTCGTTGACGGGTGGATCTTGGTGAGTAGGGTCACGGAGCGCGCGCGGTCTCGACAGCAGACCCGGGGGGAGCGTGGGCGCTCGGGAGGCTCAGGCCGTGACCAGATGGCGATTCCGCACGCGGTTGTGGACCGCGGTGACCACCACCGGCCTGTTGCTGGCCCTCGCACCCGGGCTCGCCACCGCCGCGCCCCCGGGTGCCGCGGATCCCGCCGATCCGACCGTACGGCGCGACCCCGCCACCGGGCACGCCCGCATGATCTTCAACTCCGGGGGGTACCTGACCCCGCCGTCCAAGCAGGCCCCCGAGCACGTCGCGCTCGCCTACGTACGCGACCACCGCGGGGAGTTCGGGCTCACCGCCGAGCAGGCCGAGGCGCTCGTCGTCGTCTCCTCGTACCCCACCAGGCACAACGGGGCGCGGCAGGTGACCATCGGCCAGAGCATCGACGGCATGCGCGTCCACGGTGCGCTCCTCACCGCCACCGTCGACAAGCGCGGCCGCCTCATCATCCTCGGCGGCTCCGTCGTGACCGCCGAACCGGCCGGCGCCGTCGAGCTGACGGCCAAGCAGGCCCTCGACCAGGCGGCCGAGGCCCAGGGCGCGCGGCCCCAGCAGACGCTGGCCGGCACCGACAACCGCGACAAGGGCCGGCAGAAGTTCAAGAACGTCTACGCCAAGCGGCTCACCAAGCCCAACGACGTGACCGCCGAACTGGTCTGGTTCCCCACCGACTCCGGCCGCGAGCTGCGCCCCGCCTGGCTCACCGACATCGAGGTCTCGGGCACGTCCTGGTACGAGACGGTGGTCGACGCCGCCGACGGACGGGTCCTGAGCCGCCAGAGCCGCTACCACCACGCCGGCCCCGAGGGCACCGTCTTCACGGCCCAGCACCCCGACGTCAGCGGCGCCACCCGCACCGTCACCCCCTTCACCGGCCGCGACGGCTCCTGGGTCGCGGACCGGCTGACGCAGGGCAACAACGTCAACGCCTACCGGGACGAGGACGGCGACAACACGGTGCCGGACACCGGGAACGACGCGCTGCGCCCGCAGTCCCCGGCGAGCGGCGACCCGAACCACCAGCACTTCAACTACACGTTCAACGACACCTGGCGCACCAACGCCAACGCCACGCAGGCCAACCTCGACGCGGACGTCAACCCGGTCATCACGCAGCTCTTCTACTACGCCAACGTGATGCACGACTACCTCTACGACCTCGGGTTCGACGAGGCGTCGCGCAACTTCCAGGTCGACAACTTCGGCCGCGGCGGCTCGGGCAACGACCCCGTCCTGGCCGAGGCGCAGGACGGCTGGGACCTGGGCTGCCTGGACAACGCCGCGCCGCCGAACAAGATCCGCTGCACGAACAACGCCAACTTCGGCACCCCCGGGGACGGTTCCAGCCCGCGCATGCAGATGTACATGTGGCAGCCGCCGGGCCGGCCGTACCGCGACGGCTCGCTCGACGGCGACGTCATCGCGCACGAGTACGGACACGGCGTGTCCAACCGCCTCGTCGGCGGCGGCAACCTCGGGGACGGCTCCCAGACCGGCGCCCTCGGGGAGGGCTGGAGCGACACGATCTCCTTCCTCAAGTGGGGCGACGCGAAGGTCGGCGAGTACGTCACCGGCAACACCGCCACCGGCATCCGCTCGCAGGCGTACGACACGTCCACCGAGAAGTGGGGCACCTTCAACCCGGCCCGCGGCGTGCACCGCAACGGAGAGATCTGGGCCGCGACGATGTACGACATCCGCGAGGCGAAGGGCGTCGCGTTCACCCAGCAGCTCGTCATCGACGGCATGAAGAGCACGGTCGGCACGCCGAGCTACCTCGACGCCCGCGACGGCATCCTGGCCGCCGACATGACCAGCAACGCGGGCGCGAACCAGTGCCTCCTGTGGCGCGTCTTCGCCGGCCGCGGCATGGGCGCGAACGCCGCGTCGAGCGCGGACCAGAACACCGTGACCGCCGACGAGGCCGTCCCGGCCGCCTGCCTGCCGACCGCGAAGGCGGGCGGCCCGTACACGACGAACGAGGGCACCGACGTCACGCTCAGCGCGGCCGGCTCCACCAAGGGGACCGCGCCCTCGGCCGGGAACCCGACCTCGTACGCCTGGGACCTCGACAACGACGGGCAGTACGACGACGCCACCGGGGTCACCGCCACGTTCGACGCGGTGGGCCAGGACGGGGTCTCCACCATCGGGCTGAAGGTCACCGACGCCGCCGGCAACACCGACACCGACTCGACGACGGTCACCGTCGCGAACGCCGCACCGGTCGTGACGCTCCAGCCGGTCACCCCGGCCGGGGAGAACAGCCCGATCACCCTCACGGGCAGGATCAGCGACCCGGGCTGGCTCGACCCGCTGACCGCCACCGTCGACTGGAAGGACGGAGCGGGCCCGCAGGAGCTCACGGGAACGCCGGAGAACGACCGCCCCGACGCGACGCTCGTCATCACCGCGGAGCACACGTACGGGGACGACGGGACCTTCGGCATCGAGGTCTGCGGCAGCGACGACGACACGAGCACCTGCCGGACCGTCGACGTGACGATCGCCAACATCGACCCGACCGCGGCGATCTCGGGCGACGGGCAGACCACGTACAACGGGCAGAAGGCCTTCATCGCGCACGCCGGCACACCGGTCGCCGTGACCGGTACCTCATCCGACCCGGGCAGCGACGACCTGACCCTGGACTGGCTGTGGGGCGACGGCGCCTCGGACCACCTGGTCTCGCTGGTCAACCCGCCGGCCACCGACCCGGACCCGAGCCCCTCGATCCAGCCGCGCGACGTGACGGCGACGAAGTCGCACGCGTACCCGGCCGCCTGCCTGTCCACGCTGACCTTCACCGGCAAGGACGACGACGGCGGCGCCGCCTCCGACACGGCCTCCGTCATCACCACCGGCAACGTGAAGTGGGCGCACAACCAGGCCTACTGGATGAAGGAGTTCGGCGGGCCCTCGCCGAAGCACTTCACGGCGGCGCAGCGGGCCTGCCTGCTGGGCGTGGCCTCGTTCATGAGCGCCGTGTACGGGCCGCTGACCGACGCCCAGGCGTACGCGATCCTCAGCTCGGGATCGCCGCAGCCGAGGCCGCTGGTCTCCCAGCAGCTGCTTGCGGCGTGGCTCAACTTCGCGAACGGGTCGTACGACCTGTCCACGCCGGTCGACACCGAAGGCGACCGCAGGACGGACTCGACCTTCGGGGCGGCGGTGGCGAACGCCGAGGCGGTCTACAACAACCCGGCGTCGACGCGGAACCAGCTGCTGGCCCAGGTCGACGTGCTGCTGCGCTTCAACGTGCGTGACGGTGGCTGACCGCCGCCTGGTGTGCCTCGCCGCCCTCGCCCTCGCCTTCACGGGGTGCGGGGGCGGCGAGGTGCGTCCGCCGGAGAAAGGGACGCACGAGTCGGGCGGTACGGGCGGCACCGGAGGCACCGGAGGTACGGGCGGTACGGGTGACCCGGAGCGCGGTACGGGCGCCACGGCGTCCGGCGCGGCGACCCCGGCACAGGGCCGCGTGCTCACCGGGGCCGACGACGGCTTCGCCGGGCGGCTCGCGGTCGGCCAGACGGCCCGCCTGCGCCTGCCCCTCCCGGAAGGCGGGCCGCAGCCCACGGCCCGGGGCGATGCGGTGCTGCTGGTCCGCATCACCAACGTGGCGGCCTCCGGCCACCGCGAATGGGAGCTCCGCGCGGTCCGCCCGGGCACCACCCGCATCACGGTCCCCCGCCCCGCGCCCGCCTCCCCGGCCACCCTGACCCTCACCGTCACCTGAGCCGGCGGGCGGGCGGGCGGGGGCGGGCGGGGGCGGGTGGGCCGGCCGATCTCAGGGGCAGGTCTCCTCGAACTTGACCACCGTGAACGCGACAGGCTGACCGGCCAGCCGGGTACCTGCCTTCGGATCCTGCGAGCACACCTTCCAGTTCGATTCCTGGAGCACCATCCGGCTCTGGGCCGCGTCCTTGACGGTGATGCCCGCGTTCGACGGCAGTGCGGCACGGGCGGTCTTCATGGACTTGCCGGCGAAGTCCGGCATGGTCCCGCCCGCTTCCGGCTGCGGCCCGGGGTCCGCGGCCGGACAGCTCTCTTCGAGCTTCACGGCGCCGAAGTCGAGCGTCGTGCCGGTCGGGACGGTCGAGCCGGCGGCAGGGGTCTGCGAGCAGACCTTCCAGTTCCGGTCCATGGCCTGGAGCCGGCCGCGGCCGAGCGCGTCGTGCGACTTCAGCAGGGCGAACCCCGCGGCCTGGGATTCGTCCTGCGCGCTCTGGAGCCCCTTCCCCACGAGCTGGGGGACGGTGGCGGTCTTCGCCGCGGAGCCGGGCGCCTTGGAGGAGGCGGCTGTGCCCGACGAGGCGGGCGGAGCCGGCGTGCCGCCGGAGGCCGCCGGGTCCTGGCAGGCCGTGAGGGCGAGGAGTCCGGCGGTGGCGAGGAGGACGGCGGTGTGGTGTGTGCGCATCCGGCCATGCTCGTCGCGAGGGGAACCCGCCGGGTGGGAAATGACGGGTCTGTGACACGCGGAGGGGGAGACGGGCTAGGCGAAGTGGGCCGAGGCGAGGAGTGAACCCTCCGGGGTGAGGAGGCGGGCGCCGGCGAGGGTGGTGGCGTTGACGTCGGTCGTCGCCACCCAGTAGCCGTAGCCGTCCCGGAGCGAGAAGGTGCCGAGGCGGGTCATCGTGCCGTCCTTGTGGTCGAGGACGCAGGAGATCTCGGGCATCGGCTTCTCCAGGTCCACCGACATGTACACCCAGCCCTTCGCGCCCGGGTGGGCGAAGACCCGGCCCACCTCCCGGCCGCCGGTGACCAGCGCGGCCTGGAGCAGCTGGGCGTTGGCCCGGGCCGTCGGGGACGCGGGCGGCGCCGAGGCCTGCTGGATCGCCGTGCCCGCCGCCCAGCCGCCGAACCCGCACGCCACGGCCAGGGCGGCCGCCACGGCCGCGACCCGGGGCCGCAGCAGCCACCGCCGGCCGGGCGACCGCGTCGGGGCCGGCGCCGGAGCCGGGGGCTGGAGCAGGGCCGTGACCCGGCTCTCGAAGCCGACCGGGGGCTCCGTCCCCGGCAGCAGGCCGAGCAGGTCGTCGCCGACCAGCGCCAGCTGCTCGATGTGCTCCCGGCAGCCGGGGCACTGGTCCAGGTGGGCGACGGCACGGGCGCGCTCCCGGGCCGGAAGGATGCCCAGCGCCAGCTCGGCGTCGACCTCCCTCAGCTGCTCGCAGGTCATCTCGCTCATCGCCGGCTCTCCTCGGTCCCCAGGGTCCTGCGGAGCTTGTGCATCGCGGTCCGGATGCGCGTCTTGGCCGTCCCCAGCGGGACCTGCTCCATGTCGGCGATCTGCTGCGCGGTCAACCCGTAGATGCCCGCCATCACCAGGGCGCGGGCCTGCTCCCGGGGCAGGGCCGCCACGGCCGCCCGTACCCCGGCCGAGGTCTCGGCGGCGACGGCGTGCTGCTCGGGGGTCTGCGTGACGATGTCGAGGAGGGCGTCCAGGTCCTCCGGGGCGACCGGGTTGGCCCGGCGGGCCCGGACCGCGTCGATCGCCAGGTGGTGCGCGATCGCCGTCAGCCAGGTCCGTACGGACCCCCGGCGCGAGTCGTAGACCTGCGCGTGCCGCCACGCCCGCTCGAACGTCTGCTGCGCGATGTCCTCGGCGAGCTGCGCGTCGCCCACCACGGCGATGGCCACGCCGAAGACCGTGCGCTGGAAGCGGCGGACGAACGCGACGGCGATCTCGGGATCACCCGTCGCCAGGCCCGACAGCAACGCCTCGTCCGGCGCACGCCCGAGGGGGAGGCCCATTCTCTGCACGTCACTGGATACGTTCGGCCTCCCCGAATGGATTGATTCGGGTTCGTGCGGAAACACCCCCTCATTGTCCTCCCGCGACCGCCCCCGCTCCCGTCCGCGCCCTCCCGGCCGCCGCGCGCGGGGCACGGGGGACCCCGCCGCCGGGGGTAGGTTGCCTGCAGTCGTTACCCGGCGCGGTCGGGAGCAGTCGGGGGGTGAGGGGCATGCGGCGCAGGGCGGCGGCCGAGACGATCGGCGCGGGCGAGCGGCTGCACGCGGCGGCCGGCGCCCTGCTGGCCGACCACCGCCGGGCCGTCGACGCCGTACGGGAGGCCTGGGCCCCGATCCACTCCGGGCTGGCCCGCTCCGAACTGCTGCGGATCCCCGCCGACCGGCTGGCACACGTCACCGAGGGGCGGCTGCGGCCGGCCGCCGTGGCCGCCATCGAGGCGGCCGGGTTCGCCACCGTGCAGCAGGTGCTGGACGCGGGGCGCCACCGGCTCCGGCAGATCCCCGGGATCGGACAGCAGACCGCCGACCAGGCGCTCGGCGCCGCCCGGCAGCTCGCCGAGGCCGTCGGGGAGACCGTCGCCGTACACCTCGACGTGGACCGTCCCGAGCCCCGGACCACCGCCCTGGTCGCCGCCCTGCACCCGCTCGTCGAGGCCGGCCCCGACGCCCGCCGGGCCGTCGAGGCGGCCGCGGCCCTGGAGGCCGGGCTCGGACCGCTGCTCGCCGACGCCGCACCCGCCGCCGGCCGGCTGCGCGGCTGGTTCGCGGGCCGGGAGCGGCGCGAACGGGCGCTCGCCGCCCTCACCGAGATCGGCCGGCGCACCGGGCGGGCCGCCGCCGAAGGGATCCCGGTCCTGCTCGGGCAGGCCTCCGTCGACCTGCTGCGCGGCCCCGCCGACGAGGCGGCGGCCTGGGTCGACTTCGAGCTGCGCTCCGCCGAGTACCACGGCCTGCTCGCGGAGGTCACCGAGCGGCCCGGGGGCGCCGCCGGGCCGGCCGCCGCCCAGGGGTTCCTGCCCGAAGCGCTGGCCGAACGCGTCCGCGCGCAGGCCCTCGACGGCACGCACCGCCGCGTCTCGCTGCGCGGGTACCAGTCCTTCGGCGCCCGCTTCGCCCTCGCCCAGCGGCGGGTGATCCTCGGCGACGAGATGGGACTGGGCAAGACGATCCAGGCCCTCGCAGCCCTCGCACACCTCGCGGCACAGGGGCACCGCCACTTCCTGGTGGTCTGCCCCGCCGGCGTACTGATCAACTGGACCCGCGAGATCGAGGGGCGCAGCACCCTGCGCGCGGTCGCCCTGCACGGCCCCGACCGGCGCGACGCGTTCGCCGACTGGCGGGCGGAGGGCGGGGTGGCCGTGACCACCTTCCAGGCGCTGACCGGGTTCCCCGCAGCGGCCGCCGACGGGCTGGGGATGCTCGTCGTGGACGAGGCCCATCACGTCAAGAACCCGCGGGCGCAGCGCTCGCTGGCGGTCGCCGCCTGGGCCGCGCACTGCACGTACGTCCTCTTCCTCACCGGCACCCCTATGGAGAACCGGGTGTCGGAGTTCCGCAGTCTCGTACGGATCCTGCGGCCCGAGGCGGTCTCCGGGATCGGCGAGGTCGACACGGTGGCCGGATCGCGGGCGTTCCGCAAGGCCGTGGCGCCCGCGTACCTGCGGCGCAACCAGCGCGACGTACTCGCCGAACTGCCCGGGCTCCAGTGGACCGACGAGTGGGAGGAGCTGAGCGCCGCCGACCGGGAGGCCTACCGGGCGGCGGTGCGGGCCGGAGACTTCACGGCGATGCGCCGGGCCGCGTACGCGAGGCCGGAGAAGTCGGCGAAGCTGGCGCGGCTGCGCGAGCTGGTGGCGGACGCCGCCGCCAACGGGCTGAAGGTCGTGGTGTTCTCCGCCTTCCGCGAGGTGCTCGGGGCGGTCGAGGACGCGCTCGGCCGGCAGCCGCACGAGGGCGGCGGCGGCCCGCTCTTCGGGCCGATCTCCGGGAGGGTGCCGCCGGGCCGCCGCCAGCGGCTGCTCGACGGGTTCGGCGCGGCGGCCGGGCACGCCGTGCTGCTCGCGCAGATCGAGGCGGGCGGCATCGGGATCAACCTCCAGGCGGCGTCGGTGGTGATCCTGTGCGAACCGCAGGTCAAGCCGACCACGGAGCAGCAGGCCGTGGCCCGCGCGCACCGGATGGGCCAGGTGCGCGCGGTACGGGTGCACCGGCTGCTCGCCACCGACGGGGTGGACCAGCGGATGCTGGAGGTGCTGGACCGCAAGGCCCGGCTGTTCGACGCGTACGCCCGGCGCAGCGCGGTGGCGGAGGCGGCGCCCGAGGCGGTCGACGTCTCGGACACCTCGCTGGCCCGGCGCATCGTCGAGGACGAACAGGCCCGCCTGGGCGCCGCCGGCTGACGCCGGCCGCACCGGCGGGACCCGGACGCAGGAGCGCAGGAGCGCGGACCGCCGGACCGCCGGACGGAGTCCGCCGCGCGGAGGATCAGAAGCCGCGGACCGAGGCGATCGTGAAGGCCGTCGGCGTGCCCGGACCCATCGGGCCGCCCTTGTCGAACTGGGAGCGGACCACGAGCGTGCGGCCCGGGGTGTGGCTCAGGGTGGTCGGGATCTGCAGCGACGGATCCGTGATCGTACGGGTCAGCCGGGCCCGGGTGCCGTCGGGGCTGACGTGCCACCGGGTCAGGGTGTTCGTGGTGTTGTGGGCCACCCGGAGGGTGCCGTCGGGCGCCAGGTCGAGGCCGTCCGCATGGGTGAGGTCCCCGCCCTGGAGGGCGACGCGCGATATCGCGCCCGTGCGCAGGTCGATGCGGTGGAGGTCGCCCGCGGTCATGTCCACGGCCAGCAGGAAGCGGCCCGCCGGGTCCGAGACGATGCCGTTGAGGGCGAAGCTGCCCGCCGGGGACGGGGTGAGGTGGCCGCTCAGGTCGTACGCCGGGAGCAGCGCGCCCGAGCCGGCCGCGAGCTGGGCCGGGGTGACCCGGTAGATCACCGAACGCACGCTGTCCGTCAGGTAGGCGGTGCCGTTCGGGGTGATGGTCAGGTCGTTGACGAAGAGCCCGCCGCCCCCGGCGACTTCGAAGTGGGCCAGGCGCCGCCCCGAAGCCGTGTCGTACACGGCGACCCCGGCCGTGGAGTCGGTCACCCACAGGCGGCCGCGGGCGTCGACGCGCAGGCCGTTCGCCGTGTGGCGGCCGTCGGTGCCGGCGGGCAGGAACACCTCGGCGGTGCGCTGCCCGGGGCGGGCCCGGTAGACGGTGCCGTCCGCGTACGAGCCCACGTAGACGGTGTGGTCGCGGGGGTCGGTGGCTATGCCCTCGGGGTAGACCTTCTCGCCGGGGAGGGTGAACGCGGTGGTGACGCGGCTGTCGGGGACGGGCGCCACCTGTGAGACGGGCACCGCCGGCGAGGCGTGCGCCGCCGGGATCGCGCCCAGCGTGATCGCCGTGGTCAGGATCAGGAGCGTCGCGGGCAGGAACTTCTTCAGCACAGCAGGTGACCTCTTCCGTGTGGGTGAACACGAAGATAGGTTAGAGCTCTAATGCATGCAAGGGCCTTAGGATGCAGCAATGACCTCCATGCCTCCCGAGGAGCGCATCGGCTCGCACGTCAAGCGCGCCGAACAGGCGCTCCTCGCGGCCAAGAACGCCGCGCTCAAGCCCGCCGCAGTAACGGTTCCGCAGTACGCCGCGCTGCTCTGGCTCTCCGAGAAGCCGGGGATTTCCGCCGCCGCGCTCGCCCGCCTGTGCGGGGTGACCCCGCCGACGATGAACACCGTGCTGAAGAACCTCCAGGAGCGCGGGCTCATCGAGCGGACCCCGCACGAATGGCACCGCAACGTGCTCGAGACCCGGCTGACGGAAGAGGGCCGGGCCGCGATGGAGCTCGCCGACGCCGGCGCCGTACGGGTGGAGCGGGCGCTCGCCGCCGCGTTCTCGGCCCAGGAGCGGGAGCAGCTGATCAGCCTGCTCGGGCGGTGTGCCGAGGTGCTCGACGCCCGGAAGTGAGTTCCGCCCGTACGGCGGAACCGAGGAAATGCCCAGCCGTTCTGTCCCGACCGGGACAGCGATGACCGTTCGGAGCCACGCTCGTGCACCAGCCCCCGCCCGCCAGGCGCTCCCGCCGCGCGATATGGACATCCGCCGCCGTGGCCTTCGCGCTCCTGCTCGGCGGCGCCGGCCTCGCCGCCTGGAAGTTCGACCGGTTCTCCGGCAACGGCGGGTCCGTGAGCTTCGGCAAGGCCCCGGCCTCCGCCTCCGCGTCCGCCCCGGCCTCCGCCGCCCCCGGTGCGGGCGCGTCCTCCCCGGGGGCGCCGTCGCCCTCCGCCACCCCCACCGGCGACCCGGACGTCATGCTGCCGACCGGCCCGAAGTCCGACTTCAAGCAGACCGCCAAGCTGGACGACGGCACGGTCATCGCGAAGGCCCGCCTCGCGGGCGCGAAGTCCGGCTTCGAGGGCGACGTCTGGGTCTGGACGCCGAAGGAGTACGGCGAGGCGAAGTACGAGAAGAGCGCCTTCCCGGTGCTCATCGCCCTGCCCGGCGGCAACGGATTCCCGAGCAACTACTGGGCCGACCGCAGCCTCGGCCTCCAGAAGGCCATCAGTGAGGGCGTCCAGGCCGGCACCAGCCTGCCGTTCATCGTGATCATGCCGGTGCTCAATCCGGACAGCAAGTACTACTACGACGGCTCCGACATCCCCGGCCAGCCCAGGATGGGCACCTGGATCGCCGAGGACGTCCCGGCCTTCACCAGGGCCAACTTCCGTACGTACAAGTCCCGCGACGGCTGGGCCTTCATGGGCTCGTCCTCCGGGGCCTTCGTCGGCATGAAGACCGTCCTGCAGTACCCGGACCGGTTCAAGGCCGTGATCGCCAGCGGCGGGGAGATCGTCCCGGACTCCCCGCTCTGGAAGGGCCACCAGGCGGAGATGGACGCGAACAACCCCGAGAAGCTCGCGCAGAAGCTGATCGACGCCAACGGCCCCGAGGTCTTCGTCAACTTCCAGATCGGCACCAAGGAGTCCGGGAAGGAGCGGATGGCCGCATTCCAGAAGTCGTACGGCAAGGGCCCCGTCAAGATGACCATCCGCGACATCCAGAACGGCGAGCACAACGGCTGGCACTACGTGCGGGGCATGAAGGAAGGCTCCCTGGAGTGGATCAGCAAGGTCCTGAAGGCACCGCAGCCCGCCACCGGCTGACCAGCGCGTACGCACGCGGCCCTGGACCGGCGTGGCACGCACCACGTCCCGCCGGTCCCAGGCAACCCATCCGATCGTTGACACCTCTGTAAGGGGTGAAGGGGGACCGATCGGTCCGACCCGCGCTCTTCGGGAGCGCCGGAGAAGGAACGGGACAAATCCGTGCAGCATGACCAGCTTCAGGGTGACGGCGACCTCATGTCCGAGGAAGGCCCGCAGACCACGGGCCGCCGCCGTCCCAAGCGCCTGCGCAGGCTTGTGATCAGCGGCGCGCTGGCGCTCACGCTCGCCGCCGGGGGCGGCGTCGCGGCGTACAAGTACAAGCTCTTCTCGGACATAGGGGATCCGGTCTCCTTCGGGAAGGTCCAGGAGTCGGCCGCGGCGGCCGAGGAGATCAGGCCCGGGGTGAGCATGCCGACCGGGCCGAAGGCCTCCTTCGTCCGGACGTACCGGCTGCCCGACGGCACGCAGATCGGCCGTACGACCCTGACCGGCGCGAAGTCCGGGTTCACCGGCGACGTGTGGGTGTGGGTCCCCAAGCAGTACGACGACCCGAAGTACGCCAAGAGCGCCTTCCCGGTCCTGATCTCACTGCCCGGCGGCCGCGGCTACCCCACGAACTACTGGGGCACGGGCCCCGGCCTCGGCCTCCAGAAGGCCGTGAGCGACGGGGCGAAGGCCGGCACCAGCCTGCCCTTCATCCTGATCATGCCGGTGCACAACGCGGACACCAAGCACCACTTCGACGCCTCGGACATCCCCGGCGAGCCCAAGATGGGCACCTGGATGGCCGAGGACATCCCGGATTTCACGAGGGCCAATTTCCGCACCTTCACCTCCCGTGACGGCTGGGCCTTCATGGGCTCCTCAGCGGGCGGGTTCGGGGCCTTCAAGCACGTCCTGAAGTACCCCGACCGCTTCAAGGCGGCCATCGCGAGCGGGGTCGACATCGTCCCCGATTCCCCGCTGTGGAAGGGGAACACGCAGGCCATGGACGAGAACAACCCCGAGAAGCTCGCCGAGAAGCTGATCAAGGAGGGCGGTCCGGACGTCTACGTCAACTTCCAGATCGGCACCAAGGAGACCGGCCGCGAGAAGGCCGAGAAGTTCATGAAGGAGTACGGGAAGGGCCCCGTGCACACCACGCTCCAGGTGATCCAGGATGGTGAGCACAACGGGAAGTCGTACGTCCGCGGCATGAGGGAGGGCGCTCTGGAGTGGATCAGCAAGGTCATGCTGGCACCGACACCCGACCCCGCCGTGCGATGAAGGCCGTCGTCCGGGGCGCCTTCGCGGCTGCCGTCGCCACCGTGGCGGCGGCCCTGGCCGTCGGCTTCGTCAAGGCGACGGACGAGGACCTGAACGCCGTGCACGCCTTCCCCGGCGTCGGCGTGCTCATGGCCAACGGCGAGCACTGGTGCACGGCGAGCGTCGTCGACAGCCCGAAGGGCACGGTCGTCGCCACCGCCGCGCACTGCGTGGCCCCGGCGGGCGAGAACGGCGAGCCGGGAACGCTCGCGCACGACGGCATGGCCATCGGCGAGCTCTCCTTCGCCCCCGCCTTCACCGGCGAGGGCGGGGGCCGCCGGCCCCTCGGCGTGTGGAAGGTCCGCGCGGTGCACGTGGACGAGCGCTGGACCAGGTGGGGCGAGGACACCGCCGATTTCGCCTTCCTCAGCATCGCGCCGGACGAGGACGGCCGTACGGTGCAGCAGGCGGTCGGCGGCTCCGACGAGGCCCCGAAGCCCGACTGGACCTCCGGGTACGAGCGCGAGGTGACGGTCGTCGGCTATCCGGAGTCGGACCGCAACCCGCAGAACAAGCCGATCTCCTGCACCACCCAGACCAGCCACGACCAGGAGGACCCCGCGATGCTCTACATCGGCTGCGCGGGCTTCTGGTCGGGCACCAGCGGCAGCCCCTGGATCGCCGACCGCGGCGGCCCGGGGAACCCGGGACGGCTGATCGGGGTGCTGAGCGGCGGGGAGACGGACGTGGACTCCACGGCCGCGCTGTTCGACGAGAAGGCCAAGGCGCTGTACGAGCAGGCCGCGCGGGACTGAGCTCCGCCCGCCGGCGGCGCCCCGGCCACCGCCGGCGCCCCGGCTAGTGCCTCCGCTCGGTGCTGACGATCACGCACACCGCCACCACGACGATCGCGCCGCCGACCAGGATCGGCACGGTCAGGGCCTCGTCGAGGATCAGCGCCCCCAGCGCGACGGCGACGACGGGATTGACGTACGCGTACGTGGCCACCAGCGACAGCGGGGCCGCCTGCAGCAGCCACACGTACGCCGTGAAGGCGACCAGCGAGCCGAAGACGACGAGGTAGCCCAGCGCCAGCCAGGAGGCGGTGGAGTAGGAGTCCCAGTCCAGCGAGCGGTGCTCGCCGCGCAGCAGGCCGACGACGATCCCGCCGACCCCGCCCGCGAGCATCTGGTACGCGCTGCCCGTGAACGGGTTGCCCGGCAGCGACAGCTTCGACGCGGAGAACGAGCCCAGCGACCACAGCACGGACGCCACGATCACCAGCACCACCCCGGAGAGCCGCACCTCGCCGCCGATCCCCGGACTGGTCAGCACCGCGAGCCCGGCGAAGCCCAGCAGCACACCGCCGAGGGTGCGCAGCGGCGGCCGGTCGCCGGTGGCGCTCCGCAGCACCACCAGCCACATCGGCACGGCGGCGATCAGCAGCGCGGCCAGGCCGGAGGGGATCGAGGTCTCGGCGAGGACGACGAGGCCGTTGCCGCCCAGCACCAGCAGCAGGCCCACCAGCACCGCGGAGCCGGCCTGCGTACGGGTGGCCCGGAGCGCGCCCGGCCCGTACCGCCAGGCGACGAGGCCGAGCAGCAGCAGGCCGGCCGCGATGAAGCGGGTTCCGGCGGAGAGGAACGGCGGCATGGTCCGCACGACCACGCGGATGGCGAGGTACGTGGAACCCCAGACGACGTAGACGAGGGCGAGCGCGGTCCAGACGGCCCCGCCGACCCCGCGGGGCGGGGATTTCGGCGGTGGCCCGCTCCCGGCGGTCTCCGAGGTGCGCATGACGGGATCCTAGGTTCGTTGGGTTCTACACGCTTCCCGGCGCCTCCCCCGGTACCGGAGTCTCAGCCCTTGAGCAGGGCGTTCAGCTCGCCGTACGGGAGACCCCCGTCGAGCGCGGTGTACGTACCGTCCGCGATGAGTTCCCCGGCGGCGCGGCGGACCACGTCGTACGCGGCCGACGCGACCCCGGAGCCGAGGCTGACGCGCGCGACGCCGAGGGCGCCGAGCTCGGCGACGGTCGGGGCGCCGGGGCCGACGAGGAGGTTGAGCGGGGCGTCGATGCCCTTGACCAGCTCGGTGACGACGGCCAGGTCGGCGACGCCGGGGACGAAGATGCCGGAGGCGCCCGCGCGCAGGTACGCGGCGGCGCGGGAGAGCGTCTCGTCGAGGCGCTCGTCCTGCGGGCCGAGGCCGAAGAGGAAGGTGTCGATGCGGGCGTTGACGAACAGCGGCACCCCGGCGGCGTCGGCGGCGGCCCGGGCGGCGGCCACCCGCTCCGCGTGCTCGGCGGGCGCCCGGGTGCCGTCCTCGATGTTGATGCCGACCGCGCCGGCTTCGATGACTCCGGTGACGGTCTCGCCGACCGCGGCGGGGTCGGCGCCGAAGCCGCCCTCGATGTCGGCGGTGACCGGGACGGAGACGGCCGCGGCCACCCGGGCGATCAGGTCGAGGGCGCGGTCCCGGCTCAGGGCGTCCCCGTCGGGCGTACCGAGGGACCAGGCGACCCCGGCGCTGGTGGTGGCGACGGCGGGAGCGCCGGCGGCCTCGACGAGGCGCGCGCTGAGGACGTCCCAGGCATTGGCCAGGGCCAGCGGCGCGGCGGGGGTGTGCAGTGCGGCGAAACGGCGGGCGAGATCAACAGTGGTGGTCATCGGCCCAGTTCATCAGAGCATGCCCGGCCCGGGCTGGCGATTTTCCGACGCGTACCCGGATCGCCGCGGCGGCGGGGGCCAGGCCGTGTCTTTGGATCAGGCCGGGTCAGCCCGCGGTGCCAGGCGCCGCGGGCCCGGCATGATCCGAAAGACACGGCCTACGCCGGACCGGACTTCAGGCCCGCTCCGCACAGGGGGAGGACCGCCGTGCGGCCCCGGAGCGGGTCGGTGGGGGCCAGTGGGCCCACTGCCGCCCAGCAGGCCGCGGCCGTCGGCTCCACGAAGAGCCCGCGCCGCGCCAGGTCCTGCCGGGCCGCGCGCAGCGCCGCGTCCGGGACCGTCAGGAAGGTGCCGCCGGACGCGCGTACGGCAGCCAGGATCTGACGGGACCGCGGCGGGGCCGGGATCGCGATCCCCTCGGCCAGGGTGGGCCGTTCGGCCACCGGATCGGCATCCTCCGCGCCCGCGGCGAAGGCCGCGGCCAGCGGGGACACCGCCTCCGCCTGCACCGCGACCAGCGCCGGCGGCTTCACCCCGCGCCGGGCCAGCTCCTGCACCGCCAGCGCCGCGCCCAGCAGCAGGGTGCCGTTGCCGACGGGGACGACGAGGACCTCGGGGAGCCGGCCGCCGAGCTCCTCCCACACCTCGTACACGTACGTCTTCGTCCCGTGCAGGAAGTACGGGTTGAAGACGTGGCTCGCGTAGAAGACCCCGGGGAGGTCGGCGGCCTCCCGGGCCGCCACCGCCGCGGCCTCCCGGCCCCCGGGTACGACGCGGACCGCCGCCCCGTGCGCCCGCATCTGCGCGGTCTTCTTCTCCGAGGTGCCCTCGGGCACGAAAACTTCACATTGCAGCCCGGCCCGTGCGCAGTACGCCGCCACGGCCGTCCCCGCGTTCCCGCTGCTGTCCGCGACCACCCGCTCCGGAGCCAGCCGCCGGGCCAGTTCCGCGAGCATCACGGCGCCCCGGTCCTTGAACGACAGGGTCGGCATCAGGAAGTCCAGCTTGGCGTGAATGCGCTCCGCGAGCGGGACCAGCGGGGTGTTCCCCTCCGACAGCGTCACGGAGAACGCCCCCGGCAGCGGCAGTGCGGAGCCGAAACGCCAGAGCGAGTTGGGCCCGGCGGCCGGTTCGAGCGGACTGGCCGGATCCGGGGTGAAGTCGAGGTCCCACGGTCCGCCGCACAGCGGGCAGCACCAGGGGGCCGTCCGGACGTCGGCGCGCGTGGCGTCTTCGGGACAGACGTAGCCGGGGAGTGCGTGCGTCATGTGCGGAGCGCCTTTGCTCGTTCATGGCCGTCGTATGGCACGGATGTTAAGCGTTCGTTGACCTCTTGTGGGACTGCGAGGGGGTGCGTCAACCTTTCGGCAGCGGCAGCCGGCAGAACATGGGTGTCATTGTCATGGGCATGCCCATTTCGTGATGTCCGTGGCCCGGCCGGCCGCTCTTCATGTCACCGACGAGGAGGACCCCCCACATGTCCGCGATACGTCACAGCCGCCGGAAAGTCGCCGGCCTCGGCGCCACCGCCGTCGCCGCCCTCGCACTGGGCGCGGCCGCCGCGTTACCCGCTTCCGCCGCCGACAACGGGCCCCAGGGCGTCATCGAGAACGCCGGCGCCCCCGGCGCGGTCGCCGAGAGCTACATCGTGACCCTGAAGGACTCGGCCGCCCGCTCCACCGCCGACAGCGGAAAGGCCGTCGCCCGCCGCTACGGCGCCACGATCGGCCGTACGTACAGCGCGGCCCTCAACGGATACTCCGTCAAGGTCTCCGAGGCGCAGGCCAGGAAGCTCGCCGCCGACCCGGCGGTCAAGTCCGTGGTGCAGAACCGCACGTTCACCGTCGACGACGCCCAGGGCACCCAGCCCAGCCCGCCGTCCTGGGGCCTGGACCGCATCGACCAGCACCCGCTCCCGCTCGACAACAGCTACACCTACCCGGACAAGGCCGGCGAGGGCGTCACCGCGTACATCATCGACACCGGCGTCCGCATCAGCCACACCGAGTTCGGCGGGCGCGCCTCCTACGGCTTCGACGCCATCGACAACGACAACACCGCCCAGGACGGCCACGGCCACGGCACGCACGTCGCCGGCACCGTCGCGGGCAACTCGTACGGCGTGGCCAAGAAGGCCAAGATCGTCGGCGTCCGGGTCCTCGACAACAACGGCTCCGGTACGACGGAGCAGGTCGTCGCCGGCATCGACTGGGTGACCCAGCACGCCGTGAAGCCGGCCGTGGCGAACATGTCGCTCGGCGGCGGCGCCGACTCCGCGCTCGACACCGCCGTCCGCAACTCCATCGCCTCCGGCATCACGTACGGCGTCGCCGCGGGCAACGAGTCCACGGACGCGAGCAGCAAGTCCCCGGCGCGCGTCGCCGAGGCCATCACGGTCGGCGCCACCACCAACACCGACGCCAAGGCCGGCTACTCCAACTACGGCTCCATCCTGGACATCTTCGCCCCCGGCTCCTCCATCACCTCCTCGTGGGGCACCGGCGACACCGCCACCAACACCATCTCGGGCACCTCGATGGCCACGCCGCACGTCGTGGGCGCGGCCGCGCTGTACCTCTCGCAGAACCCGGCGAGCACCCCGGCGCAGGTCCGCGACGGCCTGGTGGCCGCGGCCACCCCGAACGTGGTGACCGGTCCGGGCTCCGGCTCCCCGAACCGCCTGCTGTACGTGGGCGGCGGCACCACCCCGCCGAACCCGGGCAAGCGCTTCGAGAACACCGCCGACTACGCGGTCAACGACAACGCCACCGTCGAGTCGCCGGTCACCGTCAGCGGGGTCGCGGGCAACGCCCCGGCGGCGCTGAGCGTCTCGGTCGACATCAAGCACACCTACATCGGTGACCTGAAGGTCGACCTGGTCGCCCCCGACGGCTCGGTGTACAACCTGCACAACCGCAGCGGCGGCAGCGCGGACAACATCGTCAAGACGTACACCGTCAACGCCTCTTCGGAGGCCGCCAACGGGGTGTGGAAGCTGCGCGTGAACGACAACGCCAACGTCGACACCGGGAAGATCGACTCCTGGGCGCTGCAGTTCTGAGGCCTTCCGGCGCACGTCCGGGGGAGTTCTGAGGCAGGTGCGAGGCACGGAGAATGCGGGGGCGACCGTTACGGCGGTCGCCCCCGCTGCGTACTATTTCGCGCATTCGTTCGTGCACCTCCCGTGATGGAGCCCCTCGCCCCGTGAGCACCCCGCCGCCGCCCCACTGGCCTCCTCCGCCCGCACGGCAGGCGTACGGGGAGCCGGCGCTGAACGGCTTCGCGCTCGCGTCTCTGCTGGTCGGGCTGTTGTGCCTGCCGCCGCTGGGCGTGGTCTTCGGGATCGTGGCGCTCGTCCAGATCGCCCGGAAGGGGGAGCGGGGCAAGGCGCTCGCGATCACGGGACTGGTGGTGTCGCTCGCGATGACCGCGGCCCTGGCCCTCGCCGTGGAGCAGGTGGGGGAGCGGCTCTTCGACCGGCTGGACACGCTCGAGCAGTACGAGGACGTCGAGGGCGAGTTGACCGCCATGGACGAGATGCGCAGGGGCGACTGCTTCAACGTCCCCGGCGGGGACCTGCTCGCCGAGCGCCCGTTCATCTACAAGATCGCGTGCACCGAGCCGCACGAGGGGGAGGTCACCTCCTCGACCCGGCTCGCGGGCGGGGCCTTCCCCGGCGGGTCCGAGCTGAGGCGGGCCGCCGTGGACGCGTGCTGGAAGGCCCAGGACGCGTACGCCATGGACACGTGGGCGCTGCCCTCGTACGCGGAGATGTTCTACTTCGCGCCCACGCACGAGTCCTGGGGCGGCGGCGACCGCCGGCTGCTCTGCGTCATCGGCACGGCGGAGCAGGAGCACCGCGGCAGCCTGCGCAAGGACGCCAGGATGCTGACGCCGGAGCAGGCGGCCTTCCTGCGCGTGATGAACGAGGCCGACCTGGCGCTGGGCGGCGAGCCGGAGGAGGAGCTCGACGAGGCGCTGCCGCGGTACCGGGAGTGGGCCGGCGCGGTGGACCGGGCGCTGGGCGTGGAGGCGGGGCTGCTGGACGGGGTGCGGGAGCGGCCGGAGCTGGCCGGGCCGGCCGGGGCGCAGCTCAAGGAGGTCGAGGCGGCGCGCGCGGGCTGGCAGCGTGCGGCCCGGGCGACGAAGCCGGCGGAGTTCCAGGCGGCGTGGGACGAGGCCTCGGCCGCGGTGTCGGTGGACACGGAGAAGGCGCTGCGCGGGGCGTACGGCCTGGCGACGACGGTTCCGGAATGGCTGGCGGGGGAGTCGGACGGCTCGGACGGCGACCCGGAGGACTCGGCCGACGAGGGTAGCGCGACGTAACGCGCGGTAACGGGTTTCAGTGACCTGGCTTCATCACTTCGGGTGAAACTCTGGCCCTTGCTTGCGATGTACAACCGTCGGTTGCCAGGGTGTAGCTGTCTGTCAAGCTGATGGGAGTGGCCAGTGACTTTCGGTGAGCAGCCGGCCTATCTGCGCGTCGCCGGGGATTTGCGACGGAAGATCGTCGATGGGTCCCTGCCCCCGCACGCCCGGCTCCCCTCGCAAGCCCGGATCCGTGAGGAGTACGGGGTCTCCGACACCGTGGCGCTGGAGGCGCGCAAGGTCCTCATGGCGGAGGGGCTGGTCGAGGGCCGTTCCGGGTCGGGCACGTACGTGCGGGAGCAGCCCGTGCCGAGGCGGGTCGCCCGCTCGGGATACCGCACGGGCGGGGCGTCGACGCCGTTCCGGCAGGAGCAGGCCGAGGCGGGCGCGCGCGGTACGTGGGAGTCCAGCAGCGAGCAGACGGCCGCGCCGGCGGAGATCGCCAAGCGGCTCGGCATCGAGCCGGGCGAGCGCGTGATGCGGACGCGGTACGTGTTCCGCGACGCGGGGGAGGCGATGATGCTGTCGACCTCCTGGGAGCCGCTCGCGGTCACCGGCCGGACCCCGGTGATGCTGCCCGAGGAGGGGCCGCTCGGCGGTTCGGGGGTCGTGGACCGGATGGCCGCCATCGACGTCGTCGTGGACAACGTGGTGGAGGAGGTCGGGGCGCGGCCGGGCCTGGCGGAGGAGAACATGCTGCTGGGCGGGGTCCCGGGCCATGTGGTCCTGGTGATCGGCCGGACGTACTTCGCGTCCGGGCTGGCGGTCGAGACCGCCGATGTGGTGGTCCCGGCCGACCGCTACCGCCTCTCGTACCACCTGCCGGTCCGGTAGCCGGCGCGGCGTCGTGAGCGGCGCCCCCGGGTGGTGTGGCCCCGGGGCGCCGCCGCGTGACGGGCCGTCATGGATCCGGCGGATTTCGGCGTGATGGTGATCGCCCCCGCCGCGCCGGTCCTCGCCTTCTTCGCGGCGCGCGCCCTCCGCGCCGAAGCCCGCCCCCGCTTCCGCGCCCTTCCCGAGGTCGGACTCCTTCCCGTTCCGTGCCCGTTGACCGTGCGATTCGCCGCGCGGTGCGCTGGCTTCGATCCGGCGCGCACGGCCCACTCGTACGCATGGCCGGATGCGTACGCCTGCGAGGTACCTCTTCGTAAAAAACCGTATCCGCTCCGTAAAGGTCGGGCGTAAGCTCCGGCATATGCGCAATGCGGTTTCCCGGGCAGGTACATCGGCGGAGGGTGAAACGCGATGAACGACAGCGGTGCCCTGCTCCCATGGCTGGTCATACGTCAGGACGACAACGGCAACCGCTACCGGGTGGGCCGCTACCCCACCCGGTCCGAGGCCCAGAAGGTCGTCGACAGCCTCGAAGACAGGGGCCACAAGCAGCTGTACTGGGTCGAGCGGATCGGTCAGACCGCCACGACGAACTGAGCGTCCGCACGGTGGCATAGGCTCCGCCCCATGACGGTACGCGTGGTCGTGGGCGGAGCCCTTTGTCATGAGGGCCGCCTGCTGGCCGCCCGCCGCAGCGCACCCCCCGAGCTGGCCGGACGCTGGGAGCTGCCCGGCGGCAAGGCGGAGCCCGGCGAGTCCGTACCCGAGGCGCTCGTACGCGAACTGCGCGAGGAGCTCGGCGTGGAGGCCGAGCCGCTGGAGCGGATCCCGGGGGAATGGCCGCTCAGGCCCGGTCTCGTCCTGCACGTGTGGACCGCGCGGCTGCTCTCCGGGGAGCCCGCACCGCTGGAGGACCACGACGAGCTGCGCTGGCTCGGGCCCGAGGAGCTGGACTCCGTGGACTGGCTCGACCAGGACCGGCCCGCCGTCGCCGAGGCCGGCCGCCGGCTGCGCGCCGGGCGCGGCTGAGGGATGTCCGGCGGATCAGGGCGCGGTGAGCGCGCCGGGCGCGCCGGGTGCCGCGGAATGCACGGCAGGTCGCACGGGGGCGCGTGACGCGCGTGCGCTGGGCCGTCTGCGCCACAGTGCGCCGGTGCGTGAGGGGTCGGGTGGTACGACGCCTTGAATATCGGGTATGTCGCTATTAGTCCCTATCGTGTACTGCCCCTCGTGGCTCTGTCCCTGCGGAATCGGACTGGGGCCGTTGCCGGCCCGGGAAGTGATCGGCGTGATCGACACAGACGGTGAATGCGCCGAGTGGGCCTTCCCCGCAGAGCCCGGCGCCGTCCGTACCGCCCGTCACGCCGTGCGCGGCGCGCTGAGCTCCTGGGGCCTCGACTCCGTCGGCGATGTCACCGTCCTGCTGGTCAGCGAGTTGGTGACCAATTCACTGCGGTACGCCTCCGGCCCCATCGGAGTCCGGCTGGTGCGGCAGAATCCGGCCAGCGGCAGTCCCGCGGGGGGCGCCGCGCTGCTGGTGGAGGTTTCCGATCCGCTTCCGGATCCGCCCCGCGAGAGGGTGGCGACGCCGGACGACGAGGGTGGCAGGGGGCTTCATCTGGTCGCCGTCTCGGCGCAGCGCTGGGGGACCCGGCACGGGAAATCGGGGAAGACCGTGTGGTTCGAGTTGGCTCTTCCTGGTGAGTAACAAGGTGACGGATGGCCGACGATCACAGGGCATGGCTCGAAATAGTCGGGACCTTTTTGTGATCGTGAACGCCGTGCCGTGCGGGGCCGTGGTGCTGAATACTTCGGTCATGGCCGGTCCGGTTGCGGTGAGCTGGAGGGGACGGTCGCGTGAGCGAGATACCTGCGCAGGCACATCAGGCCCGTGTGCCCGGGGGGACATGGCACGACTCCCTGTGGCACAGCAGCCCGCCTGGCTCGATATATGACTACATAAAGGTCGCGTCCTTTTCCATCGGACCCGACGGGCTCGTCGACCAGTGGAGCCTGCGCGCCGAGGAACTGTTCGGGCTGACCGCCGGGCAGGCCGTGGGCCGGGATCCGGTGGAGGCCTTCATGCCGCCGGAGCTGCGCGCCGACGGCCACCGCAGAATGGCCGAGATCCTCGACGGCAAGGAATGGACCGGCCTCGTCCCCTTCCGCATTCCCGGCGGGGGCGGTGCGCACGGCGTGGCCGAGATCTACGTGATGCCCACCCAGACCGAGACCGCCGAGCGAGCCGCGCTGTGCGTCGTCGTCGACGTGCGCGCGCTGCGCCGCATTGAATCCGATCTTGCAGCTTCGCAGGCCATATTCGGCCAATCTCCTTTCGGCTTCCTGCTCTTCGGTACGGACCTCACCGTGCAGCGCGCCAACCGCCGTTTCGCGACCGTCTTCGGCGGGGCCGTCGAGGAGCACCGCGGCCGCACCGTCCACGACTACCTCCCGGCCCAGGAGGCCGACCGGATGACCGAGGCCCTGCGGCGGGTCCTGGAGACCGGCGACTCCGTCACCGACCTCCGCATCACCGGCGCCGCCCCCGGCAGCCGGGACCACCGCCACTGGTCCATCAACCTCTACCGCGTCCACGGCGGCACGGGCCGCCCGATCGGCGTCGCGGGCCTGGGCACCGACGTCACCCGCCGCCACCTCGCCGCCCGCGAGGCCGCCGGGGTCCGGCGCAACCTCGCCCTGCTCAACGAGGCCGGACACCGCATAGGGAACTCCCTCGACCTGGAGACCACCGCCCGCGAACTGCTGGACGTGACCGTCCCGGGCTTCTGCGACCTCGCCGCCGTCGACCTCTACCAGGGGCTGCTGCTCGGCGACGACGACCGGCCCGCGCGGCCGCACGGGCCCGGCGTGCCCCCGCTCCCGCACGGGCGGGGTCCCGAACGGGCGCCCTCCGCGGCGCTGCGGCGGGTCGCCTTCGCCTCGGCCGTCTCGGACGGTCCGCTGTCCGACCCGGGCGCCACCGTCTCCGTGGGGGAGGTGCACCGCTATCCGGCGGCCTCGCCCGGGGCGCTGGCCCTGCGGACCGCGCGGCCCCGGCTGATCGAGGGCGGCGGGCCGGACGACCTCGTCCAGTCGACGCTCGTCGTGCCGATGGTCGCGCACGACACCGTGGTCGGGCTCGCCCAGTTCTCCCGTACGAAGGGCAGCGAGCCCTTCGGGGAGCGGGACCGGGCGGTGGCCGTCGAGCTCGCCGCCCGCGCCGCCGTCTGCATCGACAACGCCCGCCTCTACCGGCGCGAGCACGAGCGGGCGCTGATCCTCCAGCGCAGCCTGCTGCCGCCCGGGGACCCCGAGGCGGCCGGCCTGGACATCGCCTGCCGGTACCTGCCCGGGAACGCGGCCACCGAGGTCGGCGGGGACTGGTTCGACGTCATCGAGCTGCCCGGGCACCGCACCGCGCTGGTCGTCGGCGACGTGATGGGCCGCGGGCTGCGGGCCGCCGTCGCGATGGGCGAACTGCGCACCGCCGTACGGACCCTGGCGCTGCTGGACCTGGAGCCGGCGGAGGTGCTGACCGCACTGGACGAGATCGCCCGCGGGCTCGGCGCGCCCGGCGGCGCCCAGCAGGCCTCCCGGGCGGCCCTGCACTCGCGGGACGCCGACCGCTCCGAGGTGTACCTCGCGACCTGCGTGTACGCCGTCTACGACCCGGTGACCCGGCGCTGCACCATCGCCAACGCCGGCCACATGCCGCCGGTCCTGGTGGAGCCGGCCGAACCGGGCGCCCCGCCGCGGCCCGCGCTGCTGCTGGAGGTGCCGCCCGGGATGCCGCTCGGGGTGGGCGGGGAGCCGTTCGAGGAGGTGGAAGTGGACCTGCCGGAGGGCGCGCTGCTGGCCCTGTACACGGACGGGCTGGTCGAATCCCGCGACCACCCGCTGGAGGAGGGGCTGCGCGGACTGCGGGACGCGCTCGCCGACCCGGTGCGGCCGCTGGAGGACGTCTGCGACCACGTGCTGAACACGCTGGACACCCGGCACGGCGAGGACGACATCGCGCTGCTGATGGCGCGCGTGCAGGGACTGCCGATCGACGCCGTCGGCGACTGGCAGCTGCCGCGCGAGGCCCGTTCGGTGGGCCGGGCGCGGGAGCTGGCCCGGGCGAAGCTGCCGGCCTGGGGGCTGGAGGGGCTGCTGGACACCACCGAACTGCTGGTCAGTGAGCTGGTGACGAACGCCCTGCGGTACGGGGAGGGCGAGATCCGGCTGCGGCTGCTGCTGGACCGGACGCTGGTCTGCGAGGTCTGGGACGGCAACCTGGTCCAGCCGCGCCGCCGTCGCGCCCGGGACACCGACGAGGGCGGGCGGGGGCTGCAACTGGTCGGCATGCTGTCGGCGGGCTGGGGCACGCGGCGGACCCACCGGGGGAAGACGGTGTGGTTCGAACTGCCGCTGCCGGGCGGCGGGTCGGAGCCGGTGACGGAGCTGTCGGCGGAGCAGCTGCTGAACATGTACGGCTGAGCGGGTCGTGCGGGTCCGGGGACCGAGCCCCCGGACCCCGCGCGGCACGACACCCCCTAAGCCGCCCGGGACTTCAAGGCCGCCAGGCGGGCCTCGATCTCCGAGGACCTGCCCAGGTCGTCCAGGGCCTCGAACTGGGCGTCCAGGGACGAGGCCGCCAGCTCCTGCTTGCCGAGGGCCCTGGCCTCCTCCCGGCGGACCTTGTCCTCGAAGCGGGCGATGTCGCCCGTCGGGTCCATGACGTCGATGTTCTTCACCGCGTCCATCATCGTGTTCTGCGCCTGCGCGGTCTTGGCCCGGGCCACCAGCTCGTCGCGCTTCGCGGTCAGCTCCGTGAGCTTGTTCCTCATCGAGTCCAGCCCGGACTTGAGCTTGTCCACGACCTCCGTCTGGGCGGCGATCGTCGGCTCCGCCGTCCTCGCCTCCTTCTCCGACTGGAGCTGACGGCCCAGGGCGACCTTCGCCAGGTTGTCGAACCGGTCCGCGTCCGCCACCGACCCGGCCGCCCGCAGCTCGTCCGCCTTCCGGCTGGCCGCGAGCGCCTTGCCGCCCCATTCAGCGGCCGCCTCCACGTCCTCCTTGTGGTCCGCCTCCAGCATCCGCAGGTTGCCGATCGTGGTGGCGACCGCCTGCTCCGCCTCCGAGATGTTGTTCGTGTAGTCGCGGATCAGCTGGTCCAGCATCTTCTGCGGGTCCTCCGCCTGGTCCAGCAGCGCGTTGATGTTGGCCTTCGCGAGCTGGGTGACGCGGCCGAGGATGGTCTGCTTGCTCATCGGTGCCCTTTCCACGGGATGGGGAGGAGTGGGTCAGAAACGGCCGCCGCCGCCCATGCGGCCGCGGGTGCCCCCGCCGCCGAACGAGCCCGGGCCGGGTCCCCCGCCGCCGAAGCCGCCGCCCCCGAAGCCCCCGCCGCCGCCCCCGAACCCGCCGCCCCGGCCGCCGCCCAGGATCTCGCCCAGGATGATCCCGCCGAGGACCGCGCCGCCCATGCCGCCGCGCTGGCGCCCCTGCCCGCCGTACGGGTTCTCGTACGCCCGTACGTCCTGCTCCGCCAACTCCTGCGCCTGCCGCGCCAGCCCGTCCGCCTGCTGGACCTCCGCCAGCGCGCCCGCCGGGTCCGCGCCCGCCAGGGCCGCCGACCGCTCCAGGCGCCGCCGCGCCTCCGCCAGCCGGGTCCGGGCCTGACTGCCCACCGCACCCCGGCTGGTGGTGATGTAGTCCGTCGCCGCGCCGATCGCGCTGCGCGCCGAGAGCGTCGCCTGGTCCAGCAGCGCGGCCGCCCGCTGCCGCCCGCTCTCGCGCTCCCGCGCCCCGGCCAGCGCCTCGTCGAGGACCGCGTCGGCCTCCTCCACCCGGCGCAGGGCGTCGATCGGGTCGTACCGGCCGGCCGCCTGCTCCCGCCGTACGTCGGCCAGCACCGCCTCCGCCCGGCCGATCCGGCCGCGCAGGTCCGCCGTCGAGCTCCCGTCCGCGGTGCCGGTCAGCAGGCCGCGCGCGTCCGCGAGGTCGGTCTCCGTCTCCGTGAGCGCCCCCGGCAGCTTCCCGGCCGCCTCCGCCAGCTCCTGCGCCCGCCGCTCCACCGCGTCGACCAGCGTGGCCGCCTGGTCCACCGCGCCCTCGGCGGCCCGTACGTGCACGGCCGCCTTCCCGTTGTCGCCGCCGTCGATCGCCGCCCGGGCCTCGCCGAGGCTGGTCGTCGCGAACAGCAGCCGGTCCTCGGCCTGTTCGGCGTTGGAGGCCACCGGCGCGGCCGCCGAGTCCGCGTAGCGCCCGGCCAGCGCGGTCAGCGTGGCCACGGCCGTCGTCGTACGGCCCGTCAGCGCGCGGAGGTGCGCCTCCACCGTGGCGAGCGCCTGCGGGGCGTTCTTCTCCAGGTCCCGCAGCCGGTCGAAGTCCGCCGACTCGGCGTCGAGGCGCCGGTTCGCCTCGGTGCAGCGGGCCACGATCTCGTCCAGCATCCGCCGCCGCGTCGGATCGTCCTCCGGGTACGCGTCGTCGAGCTGCTGGCGCAGCCGGAACGCGGCCGTCAGCTCGCTCTGCGCGAAGGCCACGGCCGCCGTGAACGTGCCCACCGCCTCGTCGCCGAACTGGGCGGAGGCGAAGCCGAGCTCCTCACTGCTCGTGCGGATCGCGTCGTCCGTCTCCACCAGCAGGGCCTTGGCCTTTGCGTCCAATTCGGGCAGCGGGAGCGCGGTCGTGGTCGCGGGCTGCTCGCCCCAGCCCGTGGTGCCGGAGCCGCCGCCCGCGCCGCCCTTGCGCTTGCGGCGGCTGTACGCGTACGCCCCGAGGGCGCCGGCCGCGCCGACGACCACCACCGGGAGCACGTAGTCCCCGGCCCCGCCGCCCTCGCCCGAGCCGCCGCCCGGGTTCGCGGCGCCGGGGGTGACGGCCGGCACCGGTACGGGCTTCCCGTCGAGCACGGCCGCGTAGCCGTCGGCGGCGCCGATCGCGGCCCCCGCCCAGTCGTTCTGCCTCAGCGCGGGCTCGATGGCGGTGCGGGCGACGTCCGCGAGCTGCGCCTCGGTGAAACCGGAGTCGACATCGGCCGAATAGGCGTACTGGCGGGCCCCGGTCGCCACCGCCAGCAGCACGTCGTCCTGGCCGAGGCCGTTCTTCTGCGCGGTGGCGTCCGCCCAGCTCTGGGCGGAGCGCCCGGAGAAATCGTGCACGTACGTCACGAAGAGCTGGATCCGGTGGCCGGCGTACAGCCGCTCCAGGGCGGAGGCGACGGCGGCCGTCCGGTCGCCGAGGGCGCCCACGCGGTCGGTGATCTGCCCCTGCTGCGAGAGGGTGACGGGATCCTCGGCCCGCGCGGCCGGCGCCCCGGACACCCCCCAGCCGCCGAGCCCGAGCAGGGCGGCGGCCAGGACGAGCCCGGCCCGTACGGATATCCCGGCGGTGGTGCGTCGCTTCGACCTGCTCCTGGGCGGCATCACATTTGGGAGGGTATGGGCCGCCGTACCCACCCGCACCCGGAGCATCCGGCCCGCTACGGGAGGGCGTGCGCCGACAGTTCCGGGCGGGCGAGGACGAGGTGGCCCCCGATCAGCAGGGCGTCCCCGCCGAGCCCCGGATGCTCCCACTGGCGGCGCGGCCTGCCCGTCGCCGGATCGAGGACGGCGACGAAGGGGTCCGCGGAGCGGTTCAGGAGGCCGCGGCGACCGCCCCGGGGCACCTTGACGTACAGCCCGCCCGGGCGCAGGCCCAGCAGTTCGAGGGCGCGCGGCGGCGAGTCCCGCCGCGTCAGCGCCCGCTGCCAGCGCAGCGCACCCGTCTGCGCGTCGAGCGCGAACACCAGGTCCCCCTGGCCCGCGCGGTACGCCGTCGTGTAGACCGCCCCGCCCTCCACCAGCAGCCGCGGCGCCGGGGTGCCCGGGGCGAACCGCCACAGCTCCCGACCGGTGCCGCGGTCCAGGGCGCGCAGGTGCTCGCCGTCCAGCAGGTGGAGGGGGCGAGCGCCGGAGGCGGTGCCCGGGACCTCCGGGCCCCGCAGTTGCGACCACAGCCGCCGTCCGGAGGACAGGTCCAGCGCCTGGATCCGCCGCACGTCCGAGAGGACCAGGCAGTCGCCGTCCGCCGCCAGGGACCAGGTGGGGCGCGGCAGCGAACGCCGCCATTCCACCTCGCCCGTCGTCGCGCGCAGTACGGTCAGCTCGCCCTGCGTGTCGTGCACCAGAACCGGCCCGGCACTGCGCAGCAGCCCGTCCTGCGGCAGGTCCCGCCACCAGCGCACCCGCCCGTCGCGCGGCTCCCGCGCCACGATCCGCACGACCGGCTCGTCGACCCGCCGTATGACGACGTACACCGTGGCGGCGTCGGCCAGGCAGTACACCAGCCCCGGCCCGGTCCCGGGCAGCGGCGGCGCGGTCGCGCCCTCGTCGGCGTACGCAGTCCAGCGGGCCGCGCCCACGTCGGCCCGTACGCAGCCCACCTCGGCCCCCGACCGCCACACCAGGGCGTCCCCGGCGGCGCGCAGGGCGTCCGGGCGGACCTCCTGCCGCCACCGGGGCCCGTCGGCGGCCTGCGGGCGCGGGGCCGGGGGTCCCTCGTCGAGCGCGGCCATGTCGGGCGGCGGCGGGCTTCCCGTGCCGGCCGCCGGCCCGGACAGCCAGGGCGCACCCGCCTCGGCCACACAGTCCCGGGCGATCAGCGCGAGCGCGCGGGCCCGGTCCGCCGGCCCGGGCAGGGCGCGGGCCCGCTCGACGCCTTCCCCGGCCCGCGCCGGATCCAGCGCGGGCCGCGCGGCTCGGGCCACCCGCTCCCGGGCCCGCGCGAGGGCGGTCAGGGCATGGCCGGCCTTGTCGTCGCCGGCCGTCTCCGGGCTGCCGCGCAGCAGCGCCCCGGCCAGGGTGCGCAGGCGTTCCGCCTCGACCTGGCCGAGCCGGCCGCGCGCCTCCTGCCCGGCCGCCTCCTCGCGCAGCCAGGCGGCCCGCTCCTCCAGTACCTCGGGGAGTTCGGCCTCGGCCTGCTCCAGGGCCCGGGCCCCGCCCGCCGGATCCCAGGCCTCGGCCCGGTCCTCGGCCACCTGGCACAGCGCCAGCAGCCGGGCCCCTGCCGAGCCGATCCGCTCGCTCAGGCGCAGGGCGGTGTCCAGGTCCCGCGGGGCGACGGCCAGCACCGCGTCGTACGTGGCCGCCGCGCGCTGGCCCGGGTCCTGGATCAGGGCCAGCCTGCTCTCCGCCTCCTCGGGCCGCGCCGCCACGAGGGCCGCCTCGATGCGGGCGCGGAGCCCGCCGGGCGCCGGGCGCCCGCCGAGGTGGTGGCGGGCGATCTGGGAGGCCTGCTCGGGGGCCACCTTGATCAGTTCCTCCGCCAGCGCGCGCAGCGGAGCCTCGCGGCGGGCGGCGGGGACGGTGAACAGCGCCTGCTGCGCGTCGGTCAGCAGCCGCCGGGCCCGCGCCGGGGCGTGCGGGGCGGTGCCCCGGGCCACCGCCGTCAGCAGCCGGGCCACCCGGGCCCCGTCCCCCTCGCCGCCGGCCCAGGCCGCGCGCTCGGCGTCGGACAGCAGCCGGTCCGCGAGCTCCACGTCGAAGCGGGCGGCGGCGTCGGCGGCGAGGGCCGGCACCTCGACACGGGCTTCGTCGGAGTCCGGCAGGGCCCGCAGCGCGTCCTCGGCCTCCAGCAGCAGCCCCCGCACGAACTCCCGCACCCCGGGAGCCACGCCCGCGCCCGCGCCCGCCCCGGGCCCGGGCCCGGGTACAGCCTCCTCCCGGTCGGACCACCCGGCCGCCCCGGCCCCGGCCTCGGTCCCTGCCCGCGGCGCCCGCCCGGCCGCGGCCCCGGCCGCGGCCCCGGTCTCTACCTCCGGCGCCCGCCCGGCCCCGGCCTCCGGCGCCCGCCCGGCCCCGGCCTCCGGCGCCCGCCCGGCCCCGGCCTCCGGCGCCCGCCCGGCCCCGGCCTCCGGCCACGGCCACGGCGTCGCCGCGGTGCCACCCTCCCGGTCCGGCCCCGGTGTCCCGTCGGACCCGGCCCCGGCTTCGGCCCCGGCCCCGGACCCGTCGAGGCCGCGCATCCCCCGGAGGGCCTTGCCCACCGCCTCCGCCGACTCCGGCCGGTCCGCCGGGTCCTTCGCCAGCAGGGCCAGCACCAGCCGGTCCAGCTCCGCCGGAACCGGCGTCCCCGCCTCGCGCAGCGGGAGCGGCGCCTCTTCGACGTGCCGGCACATCAGCACGTACGGCGACTCGCCCTGCCCGAACGGCGGAGCCCCGCTCACCAGCGCGTACAGCACGCACCCCAGTGCGTACAGATCGCACCGCGCGCCCACCCGCTCGCCCCGCCACTGCTCCGGGGCCATGTACGCGGGGGTGCCGAACGGCCGCCCCGTCAGCGTCCAGCCCGCCGTCGCGTCCGCGGAGTGCGCGATCCCGAAGTCGCATATCTTGATCCGCAGCCCCGGCAGCAGGAACAGGTTGCCCGGCTTCAGGTCCCGGTGGACCACGGACTGTCCGTGCGCGACCGCCAGCGCCTCCGCCGTCTGCGCGGCCAGGTCCACCGCGAGGTCCACGGCGAGCCTGCCGTCCCGCGCCAGCACCGTGGCCAGGTCCTCGCCGGAGAGGAGCTCCATCACGATGAACAGCCGGCCGTCCTGCTGCCCCACGTCGTGCACCACGGTGATCCCGGGGTGCTGGAGCCGCGCCCCGATCGTGGCCTCGCGCCTGAACCGTGCGACCACCTCGTCGGCCGTGGCCGCCTCCAGCAGCACCTTGACGACCACCGACCGGTCCAGCATCAGGTCGTGCCCGCGCCACACCTCGCCCATGCCGCCCTGGCCGAGCCGCTGCTCCAGCCGGTACCGGCCGGCCAGCTCATCCCCCACCCGCACCGCAAAGCCCCCTGACATCACGTCATGCGACGTTTTCCCAGGGGGCATTGTGTCCTGCGAAGTGAACGGCCGGGGGTGCTACAGGTCAGCGCGCCTGCGGATCTTGTTGCCCAGCCACACCAGCGGGTCGTATGTGCGGTCCACCGCCCGCTCCTTCAGCGGGATCAGCGCGTTGTCGGTGATCTTGATGCCCTCCGGGCAGACCTCCGTACAGCACTTGGTGATGTTGCAGTAGCCGAGCCCGTGCTCCTCCTGGGCCGTGCGCTTGCGGTCCAGACCCGCCTCGGCCGCCGCGTCCAGCGGGTGCATGTCCAGCTCGGCCACCCGCATCAGGAAGCGGGGACCGGCGAAGGCCGGCTTGTTCTCCTCGTGGTCGCGCACCACATGGCAGGTGTCCTGGCACAGGAAGCACTCGATGCACTTCCTGAACTCCTGCGAGCGGTCCACGTCCACCTGCTGCATCCGGTACGCGCCCGGAGCCACCCCCTGGGGCGGCACGAAGGCCGGGACCTCGCGCGCCTTCTGATAGTTGAACGACACGTCCGTCACCAGGTCCCGGACGACCGGGAAGGCGCGCAGCGGCGTGACCGTGATCGTCTCGGACCGTTCGAAGGTGGACATGCGGGTCATGCACATCAGCCGCGGCCTGCCGTTGATCTCGGCACTGCACGAGCCGCACTTGCCCGCCTTGCAGTTCCAGCGCACCGCGAGGTCCGAGGCCTGCGTGGCCTGCAGCCGGTGGACGATGTCCAGGACCACCTCGCCGTCGTGCACCTCGACGGTGAAGTCCCGCAGTTCCCCGCCTTCCGCGTCACCCCGCCAGATCCGGAAGCTCGCGTCGTACGTACTCATTCGTACAGCTCCTCTTCGGCGAGGTACTTGACCAGCTCTTCCTTCTCGAAGAGCGCGAGCAGGTCGGGGCGGACGGGTTCGGTACGGACGCGTTCGAGGGCGATCCGGTCGGCGGCCGGGTCCTCGGGCGCCGGCTCCCCGGGGCCGCCGGCCGCCAGGCGGCACAGCAGGTTCACCGGGCGCCAGGTGCGCTCCATCGACGGGCAGTCCTCCCGGGTGTGCCCGCCGCGGCTCTCGGTGCGCTCCAGGGCCGCACGGGCCACGCACTCGCTGACCAGCAGCATGTTCCGCAGGTCCAGGGCGAGGTGCCAGCCCGGGTTGAACTGCCGGTGCCCCTCGACCCCGGCCCGGGCCGCCCGTACGCGCAGACCCGCCAGCTTCTCCAGGGCCTCGGCCATCTCCGCCTCGCGGCGGATGATCCCGACCAGGTCGTTCATGGTCGTCTGGAGCTCCTGGTGGAGCGTGTACGGGTTCTCCGCGCCGTCGGCGGCGTGGAACGGGGCCAGCGCCTCCTCCGCCGCCGCGTCGATCTCCGCCCGGGAGACCGCCGGCGGCGCGTCGGCGAGGCCGCGGGCGTACTCGGCCGCGTGCAGCCCGGCCCGCCGGCCGAACACCAGCAGGTCGGACAGGGAGTTTCCGCCGAGCCGGTTCGAGCCGTGCATGCCGCCCGCGACCTCGCCGGCCGCGAACAGGCCCGGGACCCCGACGGTCGCGGCGGAGTCGGAGTCCACCGCGATCCCGCCCATCACGTAGTGGCAGGTCGGGCCGACCTCCATCGGCTCGGCGGTGATGTCCACGTCCGCCAGCTCCTTGAACTGGTGGTACATGGAAGGAAGGCGCCGGCGGATCCGCTCGGCCGGCATCCGGGTGGACACGTCGAGGAACACCCCGCCGTGCGGGGAGCCGCGACCGGCCTTGACCTCGGAGTTGATGGCCCGGGCCACCTCGTCGCGGGGGAGCAGCTCGGGCGGGCGCCGGTTGTGGTCCGGGTCCTCGTACCAGCGGTCGCCCTCCTCCTCGGACTCCGCGTACTTCTCCTTGAAGACGTCCGGGACGTAGTCGAACATGAACCGCTTGCCCTCGCTGTTGCGCAGCACCCCGCCGTCGCCGCGCACCGACTCCGTGACGAGGATGCCCTTGACCGACGGCGGCCAGACCATGCCGGTCGGGTGGAACTGCACGAACTCCATGTTCAGCAGGGGCGCCCCGGCGAGCAGGGCCAGCGCGTGGCCGTCTCCCGTGTACTCCCAGGAGTTGGAGGTGGTCTTGAAGGACTTGCCGATCCCGCCCGTGGCCAGGACCAGGGCCGGGGCCTCCAGGACGAAGAACCGGCCGGACTCCCGCTCGTAGCAGAAGGCCCCCGATACCCTCTGCCCCTCCTTCAGGACCCTGGTGACCGTGCACTCCTGGAAGACCTTGAGCCGGGCCTCGTAGTCCCCGAACTCCTTGAAGTCCTCCTGCTGGAGCTGGACGATCTTCTGCTGAAGGGTGCGGATCAGCTCCAGGCCGGTGCGGTCGCCCACGTGCGCGAGGCGCGGGTACTCGTGGCCGCCGAAGTTGCGCTGGGAGATCTTCCCGTCGGGCGTCCGGTCGAAGAGCGCGCCCCAGGTCTCCAGCTCCCAGACCCGGTCCGGGGCCTCCTTCGCGTGCAGTTCCGCCATCCGCCACTGGTTCAGGAACTTGCCCCCGCGCATGGTGTCGCGGAAGTGCACCTGCCAGTTGTCGCCCTCGTTGACGTTGCCCATGGAAGCGGCGATCCCGCCCTCCGCCATCACCGTATGGGCCTTGCCGAACAGGGACTTGCAGATCACGGCGGTACGGGCGCCCCGCTCGCGGGCCTCGATCGCGGCCCGCAGCCCGGCGCCGCCCGCGCCGACCACGACCACGTCCCACTGCTGCCGGTCGACTTGAGCCATGTCAGAAGAACCTCGGATCGTTGAAGGCGCCGCTCGCCAGCAGGTACACGTAGAAGTCGCACAGGGCCACGCTGATCAGGGAGGCCCACGCCAGCTGCATGTGGCGGGTGTTGAGCCGGCTGACCCAGCCCCACAGCCGGTAGCGCACCGGGTGCTTGGAGAAGTGCCGCAGGCGGCCGCCCATGATGTGCCGGCAGGAGTGGCAGGACAGGGTGTAGGCCCAGATCAGTGCGATGTTGACGAGGAACAGCAGCGTCCCGAGGCCCATGTGGCCCCACTCGTACCGGTCGTTCCGGAACGTCAGCACCGTGTCGTAGGTGAGGATGCCCGCGACCGGCAGCGCCGCGTAGAAGAAGTACCGGTGCGCGTTCTGCAGGACCAGCGGGAAGCGCGTCTCGCCCGTGTACTTCGCGTGCGGCTCGGCGACGGCGCAGGCGGGCGGCGAGGCCCAGAAGCCGCGGTAGTACGCCTTGCGGTAGTAGTAGCAGGTCAGCCGGAAGCCGAGCGGGAAGACCAGGATCAGCAGGGCGGGGGACAGGCCCCACCAGCTTCCGAACAGGTCCAGGTTCGGTCCGCCGCGCATCTCCTGGCAGTTCTCCGCGAGACACGGGGAGTAGAACGGGGAGACGTACGGGGCCGCGTAGTAGTCGGCGTTCGCGAAGGCGCGCCACGTCGAGTAGACGATGAAGGCGAGCAGCCCGGCCGCGGTGACGGCGGGGGCCAGCCACCACCGGTCGGTGCGCAGGTGCCGGGCGCCGATCGCGGCCCGGGAGGCGTCGTGGACGCCGGTCAGCCGGGGTGGTTCCGTGCCTGTGGCCAAAGGGGACTCCGGGTGGAGTGATGAGGGGTGACCCACGAGGCCCGGCCGCGGACGGCCGGGCCGGGTGGCGTGCCGGGGTGTGCGGGGGTGCGGTGCGGGCACCGTGCGGGCGCGGGCGCCGTGCGGCGCGGGTGCGCGGTCGGCGCCCGCCGGGTCAGGGCGCCCGTCGGTCGCGGACGCCCAGACCCTCGTCGTCGGCGTCCTTCCACAGCGAGCTGTCGTACGGGGTGTCCGGGACCGGGACCATCCCCTCCTGCAGTGGAGCCCGCGAGGCGCCCGGAGCTCGCCGGGCCGCGTCCTCGACGTCTCGCTCCAGCCGTTCCACCGAGCGGACCAGCTCGTTCAGATTGCGTCGTACGGCGGTCAAATCGTCTTGCAGGGACATGACTTGCCCTCACTTCCGCTGGTTGCGGTGGCAACGCTCATGTGCGCCTGCGAGTGTCGCGCCTCCCGTCCCCGGTTGTGAAGGGACGTGCAGCGATTGCGGGCGCGCAGGCGCGATCTGTGCGCCCTCCCCGCTCCCGGTGTGATCCCTCGTACGAGCGAACGCCCGTCCGCTGCGCAAGCCGGATTGGTCCGCACGGGTGGGGTTCGCGGCGTGGCGAGGGTCGGCTGCGAGAGGTGCGGCGGCCCGTGGATTTCAGTGTGTTGCGGCACCCAGTGTGATCAGCTCCATATACCGCCAAACGTGATCAAGCTGCCCCCTTTCACGCCCCGCCCCGGAGGTACCACCCATGTCCCAGAGAAGGCGCAGGTCCTTGGCGCTCCTGACCTCGGGAGTCCTCGCACTGCCGCTGCTCGCGGGCTGCGGCTCTGGTGACGACGAGGGCGGCCCGGTGGCCGCCGGACAGGACATCGCGGCGACGGCCCGCGACAAGGTCGCCGACGGCGGAGTGGTGCGCTGGGCCGTGGACTCCCTCCCGGACACCCTGAACACCTTCCAGGCCGACGCGGACGCCACCACCAACCGGATCGCCGGGGCGGTGCTGCCCCAGCTGTTCGTGCTGGACGACAAGGGCCGGCCGGTCGCCAACCCCGATTACCTGGAGAAGGCCGAGGTCGTCGAGCGGGAGCCCAAGCAGGTCGTCCTGTACAAGCTGAACCAGCAGGCGGTGTGGAGCGACGGCCGCGAGATCGGCGCCGCCGACTTCGTGGCGCAGTGGCGGGCCCTGAACGGCAAGGACTCGGCGTACTGGACGGCCCGCAACGCCGGGTACGACCGGATCGAGAAGATCGAGCGCGGCAAGACCGACCTGGAGGTCAAGGTCACCTTCGCCAAGCCGTACACCGACTGGCGCTCCCTCTTCTCCCCGCTCTACCCCAAGCAGGTCACCGGCACCCCGGACGCCTTCAACGAGGGCGCCCGCGGCACCATCAAGGTCACCGCCGGACCCTTCAACCTCGGGGCCGTCGACAAGAAGACCGGCACCGTCGCACTGACCCGCAGCGCCCGCTGGTGGGGCCGGCCGGCCAAGCTGGACTCGCTGGTCCTGACCGCCGTGCCGCGCGCCCAGCGCCCGGCGGCGCTGGCCGCCGGCAAGGTGGACCTTGCGGAGATCGACCGCGCGGGCGCCGACCGCATCGCGCTGGCCCACCGGGACGCGGCGCCCAGCCCGGGCACGGGCGGGGCCCCGGCGCACGGGCCCGACGCGGCGATGACTCCGGCGCAGGCCACGCTGTCGTGGGCGCACGCGTACGGCTCCGACGAGGGCAAGGCGGCGACGGAGCGCGAGACCCGGGCGCAGAACGCCGAGGCGGCCAAGAAGTACGCGGACGAGCAGTCGGCCCTGCGGACCTTCATGGTCCGCAAGTCCCTGGAGCCCGCCTACACCCAGCTCGCCATGAACGGGGCCTCCGGCCCGCTGGCCGACGAGCGGGTCCGGCGGGCGGTGGCCCGCGCGCTGGACCGCAAGGAATTGGCCGAGATCGTACTGAAGCCCCTGGGCCTGCCGGCGAAGCCCGTCGGCAGCCACGTGGCGCTGGCCGGGCAGCGGGCGTACGCCGACAACAGCGACGCGCTCGGCGGCAAGGACCTCCACGCGGCCCAGGCCCTGCTCGCGGACGCGGGCTGGCGCCGGGGCGGCAAGCTCACCGAGCCGGCGGGCGCGAAGGCCGGCCCGGAGTCGGAGGAGGGCCAGGACGACTCGAAGACCCCCTCGGGCCCGGGCACCGGCAACGACGGCCTGTACATCGTGGGCGAGACCGACGGGAGCAACGGGGACGGCCTGGACCGCGGGCTCCCGGTGGTGGAGTCCGCGATCAGGACGGGCGCGGAAACGTCTCCCCAGGGCAGGCGGGGCGAGCGGATCGACCCGTCGGGCCACGAGGACGGGGCCGCCGAGGCCGCCGAGCGGGACACCCTGGACGACGCCAAGCGCGGGCCGGCCCGCGACGGCGAGGCACCCGACCCCGCCAAGGCCAGCGGCTCCCCGGCGCCGGCCCCGGCCAAGCAGATCCGTACCTCCGGGAACATGCTCGCCAAGGACGGCAAGGCGCTCAACCTGCGCTTCGTCCTCCCGGCCGGCCCCGGATCGGAGGCCCTGCGCACGGTCGGCGAGCGGATCTCGCAGATGCTCAAGAAGGTCGGCGTGAACACCGAGGTGACCAAGGTCGCCGACGAGAGCTTCTTCAAGGACCACATCGCCTCGGGCCAGTACGACCTGGCGCTCTACTCCTGGCCCGCGACGGCCTACCCGGCCACCGACGCCCGCCCCATCTTCGCCAAGCCGGAACCGGCCGCCGACGGCTCGCTCCTCGTCGAACAGAACTACACACGCGTCGGCACCGACCACATCGACCAGCTCTTCGACCAGGCGCTCGGCGAGCTCGACGAAGAGGCCTCGCGCGAGCTGATGCGCAAGGCGGACGCCCGGATCTGGGCCGCCGCCGGGTCCATCCCGCTCTACCAGCGCCCCGAGCTGGTGGCCGCCAAGCCGAACCTGGCCAACGCCGGCGCCTTCGGCCTCGGCACCCCCCGCTTCCAGGACATCGGCTGGAAGAAGCCGCCGTCCGCCAAGGAAGAGCCGAAGAAGAAGAAGTGACAAAACGGGGCCGGACAGGTTGAGCTTCGGCTCCCAAGCTCAGATGTGACTCAAGTCGCTTGCCCGCCGGATCTCCGGCGGGCAAGGTCGTTCCATACCCGTTGACCCGCGGCAATACCCGCAGCATCCTCGGCCGGGAACCCCCCACCCCGTACCCGGCCCCACTCAGCCTTCCGGCCTCTTGACAGACCCCCCGGCGGGCGGTTCCCGCCACGCGACGTACGATGGGGTAAGGCCGTGGCAGGTTTTCCGCCCGGTCGAGGCGCGCGTGCCGGACCGTACGCGCCGCCATCCACGATCCCGGGAGAAGCGCCGAAGTGCCCACGCGCCACGACATCCGTAACGTCGCCATCGTCGCCCACGTCGACCATGGCAAGACGACCATCGTCGATGCCATGCTCAAGCAGGCCGGTGCCTTCGCCGCCCACCAGCACCTCGACGACCGCATGATGGACTCGAACGACCTGGAGCGTGAGAAGGGCATCACGATCCTCGCCAAGAACACGGCGGTGAAGTACCACCCCAAGGACGGCGGGGCCCCGATCACGATCAACATCATCGACACCCCCGGCCACGCCGACTTCGGTGGCGAGGTCGAGCGCGGTCTGTCGATGGTGGACGCCGTCGTTCTGCTGGTGGACGCCTCCGAGGGTCCGCTGCCCCAGACCCGTTTCGTCCTGCGCAAGGCCCTGCAGGCGAAGATGCCGGTCATCCTCTGCATCAACAAGACGGACCGCCCGGACTCCCGGATCGACGACGTCGTCAACGAGACGTACGACCTGTTCCTGGACCTGGACGCGACCGAGGAGCAGATCGAGTTCCCGATCGTCTACGCCTGCGGCCGTGACGGCATCGCCTCGCTGACCAAGCCGGAGGACGGCACCGTCCCCGCGGACAGCGACAGCCTGGAGCCGTTCTTCTCCACCATCCTGGAGCACGTCCCCGCCCCGGTGTACGACGAGGAGGCCCCGCTCCAGGCCCACGTCACCAACCTGGACGCCGACAACTTCCTCGGCCGCATCGCGCTGCTCCGCGTCGAGCAGGGCGAGCTGCGCAAGGGCCAGACGGTCGCGTGGATCAAGCGTGACGGCACCATGTCGAACGTCCGCATCACCGAGCTGATGATGACCGAGGCGCTCACCCGCAAGCCGGCCGAGGTCGCCGGCCCCGGTGACATCTGCGCCGTCGCCGGTATCCCGGACATCATGATCGGCGAGACCCTGGCCGACCCGGAGAACCCGATCGCGCTGCCGCTGATCTCGGTCGACGAGCCGGCGATCTCCATGACCATCGGTACGAACACCTCCCCGCTGGTCGGCCGCGGCGGAACGGGCAAGGGCGCGGACGCGAAGTCCGCGGTCAAGGACCGCAAGGTCACCGCCCGCCAGGTCAAGGACCGCCTGGACCGCGAGCTCATCGGCAACGTCTCGCTCCGCGTCCTCGACACCGAGCGCCCCGACGCCTGGGAGGTCCAGGGCCGCGGTGAGCTCGCGCTCGCCATCCTGGTCGAGCAGATGCGCCGCGAGGGCTTCGAGCTGACCATCGGCAAGCCGCAGGTCGTCACCCAGGAGATCGACGGCAAGACCCACGAGCCGGTCGAGCGCATGACGATCGACGTGCCCGAGGAGCACATGGGCGCCGTCACGCAGCTCATGGGCGTCCGCAAGGGCCGCATGGACAACATGTCGAACCACGGCTCCGGCTGGGTCCGCATGGAGTTCGTCGTCCCGTCGCGCGGCCTCATCGGCTTCCGTACGGAGTTCCTGACCAACACCCGCGGTACGGGTATCGCCCACTCGATCCACGAGGGCCACGAGCCGTGGTTCGGCCAGCTGGTCACCCGCAACAACGGCTCGCTGGTCGCCGACCGCGCCGGTGCGGTCACGCCGTTCGCGATGATCAACCTGCAGGAGCGCGGCGTCCTGTTCACCGACCCCGGCACCGAGGTGTACGAGGGCATGATCGTCGGCGAGAACTCGCGCTCCGACGACATGGACGTGAACATCACCAAGGAGAAGAAGCTCACGAACATGCGTGCGGCTTCGGCGGACAACACGGAGAACGTGATCCCGCCGCGCAAGCTCTCCCTGGAGCAGTCCCTGGAGTTCTGCCGCGACGACGAGTGCGTCGAGGTGACCCCGGAGGCCGTCCGCATCCGCAAGGTCGTCCTGGACCAGAAGGAGCGCTCGCGCACCGCTTCGCGGGCCAAGTCCGCCAAGTAGCACCAAGTCGGCCCGGCCGGGCCGCCGCTGTGTCCGCAACCCCTTCACCACGGTTTCGTGGGGGAGGGGTTGTTGGCGTTTGTCAACCGGATTATTGCGTTCCAGTGTCCGCGGTGTCCGTATACCGACCGTGACACTCCGGAAGATGAACTAACAGTCCGTTTCGCACGTGTCTGTCTCCTATCCGTTTGTCCGGATTTCGGGTTTTCGGCATGAGGTGATGTTGTGAAAACGAGACCAGTTAAGTGTGGTTTACGGTCAGGTCGTCCCTGAGGATGGCTCCATTGAGCTCGGGTCAATGGGTCACACGCTGTGGGGAGCGTCGACTCACGAGCACACTCGGGGCACTGTTCAACTCGCCGTCAGGGGTGTCGGCGAAACGTCCACGTGTCCCGCACATCAAACAGTGGACTCATGAGGAGGAAACCCATGCGCGGTGCCAAGAGCGCCAAGTGGGTAGCGGGCGCGATTGTCGTCGCCCTGGCTGCGACCGCCTGCGGTGGCAACGACAAGGGCGACGCCGCCGGCAAGGGTGAGGTTGACCCGAACGGCATCTACTCCGTCGAGGTGGGCGAGCCCGAGAAGCTCCTCCAGCCGGCCGACACGATGGAGTCCAACGGCTCGATCGTCATGTCCGGGCTGTTCTCGCAGCTCGTCGACTACGACGCCGACGGCAAGCTGACCATGGTCAACGCCGAGTCGGTCGAGTCCAAGGACAGCAAGCTCTGGACCGTCAAGCTCAAGCCGGGCTGGACCTTCCACGACGGCACCAAGGTGACCGCCGACTCGTACGTCAAGGCCTGGAACTGGGCCGCGAACATCAACAACAAGCAGGGCAACGCGTCCTGGTTCGCGGACATCAAGGGCTACGAGGCGCTCCACCCCGAGGCCGAGGGCGCCAAGCCCACCGCCGAGGCGCTGGAGGGTCTGAAGGTCGTCGACGAGAACACCTTCACCATCGAGCTCGCCAACGCCGTTCCGTACTTCGCGTACAAGCTCGGCTACGAGGTCTTCTCCCCGCTGCCCGAGTCCTTCTACAAGGACCCGAAGGCCGCCGGCGAGAAGCCGGTCGGCAACGGCCCGTACAAGTTCAAGTCGTGGGAGCACAAGAAGCAGATCGAGCTCACGCGCTTCGACGAGTACAAGGGCGAGAACAAGGCGAAGAACGGTGGTGTGATTCTCAAGAACTACTCCACCCTCGAGACCGCCTACGAGGACCTGAAGTCGGGCAACGTCGACGTCCTGCGTCAGATCGGCCCGAAGGACCTCCCGGTCTACCGCAACGACCTCGGCAACCGCGCCGTGGACCAGGCGTACTCCGCGATCCAGACCCTGGCCATCGCCTTCTACGCCGACCAGTGGAAGACCCCGAAGCCGGTCGACCCGAAGGTCATCCAGGGCCTGTCGATGGCGATCGACCGTGACACCATCACCAAGACGGTGCTCCAGGGCACCCGCGAGCCGGCCACGGGCTGGGTCGCCAAGGGCGTCCTCGGCTACACGCCGAACGCCACCGGTGACGTCACCAAGTTCAACCCGGCCAAGGCCAAGGAGCTCATCACCGCCGGTGGTGGCGTTCCGAACAACGAGATCTTCATCCAGTTCAACTCGGATGGCGGTCACAAGGAATGGGTCGACGCTGTCTGCAACAGCATCACCCAGGCCACCGGCGTCAAGTGCACCGGTGACGCCAAGCCGGACTTCCAGGCCGACCTCCAGGCCCGTAAGACCAAGCAGGTCAAGTCGATCTACCGCTCCGGCTGGGTCCTCGACTACCCGGTGAACGCCAACTTCATCAGCGACCTGTTCCGCACGGGCGCGGGCGGCAACCAGGGTGGCTTCTCGAACCCCGACCTGGACGCCAAGATCGCCGCTGCCGACACGGCCGCGTCGCTCGACGAGTCGGTGAAGGCGTACCAGGCCGTGGAGAAGGACCTGGTCAACTACATGCCGTCGATCCCGCTCTGGTACTACAAGGTCAACGCGGGCTTCTCGGAGAAGGTCCAGAACGTGAAGTACGCCCAGGACGGCGACCCGATCCTCGAAGGCGTCGAGGTCAAGAAGTAAGTCCTACAGCGTAATTCCGCTCGACGGATGTGGGCCGGCGGGGAGCCGGCCCGCATCCGGGCCTAAATGCAGAGCCCGGGGGGCCCTTTCGCGACGCAGTGACGGATCCGTCACGTGCGTGCGTGGCGAAAGGGCCCGTCCGGCTGCCTCTGCCGCATCTTCTACGGAGGCATGATGGGGCGCTATGTCGCACGACGACTGCTCCAGATGATCCCGGTCTTCCTCGGTACGACCGTGCTCATCTTTCTGATGGTGTACAGCCTGCCCGGCGACCCCGTGGCCAGTCTTTTCGGCGACAAGGGCGCCGACCCCGCCACGCTCGCCGCACTGCGGCACGAGCACGGCCTCGACCTGCCCCTGTACCAGCAGTACTGGAACTACCTCTCGGGCATCCTTTTCCACTTCGACTTCGGCACCCAGATCCGAAGCGGCCGTCCGATCACCGACGTTCTCGGCGACGCCTTCCCGGTCACGCTCCAGCTGGCCCTCTTCGCGTTCGCCATCGAGATCGTGCTCGGCCTCACCCTCGGCATCGTCGCCGGTCTCAAGGCGGGCAAGCTCGCGGACAACCTCGTCCTGATCCTCACGCTGCTGATCATCTCGATGCCGGTGTTCGTGCTCGGCTTCATCGTCAAGACGGTGTTCGCCTTCCAGCTCGGCTGGATGCAGCCGAACGTGAGCAACCACCCGACGTGGGGCGAGCTCGTCGCCCCGGCCGTCGTGCTCGGATCGCTGTCGCTCGCATACGTGGCGCGCCTGACCCGCACCTCGATGGCCGAGAACCTGCGCGCCGACTACATCCGTACGGCCGTCGCCAAGGGACTTCCCAAGCGCCGCGTCATCGGCGTGCACCTGATGCGCAACTCGATGATCCCCGTCGTCACCTTCCTGGGCACCGACATCGGCGCCCTCATGGGCGGCGCCGTCGTCACCGAGTCCATCTTCAACGTCAAGGGCGTCGGCAACCTCATCTTCGACGCGATCGTCCGCCGCGAGGGCATGACCGTCGTCAGCGTCGTCACCGTTCTCGTCCTGGTGTACCTCGCCGCCAGCCTGCTCGTCGACCTCCTCTACGCGGTCCTGGACCCGAGGATCCGGTATGCCTGACATGATCAAGACCGACACCGCGACGGCCGAACAGGCCCTGGTGACCAGCGCTCCGGTGGAAGGCGCGAAGCCCGAGAAGGCGCGCAGCCTCTGGGGAGACGCCTGGGCGGACCTGCGCCGCAACCCCTACTTCATCGTCTCCTCGGTGCTGATCTTCTTCCTGCTGCTGATCTCGGTCTTCCCGGGCCTGTTCACCAGCGCCGACCCCAGCAAGGGCGACCTGGTCCACCACTTCCTGACCAAGCCGGAGCTGGGCCAGATAGGCTCGCCCGAGTGGTTCGGGTACGACGGCCAGGGACGCAGCGTCTACGCCCGCCTGATCTACGGCACCCGTGCCTCGATCATCGTCTCCGTCTCCGTGACCCTGCTGGTCACCGTCATCGGCGGCATCACCGGCATGATCGCCGGCTACTTCGGCGGCATCACCGACGCGATCATCTCCCGGATCACCGACATGTTCTTCGGTATCCCCTTCCTGCTCGGTGCCATGGTCGTGCTGCAGTCCTTCACCAAGCGCACCGTGATGACCGTCGTCTTCGCCCTCGCCTTCCTCGGCTGGACGCAGATCACCCGCGTCATGCGCGGCTCGGTCATCACCGTCAAGCAGGCGGACTACGTGCACGCGGCCAAGGCCCTGGGCGCGGGCACCGGCCGGATTCTCATCCGGCACATCCTGCCCAACGCCATGGCCCCGGTCATCGTCGTCTCGACGATCGCCCTCGGCGGCTACGTGGCGGCCGAGGCGACCCTGTCCTACCTCGGTCTGGGCCTCGCGTCCCCGGCCATCTCCTGGGGTGTGGACATCTCCGGCGGCGCCGCGCAGATCCGAGTGGCCCAGCACATCCTGCTGTACCCCTCGATCATGCTGAGCATCACCGTGCTCGCCTTCATCATGCTCGGCGAAGCGGTCCGCAACGCCCTCGACCCGAAGCTGCGCTGAGGAGGGCGTAAGTGATCACCATGGACAACACCTCCAGCGTTCCCGCCCCGCGTGACGGGAACGGCCAGGCGCCGCTCCTCGAAGTGCGCGACCTGCACGTCGAGTTCCACACCCGGGACGGCGTGGCCAAGGCCGTCAACGGCGTCAACTACAGCGTGAGCGCCGGCGAGACCCTCGCCGTCCTCGGCGAGTCCGGCTCGGGCAAGTCCGTGACGGCGCAGGCCATCATGGGCATCCTCGACATGCCCCCCGGCAAGATCCCGCAGGGCGAGATCCTCTTCCGCGGCCAGGACATGCTCAAGATGAGCTTCGAGGAGCGGCGCAAGCTGCGCGGCCGGAAGATCGCCATGATCTTCCAGGACGCCCTCTCCTCGCTGAACCCGGTCCTCTCCGTCGGCTATCAGCTCGGTGAGATGTTCCGCATCCACCAGGGCCTGTCGAAGAAGGAAGCCCGGGTCAAGGCCATCGAGCTGATGGACAAGGTCAAGATCCCCGCCGCCAAGCAGCGCGTGGACGACTACCCGCACCACTTCTCCGGCGGTATGCGCCAGCGCATCATGATCGCCATGGCGATCGCGCTGGAGCCGGACCTGATCATCGCCGACGAGCCGACCACGGCCCTCGACGTGACCGTCCAGGCCCAGGTCATGGACCTCCTCGCGGAGCTCCAGCGCGAGCTCAACATGGGTCTGATCCTGATCACCCACGACCTCGGCGTCGTCGCCGACGTCGCGGACAAGATCGCGGTCATGTACGCCGGCCGGATCGTCGAGACGGCCCCGGTGCACGAGATCTACAAGCGCCCGGCGCACCCGTACACCCGCGGTCTGCTGGACTCGATCCCGCGCCTGGACCAGAAGGGCCAGGAGCTCTTCGCGATCAAGGGCCTGCCGCCCAACCTCCTGCGGCTGCCGACCGGCTGCTCGTTCAACCCGCGCTGCACCGTTGCGCAGGACATCTGCCGTACCGACGTGCCCCTGCTCCAGGTGGTCAGCGAGCAGGACGGCTCCGAGCTGCCCGGCCGCGCCAGCGCCTGCCACTTCTGGAAGGAGCAGCTCCATGGCTGAGCTCACCAAGAACGCCCCCGAGCGCGAGCCGATCCTCCAGGTCCGCAACCTGGTCAAGCACTTCCCGCTGACCCAGGGCATCCTGTTCAAGAAGCAGGTCGGCGCGGTCAAGGCCGTCGACGGCGTCAGCTTCGACCTGTACCAGGGCGAGACGCTGGGCATCGTCGGCGAGTCCGGCTGTGGCAAGTCCACCGTCGCCAAGCTGCTGATGAACCTGGAGCGGGCCACCGCGGGCGAGGTCTTCTACAAGGGCCAGGACATCACCAAGCTGTCCGGGCGCGCGCTGAAGGCCGTCCGCCGCAACATCCAGATGGTCTTCCAGGACCCGTACACCTCGCTGAACCCGCGCATGACGGTCGGCGACATCATCGGGGAGACCTACGAGATCCACCCCGAGGTGGCTCCCAAGGGCGACCGGCGCCGCAAGGTCCAGGAGCTCCTGGACGTCGTGGGCCTGAACCCGGAGTACATCAACCGGTACCCGCACCAGTTCTCCGGCGGTCAGCGCCAGCGCATCGGCATCGCCCGCGGCCTCGCGCTCAACCCGGAGATCATCATCTGCGACGAGCCGGTCTCCGCGCTCGACGTGTCGGTGCAGGCGCAGGTCATCAACCTGATGGAGAAGCTGCAGGAGGAGTTCAACCTCTCCTACATCTTCATCGCGCACGACCTCTCGATCGTCCGGCACATCTCGGACCGCGTGGGCGTCATGTACCTGGGCAAGCTGGCCGAGATCGGCACCGACGCCCAGATCTACGACCACCCGACGCACCCGTACACGCAGGCCCTGCTGTCTGCCGTGCCGGTCCCGGACCCGGAGGCCCGCGCCCACCGCGAGCGGATCATCCTCACCGGCGACGTCCCCTCCCCGGCCAACCCGCCGTCGGGCTGCCGCTTCCGCACCCGCTGCTGGAAGGCCGAGGAGCGGTGCTCCACGGAGGAGCCGCTGCTGGCGATCCCGACGCGCTTCCAGGGCGTGAACACCCTGGCCGCGCACGAGTCGGCGTGCCACTTCGCGGAGGAGAAGGCCGTCCTGGCCATCTGATCCCGCCGGAACAATGGACGGGGCCCAGCCGATCCCGGCTGGGCCCCGTCCGTTTTCCCGCCCCATCGAAAGCGACTCCCGAGGAGGCAACCACCCATGCGCACAGCGAGCGCCCAGTGGATCGTCGGTGCCCTCGTCGTGGCGATGGCCGCCACGGCCTGCGGCGCGGACGAGGACGCGAAGGCCGGCCGGACCGGCGGCCACATCACCGTGGTCCTCGGCGAGCCGCAACACGGGCTGGTGGGGCAGGAGACCGCCGAGACCGAAGGCGCGGAAGTCCTCCACGCGCTGTTCACCGGCCTGGTCGCGTACGACACCAAGACCAACGAGCCCAAGCTGGCGATCGCCGAGTCCGTCGACACCACGGACTCGAAGACCTGGACGATCCGGATCAAGGACGGGTACACCTTCCACAACGGTGAGAAGGTCGACGCACAGTCCTTCGTCCGGGCCTGGAACTGGGGTGCCAACCAGGAGAACACCGCCGAGGCGATGGGCTTCTTCTCGAAGATCGAAGGCTCGCAGGAGCTGGCCCCGGGCAAGGGCAGGACGCCCACCGCCAAGGAGCTCAAGGGCCTGCGGGTCATCGACGACCGGACCTTCACCGTCACCCTGAAGGCGCCGTTCTCCCAGTTCAGGACGATGCTGGGGTACGACGCCTTCTACCCGCTGCCCAAGGCGTTCGAAGCCGACCCGAAGGGCTTCGGCGAAGCCCCGATCGGCAACGGCCCGTTCCGCATGGACGGCGCGTGGGAGCACCACAAGCAGATCAAGGTCAAGAAGTACGACAAGTACCCGGCCGAGGGCCGCGCCAAGCTCGACGGCGTGACCTTCAGGATCTACGACAACCTGGACACCGCCTACGGCGACCTGCACAAGAACGCCCTGCAGATCACCGACAAGCTGCCGGTCTCCGCGCTCGCCACCGTCTCCGAGGAGTTCGGCGACCGCTACATCTACAAGCCGGAAGCCTCCGTGGGCTACCTCGGCCTCCCGCTCGAGGCCAACCCCGAGGCCTTCGGCAAGGTCGGGATCCGCAAGGCGATCTCGATGGCCATCGACCGGGAGGCCATCTCCAAGAAGATCTTCCAGGGCACCCGCAAGCCCGCCGACGACTTCATCAGCCCGATCGTCCCCGGCTACCGCAGGGGCGCCCTCGGCGAGGCCGGCACGTACAACCCGACCAAGGCGAAGGCGCTCTTCCAGGAAGCCGGCGGCATACCGGGCAACACGCTGGAGATCGGCTACAACGAGGACGGCGGCCACAAGGAGTGGATCGAGGCCGTCGCCGCGCAGCTGAAGGCCAACCTCGGCATCGAGGTCACCGCGAAGCCCTTCCCGAGCGCCGCCGCGCTGACCGACGACGTGAAGTCACAGAAGTTCAAGGGCGCCTTCCGCATGGGCTGGGCCATGGACTACCCGGCGGCGGAGAACTACCTGCGCCCGGTCTTCTCGAAGGAGGCCATCGCGAACGGCTCCAACTTCGGCCGCTACGGGAACGACGAGTTCGAGGCCGTCCTCGCCGCCGCCGACCGGGCGACCGATCCGGCCGAGAGCCTGAAGCTCTACCAGCAGGCCGACGACATCGTCATCAGGGACCTCCCGTACATCCCGGTCTTCACCTACATGTCGGCGGTGGCCTACTCCAAGACCGTCAAGAACGTCGGGGTCGACGCCCAGGGCCGCATCGACCTGGCGCACGTCGAGCTCAACTGACACCCCGCCGGGGCCGCGCCGAAAGGGAGTTGCGGGCGCGCCCGCGGCGGGCGGACAGTGGGCGGGTGACCGCGACACCGTACGACCGCCGGACCCGGAGCACGCCGACCGTACGCCCCGCCGGGCCCGGGGACGCGTCCGACATCTGCGCCCTGCTCAACGCCGTCGACGTCATCGAGATCGGCAGACCGGAGACCGACCTCGCAGCCGTCGAGGCCGACCTCCACCACCCCGACACCGACCTGGCCAAGGACTCCTGGCTGGCCTTCGAGGGCGGCCGGCTCGTGGCCTACGCCCAGCTGTGGAACGACTCCGGGCCCGGCAGGATCGACTCCGACCACTACGTGCTGCCCGGCCACCGCGCGGCCGCCGTCCGGCTGCTGGAGCTGATGGAGATCCGGGCCCGCGAGCTCACCGCCGGGACGCAGGACGCCGTCATGCGGCTCCAGCTCAACGTGAAGCCGGTCCTCGACGCCGACGTGCTGCCCGGCCGCGGCTACCGGTCCGTACGCCGCTACCAGGTGATGACCCGGAGCCTGTCCCCGGCCGCCGACCCGCCGCCCGCCCCTCCCGCGGGGCTGCTCCTGCGCGACTGCGCCGCCGACGAGGCCGACCGCCGCCGGGTCCACGCCCTCGTCGAGGAGACCTTCTCCGCCCACTTCGGCCATGTGCACCGCCCGTACGAGGCGTGGCTGGACCACCTCGACGCCCGCGCCCTCGACTGGTCGCTGGTCTGGATCGCGAGCCTGCCCGGCGCCGGCGACGCGGGTGTGCTGCTCACCCGCGACGACCGCACCAGCATGGGCTGGCTCAGCCACCTCGGGGTCCGATCCGACCTGCGCGGCCGGGGCATCGGAGGCTTCCTGCTGCGCCACGGCTTCGCCGCCTACGCGGCCCGCGGCCGGGACACCGTGGGCCTCGGCGTGGACACCCGCAACGAAACCGGCGCCCTCGCGCTGTACGAGGCCCACGGCATGCGCCTGCACTACGCGGTGGACACCTGGGAGCTGAGTTTGCACTCGCGCGGGTGACAGCCGCGGGACGCGAGGGTGCAATCGGTCCAACGAGGAGTGTTCCGGCCCCCACATAGGGTGACATTGGGCCCTAAGTGAGTCTTGGGAGCCATAGGAGGCACTCCATGCGCGGAGCCACCCACGCCAAGTGGGCCGCATGTGCGGTGGCCGTCGCCCTCGCGGCGACGGCCTGCGGCGGTAGCGACAGCGGCGGAGGCGGCGGCGGTGGCGCGGGGATCGTCAGTTCCTCCTGGGGTGACCCGCAGAACCCGCTGGAGCCGGCCAACACCAACGAGGTGCAGGGCGGCAAGGTCCTCGACATGATCTTCCGCGGCCTCAAGCGGTACGACCCGAAGACCGGCGAGGCCAAGAACATGCTCGCCGAGAAGATCGAGACGACCGACAGCCAGAACTTCACCGTCACGCTGAAGGACGGCTGGAAGTTCAGCAACGACGAGCCGGTCACCGCGCAGTCCTTCGTGGACGCCTGGAACTACGGCGCGGACGTGCGCAACAAGCAGAACAACTCGCCCTTCTTCTCCGACATCGTCGGCTACGAGGACCTCCACCCCGCCTCCGGAGAGCCCAAGGCCAAGACGATGTCCGGGCTGGTCGTCAAGGATCCCAAGACCTTCACGGTGGCCCTGAAGAACAAGTTCTCCACCTGGCCCGAGACCCTCGGCTACCAGGCCTTCTCCCCGCTGCCCAAGGCCTTCTTCACCGACCACGCCGGCTGGCTGAACAAGCCGATCGGCAACGGCCCGTACACGGTGGACTCGTACACCAAGGGCACCGGCATGAAGCTGCGCACCTGGGAGGGCTATCCGGGCGAGGACAAGGCGCAGAACAGCGGCGTCGACCTCAAGGTCTACACCGACAACAACACCGCCTACACGGACCTGATCTCCGGCAACCTCGACCTCGTCGACGACGTCCCCGCGCAGCAGCTCAAGAACGTCAAGAACGACCTCGGCGACCGCTACATCAACCAGCCGGCCCTCATCATCCAGACCCTCACCTTCCCGCTGTACGACCCGCAGTGGAGCAAGGAGGGCATGGAGAACGTCCGCCGCGGCATCTCCATGGCGATCAACCGCGACGAGATCACCAAGCAGATCTTCCGCGAGACGCGCACCCCGGCCAAGGACTGGACCTCCCCGGCCCTCGGCGAGAAGGGCGGCTTCAACGCCACGCTCTGCGGCGACGCCTGCAAGTACGACCCGGCCGCGGCCAAGAAGCTCATCCAGGACGCCGGCGGGCTCCCCGGCGGCAAGGTCACCCTGACGTCCAACGTGGACACCGGCTCGCACCGCGACTGGATGGACGCCGTCTGCAACAGCATCAACAACGCGATCGGCGAGGGCCCGGTCTGCACGGTCAACCCGATCGGCACCTTCGCGGACTTCCGCAACCAGCAGAGCTCCTTCAAGCTGACCGGCCCGTTCCGCTCCGGCTGGCAGGCCGACTACCCGCTGATCCAGAACTTCCTCCAGCCGCTCTACTACACGGGCGCCTCCTCCAACTACGGGAAGTTCAGCAACCCGGAGTTCGACAAGCTCGTCGACGAGGCCAACCAGGAGAGCGACGCGGCCAAGGCCATCGGGAAGTTCCAGGACGCCGAGAAGATCCTCGCCGCGCAGATGCCCTCCATCCCGCTCTGGTACCAGAACGGCAGCGCCGGCTACGCCGAGCGGCTCTCGGACGTGGCGCTCAACCAGTTCAGCGTCCCCGTCTACAACGAGATCAAGGTCAGCTGACCCCCTGTCGGATCGATCCTGGAGCAGTCCATGGGACGTTATGTGATCCGGCGGCTGCTCCAGATGATCCCGGTGTTCATCGGCAGCACGTTCCTGATCTTCTTCATGGTGTACGCGCTCGGCGACCCGGTCGCCGCCCTCTTCGGGGACAAGGCGCCCGACCCCGCCACCGCCGCGCGCATCCGCAAGGACCTCTACCTCGACCGGCCCCTGTGGGAGCAGTACCTGCACTACATGGGCCAGATCTTCCAGGGCGACTTCGGCACGGCCTTCAACGGGCAGCCCGTCACCGAGCTGATGGCCTCGGCCTTCCCCGTCACCCTGCGCCTGACGATCGTCGCGATCTTCTTCGAGATCGTCATCGGCATCACCCTCGGCGTGGTCAGCGGCCTGCGCCGCGGCAAGTCCGTCGACACCACCGTGCTCGTGCTCACCCTCGTCGTCATCTCGGTGCCGACGTTCGTGACCGGCTACCTGCTCCAGTACCTCTTCGGCGTCAAATGGGGCTGGGTCCGGCCCACCGTCTCCCCGGACGCCCCCTTCAACGAGCTGATCCTGCCAGGCATCGTGCTCGCGCTGGTCTCCCTCGCCTACGTCACCCGGCTCTCGCGCACCTCCATCGCCGAGAACGTCAAGGCCGACTACGTGCGCACCGCCGTCGCCAAGGGCCTGCCGCGCCGCCGGGTCGTCACCCGGCACCTGCTGCGCAACTCGCTCATCCCCGTCGTCACCTTCATCGGCACCGACATCGGCGCCCTGATGGGCGGCGCGATCGTCACCGAGCGGATCTTCAACATCCACGGCGTCGGATACCAGCTCTACCAGGGCATCCTGCGCAACAACTCCCCGACGGTGGTCGGCTTCGTGACCATCCTCGTCATCGTCTTCCTGGTGGCGAACCTGCTCGTCGACCTGCTCTACGCGGTCCTGGACCCGAGGATCCGTTATGCCTGAGCCCGAGCCCGAGCCCGGCCGCCGAACCCCCGCCTACGACCCGCTCCAGCCCGGAAAGGGGGAGGCCATCGCCCCCACCGGCCAGGGCGGACCCATGGATCTCGCGCTCGACGAGGCCGAAAGCCTCGAGAAGCGTCTCGGGGACCAGCCGGGTCCCGGCCCGCAGGACAAGGCCCGCTCCCTGTGGTCCGACGCGTGGCACCAGCTGCGCCGCAACCCCGTCTTCATCATCTCCTCGCTGATGATCCTGTTCCTGGTGATCATCTCGATCTGGCCGCAGCTGATCGCCAGTGGCGATCCGCTCCAGTGCGACCTGTCCAAGTCCCAGCAGGGCTCCTCGCCCGGCCACCCCTTCGGCTACGACACCCAGGGCTGCGACGTCTACACCCGTACCGTCTACGGAGCCCGCGCCTCCATCACCGTCGGCGTCTGCGCCACCCTCGGCGCCGCCCTGCTCGGCTCGGTGCTCGGCGGGCTCGCCGGGTTCTTCGGCGGCTGGGGCGACTCGCTGCTCTCCCGGGTCGCGGACATCTTCTTCGGCATCCCCGTCGTCCTCGGCGGCCTGGTCTTCCTCTCCGTGGTCACCAGCACCACCGTCTGGCCGGTCGTCGGCTTCATCGTGCTCCTCGGCTGGCCGCAGATCGCCCGCATCGGCCGCGGCTCCGTCATCACCGCCAAGCAGAACGACTACGTCCAGGCCGCCCGGGCGCTCGGCGCCGGCAACGGCCGGATGCTGCTGCGGCACGTCGCGCCCAACGCCGTCGCGCCCGTCATCGTCGTCGCCACCATCGCGCTCGGCACGTACATCGCCCTGGAGGCCACCCTGTCCTTCCTCGGCGTCGGCCTGCGCCCGCCCACGGTCTCCTGGGGCATCGACATCTCCAACGCGGCCTCGCAGATCCGCAACGCCCCGCACATGCTGCTCTGGCCGGCGGGCGCGCTGAGCCTGACCGTGCTCGCGTTCATCATGCTCGGCGACGCGGTCCGCGACGCCCTCGACCCCAAGCTGCGCTGAGGAGTGGGCACCATGCTGCTCGAAGTCCGCGACCTCCATGTGGAGTTCCGTACGCGGGACGGAGTCGCCAAGGCCGTCAACGGCGTCAACTACTCGGTGGACGAGGGCGAGACGCTCGCCGTGCTCGGCGAGTCCGGCTCGGGCAAGTCCGTGACCGCCCAGGCCGTGATGGGCATCCTCGACGTCCCGCCCGGCCGGATCGCGGGCGGCGAGATCCTCTTCAAGGGCAAGGACCTGCTGAAGATGAAGGAGGAGGAGCGGCGGAGGATCCGCGGCGCCGAGATGGCGATGATCTTCCAGGACGCCCTGTCCTCCCTGAACCCGGTGCTCAGCGTCGGCGCCCAGCTCGGCGAGATGTACGAGGTCCACCGCGGGATGTCCCGCAAGGACGCCAAGGCCAAGGCCGTCGAGCTGATGGACCGGGTGAAGATCCCGGCGGCGCGGGAGCGCGTGGGGGACTACCCGCACCAGTTCTCGGGCGGCATGCGCCAGCGCATCATGATCGCGATGGCGCTGGCCCTGGAGCCTTCCCTGATCATCGCGGACGAGCCGACCACGGCCCTCGACGTCACGGTCCAGGCCCAGGTCATGGACCTGCTCGCCGAGCTCCGGCGCGAGCTCAACATGGGGCTCATCCTCATCACCCACGACCTCGGCGTGGTCGCCGACGTCGCCGACAAGATCGCGGTCATGTACGCGGGCAGGATCGTCGAGGCGGCCCCCGTCCACGAGATCTACGCCGCGCCCGCGCACCCGTACACCCGGGGCCTGCTCGACTCCATCCCGCGCCTCGACCAGAAGGGCCAGGAGCTGTACGCGATCAAGGGCCTGCCGCCGAACCTGCTGGCCATCCCGCCCGGCTGCGCCTTCAACCCGCGCTGCCCGATGGCCCAGGCGGTCTGCCGCACCGACGTCCCGCCGCTCGCGCAGGTGGGCCAGGGCCGCGCGAGCGCGTGCTTCTTCTGGAAGGAGTGCCTCGGTGGCTGAGACCATCCTGGAGGTCAAGGACCTGGTCAAGCACTACCCGCTGACCCAGGGCGTCCTCTTCAAGAAGCAGGTCGGCGCGGTCAAGGCGGTCGACGGGGTCTCCTTCGGCCTGGCCCGCGGGGAGACGCTGGGCATCGTCGGCGAATCCGGCTGCGGCAAGTCCACCGTGGCCAAGATGCTGGTCAACCTGGAACGCCCGACGGCCGGTGCGATCTCGTACAAGGGCGAGGACATCACCAAGCTGTCCGGCAGGGCCCTGAAGGCCGTCCGCCGCAACATCCAGATGGTCTTCCAGGACCCGTACACCTCGCTGAACCCGCGCATGACGGTCGGCGACATCATCGGGGAGCCCTACGACATCCACCCCGAGGTGGCCCCGAAGGGCGACCGGCGCCGCAAGGTCCAGGAACTGCTCGACGTGGTCGGGCTCAACCCCGAGTACATCAACCGGTACCCGCACCAGTTCTCCGGCGGCCAGCGCCAGCGCATCGGCATCGCCCGCGGCCTGGCGCTGCGGCCGGAGGTCATCGTGGCGGACGAGCCGGTCTCCGCGCTCGACGTCTCCGTCCAGGCGCAGGTGATCAACCTCCTGGAGCGGCTCCAGAACGAGTTCGACCTGTCGTACGTGTTCATCGCGCACGACCTCTCGATCGTGCGGCACATCTCCGACCGGGTCGGCGTGATGTACCTGGGCCGGGTCGTGGAGATCGGCACCGACACCCAGATCTACGACCACCCCACCCATCCGTACACCCAGGCCCTGCTGTCGGCCGTGCCCGTGCCGGACCCGCAGGCCCGCGCCCACCGCGAGCGGATCATCCTCACCGGCGACGTGCCCTCCCCGGCCAACCCGCCGTCCGGCTGCCCGTTCCGCACCCGCTGCTGGAAGGCGCAGCAGCGCTGCACGGACGAGGTCCCGCTGCTGGCCGTTCCGGAGGCCTTTCCGTCCGGCCCGGCGGCCCATCCCTCGGCCTGTCACTTCGCAGGCGAAATCCGGCCACCCCGCGCGGATTCGCTCCGTTAGGGTCACCTTTCCGCCAACGCGGTTTACGTGCAGGCAACTTGACCGTTTCTGTCCCGAGATCTGGGGCGTGCAGCCTGGGTCCCGTGCGGCCGTGCGGGTGCCGACAGCCGGCCGGGGAGGCGTACAGGCTCCCCGGCCGGCCTCCCCCGTGACCCTGCGCATGCGCGGCGTGCGCCCCCCGTGCTGCCGGAATTCGATCGATGCGCTGGTACGGATAGTTATGATCCGTAGCGCACGGTGGGTATGTACTCCGCCGAGCACTGAGTACGAGTACGCGTACCGATGTCCGCTCGACGTGGAGGTGAAACGCCGTGGCACTCTCGATCTCGGCCGTGGTGCTGCTGGCGATCGTCGTCTTCCTGCTGGTCCGCCGGTCGGGCCTGAAGGCGGGCCACGCCGCTGTCTGTGTGCTCCTCGGCTTCTATCTGGCGAGCTCGACCATCGCGCCGACCCTCAGCCAGCTGACCACGAACGTGGCCAGCATGATCAGCGGCCTCAAGCTGTAGGACGCCCGCCGCTTGATCGTAGGCTTGGCCCCATGAACGGTCTTCCCGCCCGTCGGCTGCTCCTCGTGCACGCGCACCCGGACGACGAGTCGATCAACAACGGCGTCACCATGGCCAAGTACGCGGCCGAGGGTGCCCACGTCACGCTCGTGACCTGCACCCTCGGTGAAGAGGGCGAGGTCATCCCGCCGGAGCTCGCCCACCTGGCGCCCGACCGCGACGACACCCTGGGCCCCCACCGCATCGGCGAGCTCGCCGCCGCCATGGCGGAACTCGGCGTCAGCGACCACCGGTTCCTCGGCGGCCCCGGCCGCTTCCGGGACTCCGGGATGATGGGCGCCGAGCAGAACCGCCGGCCCGGGTCCTTCTGGTCCACCGACGTGGACGAGGCCGCCGCCCACCTCGTCGAGGTCATCCGAGAGGTCCGCCCGCAGGTGCTCGTCACCTACGACCCGGACGGCGGCTACGGGCACCCCGACCACATCCAGGCCCACCGGGTCGCCATGCGCGGCGCCGAGCTGGCCGCGGAGGCCACGTACCGCCGGGACCTCGGCGACCCGTGGCGGATCGGCAAGATCTACTGGAACCGGGTGCCGCGCTCGGTGGTCGAGGAGGGCTTCGCCCGGCTGAAGGCGGCCGGCGCCAAGGCGCCCTTCCCGGGGCTGGCTTCACCGGAGGACGTGCCCGGGGTCGTCGCCGACGACCGGATCACCGCCGAGATCGGGGCCGACGGGGCGTTCGTGGCGGCCAAGGCGGCCGCGATGCGCGCCCACGCCACCCAGATCGCCGTGGACGGGCCCTTCTTCGCGCTCTCCAACGACCTCGCGCAGCCGCTGTTCGACCGCGAGTACTACGAACTGGTCGCGGGCCGCCCGGGCGCTGCGGCGGGGACGCGCGAGCACGACCTGTTCGCGGGGGTGGAGGCGTGAGCGGCTCCCTGACTCCCGGGCGGATCGCCACCCTGCTCGGCCTGTTGGCGGCGGGCCTGCTCACCGGAGCGGCCGGCTGGCTCGTCGTGGACCTCTGGTTCCCCGGCGGGCTGCTGCTGGGACTGCTGGCGCTCTTCGGGCTGTTCCTCGGCGGCCGGATCGCCGTCGGGACCGGGCTCGGCGTGGGCGCCGGGGCGCTCGGCTGGTTCCTCGCGTACGTGGTGCTCGGCGTGCCGCGCCCCGAGGGGGACTTCCTGCTCGGTTCGTCCGGAATCGGTATGTACACCTACCTTTTGGGTGGGACGGTGCTGGCTGTGATGTGCGCCACGCTCCGAGGCCCGTTCGAGGGGCCGGTTTCGGCCGCGCAGTCCGGCAAGTGACGTGCCGTTGAACTCGGTCGAGGTGTGCGTGCACGGGGGTTGGGCGGGGTCTCGCGCGCTGCTCGGAGGGGGCGCGAGGGGGTTGAAGGGGAACCCCTGATTCCTCTAGGACAGTTGCGCGCGGACGGCGGCCAGTATGGTGGTCGGGCCGCCGAGCTGCCCGCGCACGGCACGCGGGCGGCGGAGCCAACCGGGAGAACCTGCCTTGAGTCGTGAAACCGACAGTTCGTCCTCCGGGCCCCAGGGGCGCGGTGGAGCCGCTTACCCCTCGGGTACACCGCCGTACGGAACCGGCCGGAACCCGTCCTTGCCTGTGCCGCCTGGGCCTGGCGCGGCGACTGCCTCGGAGGAGAACCCTGTGACCTCGAACCCGTCCACGCCCGACACCGACGGGCCGAAGACCGAGACCACCCTGACGACCCGGATCCGGATCAACATCCCGGGTTCGCGGCCGATCCCGCCGGTGGTCGTACGCAAGCCGGTGGCGGCCGCAGAGCCGGAGCCGCAGGCCCCGGCCCCGGCCGAGGCCGCCGCCGGCGCGGGCCAGGCCGCGGCGGAGCCCGCCGCCGGCGCGCCCGGCGCCGAGCCCGAGGAGGCGACCAGCAACTGGTTCGCCCCGCGCAAGGCCCCGGCCGCGGCCCCCGCGCCCGCCGCCGCGGCTCCGGCCCCCGCGCTGCCGACCCGTACCCCGGCCGCCGCCGGCCCCGCGCCCGTGCTGCCCACCCGTACGCCGGCCCGGCCCGGTCCGGTCCCGCCCGGCCCGGGCGCCGGCTTCGCCCCGGGCGGCCCGGCCGGCCCCGGCCCCCGTACGGGCGCCCCGGCGGGCCCCGGCTTCGACGCGCCCGGCCACGGCGGCCCGGGCCCGGGCCACCAGGCGCCGCCCGCCCCCCGGATTCCCGGCGGCCCCGGCGTCGGCACGCCCCTCGGCCGCCCCGGCTACGGCGACGCCGACGGCGGACCCGCCACCGAGGCCTTCCCCGCGTACGGCGGCCCGGCCGCAGGCGGCGCCCCCGCGGGTCCCACCGGCGGCCCCGCGCTCGGCTCCGTCCCCGTCGGCGGCCCCCGCGGCGACGAGGCCCCCCGCTGGCCCGGCCCCGAGCTGGACGACCCGTTCCCGCCGATCCCCGGCCCGGGCGGCCCCGGCCCGGTCGTCCCGACGCCGGTTCCGACGCCGGCCCCCGCCCCGGCGGCGGCCGCCCCCGCGCGCCCGAAGCCGGCCTCGATGAAGCCGACCAAGGTCAAGAAGGGCCGCTCCAAGCTGGTCCTCCTCGGCAGCGGCGTCATCGCCCTGTTCGGCGTGGCCTACGGCGCCGGGCTGCTCCTCAACCACTCCGACGTCCCCAAGGGCACCACCGTCATGGGCGTCGACATCGGCGGCACCCGCGACGAGGCCGTCGGCAAGCTGCAGACGGCCTTCGGCAACCGGGCCGCCTCCCCGCTCACGCTCACCGTCGGCGGCAAGCAGGTCGAGCTCAAGCCCGAGAAGGCCGGCCTGAGCCTGGACGCCCAGACCACCGTCCGCAACGCGGCGGGCAGCGACTACAACCCCGTCACGGTCATCGGCTCGCTCCTCGGCAACGAGCGCGTCGCGGAAGCCGTGTTGCCGGTCGACGAGGAGAAGCTCCAGGTCGCGCTCCAGGAGCTGGCCGGCACCGCGGGCACCGCCACCGAGGGCACCATCACCTTCGACACCGGCAAGGCCGTCGCGGTCCCCGGCAAGCCCGGCACCTCCCTGGACCCGGGCGCCTCCGCGGAACTGGTCAAGAAGGCCTTCCGCGAGCTGGTATCCACCGGCAAGACGGCCCCGGTCGAACTCCCGGTCGCGGCCAAGAACCCGGTCGTCGACCAGGCCGAACTGGACCGGGCCATGAAGGAGTTCGCCGAGCCCGCGATGTCCGGCGTCGCCACCGTCAAGGCGGGCGGCAAGTCCCTCCCCTTCGGCGCCAAGTCCCTCCCCAAGATCCTCAGCATGCAGGTCGTGGACGGGCACCTGACCGAGAAGTACGACCTGGAAGCGCTCAAGGCGACGTACGGGAACACCTTCGACGGCGTCCTGATCACGCGCGGTACGGGCGAGAAGACCGCGGTCACCCCGCAGGACGTCGTCGGCGCCCTGCGCCAGGCGCTGCGCGGCAAGACCACGGCCGAGCGGACCGTCACGATCAACACCAACGGCAGCTGACGACCGCCGGTCAGAGCCCCCGTCCGACCCCGGGCGGGGGCTCCGCCGTGCCCGCCGCCGGCCCGGCCGCGGGGGCTGTCATACCGGCCGCATGACATCTGTCATCCACGGGTCACGACGGCAGACACTGCCGCGCGCACCCCCGTACGGGGGAATCTTCGGTCATGACGACGACGACCCCGGCGCACACCGCCGCCGCGAAGGACACCGGCCCCGGCGCCGGCCCCGTGGTGGCCTTCCGGAACGTGACCAAGAGCTACGGCGCGGTCCGCGCGGTCGACGGGCTCTCCCTGGAACTCCACCCCGGTGAGACCGTCGCCCTGCTCGGCCCCAACGGCGCCGGCAAGTCCTCCACCCTCGACCTGCTGCTGGGCCTGCGCCCCGCCGACTCCGGCACCGTCGAGCTCTTCGGCACCACCCCCCGCGAGGCCGTCGCGGCCGGCCGGGTCGGCGCGATGCTCCAGAGCGGCGGGCTGATGGAGGACGTGACCGTACGGGAGATCGTCGCCCTCGGCTGCGCCCTGCACCCCCGCCGCCACCCCGTCGAGGAGGTGCTCGGCCGCGCCGGGATCACCGAGATCGCCGACCGCATGGTCAACAAGCTCTCCGGCGGCCAGGAGCAGCGCGTCCGCTTCGCCCTCGCCACCGCCGGACACAACGACCTGATTGTCCTCGACGAGCCGACCACCGGCATGGACGTCACCTCCCGCCAGGCCTTCTGGGCCACGATGCGGGAGCAGGCCGCCCAGGGCCGCACGGTGCTGTTCGCCACCCACTACCTGGAAGAGGCCGACGCGATCGCCGACCGCGTGCTCGTCCTCAACAAGGGCCGGCTGCTCGCCGACGGCACCGCCGCCGAGATCAAGGCGAAGGCCGGCGCCCGCCGGATCGCCTTCGACCTGGCCGCGGACGCCCCGGTGGACGAGAGCGCGCTGCGCGCCCTGCCGTACCTGACCTCCTACGAGCGCCACGGCGACACGGTCAGGCTCCAGTCGCGCGACGCCGACGCCACCGTCCACGCCGTGTACGCACTGGGGCTCTACCCCCGGAACCTGGAAGTCGCCGGGCTGGGCCTGGAACAGGCCTTCATCGCCCTCACCGAGGCCGAGGAGGCCGAGTAATGCCGACCGTTGGAACGATCAAGCTCATCCGGCTCGAGATCAGCCGGGCCCTGCGCAACAAGAAGTACCTGTTCTTCACCGTCCTCTACCCGGCCGCGCTCTTCCTGATGCTCGGCGGCACGCTGAACGGCACCACGAAGGTCATGGGCACCGAACTGACCATGCCGGCCTTCTACATGGTCGCCATGGCCTCCTTCGGCGCCCTGACCGCCGTCCTGATGGGCAACAGCGAGCGCATCGCCAAGGAGCGCGAGAAGGGCTGGGTCCGCCAGCTGCGGCTGACCGCCCTGCCCGGCCGCGGCTACGTCCTCGGCAAGACCGCCAGCGCGGGCGTGCTCTCCCTGCCCGCCATCCTCGTCGTCTTCGCGGTCGCCGCGCTCGTCAAGGGCGTACGGTTCGACGCCTGGCAGTGGCTCGCCCTGACCGCTTCCATCTGGGCCGGCAGCCTGGTCTTCGCCGCCCTCGGCGTGGCGATCGGCTACCTGGCCAGCGGGGACACCGTCCGCCCGATCACGATGCTGTTCTACTTCGGCCTGTCCATCCTGGGCGGCCTGTGGATGCCGACCGCGAACTTCCCGCAGTGGCTGCAGAACATCTGCGAGTGGCTGCCGACCCGGGCGTACGCGGGCCTCGGCCAGGCCATCGAGCTCGGAGGTGCGCCGCACCTGAAGGACGTGGCGATCCTGGCGGTGTACTTCGTACTGTTCACCGGTGCCGCCGCATGGCTGTACCGCAAGGACTCGCTGAAGGCATGACGGGTGTGACGAGCGTGATGGGTGCGACGGGAGTGACCAGGGGAGCCGGCGCGACGGAGCCGATGACCGAGACCGGTCCGACGGGGACGAAGGGCGGGCCCCGGGTCGGGATGCGCCCCGAGAACCGCCGGCAGAAGATCGTGAAGTCGCTGTGGATCAGCGTCTGGCTGTTCTACCTCAGCGCCCCCGTCACCGACCTGGTCAGCGGCGGACACAGCCCCGGGGCCCGGCTGCTCGGCGGCCTGGGCCTCGTGGCCTTCGTCGCCTGGTACCTGATCCTGGTCTTCCGCACCGCCCGGCAGACCGAGGTGCGGCGCGTGCTGCTCTCGGTGGCGGTCCTCTCCGCGCAGGCCACGATCCTCTCGCTGGCCCTGGGCCGTGAATGGCTCGTCCTCTTCGTGTACGTGGCGATCGCCTCCGGCGCCGCGCTGCCGGGGGAGATCTCCCGCTTCACGGTGCCCGGCGCCACCGCACTGCTCGCCCTGACCGCCTTCGCGGTGCCCGGCGGCGACGCGTACCTGGCCGGGCTGCTGATCCCGGCCCTGATGGGCGGGTTCGCGATGGTCGGCATCCGCGCCATGATCCGCACGACGATGGAGCTGCGCGAGGCGCGGGCCACGGTGGCGCAGCTCGCCGCGAACGAGGAACGGCTGCGGATGGCCCGGGACCTGCACGACCTCCTCGGCCACTCGCTGTCCCTGATCACGCTCAAGAGCGAGCTGGCGGGCCGGATGCTGCCGGACCACCCCGAGCAGGCGGCCCAGCAGGTGGCGGACATCGAGCAGGTCAGCCGGCAGGCGCTGGTCGACGTCCGGGAGGCCGTGAGCGGCTACCGGCGGCCGACCCTGCCGGGCGAACTGGCGGGCGCCCGCACCGCGCTGACGGCGGCCGGCGTGCTGGTGGACCTCCCGGCGGAGCCGGTGGCGGACCTCCCCGAGGAAGTGGAGTCGGCACTGGCCTGGTCGCTGCGCGAGGCGGTGACCAACGTGGTCCGGCACAGCGGTGCACAGCGGTGCACCGTCCGGCTGGAGACCCTGCAGACCCTGGCCGGACCGGTGGCGGAGCTCTCGGTCACCGACGACGGCGGGGGAGGCCCCGCGAAGGCGGGCAACGGCCTGACGGGGCTGACGGAGCGCCTGGAGGCGGTCGGCGGCACGCTGTCGGCCGGACAGGCGGGCAAGAAGGGCTTCCGCCTCCTGGCCCGCGTCCCCCTAGGATCGGGATCATGAGCGCACGCCCCATCCGGATCCTCCTGGCGGAGGACCAGTCCATGGTCCGGGAAGCCCTCGCGGCTCTCCTCGGACTGGAGCCGGACATCGAGGTGCTGGCCCAGGTCGCCCGCGGCGACGAGGTGGTGCCGGCGGCCCGGGAGCACGACGTGAACGTCGCGCTGCTCGACATCGAGATGCCGGGCATGACGGGCATCGAGGCCGCGGCGGCCCTGCGGACCGCCCTCCCGGACCTCAAGATCGTCGTCCTGACCACCTTCGGCCGCCCCGGCTACCTGCGCGGGGCGATGGAGGCGGGGGCCTCGGCCTTCCTGGTCAAGGACGCCCCGGCCGCGCAACTGGCCGAGGCGGTGCGCAAGGTCCTGGCGGGCGAGCGCGTCATCGACCCGACCCTGGCGGCGGCGGCCCTGGCGGAAGGCGCCAACCCGCTGACGGACCGCGAACGGGAGGTGCTGCGCGCGGCCGAGGACGGAGCCACCAACGCCGAACTGGCCGCCCGCCTCCACCTCTCCCAGGGCACGATCCGCAACTACCTCTCGACGGCCATCCAGAAGCTGGCGGCCCGCAACCGCGCCGAGGCCATACGCGTGGCCCGGGACAAGGGCTGGCTCTAGGGGGTGTCCGCAAAGTAGCGCCGTGCGCCCGCAGGGCGGTCTCGCGGCGTTCGGTGCGTGCTCTCGGTGTGCCGGGCGGAAGCCGGTGTACTGGGCGTACTCGGGATTTCGCCCGGTGCGCCGAGAGTGCGTGCCGGGCGCCGCGGGGCAGGCGGGACTTTGCGGACACCCCCTAGGGGGTGTCTCGTCGATCAGGCCGCCCGAGCCCCGCGCGGCGGCGCCGGCGCCCCGGCGGTCAGTTCAGCAGCGCGCGAGCGGACAGGGCCTCGGAGCGGATCCGGGCCGCGGCCGGCGGATCGATCGCGTCGACGACCTCCGCGTAGGACTCCATCTCGGCGGCGCCGAAAGCGAACTCCCCGCGCTCGACCAGGAGCTTCGCCCGCTCGTACCGCAACGACGCCGGATGCGAGGGCAGCAGCAGGGACAGCTCCAGCGCCCAGAGCGCCACCCCCGACTGCTCCGGCCGGGCCGCGGCCCACGCCCTGATGTTGTTCAGGATCCGCAGCACGATGTCCAGCGTCCGCGCCGGAGTCCGCGGCTCGGCCGCCAGCTCCGCCGGCCCGGCCCCCAGCGAGGCGCCCCCGGCGAACGGGTCCACCACCAGACCCTCGTCCGGATCCCCGAACCCCACCACGAAGTGCCCCGGCAGCCCCAGCCCGTACACCGGCGCGCCCGCGCGCCGCGCGACCTCGAGCCAGACGACGGACAGCAGGATCGGCAGGCCCCGGCGCCGCCGCAGCACCTCGTGCAGCAGCGAGGACGACAGCCGGTCGTAGTCCGCGGGCGTGCCGTGGAAGCCCATCCGGCCCCCCAGCAGCTCCGTCACCGCCGAGGCCCACGCCTTCCCGCCGCGCAGCCCGTACGGCAGCATCCCCGCCAGCCGGTCCAGCTCGATCTGCGCCCAGTCCACCGCCCGCTCGTCCAGCTCCGGATCCGCCTCCGCGGCCAGCAGCAGGCACAGCAGCGCCAGGTCCGGCCGCTCCGAGCGGGCCTCCTCCGCGAACCGCTCCCGGGACTGCGCGCTCATCGCGCGCCCTCCGCGTCCTGGAACCGGACATGGTGGTAGGCGTGGTGCCTGGCGAAACCCAGCCCGTCGTACAGGGCCAGTGCCCCCGCGTTGTCCGCCTCCACCTGCAGCCACGCCGCCGAGGCGCCCTCTTCCAGCGCCCGGCGCGCCAGGACCGCCATCACCGTCGTGCCCAGCCCCCCGCGCCGGTGCCCGGGGTCCACCTCGACCGCCGCGAAGCCGGCCCACCGGCCGTCCACCACCAGCCGCCCTATGGCCCGCCCGGGCAGCGTCGCGAACCACACCGACGGCCCGGCGACCAGCACCTGCCGGGCCACCTCCGGATCCTTGACCCGCCCGTACATCCCGAGCCACTCCTCGTCCGGGGTCCGGGTCAGCCGTACCTCGCGGGCGCCGGTACCGGTGTCCACGTCCGCGATCGGCGCCAGCGCCGCGATCCGGACCTCCGCCGACACCTCGTTCACCCAGCCCCGGCGCTCCAGCTCCGCGCCCAGCAGCTCCTGCGTGCCGGCCGCGCCGGTCGCCGTCTGCACGTACGCCGGAAGTTCACGTTCCGCGTACCAGGACGTCACTCGCGCGAGTGCTTCGTCCAGCGGGACCCCCGGGTCGCCGAGCGGCAGGACGGAGTTGGCCCGCCGGGTGAAGCCGCCGGCCGCCCGCAGCGTCCACGCGCCGAGCGGCTCGCTCTCCAGCGGCTGCCAGGCCCTCGCGCCGACCCGCGCCAGCTCCTCGAAAGAGGCCGCGGGACCCCGCCGCCGGGCCGGCGCCGGGGGCACGATCTTGCCCGCCACCAGGGAGGATTCCGCGATGCGGACGGACTCACCGCTCTTTCGTGTGATCGTCAGCACACCTTGGTCCCAGGATGTGAGAACCCCTACCGTGTCAGTGAACGAGGGCGCCTCGTCCGCCCCGCTCTCCACCCGTCGTACAGAGACTCGTTTACCCACGTCAGCCGGGGTAATACGGATCTCCAGCAGCCCACCGGCAGTGATTTCCACAGCTCTGTCCGCCCCTCCTGTTCGGATCGTGCCCGGGAACGGAGATACTAGGCGTGGGCATCGACGACGCCGCGCTCCCGCGCGATATGGAAAGCCCTACCGAGGAGGAACGAGAGCGTGACCTACGTCATCGCGGAGCCTTGTGTCGACGTCAAGGACAAGGCATGCATCGAAGAGTGCCCCGTCGACTGCATCTACGAGGGCCAGCGGTCCTTGTACATCCACCCCGACGAGTGCGTCGACTGTGGTGCGTGTGAGCCGGTCTGCCCGGTCGAGGCCATCTTCTACGAGGACGACACCCCGGAAGAGTGGAAGGACTACTACAAGGCGAACGTCGAGTTCTTCGACGAGCTCGGTTCGCCCGGTGGTGCCTCCAAGCTGGGCCTGATCGAGCGCGATCACCCCTTCATCGCGGCGCTTCCGGCGGACATCAACCCGAGTCACTGACGACGGCCCGGTACCGCCAGAACCGCCCCTCGGTCCCGTACGGCCCCCGTGCCGCGCGGGACCGATCCGTTTGCCCGCACAGCCGGTACGCCCAGCACCAGTAGAGAGCAGAGAACACCGTGGCCGCAGTATCCGCACGTCTTCCCGCCTTCCCCTGGGACAAGCTGGAGCCGTACAAGAAGACGGCGGCGGCCCACCCGGACGGCATCGTCGACCTGTCCGTCGGCACGCCCGTGGACCCGGTCCCGCAGCTGGTCCAGGACGCGCTCGTCGCGGCCGCCGACTCCCCGGGCTACCCCACGGTGTGGGGCACGGTCGCGCTGCGCGACGCGATCACCGGCTGGCTGAAGGGCCGGCTGGGCGCGAGCGCCGCCGGACACCGCAACGTCCTGCCGGTCGTCGGCTCCAAGGAACTGGTGGCCTGGCTGCCGACCCAGCTGGGGCTGGGCGCCGGGGACAAGGTGGCGTACCCGCGGCTCGCGTACCCCACGTACGAGGTGGGCGCGCGGCTGTGCGGCGCGGAGGCGGTCGTCTACGACGACCCGACGGACCTCGACCCGGCGGGCGTGAAGCTGCTCTGGCTCAACTCCCCCTCCAACCCCACCGGCAAGGTCATCCCCAAGGAAGACCTGGTCCGGATCGTGGCCTGGGCGCGCGAGCACGGGATCCTGCTCTTCAGCGACGAGTGCTACCTGGAGCTGGGCTGGGAGGCCGAGCCCGTCTCCGTCCTGCACGACGACGTCTGCGGCGGCTCGTACGAGGGCATCGTCGCCGTCCACTCCCTCTCGAAGCGCTCCAACCTGGCGGGCTACCGGGCCGCGTTCATCGCCGGTGACGCCGAGGTGCTCGGCGAGCTGCTGGAGATCCGCAAGCACGGCGGCATGATGACCCCGGCGCCGGTGCAGGCGGCCACCGTCGCCGCGCTCGGCGACGACGCGCACGTCGAGGAGCAGCGCGGGCGCTACGCGGCGCGGCGCGAGGCGCTGCGGGCGGCGCTGGAGGCGCACGGCTTCCGGGTCGAGCACAGCGAGGCCAGCCTGTACCTGTGGGTGACCCGCGACGAGCCCTGCTGGGACACCGTCGCCCACCTCGCCGAGCTGGGCGTCCTGGTCGCGCCGGGCGATTTCTACGGTGAGGCCGGCGCGGAGTTCGTCCGCGTCGCCTTCACGGCCACGGACGAGCGCGTGGACGCCGCGGTCAAGCGCCTCGCCGCCTGATCCGCCGCGGACCCGGTGAACGGCCCGAGGGGCCGGGAGTTCGTGCTCCCGGCCCCTCGGTGTTCCTGCGTGCGGCGGGTCAGCCGCCCAGCGGGAGGCCGCCCAGCGCCTGGGTGGGGAGCGCGCCGGTCAGGCCGCCGGCCGGGACGGCGCCGGTCGGCAGACCACCGGTCGGCAGCGAGCTGGTGGGCAGGGTGTCGGTCGGCAGGGCGCCCTTGGACAGCGCGTCGGTCGGCAGGCCCTTGGCCGGCAGCCCGCCGATCAGACCGGTCGCGGCGTCGGTGACCTGCGCGGGGGCGCCGGGTACGGCCTGGGCGGCGGTGTCCGTCGCGCTCGTGGCAGCGGCCTCACCGGTGCCGACCACGTCGCCCGCGGCGTCCGGGCTGGTGACCGCGCCCAGCTGCGGCACGGACTCCAGGCCCGCGGCGCTGGCCGCGCCGGCCGCACCGACCACGGGAGCTGCCCCGGCTGCGAGCAGCAGCGCGGTACGGGCGATCCGGCGGGTCAGGGGGAGGGACATGATGCTCCTAAGCGGTAGCGGCTGAGTACGCCGTGTACAACCGCTCAGGGGGCGGGTGGAGTTGCGGAGACGCCGGGTAAAGGATCGGTAACGCATCGTTTAATCGGCCTGCGTGACAAGCGCATCGGACCTGCGCCGACCAGGGCTTCCGTTCCCCCGGAGGCGGATCGGGCCGCCGCCCGGTCACCCCCGTGCGGGGGACGCCTCGTACAGGCGACCCCACGGCCGGCGGCGCGTCACTGGGCCACGAAGATCCGTACCGAGCCGGCCTCCGCGCGGTGGGGATCGACGGCCCCGGCCTTGCCCTGCGGTCCGCCGGGGCCCAGCTGCTGCCACTCGCCCTTCGCCTGGCCGGCCACCCAGCTCGCGGGACCGTACGAGACCCGGGCGACGCCCATCCCGCGCGCGTTGGCCACCGCCCAGCCGGCCATCACCTTGCTGCCGCGCGCCGCGGAGGCGCCGCCGTCCTTCTTCTCGACGAAGGTCACCTCGGCCTCCTTGACCTTCCCGGACGCGTCCTGCGTGCGGCGCGGCTCCGCCGCAGCGGAGTGCATCTTGGTCTTGGCGAAGATCCGGGTGAGCTCCGTACGCACCTTCTCCGGGTCGCCCGGCGCGGTCGGCGCGGGTCCGCCGCAGGTCAGCTCGCCGTCCCCGGCGAACGCCGCCGCGATCACGACCGCTTCCGCCTCGTGCTTCGCGTACGCCTCGGGGTAGCCGCTGCGCTGCACCTCCTGCGCGGCCTCCGTCAGCGGGAGATCGGCGTACCCCTTGACCTGGACGAGGTGGTCGTAGAACTTCCCGGCCGAGTACACCGGGTCCATGATCTGCTCCTCGGTGCCCCAGCCCATCGAGGTCCGCTGCTGGAACAGGCCCAGCGAATCCCGGTCGCCGTGGGGGAGGTTGCGCAGCCCCGACTCCTGCATCGCGGTGGCCAGCGCGATGGCCAGGGCCCGGTCCGGCAGGCCCTTGGCCACGCCGACCGCGGCTATGGTCCCGGCGTTGCCCGCCTGTTCCGGGGTCATGTCGACGCCGGTCGAACTCGTCGGCACGCTCGCCGTGCAGTGCGGCGCGCCGCCACCGCCGTTCGTCGTGTTGTACTGCACGGCGAAGTAGCCGATCAGCGCGAGCAGCACCAACACACCCGCGCACGTGAGCAGCGGCCGGCGTCGGCGACGAGGACGGGGGGCATCGTTCCGGGTCACGGCGCCCACCGTACTTGAGCCATACGACGCGTCCACCGGCCGGACGTGAGAGCTTCGCCGCAGTCCTGGGCGTTAGGGTCTGAGCCATGTCCGAATCCGAGCTGGACCTCACCCTGGACGCCGCCGAGCTGACCGCCCGGCTCGTCGACATCCCGTCCGTGAGCGGCGACGAAAAGGTCCTCGCCGACCTGGTGGAGCACGCGCTGCGCGCCCTGCCGCACCTCACGGTCGACCGGTACGGCAACAACGTCGTGGCCCGTACGCACCTCGGCCGGGCCGAGCGCGTCGTCCTCGCCGGCCACCTCGACACCGTGCCGATCGCCGACAACGTCCCGTCCCGCCTGGACGAGAACGACGTCCTGTGGGGGTGCGGAACGACCGACATGAAGTCCGGCGTCGCCGTACAGCTGCGCATCGCCGCGACCGTGCCCGAGCCCAACCGCGACCTCACCTTCGTCTTCTACGACCAGGAGGAGGTCGCCGCCGACCTCAACGGCCTGGGCAAGGTCGCCGAGGCCCACCCCGACTGGCTGACCGGTGACTTCGCCGTCCTGCTGGAGCCGTCGAACGCCGAGGTCGAGGGCGGCTGCCAGGGCACCCTGCGCGTCCTGCTCCGCACGAGCGGCGAGCGCGCCCACTCCGCGCGCAGCTGGATGGGCTCCAACGCCATCCACGCGGCGGCCCCGATTCTCGCCAAACTCGCGGCGTACGAGCCCCGCAAGCCGGTGATCGACGGGCTGGAGTACCACGAGGGCCTGAACGCGGTCCGCATCGAGGGCGGCGTCGCCAACAACGTCATCCCCGACGCGTGCACCGTCACGGTCAACTTCCGCTTCGCCCCGGACCGCAGCATGGACGAGGCGATCGCCCACGTCCGGGAGGTCTTCGCGGACTGCGGCGTCGACGAGTTCGTGATCGACGACTTCTCGGGCGGCGCCCTCCCGGGCCTGTCCCACCCCGCCGCGGCGGCGTTCATGGAGGCTGTCGGCGGCCGCGCCATGCCGAAGTTCGGCTGGACGGACGTCTCCCGCTTCAGCGCCCTCGGCGTCCCGGCGGTCAACTACGGCCCGGGCGACGCCCTGCTGGCCCACAAGGTCGACGAGCGCGTGGAAACGAAGGCCATCCTCCACTGCGAAGAACGACTCCGCGCCTGGCTGACCTCCTGAATTCCGCTTCTCGTCACCTTTGTGCGCCTAATCTGATCCAACGATCAGCAGGAGGGAGCACATCATGGGCAACTCCAGCACTTCCGACGGGTCCGCTCGTCGCCGGCCCGAGGAGCAGCAGCTCGGGCCCGTGCTGCGCAGGCGGAGCCAGGTGCAGGCCGGCAGTACGACGGACCAGCGGCTGCTGGATTCCGCCGGGCCTTCCGAGTGGGTACACACCGATCCCTGGCGGGTCCTGCGCATCCAGTCGGAGTTCATCGAGGGCTTCGGCACGCTGGCGGAGCTGCCGCCGGCGATCAGCGTGTTCGGCTCGGCCCGCACGCCCGTCGGCTCGCCGGAGTACGAGGCCGGCGTGCGGATCGGCGGCGCCCTCGTCGAGGCGGGCTTCGCGGTGATCACCGGCGGCGGCCCGGGCGCGATGGAGGCGGCCAACAAGGGCGCCCGGGAGGCGAACGGGATCTCCGTGGGCCTGGGCATCGAGCTGCCCTTCGAGCAGGGGCTCAACCAGCACGTGGACCTCGGGCTGAACTTCCGGTACTTCTTCGTCCGCAAGACGATGTTCGTGAAGTACAGCCAGGGCTTCGTGGTCCTGCCGGGCGGACTCGGCACGCTGGACGAGCTGTTCGAGGCCCTGACCCTCGTCCAGACCCAGAAGATCACCCGGTTCCCGATCGTGCTGTTCGGGTCGGAGTACTGGTCGGGCCTGGTCGACTGGCTGAAGAACACGGTGATCGCGCAGGGCAAGGCCTCGGAGCGCGACCTCTACCTCTTCCACGTCACGGACGACGTGGACGAGGCGATCGCGCTCGTGACCAAGGAAGTCGGCAAGTAGCCGCAGCCGCTGCGCGAGAGCCCCCGGCGGGCCACCGCCGGGGGCGCGTGGCTCAGGCGAGTCCGCGGCGGGCGACTGCGGGGGGCGCGTGGCTCAGGCGAGTCCGCGGCGGGCGACCGCGGGGGGCCGGTGGCCCTGGATCGTGCGGACCATGTCCAGGATCTGCTTCGTCTCCGCGACCTCGTGGACGCGGTAGACCTGGGCGCCGAGCCAGGCCGAGACGGCCGTGGTGGCCAGGGTGCCCAGCAGGCGCTCCTTGACCGGCTTGTCGAGGGTCTCGCCGACGAAGTCCTTGTTGGACAGGGAGACCAGCACCGGCCAGCCGGTGTCCGTCATCTCGCCGAGCCGGCGCGTGGCCTCCAGCGAGTGGCGGGTGTTCTTCCCGAAGTCGTGGCCCGGGTCGATCATGATCGCGTCCCGGCGGACGCCGAGTGCGGCGGCGCGTTCGGCCAGCCCCACCGTGACCCGCAGGATGTCCTCCATCACGTCCTCGTACGCGATCCGGTGCGGCCGGGTGCGCGGTTCGACGCCTCCCGCGTGGGTGCAGACGAGGCCGGCGCCGTGCCGGGCCGCGACCTCGGCCAGCTTCGGGTCCACTCCGCCCCAGGCGTCGTTGAGCACGTCGGCCCCGGCTTCGCAGACGGCCTCGCCGACCTCGTGCCGCCAGGTGTCGACGCTGATCACCACGTCCGGGTGGCGGCGCCGCACCTCGGCCACGAAGCCGACCGTGCGCCGGGCCTCCTCGACCGCGTCCACGTGCTCGCCGGGACCCGCCTTGACCCCGCCGATGTCGATGATCGCGGCGCCCTCGGCGACCGCCTGCTCGACCCGGTCCAGCGCGGGCTCGTCGCGGAACGTCGCGCCCTGGTCGTAGAAGGAGTCCGGAGTCCGGTTCACGATGGCCATGATCACCGGCTCGTGGGTCCCGAACTCGCGCCTGCCCAGTCGCAGCATCCCGTTCTTTCCTCCTCCGGCGGCCCTCGCGCCTCGCTGCGACCTTAACCTGGTGGCCGGTGGCCCGATGATGTCTCTCAGGGAGTTGCTCGTGTTCTGGTTCTTGCTGATCGCGCTGGTCGTGGTCGTCGCGGCGGTCACCCTGGCCGTGGTGGGCGGTGGTTCCGAGGCCGTGCTGCCGGAGGCGGAGCCGGACCGGGTGGCCGACGCGCTGCCCGAGAGCCGCCCGGTCGTACGGGCCGACATCGACGCCCTGCGCCTGCCGGTCGCGCCGCGCGGGTACCGGATGGCCGAGGTGGACGACGTACTCGAGCGGCTCGCGGCTGAGCTCGCCGAGCGGGACGCGCGGATCGCCGAGCTGACGGCCGCGGCCGCGCAGGGCCGCGCGCAGGCACCGGGCGCGGTCGACCTGCACAAGGACGCCCCGCGGGAGGAGCGGTGACGGCGGTCGCGGGTCCGGACGGCGGCCTGCGCTGCCCCTGGGCGCTGGCCACGGAGGACTACATCGCCTACCACGACACGGAGTGGGGCCGCGCGGTCCACGGGGACGACGCCCTGTACGAGCGGCTGTGCCTGGAGGCCTTCCAGTCGGGGCTGTCCTGGCTGACGATCCTGCGCCGGCGGGAGGGCTTCCGTACGGCCTTCTCGGGGTTCGTGATCGCCGAGGTCGCGGAGTTCGGGCCGGCCGACGCGGAGCGGCTGCTCGCCGACGAGGGGATCATCCGCAACCGGGCCAAGATCGAGGCCACGCTCGCCAACGCGAAGGTCCTGGCGCAGTGGGAGCCGGGCGAACTGGACGCGCTGATCTGGTCGCACGCGCCGGAGCCGGGCCGCCCGGCACCGGCGACGATCTCCGAGGTCCCGGCGGTGACGCCCGAGTCCACGGCCCTGTCCAAGGCGTTGAAGAAGGCCGGGATCCGCTTCGTCGGGCCCACGACCGCCTACGCGCTGATGCAGGCCTGCGGCCTGGTCAACGACCACCTGGCCGCCTGCGCCGCCCGCGACCCCGCCTAGGCGGGGAGGGCGGGGGCAGGCGGCGCCGGAGGGGCGGGTTCAGCGACCCAGGTACTTCGGCGGCTGCTTCGCGAGGAAGGCCTGGACGGCGATCGAGTGGTCCTCCGAGGCACCCGCACGGGCCTGCAGGGTGTCCTCGTGGGCCAGCGCCTCGGCCAGCGAGCGGGAGGCCCCGTAGGCCAGGGACTCCTTCAGCGCCGCGTAGGCCACCGTCGGGCCGGCCGCCAGGGTGCGGGCCACCGCCTCGGCCTCCGCGTGCAGGGAGTCCGAGGGGACCAGGCGGTTCACGATGCCGAGCTCGTACGCCTCCTGCGCCTTCACCGAGCGGGGGAAGAGCAGCAGGTCGGACGCGCGGGAGGCGCCGATCAGGCGGGGGAGGGTCCAGGAGACGCCCGAGTCGGCGGTCAGCGCCACCCCCGCGAAGGAGGTGTTGAAGGAGGCCGTGTCGGCGACGACCCGGAAATCCGCCGCCAGTGCGAAGCCGAAGCCGGCCCCGGCCGCCACGCCGTTGACGCCCGCGACCACCGGCTTGGGCATCTCGGTCAGGGCCCGCACGATCGGGTTGTAGTGCTCCGCGACCGTGTTCATCGTCAGGGAGGAGCCGGTCTCGCGGTCCGCCGCCAGGTTCCCGATGTGCTCCTTGAGGTCCTGGCCGACGCAGAACGCCCGGTTGCCGGCCGCCGTCAGCAGCACCGCGCGGACGGCCGGATCGGCGGCCGCCGACTGCACCGCGTCGCGCAGCGCGACCTTGGCCTCGGTGTTCATCGCGTTCATGGCGTCGGGACGGTTGATCGTGATCTTCGCGAGTCCGTCGGTCACTTCGTAGAGCACGCTGTCGGCCATGGCAGGGGGTCCCCCTTCGTCGCGGGCTTGGCTACCGGCCGGTACCGGCCGGTGCAAGGGCCAGCATGGCGGACCGGACCGCTCCGGGGCATGTGATGTGCGTCAAAGAAAGCGGAGGGCGGACGCCGGGTGCGACGGCGCAGTATCGCAGGCACGTCCCCGAAATGAGTGGTTTTGGCCGAGCGCGTTGCGCAAGCGTTCCCTGCCGATGTTGGTCATCGGGTCCTGACATGCGGGATAATGGCCAAGAAGCAATGTGTTCGATGCCGGGTTCCAGGCGCCTGAATGGGGCCGTCGGCTGACGATGAGCTGGTTTCAGGAAGGGGAACGAGCATGGCGGCCATGAAGCCGCGGACGGGCGACGGCCCGCTCGAGGTCACCAAGGAGGGGCGGGGCATCGTCATGCGCGTACCGCTCGAGGGCGGCGGTCGGCTTGTCGTCGAGCTGACTCCGGACGAAGCGGACGCCCTGGGTGACGCCCTGAAGAAGGTCGTCGGCTAACCCGTCGGCAGCACCGCAGTACCCGTATTCTCTGCGCCGCCCCGGCCGCTCACCAGCGGTCGGGGCGGCGTTGTGTCACGTCCGGGGGCCGGACCCCGTCCCGGACCGATCCCCTGCGCCCCGCGGAGCCAGCCGTGACCTTCTCCCCGCCCGCGCCGCCGGCCTTCGCCGACTGCACTCCCCGCCAGAAGGCCGCCCGCCTCGTCTCCGACGGCCTGGCGCCGGCGAACATGGTCGTCGCCCTGCTGCTGCTCGTGGGATGGCACGCCGGTGCGTCGTGGACCGGTCTCGGCTGGGGCCTGTTCGCCGCCCTGTTCTGCGGCGCGGCCCCGATCGGGATCATCGCCGTCGGCGTCCGGCGGGGGGCGCTGACCGACCAGCACATCCGGGTGCGCGGGCAGCGCATCGTCCCGATGGCGCTGAGCCTGCTCTGCGTGGTCGCCGGCCTCGTCCTGCTGCGGGTCCTCGGCGCCCCCGGCCAGGTGTTCGCGCTCGTCGTCGCGATGCTCGTGGGCCTCGCGTCGTCGTTGCTGGTGACGGTGGGCTGGCAGATATCGATCCACATGTCGGTGGCCGCCGGCACCGTGACGATCCTGCTGCTCGTCTTCGGACCGCGGGTGCTCCCGGCGGTCCTGATCGCCGCCGCCGTCGCCTGGTCCCGCCTGGTCCTGCGGGCGCACACCCCCGCGCAGCTCCTCGCCGGCACGGCGCTGGGCGGTACGTCGGCCCTCACCTTCCTGCTGCTGGGCTGAGCCGGGCCGCCCGGGCGGGTCCCGCCGGGGGCGTACGGACGCTCAGCGGCGGACCGCGCACAGCAGGCCGTCGCCCACCGGGAGCAGGGCCGCTTCCAGCGCCGGGCTCTCGCGGACGCTGCGCAGCAGCTCCCGTACGCGCAGCACCTCGGTCTGCTGGGCGGCCCCGTCGACGGTCCGGCCGTCCGAGAAGACCCCCTCGAAGCAGACCAGCCCGCCGGGGCGCAGCAGGCGCAACGATTCGGCGAGGTAGTCGAGGGACTCGGAGGGGTCCCCGTCGCAGAAGACGAGGTCGTACCCGCCGTCGGCGAGCCGGGGCAATACGTCGAGCGCCCGGCCGGGGATGAAGCGGGCGCGGTTGCCCGCGAAGCCGGCGGCGCGGAAGGCCTGGCGGGCGAAGGCCTGCCGGTCGGCCTCGGGGTCCACGGTGGTCAGCACCCCGTCGGGACGCATGCCGTGGAGGAGGTGGATGCCGGAGACGCCGGTGCCGGTGCCGATCTCGGCCACCGCCTTGGCGTCCGCGGTGGCGGCGAGCAGGCGCAGCGCGGCCCCGGTGCCCGGGGAGACGGAGCGCAGGCCCGCTTCCCTGGCCCGGTCGCGGGCCCACCGCAGAGCGTCGTCCTCGGCGACAAACGCGTCGGCGAACGCCCAGCTCGTCTGCCGGTTGCCGGTAATGACCCTCTCCTGTCCCCATAGTTGGCGCAACGGTGACTGTATCCGTTGACGTCGGGAACCCGCAGATGGGACCGGGCGTTGGAGAAAACGGCGGCGGACTGAACCAGCGCGGCGAAAAGGGGCGTATGGGCGGGGCGCGGCCGGGATAGATGGGGCGGCAGCGGGCAGATCGACGGCCCGGCCGGTCGCGGGCACGTGCAAAGTTACTGCAAAAACACTTATCCGGAGCTGACGGGAGGGGTGGCTATGGTAGGGACTCCACTGGACACCACCAGAGCCGATAGGGGAGGTGCGGCTGCGCCTGTGGATCGTGGAGGTGTATTCAGACGCCTCTTCTGGTCGGCGGGTGAGCCGAAATCCGTGACCGACATTGCTGACCGCTTCCACACCGCTGCCACCGCAACCACCGCGACCTTTGCCGCCGATGCGGGCACCCAGGCGTGGACCCCTCCTTCATGGGAGGAGATCGTCAGCACGCACAGCGCGCGGGTCTACCGCCTTGCCTACCGTCTGACGGGCAACCAGCACGACGCCGAGGACCTGACGCAGGAGGTCTTCGTCCGCGTCTTCCGCTCGCTGTCCACGTACACCCCCGGCACGTTCGAGGGCTGGCTGCACCGGATCACCACCAACCTGTTCCTCGACATGGTCCGCCGCAAGCAGCGGATCCGCTTCGACGCGCTCGCCGACGACGCCGCCGAGCGGCTGCCGAGCCGCGAGCCGTCCCCGCAGCAGGTCCTGCACGACACCCACTTCGACGCGGACGTGCAGCAGGCGCTGGACACCCTCGCGCCCGAGTTCCGCGCGGCCGTGGTGCTGTGTGACATCGAGGGCCTGTCGTACGAGGAGATCGCCGCGACGCTGGGCGTGAAGCTCGGCACCGTGCGCAGCCGTATCCACCGGGGCCGCTCGCACCTGCGCAAGGCGCTCAAGCACCGGTCCCCCGAGGCCCGGGCCGAGCAGCGGGCCCTGGCGGGAGTGGCGGTGGGCGCACCGGGTGCCGGGGGAGAGGGCGGAACCGAGTGAGCGGAGTCAGCCCCTCTCCTGCCGAACAGCACCTGGGTGACCGGCTGGCCGCCCTGGTCGACGGTGAACTGAGCCATGACGCGCGCGAGCGGGTCCTGGCGCATCTGGCCACGTGCGCCAAGTGCAAGGCCGAGGCCGATGCGCAGCGGCGCCTGAAGAGCCTTTTCGTCGAGAGCGCGCCGCCGCCGCTGTCGGCCGGGCTGTTGGCCCGGCTGCAGGGCCTGCCGGGCGGCGGCCCCGACGGGCCGTCGGGTCCGTCCTCCGGTCCGCTGGGTCCGCCCGGCGCCGATCTCTTCGGGTACGTGGCCCCGGCCGCGCCGCAGCAGGGCTTCCGCATCCACGAGGTGGGGCGGCCGCGCCGCCGCTTCGCGTTCGTGGCGGCCGGGGCGGTCTCGCTGGCCGCGATCGCCCTGGGCGGCTCGCTCCCGGTCGACTCCCTGGACCCGACCGTACGGGGCGAGGCCCCGGCGTCACGTCCGGGACCGGCGGTGTCGGTGACGGACGCGGTGGTCCGTGACCGCGCTCCCGGCCCCGGTTTCGTGGCGGGCCCCAGACCGACGGCTCCGCTCCCCCCGGTGCATCCGTCGATCTCTCCCCGTCCGGTCTCGCTGACCCGCTGAGGCGCGGGTGACCGGGGGCGGAGCCCCCGGTCGGCGGAGGACCTGGTTGAATCGGCGGCAGGTGCGCCGCCCGGCGGTGCTACAGGTATCGCCCCCAGGGGAGCGCCCATGGCCGACCAGCAGCAGTCCGACACGGCCCCGACGTGGTGGAGCCGCCCCGCCGCCCCGCACGCGGCGCCGGAGGCGGCAGCCGGGTCGGGTTCCGGTCCGGAGGCCGGGTCCGAGCCCGGGCCGGGTCCCGATCCGGCGGCCGAGCCCGCGCCCGGACCGGCCGGGGCCGCCGCGGCGCCGCGCTACGACCCCTGGGGCGAGCAGCCGCTGCAGGTGGCTGACCAGGGCAAGGCGGCCGGCGGCGGGCACGTGGTGCGGATGCGGCACGCCCTCGCGCTCGGCCTCGGCATCGCCCTGCTGGCCGGCGGCATCGGCGGGTGGCTCGGCGTGCTCGCCGAGCGGCAGAGCAGCACGCGCCTCGAACTGCCCCAGGCCGCCGTCGAGAACAAGGGCCGCGCCCCCGAGAGCGTGGCCGGCATCGCCGCCACCGCGCTGCCCGGAGTCGTCACCCTCCACGTACGCGGCACCACCGGCAGCGGCACCGGAACCGGCTTCGTCCTCGACGGCCAGGGCCACATCCTCACCAACAACCACGTCGTCTCCGACGCCAAGGACATAACGGTCACCTTCAGCACCGGCGAGAGCGTCACCGCCGAGCTGGTCGGCCGCGACAGCGGCTACGACCTGGCCGTGGTCAAGGTCGAGGGCGTACGGGGCCTGCAGCCGCTCTCCCTCGGGAACTCCGAGAACGTGAAGGTCGGCGACCCCGTCGTGGCCATCGGCGCGCCCTTCGACCTCTCCAACACCGTCACCGCCGGCATCATCAGCGCCACCGGCCGCCCCATCACCGCCGGCGGCGACAAGGGCGACGGCAGCGACATCAGCTACGTCGACGCCCTCCAGACCGACGCCCCCATCAACCCCGGCAACTCCGGCGGCCCGCTCCTCGACGCCAAGGCCCGCGTGATCGGCATCAACAGCGCCATCCGGGGAGCCGACAAGGGCGATTCCGAGAAGCAGAGCGGCAGCATCGGGCTCGGCTTCGCCATCCCGGTCAACCAGGGCAAGCGCGTCGCCGAGGAGCTGATCCGCACCGGCCGCGCCACCCACCCCGTCATCGGCGTCACCCTCGACATGGAGTACACCGGCGACGGGGCCCGCGTCGGGACCAAGGGCGAGGGCGGCAAGCCCGCCGTCACCCCCGACGGCCCCGGGGCCCGGGCCGGGATCCAGGGCGGCGACGTGATCACCAAGGTGGACGGCGTACGCGTGCACGGCGGCGACGAGCTCGTCATCAAGATCCGCGCCCACCGCCCCGGCGATCCGCTCACCCTGACCGTTCTGCGCGACGGCCGGGAGCGCACGCTGGAGCTGGTGCTCGGTTCGGCGAACGGATCATGACCAGATGGAGAATCCCGGGCCGATGCGGCACCGATGTATGGGCCCGCGGACAACGCCGGGTACCGTGTGTCGTGGCCCGAAGTGAAAAGAGCCGAGGAGCGGCAAGGTGTTCAACGACATAGGCGCACTCGAGCTGGTCACGATCGTGGTGCTCGCCATCCTCATCTTCGGCCCGGACAAGCTGCCCAAGGTGATCCAGGACGTCACCGGGGTGATCCGGAAGATCCGCGCGTTCTCCGACAGCGCGAAGCAGGACATCCGGTCCGAACTCGGCCCCGAGTTCAAGGACTTCGAATTCGAGGACCTGAACCCGAAGACGTTCCTGCGCAAGCAGCTGAGCGAGAACGAGGACCTGAAGGAGATCCGGAGCACCTTCGATCTCCGCAAGGAGCTGAACGACGTCACCGACGCCGTGAACAGCCGCGAGGCCGACTCCGCCCCGGCCGCCGCCGGCTCCTCCGGCGCGCCCGCCGCCACCGGCCCGGACCTGCTGAAGAAGCCCGCCGCCCCGGCCGCCGAGCTGCGCACCCCGTACGACGCCGACGCCACCTGAGACACCCCCTCGTTCGAGCCTTCCCGGGCGATCCGGGGTCCTGTGGCTATCCTCCATGAGTCCGGACCCAGGACGCCCCAGGGTGGGGGTCCCCCCGACGACACGTGGGGGAGGGCGCGTTCCGGACCCCACGGAACGAGAGGCCGCATCGATGGAGACGACGAGCAGTAGCCGGGTAGGGGCGCAGCCCGCCGAGGCGCCCGCTCCCGCTGCCGCACCAGGTGCGCCGGCCGCGCAGCCGCAGCCCGCGCCGGCCGAGACCGCCGCCGCACCCCCGCAGCCGGCCCCCGCGCAGCCCGAGGAGGCCGCCGCGCCCGTCCCGGCGGCCCGCCGGACGGCACAGGGGTACCTGCGGGCCGATTTCCCCTGGTACGGGCTGGACGGGGCCTTCACCGGCCCGCGCTGGCTCATGCAGGTGGGCACCGGGGCCGACGGCACCGTCGAGCACGGTTCCACCGGCCACGGCGACGAGCCGTCCGCGCGCGGAGAGCTCGCGACCGGCGAGAAGGAGCGCTTCGCGGTGGTCGTCACCGTCGCGAGCAACCCGCTGCGCCGCAGCAGTGACGGCACCGGAGTCCTGGAGGCCACCTCGGTCTCCTCGGCGGCCTGGCTGGCCGGCTCGGGGCTGCTGGCGTACAGCTGGCCGGGCCAGATGGACCACACCCTGCGCGACGACTGGCTCGACCAGCAGACCGAGGCGGCGTGGGAGCTCGCCGACGACCTGGCGGGGCCGGACTGGTCGACGCTGTCGCTCCCGGTCGACGGGGAGCCGACGCCGTTCCACTACCGCGAGTCGGAGTTCGGCTGGGTCCTGGCCGGATCGACGCCGGGCGGCGTGCACGTGGGTGCGTACGGGCGCGGGATGAGCGCGTACGGACTCGGCTTCTCGGTGATCGGCGACATCGCGGCGTACGAGTAGTCCGGGTACGGGAAAGGGCACCGCTGCCCGGCGGTGCCCTCCTCGTTCGGAACGCTCAGAACTTGTTGCGCGGGGTGATGCCCAGCGACATGCCGGCCAGGCCCCGGGCGCGGCCGCCCAGCTTGCCCGCGATGGAGCGCAGCGCCGCGCCGGCCGGGGAGTCCGGGTCCGACAGGACGACCGGCTTGCCCTCGTCGCCGCCCTCGCGCAGCCGTACGTCGATCGGGATCGAGCCGAGCACCGGCACCGTCGCGCCGACCGTCTTCGTCAGGCCGTCGGCGACCTTCTGGCCGCCGCCCGAGCCGAACACGTCGACCATCTCGTCGCAGTGCGGGCACGGCAGCCCGGACATGTTCTCCACGACGCCGACGATCTTCTGGTGCGTCTGCACCGCGATCGAGCCGGCCCGCTCCGCGACCTCGGCCGCGGCCTGCTGCGGGGTGGTCACGACCAGGATCTCCGCGTTCGGCACCAGCTGGGCCACCGAGATCGCGATGTCGCCCGTACCCGGCGGCAGGTCCAGCAGCAGCACGTCCAGGTCGCCCCAGAACACGTCCGCCAGGAACTGCTGCAGCGCCCGGTGCAGCATCGGACCGCGCCACACCACGGGCGCGTTGCCCGGGGTGAACATGCCGATGGAGATGACCTTCACGCCGTTCGCGGACGGCGGCATGATCATGTTCTCGACCTGGGTCGGGCGGCCCTCCACGCCCAGCATGCGCGGCACGCTGTGGCCGTAGATGTCCGCGTCGACGACGCCGACCTTCAGTCCGTCCGCGGCCATCGCCGCGGCCAGGTTCACCGTCACCGAGGACTTGCCGACGCCGCCCTTGCCGGAGGCGACCGCGTAGACGCGGGTCAGCGAGCCCGGCTTGGCGAACGGGACCTCGCGCTCGGCGGTGCCGCCGCGCAGCGTCGCCGCCAGGTCCTTGCGCTGCTCGTCGCTCATCACGTCCAGCGTGACCGCGACCGAGGTGACGCCCGCGACCCGCTCGACGGCCTCGGTGACGTTCTTGGTGATCGTCTCGCGCATGGGGCAGCCCGACACCGTCAGGTAGACCGTGACCGCGACCTCGCCGCCGTCGCCGATCTCCACCGATTTGACCATGCCGAGCTCGGTGATCGGCCGGTGGATCTCGGGGTCGTTCACCGTCGCCAGCGCGTCGAGGATCGCGTCCTGCTCAGGCACGGCGGCGGAGCTTGTGTCGGTAGCCATGCCCCGATGGTACGGCTCGGTAGCCTGCCGCAGGAAAGGCCGCTAGCGGTCGCCTTCGTCACTCTCCGCCGGGAATAGCCGGCGCTCGTCCATCTCCTTGATCAGGTCCTGGAACTCCGACCGGATCCAGTCGCGGGTCGCGACCTCGCCCAGGCCCATCCGCAGCGCCGCGATCTCCCGGGTCAGGTACTCGGTGTCCGCGATGGAGCGCTCGTTCTGCTTGCGGTCCTGTTCCAGGTTGACCCGGTCGCGGTCGTCCTGCCGGTTCTGCGCGAGCAGGATCAGCGGAGCCGCGTACGAGGCCTGCAGCGAGAGCATCAGCGTCAGGAAGATGAACGGGTACTCGTCGAACCGCAGGTGCGTGGGCGCGAAGATGTTCCACAGCACCCAGACGATGATGACCAGCGTCATGTAGACGATGAACCGGCCCGTGCCGAGGAAGCGCGCCACCCGCTCCGACAGCCGCCCGAACGCCTCCGGGTCGTACACCGGAAGCACCCGCCGCCGGTCCGACCGGGGCTGGTCCAGGCGCACCCGCGGCGAGCGGCTCAGCGCGGTCGAGCCGGTCGAGGAGGCGGCCGCCTTGGACCGCAGCCGCTCGGCCGACTCCTCCTCGCGGCCCGTGAGCCCCTGCTCGCGCGCGAACTCACGGGCGTGCTCGCGCGCCAGCTCGCGCCGCACGCGGATCTGCTCACGGCGCCGCTCGCGCGCCGGCTCGCCCCGCCGTTCACTGCCCACTGGAGACCTCCTCGGCGTGGAAGTCCGTCTCCCGCCAGTCGTCCGGCAGCAGGTGGTCCAGTACGTCGTCCACGGTCACCGCGCCCAGCAGCGAGCCGCTCTCGTCGACCACCGGTACCGCGACCATGTTGTAGGCGGCGAGGTAGCTCGTCACCTGGGCCAGCGAGGCGTCCGGACGCAGCGGCGGCAGGCCGGTGTCCACGATCGAGCTCACCAGCGTGAACGGGGGGTCCCGCAGCAGCCGCTGGAAGTGCACCGTGCCCAGGTACTTGCCCGTGGGCGTCTCGTCCGGCGGCCGGCACACGTACACCTGCGCGGCCAGCGCCGGCGACAGGTCCGCCTGCCGTACGCGGGCCAGCGCGTCCGCGACCGTCGCGTCGGGCCGCAGCACGATCGGCTCCGTCGTCATCAGACCGCCCGCGGTGTTCTCCTCGTACGACAGCAGGCGCCGCACGTCGGCCGCGTCGTCCGGCTGCATCAGCGTCAGCAGCCGCTCCATGTCGTCGGCCGGGAGCTCGGAGAGCAGGTCGGCCGCGTCGTCCGGGTCCATCGCCTCCAGGACGTCGGCGGCGCGCTCCTCCTTCAGCTTGCCGAGGATCTCCACCTGCTCGTCCTCGGGCAGCTCCTCCATGACGTCCGCGAGCCGGTCGTCGTCGAGGGCGCTGGCCACCTCGGCGCGCCGCTTCGGCGTCAGGTGGTGCAGGACGTTCGCCACGTCGGCCGGGCGCATCTGCTCGAAGGTGGCCACCAGGCTCTCGGCGCCCTGGCCCTCCTCCTCCAGCGAGAAGCCGGTCACCGCCGACCACTCCACGGTCAGCGTCTCCCCGCGCCGGCGCAGCGCACCGCTCTTGCCCTTGCGCACGAAGATCTTGTCGATCTCCCAGTCGCGGCGGGCCGGCAGCTGCTGGATGGCCACGTCGAGGACGGTGACCTCCTCGCCCGTGGTGCCCAGCGTCACCCGGCGGTCCAGCAGTTCGCCGAGGACCAGGCGCTCGGTGGGCCGCTGCTCGAAGCGCCGCATGTTGACGACGCCGGTGGTGATGACCTGCCCGGACTCCACGCCCGTCACCCGGGTCATCGGGAGGAAGATCCGGCGCCGGCTGACCACCTCGACCACCAGGCCCAGCAGCCGCGGCGGGCGCCCGCCGACGCGCAGCATCGCGACGAGGTCGCGGACACGGCCGACCTGGTCGCCGTTGGGGTCGAAGACGGGCACACCCGACAGATGCGAGACGAAGATCCGCGGGGCGCCACCAGCCATGCGAGCGCCTCCTAGAGCGTCGGTCCTCAGTCCTGCCGCCCCTCAGGCTAGCCCGTGCCCCGGGAGAGCGTCCTGGTGGGGCGGCCGCCCGTGGGTACGGGCGGACCACCCGCCCGGTGCGGTGGCTACGGGCGGGTACGCTGCCTGCTGCTCCACGACGCACGGCACGCGACGCACGAAACACGACGCACGGCACGCGACGCACGACGCACGACACGACGCACGACGAGAGGTACCTGCCCGTGACCGCCCACCTCCCCGCCGTTCGGCTGCGCCGGGCGGCCTTCGTCGGTGTCCTGTTCGCGGGCCTGGCCGTCACCGCCACGGGCTGCGGCGCGGACCCGGACGAGGGCACCAACGGGGTCGGCAAGCTGTCCGCCGACCAGATCGAGGACAAGGCGAAGGCCGCGGCCGGCGCCGCCGCCTCGGTCCACCTGTCCGGCACGCTCGTCAGCGGCGGCAAGTCCTTCGCGCTCGACATGCGGCTGGGCAAGGACGGCGGCTCCGGCGAGGTGAAGTCGCAGGAGGACACCTTCCAGGTGCTGCGGGTGGGGGAGCAGCTCTACCTCAAGGCGAGCGCGGCCTTCTGGGGGAAGTCGGACTCGGCGGGCAAGCTCGGCGACAAGTACGTGAAGGTGCCCCAGGGCGACCCCACGTACAAGCAGTTCCGCGGGTTCACCGACATGCACGTGCTGCTCGACGGGCTGCTCGGACTCGACGGCAAGCTCGCCAAGGAGGACGACTACACCAAGGTCGGGCACACCCGCGCGGTCCAGGTCACGGCCGACAAGGGCAAGGGCGGCAAGCTGTCGGTCTCGCTGGAGGGGACCCCCTACCCGCTGCGCCTGGAGCGGGCCGGCGGGGCCGGCCAGGTCGAGCTCGCCGAGTGGGGCAAGGCCTTCCCGCTGGAGGCGCCCGCGCAGGACCAGACCGTCGACTACGGCACCCAGATGCCGACGACGAAGGAGTCGGGCGGGGGCTCCGGCCCGTCACCGAGCCCGGGCAAGGGCACCGGGCAGGGCTCGAACCCGACGAAGTAGCGGTACGGGAGGCCCCGCGGCCGCGGGAGCGGTCCGGCCCGGCCCGGCCCGGCCCGATCCGAAGGACACGGCCTAGCGGGCCGCCTTCTTCCGCTTGAGCAGCAGCTTCGGCAGCCCGGCCGGGACGGGCCTGCGGGTGACCGCCGGGGAGCCCAGCGGGGCCGCCGCCAGCGAGCCGCCGGGCAGATCGGTGCTCACCGCCACCGGCTCCAGCCGCAGCAGCCGGCACTCGCGCGCCCACCGCTCGGTCATCTGCTCCGAGTCGGGCGCGTTCAGCCGCTTCCCCTTCAGCTCGGCGACGGCCGCCTGCCACGGCTCGCCGCCGGGCGCCAGCTCCCGTACGGCCGCCGTCCAGGCGACCAGCCGGCCGCCCTTGTCCTTGCTCCGTACGGTCACCTCGGCGGTCCCGCCGTCCGCGAGCCCCGGGAACGGCTGCTCCCCGGGCCCGTCGCCCAGCACGTGGGCGGCGCCGTCGACCCAGGCGTGCCACAGGGCCCGGTCGGCCCCGGAGCCGCGGACCCAGATCAGGCCGGACTTCTTGGTGGCCTCCTCGACGAGGGCCAGGTCGAGCGCGCTGAGAGTCATGCGCAACAGAGTAGGGGGTACCCCCACGGCTGCCAGGGGGTGTCCGCAAAGTAGCGCCGTGCGCCGCGGGGCAGGCGGGACTTTGCGGACACCCCCTAGAGCCAGCCGTGGCGGCGCAGCGCGCGGTGGATGGTGAAGCAGGACCCGGCGATCGCGGCCATCACCATCGGGTATCCGTAGCGCCAGTGGAGCTCGGGCATGTGCTCGAAGTTCATCCCGTAGACCCCGCAGATCATCGTCGGGACGGCGATGATCGCCGCCCACGAGGTGATCTTGCGCATGTCCTCGTTCTGGGCGACCGTCGCCTGCGCGAGGTTGGCCTGGAGGATCGAGTTCAGCAGCTCGTCGAAGCCGATGACCTGCTCGTGCACGCGCGCCAGGTGGTCGGCGACGTCGCGGAAGTACTTCTGGATGTCCGGGTCCACCAGCCGCATCGGACGCTCGCTCAGCAGCTCCATCGGCCGCAGCAGCGGCGAGACGGCCCGCTTGAACTCCAGCACCTCGCGCTTGAGCTGGTAGATGCGGCCCGCGTCGCCGCCGCGCGCGCTGCCCTTGGCGGGCGCGGCGAACACCGCGTTCTCCACCTCGTCGATGTCGTCCTGGACGGCCGCCGCGACCGCGATGTACCCGTCGACGACGTGGTCGGCGATGGAGTGCAGGACGGCCGAGGGGCCCTTGGCGAGCAGCTCGGGGTCGTCCTGGAGGCGGTGGCGCAGGGACCGCAGGGAGCCCTGGCCGCCGTGCCGGACCGTGATCACGAAGTCGGGGCCGGTGAAGCACATCACCTCGCCGGTCTCCACCACCTCGCTGGTGGCGGTGAGTTCGGCGTGCTCCACGTAGTGGATCGTCTTGAAGACGGTGAAGAGGGTGTCGTCGTAGCGCTCCAGCTTCGGCCGCTGGTGCGCGTGCACCGCGTCCTCCACGGCGAGCGGGTGCAGGCCGAAGGTGGCGGCGATCCCCGCGAACTCGGCCTCGGTCGGCTCGTGCAGGCCGATCCAGGCGAACCCGCCGCTCTCGCGGACCCGGGCCATCGCCTCACGGGGGGTCAGGCAGGCCGAGCCCAGGGCGCGTCGGCCGTCGCGGTACACGGCGCAGTCGACGACCGCGCTGCTCGCGGACGGGTCGCGCGTGGTGTCGTAGCCGGGCTGGGACGGGGTGGACCTGCGCAGGGCCGGACGTACGGCGGCACGCAGGTAGGGCAGCATCGACATGGCAGGCTCCTTCGCACGCACGGCTGCGGACCGTACGGGTGGGAGGTCCCTTCCGGGTGGCGCGGCCGCGGCGGGCGGGCGGGCCCGGGCGAACGGAAGGAACAGGACGGGAAGACAGAGTTCCGCCGTCGCTCTTCTACTGATCAGATGATCAAACGGGCGGAAGCGTGTCCGTGATGCCCGTACAGAGAGTGGAAGAGCGGTTGGTACTGCACGATCGACTTCGATCCATTGCAGCCCCACCTCCTCCGGCCGGTCCCCCGTGGAGGACGTCCTGTCGTCGGCTGCCCCGAAACAGCTCTTCAAGAGTGTGGCCCCGACCAGCGGTCAACATTATCAGCCGACGGATGGTCAAGACCCGCCCTTTACCCGCCTCATACGAGTTCTATGCTCGCTTCATGGCACAAATTCTGGCTCTCGTCGAAGCCCGGCTGCGCAGCGCCCTCGGCGAACCCGACGCCCGCGCCGCCGTCACCTTCCTCGGCACCGACCGCATCGAAGTGCTCCGCTTCGCCGAGGGGGACCTCGTGCGGTACGCGACCCTCGGCATGTCCGCGCATCCGATGAGCGACCCCACCGTCGTGGTCGCCGACCCGCTGCGCGGGCCGCGCGCCGAGCTCGTGCTGACCGTGCGGGCGGGACTCGCGCCCACCGACAAGCTGCTGCGGCCGCTCGCGGTGCTGGGCGCCGCGCCGCAGGTGGAGGGACTGGTCGTGTCCCCCGGCGCCTCGCTCGACGTGGGCGGGCCGCTGTGGGACGGGGCGCCGTTCACCTCCGTACTCGTCGCGGAGCCCGGCGGGCTGGTGGAGGACCTGGAACTCGACGAGCCCATGGACCCCGTGCACTTCCTCCCACTGCTGCCGATGACGGCGAACGAGGCCGCGTGGAAGAGGGTGCACGGCGCGGCGGCCCTCCAGGAACGCTGGCTGTCGCACGGTACGGATCTGCGGGATCCGCTGCGCGGCGCAGTGCCGCTGGACTGAGGAATACGCACCGGGACATCCGGGCCGGGACATCCGGACGGGTGATCGTGTCTTGACGGGGCGCCGGGCGGGGAGGAGCGTGGCTCTTTATGAGGGGCGAACCAACTTGCCCGAAGTGCGGTGGCCGGGTCAGGGCGCCCGGGCTCTTCTCCGACTCGTGGCAGTGCGCGGTGCACGGCACGGTGCATCCGCTGCAGCCCGTCATCCCGCCGAGCGTCGAAGGCCTGGGCGTGGTGGTGAACCGGGCGCAGGTGCCGGTGTGGATGCCGTGGCCGCTGCCGGTGGGGTGGCTGTTCACCGGGGTCGCGGCGGCCGGTGACGACCGGAGCGGGGGCAGGGCGACGGCGGTGGCCTGCTCGGGTCCCGGACCGCTCGGCGGGATCGGCGAGCTGCTGCTGGTCGCGGAGGAGTTGGGAGTCGGACTCGGCGCGCGGTACGCCGGGATCGACGGACCCGACCCCGGTCACTACATCGACGTCTCGACGCCGCCGCACGTCAAGGTCGTCGCGGCGGGCCGCCCGACACCGCTGTGGCACGTCAAGGGAGCCCCGGACGACCGGGCCGTGTTCGCCGGCGAGGCGCGCGGACTGTGGCTGTGGGCCGTCGTCTGGCCGGAGCAGTCGGGCCTGCTGATGTACGACGAACTCGTGCTGACGGACCTGCGGGACGCGGGCTCCGAGGTCGAACTCCTGCCGTGCGGCGCGCTGAGCCCGCGCGTGCTCGGTCCGTAGCGGGCGTCTCGCCGGACACCACCCGGGGCCCGTGCCGGGGCCGGGCGGCGGGCGGCGTGGCACCCGGACCGCGGGCGGGCGTTATCCTGGGGTGTCCCCCCGTACCCGCGAGACCCCTGGAGCACCGGCCGTGCGCATCGATCTGCACGCCCACTCCACGGCCTCCGACGGGACCGACACCCCCGCCGAGCTGGTCCGCAATGCGGCCGCCGCCGGGCTCGACGTGGTCGCGCTGACCGACCACGACACCGTCCGGGGATACGCCGAAGCCCTCGCCGCGCTGCCGCCCGGGCTCACCCTCGTCACCGGCATGGAGCTGTCCTGCCGGCTCGACGGCATCGGGATGCACCTGCTCGCGTACCTCTTCGACCCCGAGGAGCCCGAGCTCGCCCGCGAGCGGGAGCTCGTCCGCGACGACCGCACCCCGCGCGCCCACACCATGATCGGCAAGCTCCGGGAACTCGGCGTCGACGTCACCTGGGAGCAGGTGTCCCGGATCGCCGGCAACGGCTCCGTCGGGCGGCCGCACATCGCCGCCGCGCTCGTCGAGCTGGGCGTCGTCCCCACCGTGTCCGACGCGTTCACCCCGGACTGGCTCGCCGACGGCGGCCGCGCGCACGCCGAGAAGCACGAGCTCGACCCCTTCGACGCCATCCGCCTGGTCAAGGCGGCCGGCGGGGTCACCGTCTTCGCCCACCCCGCCGCCGTCAAGCGCGGCCGGTGCGTCCCCGAGTCCGCGATAGCCGAGCTGGCGTCCGCGGGCCTGGACGGGATCGAGGTGGACCACATGGACCACGACGGCGACACGCGCGGGCGGCTGCGCGCCCTGGCCGGCGAGCTCGGACTCCTGACGACCGGGTCCAGCGACTACCACGGCAGCCGCAAGACGTGCCGCCTCGGCGAGTACACGACCGACCCCGAGATCTACGGCGAGATCACGCGCCGGGCGACGGGGGCCTTCCCCGTCCCGGGCGCCGGCGGAGCGACCGGCGCCTGACGCGCCGACCGGCGCGCACGCACGCCGCCGCGCCCCTTCTTCCTCTCTTCGAAACACCCCTCTCTCCTGCAAGGCATCACTGTGTTCGACTTCGCCGTCTTCGGATCCCTATTTCTCACGCTTTTTGTGATTATGGACCCCCCGGGGATCACGCCGATCTTCCTCGCCCTGACCTCGGGCCGACCCGCCAAGGTGCAGCGCCGCATGGCCTGGCAGGCCGTCTGCGTGGCCTTCGGCGTCATCGCCGTCTTCGGCATCTGCGGCCAGCAGATCCTGGACTACCTGCACGTCTCCGTGCCCGCGCTGATGATCGCGGGCGGTCTGCTGCTCCTGCTCATCGCGCTGGACCTGCTCACCGGCAAGAACGACGAGCCCAAGCAGACCAAGGACGTGAACGTCGCCCTCGTCCCGCTCGGCATGCCGCTGCTCGCCGGTCCCGGTGCGATCGTCTCCGTCATCCTCGCCGTGCAGAAGGCGGACGGGGTCGCCGCGCAGGTGTCGGTCTGGCTGGCGATCATCGCCATGCACCTCGTGCTGTGGACCGCCATGCGCTACTCGCTGGTGATCATCCGGATCATCAAGGACGGCGGCGTCGTCCTCGTGACGCGCCTGGCCGGCATGATGCTCTCCGCGATCGCCGTCCAGCAGATCATCAACGGCGTGCTCCAGGTCATCCACGCGGCCTGACCGGTCCCGTCCGCCCCGTGCACGCGAACGCCCCCGCACCGATCCCGGTGCGGGGGCGTTCGACGTCGTCGTGCGGAGTGTCAGGAGGACGCACTCTCGGCCGGTCGGATCAGAATGCGCTGGCCTACGGCGGCCGCCTGCTGCACGATCCGGTTGACGGAGGCCGCGTCCACGACGGTGCTGTCCACGGCGGATCCGTCGACATCGTCCAGGCGCAGAATCTCGAAGCGCATGGGGCTTCTCCCTTCGTCAGTGTTCTCCTTGCACTGTTCCAACGAAGTGTAAGAGGCAAACATTCCCTACGCTAAGGAAATTTTTTCACTCGCTAACTAACCGCGCGGGTGGGCGCCCCAGAACGAGGCCAGTGCACCGGCCGTGACCTGCGGATCTTCCGCGTTGGGGGAGTGCTCGGTACCCGCCACGACCACCCGGGCCGCACCCAGCCGCTCCGTCATCTCGTCCATCAGCGGGACCGGCCACGCGTAGTCGACCTCACCCGACAACACCAGCTTCGGCAGCTCCACGGCGGCCAGCCCGGCCACCCGGTCCGGTTCGGAGACCAGGATCCGGCCCGTGGCGATCAGCTGCTCCGGCACCGTGGCCAGCCACCGCTCGCGCAGGAACCCCGCGAGCTCGGGGGAGTCGGGCACGGCGTCCTCCGGGTCGAAGGACCGCATCGCCGTCCAGACTCCCGGCATGTCTTCGCGCATCGCCTCCAGCGCGGCGACCAGCAGCTTCGTACGCTCCTGCTGGTCCTCGGCGATCGCGGCCGGCCCGCTGCTCATCAGCGTCAGGGAGGCGAAGGGCGCCGCGTCGCGCAGTACGGCGGCCCGCGCGATCAGCCCGCCCAGCGAATGGCCGACCAGGTGGACCGGACCCCCGTCCACGGCGGCCGCCTGGGCGAGCACGTCCTGCGCCAGCTCCTCCAGCGCGTACGCCGACTCCTCGCGCGGGCCCGGGCTCTCGTGCTGCCCGCGCCCGTCGACCGCGACCACCCGGTACCCGGCGGCGGCCAGCGGCTCCAGGAGGCCGATGAAGTCCTCCTTGCTCCCCGTGAACCCGGGGACCAGCAGGGCGGTGCCGCGCACCGGCTCGCCGGCCTCGTGCACGGCGAACTCGCCGCGGGAGGTGGACAGGAGGTGCGCGCGGGCACCGGACGGCAGCGTGAGGCGGGGCGGCTTGCTCATGGGCCAGAGGCTACCGGCCGAGGGTTACCGGCGCGTAGGGCGGTGGGTGCGGCCCGGACACGCCGGTGGCCCGGCCCCCTCGGAAGGGGACCGGGCCACCGGACGGCGAGGCGGGGATCAGGCCTCCGCGGTCTCCGCGGCGGGAGCGACGGCCTTGCGGGTCCGCGTGCGCTTCGGCTTCGCGGGGGCCTCCTCGGCCACCGGCGCGGCCGGAGCCTCGACGACGGCAGCGGCGGCCTTGCGGGTCCGGGTGCGCTTCGGCTTGACCGCGGCCTCCTCGGCCACCGCGGCGGTCTCGGCGACCGGAGCGGCCTCCGCGACCTTGCGGGTCCGGGTGGTGGCGGTACGGCGGACCTTGACCGGGGGCTCCACGAGCGGCGCCACCTGGAAGTCCGGCTCCGGGGCCGCGTCGACGACCTTGCGGGTACGGGTCCGGCGGGCCTTGACCACCGTCTCCGCGGCCGGAGCCTCGGCGATCGGGGTCACCTGGGCGAGGACGGGCTTCTGGGTCGGGACCCGGCGGGCCCGGACCGGCTCGGCCTTGACCGGCTCCGCCGTGACGGGCTCGGCCTTGACCGGCTCCGCCGACGGGGCCTGCACGAACTCCGGCTCCGCGAAGACCGGGGCCTCCGCGACCTTGCGGGTGCGGGTGCGGCGGGCCTTGACCGGGGCCTCCTCGGCCGGAGCCTCGGCGACGGCGACGTGCGCGGCCTCGACGACCGGCGCGACCGGGGTGACCGGGTCCTGCTCGGCCACGGCGGCGGCCGCGGCGACGGCCGTGGTCACCGAACGCGTCCGGCGGCGGCGCGGCTTGCGCGCCTCGTCGGCGGCCGGAGCCTCGGGGGCCTCGGCCACCGGCGCCACGACGGCGGCGGCCTCGGCACCGAGCTCGCTGCCGCCCCGCGTACGGCGGCGCTGGCGCGGGGTGCGCGTACGGGCGGCACGCTCCTCGGCCGGGGCCGCGGCGGCGGCCGGACCGCGGTCACCGCGGTCACCGCGACCGCCACGGCCACCGCGGCCGCCGGTCTCGCCCAGGTCCTCGAGCTCCTCGGCCTTCAGGCCGGCCCGCACGCGCTCGGCGCGCGGCAGGATGCCCTTGGTGCCGGCCGGGATGTGCAGCTCCTCGAACAGGTGCGGCGACGTGGAGTACGTCTCGACCGGGTCGTGGAAGTCCAGCTCCAGCGCCTTGTTGATCAGCTGCCAGCGGGGGATGTCGTCCCAGTCGACCAGGGTGACGGCGGTGCCCTTGTTGCCCGCGCGGCCGGTGCGGCCCACACGGTGCAGGAAGGTCTTCTCGTCTTCCGGCGTCTGGTAGTTGATGACGTGGGTGACGCCCTCGACGTCGATGCCGCGCGCGGCGACGTCGGTGCAGACCAGCACGTCGACCTTGCCGTTGCGGAACGCGCGCAGCGCCTGCTCGCGCGCGCCCTGGCCCAGGTCGCCGTGGACGGCGCCGGACGCGAAGCCGCGCTTCTCCAGCTGCTCGGCGATGTCGGCCGCCGTGCGCTTCGTACGGCAGAAGATCATGGCCAGCCCGCGGCCCTCGGCCTGCAGGATGCGGGAGACGAGCTCCGGCTTGTCCATGTTGTGGGCACGGAAGACGTGCTGCTTGATGTTGGCGACGGTGACGCCCTCGCCCTCGGGCGAGGTGGCGCGGATGTGCGTCGGCTGCGTCATGTAGCGGCGGGCCAGGCCGATGACCGCGCCCGGCATGGTCGCCGAGAACAGCATCGTCTGGCGCTTGGCCGGGAGGTAGTTGATGATCTTCTCGACGTCGGGCAGGAAGCCCAGGTCGAGCATCTCGTCGGCCTCGTCCAGTACGAGGGCCTTGACGTGCGACAGGTCGAGCTTGCGCTGGCCGGCCAGGTCGAGCAGGCGGCCCGGGGTGCCGACGATCACGTCGACGCCCTTCTTGAGCGCCTCGACCTGGGGCTCGTACGCGCGGCCGCCGTATATGGCGAGGACGCGGACGTTGCGGACCTTGCCGGCGGTCAGCAGGTCGTTGGTGACCTGGGTGCACAGCTCGCGCGTCGGGACGACGACGAGGGCCTGCGGGGCGTCGGTGAGCTGCTCGGGCGTCGCCCGGCCGGCCTCGACGTCCGCGGGGACGACGACCCGCTCCAGCAGCGGAAGGCCGAAACCGAGCGTCTTGCCGGTTCCGGTCTTGGCCTGGCCGATGACGTCCGTGCCGGAAAGGGCGACGGGGAGGGTCATCTCCTGGATCGGGAAGGGGGACACAATGCCGACGGCCTCAAGGGCTTCGGCCGTCTCGGGAAAGATCCCGAGGTCTCGGAACGTAGTCAGGGTGCTGCCTCTTCTGTGAGACGCGGCGCGAGGCGGCGAGGGGGGTCGTACCGTGCCTGGCTTGCAGTACTGCAACGTACATACGAAGCTGCGCGGGACCACTGGCCTTCGCTCAAGCGCTTGTGCCGCTGAGGGGGCCCCTCGTGGAGAGGCGGTACGCATGGACGTACGCATCACGCCGAGGGCGGTCGGGTGGAGCCGATCGGGCCACCGACCGGGCATCCTCATTCGGATGGCCCGCCGAGTATCCGGCAGGCGCATTACCACTGTACCCCGGAATCGCGCAGGTGTGTCGGGTGAATTCACCTGGTAGTCGCGTTTAGGCGGACCGCCAGTGACCCGATGCGGTGCCTTGAGCGGGGTTCCGGCGGGCTATTGTGCGGAGCATGTCGACCGTTGATAACGCATCGCCCTCCGACGACAGCGCCGCCGCCGAGGCGACCGGGATCGCCGCCCAGGACTGGGCGACCGCCTCCGCCTCGCCGCAGTACCGGGCAGCCGTCGTGGACCTGCTGGGAGCGCTCGCGTACGGAGAGCTCGCGGCCTTCGAGCGCCTCGCGGAGGACGCGAAGCTCGCGCCCACCCTCGACGACAAGGCCGAGCTCGCGAAGATGGCCTCCGCGGAGTTCCACCACTTCGAGCGGCTGCGCGACCGCCTCGCGGCGATCGACGCCGAGCCCACCGCCGCCATGGAGCCCTTCGCGAAGGGCGTCGACGACTTCCACCGCCAGACCGCGCCCTCGGACTGGCTGGAGGGCCTGGTCAAGGCCTACGTCGGCGACTCGATCGCCAGCGACTTCTACCGCGAGGTCGCCACCCACCTGGACACCGACACCCGCGCCCTCGTCGTGAGCGTGCTCGACGACACCGGCCACGGCGGCTTCGCCGTCGAGAAGGTGCGCGCGGCCATCGAGGCCGACCCGCGCTGCGGCGGCCGGCTCGCGCTGTGGGCCCGCCGGCTGATGGGCGAGGCGCTCTCGCAGGCGCAGCGCGTGGTCGCCGAGCGCGACGCGCTCTCCACGATGCTGGTGGGCGGCGTGGACGGGATGGCGGCCGGCTTCGACCTGGCGGCCGTCGGAGAGATGTTCACCCGCATCACCAAGGCGCACACCAAGCGCATGGCCGCACTGGGCCTCGCCGCCTGATCGTTTTACCCGCTCGTACGCCGGCCCCGGCGCGGAATCCCGCGCCGGGGCCGGCGTACGAGGTGGCTGCGCCCGGACGGACCGTCCCGGCCGGAGGACCGGTCAGCCCTGCGAGGGAAGCGAAAACGGAGCCCGGCGCGATGAGCGCCGGGGGCCCGCGCCGGGGCGCAGCAGCAGCGAGAGCACGACCGCGGACACCAGCACCGAGCCGGTCAGGGTCGCGAAGAGGGTGTTGTGCCCCGGGCCGAGCGCGAACTGTGTCAGCCAAGCCCCGAACAGCGCCCCCAGCACCCCGCTGACCAGCACCACCCTCGGGGACGGCAGCCGCTGCGCCAGCACGCGCAGGGCCACTCCGGCAAGGGCGAGGCCCAGGAGGGCGGAGCCGAGCGCTTCCAACAGCAGCATGGGGGTCTCCCGCAGGTCAGGGGCAAACCGGTTCACTGCGGTCCTACCCGAAGCGGAGGAAAGGGAAACGGCCCGGTGGATCAACCACCGGGCCGTTTCACCCAGTTCTTCCGAATGCCGGACGCAATCCGTCAGATCGCGCCGAAACCGACCTTGCGTACGCTCGGCTCGCCCAGGTCCACGTAGGACAGGCGGTCGGCCGGCACCAGGACCTTGCGGCCCTTGTTGTCGGTGAGGCTCAGCAGCGGCTCCGAACCGGTCAGCGCGGCGGTGACGATGCGCTCCAGCTCCTCGGCGCTCAAGTCGCTCTCCAGCACGATCTCCCGGGGTGCGTGCTGCACGCCGATCTTGACCTCCACGGCTTTGTCCCTCCGATGGTCGGTTGTGCGCGATCAGCCGCGCCGTACCCGGTCCACATTAGCCCGGAGAGGGGACCCGGATGCGGCGCTCCGGACACGCTCGCAGCGAACATCGGGGCAGGCAGCCGCCGGGCCGCGGTCCGGCGGCCCGGTCGCCCGATCAGGCCTGCGGCGGCTGGCCGCCCTCCGTGCCGTGCAGCGGGAAGCCCGCGATGCCGCGCCAGGCCAGCGAGGTCAGCAGCCCCACCGCAGTGTCCCGGGCGACGGGGCTCTCGCTGGAGAGCCAGTACCGGGCCACGACCTGCGAGACGCCGCCCAGGCCCACGGCCAGCAGCATCGACTCGTCCTTGGACAGGCCGGTGTCCTCGGCGATGACGTCGGAGATGGCCTCGGCGCACTGGAGCGAGACGCGGTCGACGCGCTCGCGCACGGCCGGCTCGTTCGTCAGGTCGGACTCGAAGACCAGCCGGAAGGCGCCGCCCTCGTCCTCCACGTACGCGAAGTAGGCGTCCATGGTCGCGGCCACGCGCAGCTTGTTGTCCGTCGTCGACGCGAGCGCCGTGCGCACGGCGAGCAGCAGGGCCTCGCAGTGCTGGTCCAGCAGCGCCAGGTAGAGGTCGAGCTTGCCCGGGAAGTGCTGGTACAGCACCGGCTTGCTGACTCCGGCCCGCTCGGCGATGTCGTCCATCGCCGCCGCGTGGTAACCCTGCGCGACGAAGACCTCCTGGGCCGCGCCCAGGAGCTGGTTGCGTCGGGCTCGGCGCGGCAGTCGCGTGCCCCGGGGACGCGCTGCCTCCGTCTGCTCGATGGCTGTCACGCCGCCTCCCACTTTCTCTAAGAACACAGTGCGCTCTGCGCCGCGCGGCCATCGTACTTTTCGGTAACCGAATCTGTAGGGTCCAAGCCGAGTTTTCTCGCTGTGCGGACCGTGTACGGACTGCCCCAAGACGCTGGTCAGCGGTAGTCGTCCTCGTCCAGTGTCACCACCCGCGCCTGCTCGGCGGCGTCCCCGTCCGCGGCCTCGTCGCGGTCCACCCCGGTGACCCGGTCGTCGTCGTCCGGCTGCAACTCGGCCAGCTGTTCCGCCGCATCGGCCTCGGGCGCCTCGGCGTCGAGGGTCTCCGGAAAGCGCTCCTGGAAGGTGTCCGGCTCTGCGGGGTCGACGGTCATGTGGCTCCCCTTCTTCCCTCGCCCCTCGTGGGCCGGCCGCATCTGTGGCCCGCCTCATCTATGAGCGTAGGAGGATCGCGAATACCCCGCTACGTGGATCCCCATGCATCTGTGATGCCGAACACAAGAGTCCGGACGTGATCGTCTCGTAACATTGGCCGCATGTCTTCGACCGAGCTGCCGGGTGTGCGATCCGCATCCGAAGCGTCCCCCCAGGTGGGAGCCGTCCACGTCGCCGAGGGGGAGCAACTGCGCGTCGCGGTGCTGCCCGGACTGGAGCTCGCCGTCCGGTCCCGGCCCCCGCTGCGCACGGGGCTGCCGCCCGCGCTGTTCGTCCACGGCCTCGGCGGTTCGTCGACGAACTGGACGGAACTCATGGCACGGCTGGAGGACAGCGTCGACGGCGAGGCCCTCGACCTGCCCGGCTTCGGCTGGTCCCCGCCGCCCGCCGACCGCGACTACTCGGTCACGGCGCTGGCCCGCGCGGTCATCCGGCACCTCGACGCCGCGGGCCGCGGCCCCGTCCACCTCTTCGGCAACTCCCTCGGCGGCGCCGTCTCCACCCGCGTCGCGGCCGTCCGGCCCGACCTGGTGCGCACGCTGACGCTCATCTCTCCCGCCCTGCCCGAGCTGCGCGTGCAGAGGTCGGCCGTCCCGACCGCGCTGCTCGCCGTACCCGGGATGGCCTCCCTCGTCGGCCGGCTCACCCGCGGGCTGAGCGCCGAGGAGCGCACCCGCGGGGTGACGGCCCTCTGTTACGGGGACCCCTCCCGGGTGACACCGGAGGGCTTCACGCAGGCCGTCGCGGAGATGGAGCGGCGGATGGCCCTGCCGTACTTCTGGGAGGCGATGACCCGCTCCTCGCGCGGCATCGTCGACGCGTACACCCTCGGCGGGCAGCACGGACTGTGGCGCCAGGCGCAGCGGGTGCTCGCCCCGACCCTGCTGGTCTACGGTGGCCGGGACCAGCTGGTCTCGTACCGTATGGCGCACAAGGCGGCGGCGGCCTTCCGGGGTTCGCGGCTGCTGACCCTGCCCGAGGCCGGGCACGTGGCGATGATGGAGTACCCCGGGGTGGTGGCACAGGCCTTCCTGGAGCTGTTGCACGACACCGACCCGCAGACGCGGGACACGGCGGACATCCGGGACACCGAAGACGGCAGAGGCTGAGGACCGTGGGACGACATAGTCGCAAGGGGCCCGCTCCGGCCCCCGCCCCTGTCCGCCCGGCGCCGGCGCCGCAGGCGGACCCCGCGGAGGCGTCCGCGTACGAGGAGCGGCTGCCGTACGCGGAGCAGGCCCCGTACCCGGAGCAGGCCCCGTACGAGGAGCAGTCCGTCTTCGAGGAGCGCCGCCCGTACGAGGGGCGGCGCGCGTACGACGACGGCCACCGGCCGTACGAGGAGCACCGCCCGTACGAGGAGCAGTGGCCCTCCGGGGAGCAGTGGCCCTCCGGCGGGTACCCCGCCTACGAGGAGCCGCGCGGCGGCCACCCCGAACAGCGCGAGCCCGGCGGAGGCTGGGGCGCGGGTTCCGACGCGGTGTACGGGGACTGGCGCGGCGTACCGCGGGCGCGCCAGTCCCCGTACAGGGCGTCGGCCGCCGCCGTGCTGGACTCCGACACCCCGGCCTTCGGCACCCCCGCGGTCGGCTTCCCGCAGGTGAGCCTGGCCCAGCCCGCCGCCGACCCCCTGACCTCCACCGGCTCGCACGGCCGGGTGCCGGGGCCGCGTACGCCGATGGCCCCGCAGGCGGCGGCCCCGGCCGCTCCGGCGGCGCCCGCCGGACCGCGCCCGCCGGCCGAACCGCTCGCGCCCGCCGCTCCGGCCGAGGAGCCGCCCGCCCCCGGGCGCGGGCGCAAGGCCCGTACGTACACCGGGATGGCCGTGGCGGCCGTCACCACCGCGCTCGCCGTCGTCGTGGCCGTGCAGATGGCCACCGACGGCGACGGCGGCTCCTCTCCCACCGCGAGCTCCGCCGGCGGCGCCCAGAAGCGCGCCGAGCCGGGCGCGTCCGCCGCCTCCCGCTCCGACGGCCGGGCGACCCCGGCCGCGCCCGCGGCGCCGGCCGCGCCCGCGGTCGAGCTGTCGTACGAGCAGAAGATGGCCCAGCAGTTCCCCATCGACGAGAAGCTGAAGGGGTCGGGCACCTTCGACACCGTCCCCGGAGTGGCGCCGGCGCCCGGCAAGGGCAAGAAGATCCGCTACCGGGTCGACGTCGAGCAGGGGCTCGGCCTGGACGCGCAGCTCTTCGCCGAGGCCGTCCACCGCACCCTCAACGACGACCGCAGCTGGGGACACGGCGGCACGAAGACCTTCGAGCGGGTACCGGGCGGCGAGGCCGACTTCGTCATCACGCTGGCCAGCCCCGGCACCACCGGCGTGTGGTGCGCGAAGTCCGATCTGGACACCACCGTCGACAACGTCAGCTGCGACTCCGCCTCCACGGAGCGGGTCATGATCAACGCCTTCCGCTGGGCGCAGGGCTCCACGACCTACGGCGCGGACCAGATGTTCGCGTACCGGCAGATGCTCATCAACCACGAAGTCGGCCACCGGCTCGGGCACGGGCACGTGAACTGCCAGACACCGGGGGCGCTCGCGCCGATCATGCAGCAGCAGACGAAATCCCTCGACATCGGCGGAATCCAGTGCAAGCCCAACCCCTGGGTCTTCCCCGGGAGTTGACCATCGGGAGGTGGTGAACGGCGGAATATCGCGTTGACAACTTGTCCGATGATCGGTAATTGTTCTCCGCATGTCGCACCGCCACACCACCGCCGCGAGCGCCGCCATTGAGCTGGCGCTGCTTGGTGTGACCGCGCACAGCGTGGCCGACATCCTCTGTCGCTGACGCCCACCCGATCGCGCCGCGACTTCTCCTTCTCCCTTCCCTCGCCGCGCCCGGGTGCATCCATGCCCGCAGGCGCGGCTTTCCCGTTCCACCTGCATGCGGCCGTACCCGGGCCGCTGCCGGTTTCCGACCGCTGACCGCTGCCCCTCGCGTGGCTCTCTCCCCCCTTTTGTTCGGCTTCCGAAGCCGAGCGATCCACGATTCACGCCGAGAGGTCCCTTTTCCCATGCTCCGTCAGTCCCAGACATCGCGCCGTGTGGCCGCGGTCGCCGTCAGCCTCGTCCTGGCCGGGGGCGCCGCGGCGTGCGGGCCCAAGGGCGCGGCGGACCAGTCCGGCGCCAAGTCCGGCGCCGCCGGCGGCGCCCCGCAGAAGGGCGGCACCCTGACCGTCCTCAACTCCGAGCCGCAGAACGACTTCGACCCCGCCCGCCTCTACACCTCCGGCGGCGGCAACGTCCCCTCGCTGGTCTTCCGGACGCTCACCACCCGCAACCGCGAGGACGGAGCCGCCGGCACCAAGGTCGTGCCCGACCTGGCCACCGACACCGGCAGGCCGAACGCCGACGCCACCGAGTGGACGTACACGCTGAAGGACGGGCTGAAGTACGAGGACGGCACCCCGATCACCAGCGCCGACATCAAGTACGGCATCGAGCGGTCCTTCGCCGCCGAGCTGTCGGGCGGAGCCCCCTACCTGCGGGACTGGCTGGTCGGCGGGGAGAGCTACGAGGGCCCGTACAAGGACGGCGGCAAGGGGCTCGACTCGATCCTCGTGCCCGACGCGAAGACGATCACCTTCAAACTGCGCAAGCCCGAGGGCGAGTTCCCCTTCGTGGCGACCCAGACGCAGTTCGCGCCCGTCCCCAAGGCCAAGGACACCGGGGTGAAGTACGAGGAGCACCCCGTCTCCTCCGGCCCGTACAAGGTCGTCAAGAACGAGAACGACGGCGAGCACCTCACCCTGGAGCGCAACGAGAACTGGGACCCGAAGACCGACGAGGAGCGCAAGGCCTACCCGGACCGCATCGACGTCCGCTCCGGGCTCGACGCCGCGGTCATCAACCAGCGGCTGTCGACCAGCTCGGGCGCCGACGCGGCCGCGATCACCACGGACACCAACCTCGGGCCCGCCGAGCTCGCGCAGATCGGCAGCAACAAGGAGCTGGAGGGCCGCGTCGGCACCGGCCACTTCGGCTACGTCAACTACCTCGCCTTCAACCCGAAGGTGGCCCCCTTCGACAACCCGAAGGTGCGCCAGGCCATCTCCTACGCGATCAACCGCACCAGCGTGGTCAACGCGGCCGGCGGCTCCGCGCTCGCCGAGCCGGCCACCACCTTCCTGCCCGAGCAGCAGGCCTTCGGCCACACCCCGTACGACCACTTCCCGGCGGGCAAGACGGGCGACCCGGCCAAGGCCAGGGAACTGCTGAAGGAGGCCGGCTTCCCGGACGGGCTGAGCATCACCCTGACCCACTCCACCGCGCAGAACCGGCAGACCAGCCCCGAGGTCGCGACCGCCGTCCAGCAGGCGCTCGCCGCCGCCGGGATCACCGTCAAGCTGGAGGGCCTGGAGAACAACGCGTTCAACGAGAAGCGCTGGGACGCCAAGAACACCCCCGGCTTCTTCCTCTCCCGCTGGGGCGCCGACTGGCCCTCCGGCGGCCCCTTCCTCGCGCCGATCTTCGACGGCCGCCAGATCGTCGCCAACGGCACCAACTACAACCACGCCCAGCTGAACGACCCGGCCGTCAACGCCGAGATCGACGAGATCGCCAAGCTGACCGACCTCACCGAGGCGGGCAAGCGCTGGGGCGCCCTCGACAAGAAGATCGGTGAGCAGGCCCTGGACGTGCCGCTCTTCCACCCGGTCTACAAGCGCCTCGTCGGCAAGGACGTCAAGAACGTCGTCATCAGCGACTGGACCGGCGTCCTCGACATCTCGCAGGTCTCCGTCAAGTGAGCGTCCTCCTGCAGCAGTCGGCCGCGCCGCCCGCGCCCGGGGCCCTCGCCCCGGGCGCGGGCGCCGCGCGCCAGGTCTGGCGGCGGCTGCGCCGGCGGCCCTCGGCCGCCACGGCCGCCGCCGTCCTCGCGCTCCTCGTCCTCCTCGCCCTCGCGGCACCCCTGCTCGCCCGGCTGACCGGCCAGGACCCGAACGCGTACCACGACGAGCTCGTGGACTCGGCGCGCGGCGGCGTCCCGCTCGGCTCCCTCGGCGGGATCTCCGCCGACCACTGGCTCGGCGTCGAACCCGGCACCGGCCGCGACCTGTTCGTCCGGCTGCTGTACGGGGCCCAGGTCTCCCTGCTCGTCGCACTCGGCGCCACCGCCGTGCAGATCCTCGTCGGAGTCGCCGCCGGACTGGCCGCCGCCCTCGGCAACCGCTTCGCGGGTCAGCTCATCGGCCGGCTCACCGACGTGATGATCGCCCTGCCCATGCTGGTGCTCGGCATCGCCCTGACCGCCGTCGTCCCGGCCGACTTCCCGCGGACCCTGCTGCTGATCCTCGTCATCGGACTGCTCAGCTGGGGCGGCACCGCCCGGATGGTGCGCGCCCAGACGCTGGCCCTGCAGGGCCTGGACTTCGTCGCCGCCGCCCGGCTGTCCGGAAACGGCACCCTGCGCATCGCGCGCCGCGAACTCCTGCCGTCCCTGGCCGCGCCCGTCATCACCTACGCGGCGATCCAGGTCCCCACCAACATCGTCGCCGAGGCCTCGCTGTCGTTCCTCGGCGTGGGCGTGAAGCCGCCCACCCCCTCCTGGGGGCAGATGCTCTCCAGCGCCCAGACCTGGTTCCGCGCCGACCCCCTGTACGTCCTGCTCCCGGCCGGGCTGCTCTTCGTCACCGTGCTCGCGTTCACCGTGCTCGGCGACGCCGTCCGCACGGCCCTCGACCCGCGCGAAGGCTCCCGGCTGCGGATCGGCACCGCGAAGGAGGCCGCGGCGTGACCCGCTTCGTACTCGGCCGGATCGGCGGCGCGCTCTTCGTGCTGCTCGCCCTGTCCGTCGCCGTCTACTTCCTCTTCTACGTCGCCCCCGGCGACCCCGCCCGGCTCGCCTGCGGGGAACGCTGCAATCCGGCGCAGGTCGCCCAGGTGCGGTCGCAGCTGGGCCTCGACGACCCGGTGGTCGTCCAGTACCTGCACTTCCTCCAGGGGCTGTTCACCGGCCGTGACTACTCCGGCGGCGCCGGGCTGGTGCTGCACTGCGACGCGCCCTGCCTGGGCTTCTCGTACCAGAACGACCAGCAGGTCACCGAGCTGCTGCTGGACCGGCTGCCGGCCACCCTCTCGCTGGCGCTCGGCGCCCTGGTGATCTGGCTCGTCGTCGGCGTCGGCACCGGACTGCTGTCCGCGCTGCGCCGCGGGGGGCTGACGGAGCGGGCCCTGACCGTACTGACCCTGGCCGGGACCGGGACGCCCGTGTTCATCCTGGGACTGCTGCTGCTCATGGCGGTCTGCGCGTACCTGCAGTGGCTGCCCTTCCCGACCTACGTGCCGCTGGGCGAGGACCCCGAGCAGTGGGCCTGGAACATGCTGCTGCCCTGGATCACGCTCGGCGTCTTCGAGAGCGCCAAGTACGCCCGGCTCACCCGCAGCTCCACCCTGGAGACCCTCGCCGAGGACCACATCCGCACCTTCCGCGCCTACGGGGTGGGGGAGCGGGCGATCGTCACCCGGCACGCGGTGCGCGGAGCGGTCGCCCCGGTGATCGCGCTCAGCGCCGTGGACTTCGGGACGATGATCGGCGGCGCGGTGCTCACCGAGTCGCTGTTCGGGATCCCCGGGCTCGGCAAGACACTGATCGACGGGGTGCGGGTCGTGGACCTGCCGGTGGTGGTCGGCGTCGTCCTGGCCATCGGCACGGCCGTGGTCCTCGCGGGCGCCGTGGCCGACCTGCTGTACGCCCTCGCGGACCGAAGGGTGGCGCTGACATGAGCCGGTTGCTGGTGGAGGTCCGCGACCTCGCCGTGGACTTCCCGGTCGACGGGCCCGGCGGCGGGCCGCGGGAGTACGTACGGGCCGTCGACGGGGTCTCCTTCGCCCTGGAAGCGGGCGGCGCGCTGGGCATCGTCGGCGAGTCCGGGAGCGGCAAGTCCACCGTCGCCGCGGCCCTGCTGGGACTGCACCGCGGGACCGGCGCCCGGCTCGGCGGCTCGGTCCGGGTCGGCGGCACCGACGTCGGCGCGGCCTCGGCCGCCGAACTGCGCGCGCTGCGCGGGGGCACCGCCGCCATGGTCTTCCAGGACCCGCTCAGCTCCCTGGACCCCTACTACGCCGTCGGCGACCAGATCGCCGAGGTGTACCGGGTCCACGCGGACGTCTCGCGGCGCGCCGCGCGGGCGCGGGCGGTCGAGGTGCTGGACCGGGTGGGCATCCCCGACGCGGTGCGCCGCGCGCGGGCGAGGCCGCACGAGTTCAGCGGCGGCATGCGCCAGCGGGCGCTGATCGCGATGGCGCTGGCCTGCGAGCCGCGGCTGCTGATCGCCGACGAGCCGACCACCGCGCTCGACGTCACCGTGCAGGCCCAGATCCTGGAGCTGCTGCACGGGCTGCGCGAGGAGCGCGGGCTCGCCCTGGTGCTGGTCACGCACGACGTCGGCGTGGCGGCGCAGAGCGTGGACGAACTGCTGGTCATGCGGGACGGCGCCGCCGTGGAACGCGGCCCGGCGGGCCGGGTCCTGACCGCGCCCACCGATCCGTACACCCGGACCCTGCTGGCGGCGGTGCCCCGGCTCGACGCCCCGCGGCCGCCGCGGGGCGCGGCCGAGGCGGCCACCGCCGCCGTGCCCGTCGTCGAGGCCGTCGCGCTGCGGCGGGAGTTCGGCCGGGGCCGGCGCAAGGTCGCCGCCGTCGGCGGGGTCTCGCTCTCCGTACGGGCGGGGGAGACGCTGGGCATCGTGGGGGAGAGCGGCAGCGGCAAGAGCACCCTGGGGCGGATGCTCGTCGGCCTGCTGGAGCCCGGCTCCGGAGAGGTCCGCCACGACGGCCGGGCGACCGCGGGCGTGGTCCCCGGGGTGCAGATGGTCTTCCAGGACCCGGCGTCCTCCCTCAACCCGCGCCGCTCCGTCGGCGAGTCCATCGCCGACCCGCTGCGCGCGGCGGGGGAGCGCGACGAGGCCGCGATCCGGGCCCGGGTCGGGGAGCTCCTGGTCCGCGTCGGGCTGGAGGCCGGGCACCACGACCGCTACCCGCACGAGTTCAGCGGGGGCCAGCGCCAGCGGGTGGGCATCGCCCGGGCCCTGGCGCCCCGGCCGCGGCTGATCGTCTGCGACGAACCCGTCTCCGCACTCGACGTGACCACGCAGGCGCAGGTCACGGCCCTGCTGGCCGAGCTGCAGCGGGAGCTCGGGATCGCGCTGGTCTTCATCGCGCACGACCTCGCCGTGGTCCGGCAGGTCAGCGACCGGGTCGCCGTCATGCGGGGCGGCCTGGTCGTCGAGGAGGGCCCGGTCGACGAGGTGTACGACCGCCCGCGGCACGCGTACACCCGGCAGCTGCTGGCCGCGGTCCCGGCGCTGGGCGCCGCCGCACGGGAGCCGGCTGCCCTGTCCGCCCCGGGAGGTGCGGGGGGCGCCGCAGGCGTGTGAGGTACGAGGGCCGTAGGCCCTTTCTAGCGCGCTCGAACGCGGACCGTGGGTGAAAGTTACGACTCTTCACCCCTTCCGGTGGCGCGACGGACAACCGTCCGTCGCGCCTTCGGCATATCCGCTTGAGTTTCCCGCGGCGGGTCACCGGACCACGGCGACCGCCTGAACGGGAGATCGGGGGTGCCACTCGTGCGGATCGGACTGCTCACGGAAGGTGGTTATCCGTATGCGACGGGAGAGGCCCGGCTGTGGTGCGACCGGCTGGTCCGCGGGCTGCCGCAGCACGAGTTCGAGCTCTACGCGCTGAGCCGCAGCGCCGAGCAGGAGGAACGCGGCCGGGTCGTCCTGCCCGAGCACGTCACCCGCGTCTGGACCGCCCCGCTCTGGGCCCCGGCGGACGACGGGCGCACGTACTCCCGGCGTGAGCGCCGGCGCTTCGCCGACAGCTTCAGGGAACTGGTCCGCGGGATCTGCGCGGGCGAGCCGGATCCCGGGTCCTTCGCCGCCGGACTGTACGGACTGGCCGAACTCGCCCGTGAACAGGGCGGGCTGTACGCGGCCCTGCGCTCCGAGACCGCGGTGCGGGCGGTGGAGTCCGGCTGCCGGGCCCCCGGCGCCCGCCGCTCCGTACAGCGCGCCCAGGTGTCCGACCTGCTCGACTTCGTCGACGAACTGGAGCGGCTGCTGCGGCCGTTGTCACTCGACTGGTACGAGGACCTGCGCGAGGTCGACGTCTGCCACGCGGCGGCGGGCGGGATCGCCGCCCTCCCCGGACTGCTGGCCAAACGCTTCTTCGGGGTTCCGCTGCTGGTCACGGAGTACGGGGTCCAGCTGCGGGCCCACTACCTGGAGCACGCGGCCGACCCGGCGCCCGGCGGGGCCGGTGGGATCGGTGGGGCCGGCGGGGCCGGTGGGACCGGCGGGGCCGGTGGGCGGGAAGCCGCTCCGCGGCCCGCCGTACGGGCGCTGCTCTCGGCCTTCCACATGCGGCTGGCCGCCGAGATCTACGCCGAGGCCGACCTGCTCACCCCCGGCAACGCGCACGCCCGGCGCTGGCAGGAGCGCTGCGGCGCCACCCGCGACCGGCTGCGGACGGTGTACCCGGGGATGGAGGCGGACCGATTCGCCACCGTCGGCGAGGACCCCGAGCGCGGGGACCCCGACACCCTGGTCTGGGTCGGCCGGATAGAGCCCGCCAAGGACCTGATCGCGCTGCTGCACGCCTTCGCCGAGGTGCGCCGCGCCGCGCCCGGCACCCGGCTGCGGATCTTCGCGACCGCCGCGGCCCCCGGCTACCTCGCCGACTGCCGCTCGCTCGCCGCGCAGCTCTTCCCCGACGAGGCCGCCGACGCCGTCACGGCCGGGGAGAACCCCGTCACCTTCGAGGAGATCGGCGGGCCCGAGGCCCCCACACCGGCCCACGCCTACGGATCCGGGCGGGTGGTCGTGCTCTCCTCGGTGATCGAGGGCTTCCCGATCACGCTGGCCGAGGCGATGCTCTGCGGCCGGGCCACCGTCTCCACCGACGTCGGCGCCGTGTGCGAGGTCATCGGCGGTACGGGTCTGGTCGTCCCGCCGCGCAACCCGCGGGCCCTGGCCGACGCCTGCCTGTCGCTGTTGCGCGATCCCGAGCGGGCCCAGCGGCTGGGCGCGGCCGCCCGGGCGCGGGCCCTGGAGCTGTTCACCGTCGAGCAGAACGTGGCCGCCTTCCGGGAGATCTACCTCCAGCTGCTGGCCCGCGGACCGGCCCGGGCGGAGGGCGGGGTCCCGTTCGAACAGCCCCTGGAGGCCCGGGTCCCGGGGCACTGGACGAGCCCGACCTGGGCGGAGCCGGGGACGTCTCCCGCCCCGGCCGGGGCCCCCGCCAAGACCCCGGCCCCGGCCCCGGGCGCGGCTCCCGCCGCGGCCACGAGCCCGGCCTCGGGCGCGGCTCCCGCGCGGACTCCGGGCGCCGCGGCCGCGCAGACCCCGAGTACGACCACCACCACGGCCACGGAGGCGACCGTATGACCCTGGACGAAGCCGCCCCGGTCGCCCCGGCTCCCCGCCGCAGGGCCGCGGGGGACCCCGTCAAGACGCTGCTGCACCGTCACCGGGCGCTCTGCGAACGGGCCGTGGACCCGCTGGAGATCGCCGCCGGGCTGGAGGTGCAGGGCATCACCGACCGCACCGCCGCGCGCTTCCGGCACCGGGACGTGTTCTCGCTCGCCGAGGAGCTGTACGCCCGCACCCCGCGCGGGGACGAGCCGGTCGCGCCCACCGCCGCCGTCCGGCCCTCCGACGCCCGGGCCTTACGGGGCTTCGGGTACGCCCTGCTCCCCGGGGCCCTCGCGCTCGGCGCGACCGCCGCCGGGGTGCCGTTCGCGGGCCCCGTCGCCGTGCTCGCCGCCGTCGCCGCCCTGGTGTGGCCCGCCAGGCCCGGGCGGGCCGCCGCCGGCCGGTTCCCCTACGCCGTGCTGCTGCTCGCCGCGGCCGCCGCGGGCTGGGCGGTGTACCGCCACGGCACCGCGCTCGGGGTCGGCCTCGCCCTGGCCGCGGCCCCCGGGCACCTGGTCGGCGCCGTGTTCGCCGCCCGCGCCCGGAGCCGGCTCGCCGCGAGCCGGGCCCTGGAGGACTTCGCCGACCGGGCCCGGCCGCTGCTCGTCGCGGCCGTCCTGGCCTTCGGCGCGGCCGCCGCGGGGGCGGCCGCGCTCGCCGGGACCCCGCTCGGCATCGCCGTGCCGCTCGCCGTGCTGCTGTTCCTGACCCGCCTGCTGCTCGGCCACGGTGCTCCGCGCCGGCCCGTCGCCGCGGCCCTGACCCTCGCCCTGGTCCCGACCCCGCCGGCGGTGTCCGTCGCAGCGGCGGGGCTCCTCGTACACGCCGTCCTCGCCCTGTCCCGGGCGTCCGCGCACGCCCGGCCCTGAGCCCGGCCGCCCCGGCGCTCCCGCCCCGGCCGTCCCACCCCTTCCCGCCGCCTCTCTTCGGAGCGGTACCCGCCCCTACCCCCACCACCCCCGACCCCCCGCCCTTCGACCAAGGAGACACAGGATGACCGGCCAGCCAACCAACCAAGGGGCCGCGCGATGAGGGTGCTGCTGATCGGAGCCAACGGATACCTCGGCCGCTACGTCGCCGACCGGCTGCTCGCCGACCCCGCCGTCCAGCTCACCGCGCTCGGCCGCGGCGACGACGCGGACGTCCGCTTCGACCTCGCCACCGGCAGCCCGGGCGCCCTCACCCGGTTCCTCGACGCCGTCCATCCCGGCGTCGTCATCAACTGCGCCGGGGCCACCCGCGGCGGGGCCCGGGAGCTGACCCGGCACAACACCGTCGCCGTGGCCACCATCTGCGAGTCCCTGCGCCGCAGCGGCTGCGGGGCCCGTCTCGTCCAGCTCGGCTGCGCCGCCGAGTACGGGCCCAGCCAGCCCGGATCGTCCACGGCCGAGGACGCCGTCCCGAGACCTGGTGGCCCGTACGGCGTCAGCAAGCTGGCCGCCACCGAGCTGGTGCTCGGGTCGGGGCTGGACGCGGTCGTCCTGCGGATCTTCTCGCCCGTGGGACCGGGCACCCCCGCCGGATCCCCGCTCGGCCGGCTCGCCGAGGCCATGCGCCGCGCGATGCAGAACGGGGACGGCGAGCTCAAGCTCAGCGGGCTCGGAGTGCAGCGCGACTTCGTGGACGTACGGGACGTGGCGCGGGCCGTCCACGCCGCCTCGCTCTCCGCGGCCCAGGGCGTCGTCAACATCGGCACCGGACGCGCGGTCCGGCTGCGCGACGCGGCGGCGATGCTGGCCCGGGTCGCCGGGTACGGAGGCGCCCTGCACGAGCTGGACGTACCGCAGCAGGGCCAGCACGGTCCGGGACACGGGCAGGGCCACGGACCGGGTCACGGGCCCGGGGCCGGGCACGGGCACGGTCACGGCCACCAGGGCCTCGGCCGGCCGCCGGGGCTCGCCGCCATCGGCTCCCCGCGCTCCGAGGCGACGGCCGAGCAGCTCGCGGCCGGTGCCGTGACGCCCCCGTACCCCTACCCCGACGGCTGCGGCGCCTGGCAGCAGGCCGATGTGCGCACGGCCCGGGACCGGCTGGGCTGGCGGCCCCGGATCAATCTGGAGGAGTCCCTCGCGGACATCTGGATGGAGGCGGCGTGCCGCATCTGACGACCGCGGCCACGGCGGCCGCCGCGACCGAGGCGGGCCGCCTCGGCCTCGGTGTCCCCGGGTACGCCCACCCGCTGCTCGCGCCGGTCGAGTGGGCCGAGCTGACCCGGCCCGGGACCCCGCTGCACTGGACGGTGCTCAACGTCACGGACGGGCCGGGCGGCCGGCCCGACCCGCACTGCACGGAGGCGGCGGGCAGGCTCCGGGAGGCCGGCGGGACCGTGCTCGGCCATCTCGCGATGCGAGACGGTTCCCGCTCGTTCGGCGAGCTGGTCTCCGACGCCCACCGCTTCCTCGACTGGTACCGGGTCGGCGGGTTCTACCTGGCCGAGGCCCCGGCGGACCGGGCCGAGCTGGCCGCGGTGCGCCGGGTCGCCGACACCCTGCGCGGCCTCGGCGAGGGCCTCCGTATCGTGCTGGGACACGGCACGCACCCGTACGAGGGCTACGCGGAGGCCGCCGACCAACTGGTCACCTTCTCCGGGGCGTGGGCCGACTACCGGTGGTCGCAGGTGGCGGAGTGGACCGCCGAGCACCCGCCCGAGCGCTTCTGCCACCTGGTCCACGGGGTGCCTCGGACGCATCTGGAGGAGGCGGTGCGGATCGCCCGCTGGCAGGGCGCCGGCACGATCTGGTTCACCGACCGGGGCGGGGCCGGGGGGCGTGATCCGTGGGCCTCGATGCCCGCGTACTGGGACGAAATCGTCTCGCGGATCGGACCGGGTGTCTCGGAATGAAGAAGGGCGTGGCAGTGTTACGGGAAGAACCACCGTTACGACGTAACCATCTACGGAGTCCCCGTGTCGCTGCCACCCCTGGTCGAGCCAGCTGCTGAGCTCACCGTTGACGAGGTCCGTCGGTACTCCCGCCACCTGATCATCCCGGACGTCGGGATGGACGGCCAGAAGCGCCTGAAGAACGCCAAGGTGCTGGCCGTGGGCGCGGGCGGCCTCGGCTCGCCCGCCCTCATGTACCTGGCCGCGGCCGGCGTCGGCACGCTGGGCATCGTGGAGTTCGACGAGGTCGACGAGTCGAACCTCCAGCGCCAGATCATCCACAGCCAGTCGGACATCGGCCGTTCCAAGGCCGAGTCCGCGCGCGACAGCGTGCTGGGCATCAACCCGTACGTCAACGTGGTCCTTCACGAAGAGCGGCTCGAGGCCGAGAACGTGATGGAGATCTTCAGCCAGTACGACCTCATCGTCGACGGCACGGACAACTTCGCCACGCGCTACCTCGTCAACGACGCCTGCGTGCTGCTGAACAAGCCGTACGTGTGGGGCTCGATCTACCGCTTCGACGGCCAGGCCTCGGTCTTCTGGTCCGAGCACGGGCCGTGCTACCGCTGCCTGTACCCGGAGCCCCCGCCGCCGGGCATGGTCCCGAGCTGCGCCGAGGGCGGCGTGCTGGGCGTGCTCTGCGCGTCCATCGGCTCGATCCAGGTGACGGAGGCCATCAAGGTCCTCACCGGTGTCGGCGAGCCGCTCGTCGGCCGTCTGATGATCTACGACGCCCTGGAGATGCAGTACCGGCAGGTCAAGGTCCGCAAGGACCCCGACTGCGCGGTCTGCGGTCCGAACGCGACGGTCACCGAGCTCATCGACTACGAGGCCTTCTGCGGCGTCGTGTCGGAGGAGGCGCAGGAGGCCGCGCTCGGCTCCACGATCACTCCGAAGCAGCTCAAGGAGTGGATCGACAACGACGAGCCGATCGAGATCATCGACGTCCGCGAGAAGAACGAGTACGAGATCGTCTCGATCCCCGGCGCGAAGCTGATCCCCAAGGGCGAGTTCCTGATGGGCACCGCCCTCCAGGACCTCCCGCAGGACAAGCGCATCGTCTTGCACTGCAAGACGGGTGTCCGCAGCGCGGAAGTCCTCGCGGTCCTGAAGTCCGCGGGCTTCGCGGACGCGGTCCACGTGGGCGGCGGCGTGATCGGCTGGGTCCACCAGATCGAGCCCGAGAAGCCGGTCTACTAGAGCCGGAGCGCACGGAGCAGAGCAGTCCAGGAGACCCTCATCCCGAGGCCGGGGTGGGGGTCTCCTCGCCTGCGGGCGCCTTGGTGCAGACCGTGTTGGCGGGCGGCACCGTCCCGTCCAGCAGGTAGCTGTTCACCGCGGCCTGCACGCACTTGTCACCGCTGTTGTAGGCGCCGTGCCCCTCGCCCTTGTACGTGAGCTCCACGCCGACGCCGGGCCCGAGCCGCTCCACCATCTTGCGGGCGCCCTCGTACGGGGTGGCGGGGTCGCCGGTGTTGCCGATCACCAGGATGGGCGCCGATCCGGGAGCGGAGACGTCCGGGGTGTCCCAGGCGCCCGCGACGGGCCAGTCGGTGCAGCTCATCATGGCCCAGCCCAGGAAGTCCCCGAAGACGGGGGAGGCCGCGCGGAAGGCGGGCAGCTTCTCCTTCGTCTGCGCCAGCGTGTAACGGCCCTTGGAGTCGGCGCAGTTGATCGCCGTGTTGGCGGCGCCGATGTTGCTGTAGTGCCCTTGCTGGTCACGGCCGTTGAGCGCGTCGGACAACGCCATCAGCAGCTGCCCCTGCCCGCCCTCGGCCTCGTCGAGCCCCTGCTCCAGCAGCGGCCACAGCTCCTGGGAGTACAGGGCCTGGGCGATGCCGTTCGTGGCGGCGGAGTCGGTGAGCATCCGGCCGCCGATGCCGGGGATCGGCTTGTTCGCCAGGCTCTTCTGGAGCTTGATGATGTTGTCCTCGATCTCCTTGGCGGTGCTGCCCTGGAGCCGGCACTCGTCGCCCCGGTTCACGCAGTCCTGCGCGAAGTTGCCGAGGGCGAGCTGGAACCCCTTGGCCTGGCCGAGAGCGCCCTCCTCGGAGTTCTGGGTCGGATCGACGACGGCGTCGAAGACGGCCCGGCCGACCTTCTTGGGGAAGAGGTGGGCGTAGACCCCGCCGAGCTCGGTGCCGTAGGAGATCCCGAAGTAGTTCAGCTTCTCGTCGCCGAGGGCCTGCCGGATCCGGTCGAGGTCGCGGGCGGCGTTCTCGGTGCCGACGTGCGGCAGCAGGTGCCCGGACCTGTCCTTGCACGCCCGTTGGTACTTCTCCAGGTTCCCGATGTAGGCCTTTTCCTCCTGGGGCGTCTCGGGCGAGGAGTCCTGCGCGTAGTAGGCGTCGAGCTGCTTGTCGTCCTCGCACAGGACGGGGGCGCTGCGCCCCACCCCGCGCGGGTCGAAGCTCACGAGGTCGTACCGCGCCCGCAGGGCCTCGTACTCCTTGGCGGCGCCGGGCAGCGTACTGATCCCCGAGCCGCCGGGCCCGCCGAAGTTGAACACGAGCGAGCCGAGCCGCTTGCTCTTGTCCCGGGCCTTGGCGCGGATCAGCGCGAGCGGGATCGTCTCGCCCTCGGGCTTGGCGTAGTCGAGCGGTACGTGGAGGGTGGCGCACTCCCAGTCCTTGGGCGGCGCCTGCCCGCCGCCCTCGGCGACGTCGGGAGCCTCGCACTCCCCCCACTTCAGGGGCGCGGCCCCGGGGGTCCCCCCGGCCTCGGGCTTGCCTTCGCCGCTGTCGGAGCACCCGCCGGCCCCGGCCAGCCCGAAGGCGACGACGACGGCCACGGCACCCCGCACCAAGTTTCGACCCATGCCCCCATCCTGCGACCCCCACCCCCACCCCGCCCCCGCGCTGACCCGTTCGGGTAGGGCTGGTCTCAGCGCTCGGATGCGATGAGTCGGAAACTCTGCAGGGCGGCCAGGTAGTCGTCCCTGACCCCGTCGGAGGGCAGTGAACCGAGATGCCGATGGGCGAGATCTTCCGCAGCCGCCAGTACCGTCTGCGCGAGTTCCGCGGGAGTGGTGAGCGCGATCGGTCCCGATCGATCTCCCACATTGACACCCTTCTTCGTTGCTCTGAAACCGATGTGGAAGGAAGTGCCGGCGCCGGTGAAGGCTGTGGCTCTGACGCGACCTCGAAGCAGTTCGCCCAGGCAGTCCATGAGCTGGGTAGCCGAAATGTAGATCATCATTCCCTGGTCGGGTGTGTGCCCGGAGGAGTCCGCTTCGCCAAGATCTCCACGCCAGAGCATGTCTCCGAGGTCGAACCCGCTGGGGTCCCCCTGATTCGGGCGCACGGTAAATTCGACGATCACGGCTTGTAGCTCTTTCCTACTGGGAAGAATGTGATGATTCGATTTCCGTCGTGCGAGTCTACGACGAGGCGATATCCGGCCAGCACTCCGTGGATCGGGACCGTACGAGACGCGGTCAGGGGCGGGTGAGGAGGTGGTGGGCGGCTTTGCGGGCCGTGGCCACGCAGGCCGCGACTCCCACGCCCTCGTACGCCGCGCCGCACACGGCCAGGCCGGGGAGCTTCGACGTGGCCTCGCGGATGCGGGTGACGCGGGCGTGGTGGCCCACGGAGTACTGGGGGAGGCCGTGGTTCCAGCGGGTGACGCGGGCTGCCAGGGGCTCGCCCATCGGGCCCACCGCGTGGTGGAGTTCGGCGATCGCCGCGCGGATCAGGTGGCGGTCGGGCCGGGTGAGTACGGCCTCCTCGCCGATCCGGCCCAGCGAGGCGCGCAGGACGAAGGTGTCCGGGGCCGCGGCGTGCAGCCACGGCCACTTGTCGGAGAGGAACGAGGCCGCCTTCAGCAGGTGGCCGTCCACCGCCGGGACCAGGAAGCCGTTCCCGGCCGGGAGGAAACGGGCCCGCGAGCGGGAGAAGGCCATCGTGATCACCGCCGTCGAGGCGTGGGGGATCGCCGACAGCTCCTCCTCGGCGAGCGGCGCGTGCGGGAGCAGCAGCCGCGCCGCCTCGTACGCCGGGACGGCCAGGACCACGGCGTCCGACTCCATCGTCAGGGGGCCGTCGCCCGTCATCGCCGAGACCCGCCAGCGGTCGTCGGGGAGGCGGTGCAGGGAGCGGGCCGTCGTCGCCGTCAGGATGCGGGCCCCGCACGCCTGCGCGACGGCCTGGGGGAAGCGGCCCGTGCCGCCGGCCACGCCCTGGACGGCCACGGGGGCGGAGCGCGGGGCGCCCGCCGCCTTCATCCGGCGCAGGGCGGGGAGGAGGGGGCCGCCCTGCTCGGCCAGCGCCGCGATCCGGGGCATGGCCGCGCGCAGCGAGAGGCTGTCGGCGCGGCCGGCGTAGACCCCGCCGAGCAGGGGCTCGACCAGCCGGTCCACCGCCTCCCGGCCGAAGCGGGCGGTGAGGTACCGCGCCACCGAGCAGTCCTCCGTGAGCGGCGCCGCCGGGATCTTCTCCTCCGCGACCGCGCGGGCGATGCCCTCGGGGGAGAGCAGGCCCGTGCCGGCCAGTGCCGCCGGGTCCGTCGGGATGCCCATGACGTGGCCGGGCGGCAGCGGTCGCAGCCCGCCGTGGGTCCAGATGGTGGTGGGGGCCTTCGCGGGGTCGCACAGGGCATCGCCGAGTCCGACCGCGGCGGCCAGCTCCACCGCCTCCGGGCGCAGCGCCATCAGGGATTCGGCGCCCTCGTCCACGGTGATCCCGGCGATGGTGCCGGTGCGGAGCTTCCCGCCGACCTTGGTGTGGCCTTCCAGCACGGTCACATCGGCGTGGCCGCGCAGCTGCCAGGCCGCCGCCAGTCCACTGATGCCGCCGCCTACGACGATCACCGAGCGCATTCGCTTCTCCCTTTTGCCCCCGTTTCCCCCTGCCGAGCGTAGGGGGAGGGGCGGCCCTGGCGCCTCGTGCTTTCGGCCGGTGCCGCCGGTGCCGCCGGTGCCGCCGGAGCGGCCGGTGCCGCCGGATCCGGCCGAGCCGTCAGAGCCCCGAGGTCCTCTGGGTACGGGAAGCTGCCGGGCTCGTACGCGCAGCACGGATCCGCCGCGAGCATGTCGCCCGTGAACCCGTACGCCCGTGAACGCGAGCCCCCGCACACTTCCTTGAACTCGCACCGGCCGCACGTGCCGCCGAGCAGCGACGGGTCCCGCAACCGCGTGAACAGTGCCGAGTCCCGGTAGATCCCGGTCAGCGGACGGTCCTTCACGTTGCCCGCCGAGACGGGCAGGAAGCCGCTCGGGTGGACCTCCCCGGTGTGCGAGACGAAGACGAAGCCGCGCCCCGAGGAGACGTCCATCGGCGGCCTGCGGGCGGTGCGGCGGGCGCCGTCGAACAGCCCGAGCTCCGCGCCCCGCGCCGACAGGCGCCCGTACAGCGGCCCGAGCACCGGCCGCTCGCCGCGCGCGTCCAGGACCGTCCGCTGGAGGGCGACCCGCCGGAAGTGGTGGCCCTCCGTGGTCTTGGTGGCGAGCACCGCCCCGCAGTCGTAGAGGAAGTGCAGTACGTCCTCGACCTCGCCGGGGTCGAGGGAGTCCAGCCGCCCGCCGCGCCCCGCCGGGACCAGGACGAAGCCGGACCACAGCATCGCGCCCTCCCGCCTGACCAGCGCCGCGACGTCCGCCAGGTCCGCGAGGCCGTGCCGGGTCACCGTCGTGTTGATCTGGACCTTGAGCCCGAGCTCCCGCGCCGCCCGCCAGCCCTCCAGGGTCTGCTCGTACACCCCGGGCACGCCCCGGAAGGCGTCGTGCCGCTCCGCCGTCGAGCCGTCCAGCGAGAGGGACACGGCGACCGCTCCCGCGTCCCGCACCGCCGCCAGCCGTTCGCGCGTCAGCGTCGGCGTACCGGAGGGGGAGACCGCGACGCGCAGTCCGAGCGAGGTCCCGTACGCGACGAGGCCGGTGAGGTCGGGGCGCTGGAAGGGGTCCCCGCCGGTGATCACGAACAGCGGGCTCGGCCGCCCGAAGGCGGCGACCTGCTCCATCACCCGGCGGGCGCCGGCCCCGTCGAGCTCCTCGGGGTGGCGGGCCGTCTGCGCCTCGGCCCGGCAGTGCAGATAGGCCAGCGGGCAGGCCCGGGTGGCCTCCCAGATCACGAGGAAGGGGCGCTCGGCGATCGCGTGCCGGGGACGGCGCACGACGGTCCGCCCGGCCCCCGCGGCGCTCACGAGACGCGCTCCCAGCCGCGCCTGCTCGGGCGGTCGGCGAGCTGCCGCGGATCCCGCCTGCGGTAGACCACGTACGGCCGGAACAGGTACTTCAGCGGCGCCGAGAACATGTGCACCAGCCGCGAGTACGGGATCAGCGCGAACAGCGTGAACCCGAACAGGACGTGCGCCTTGAACGCGAGCGGCGCGCCCGCCATCAGGTGGTAGTCCGGGGTGAGGGTGAACAGGCTCCGGAACCAGAGCGAGACGCCGTCGCGGTAGTTGTAACCGCCCGTCATGCCGGTCGAGTTGAGGACCGTGGCCGTCAGCCCGAGCAGCATCGCGCCCAGCAGGAACGCGTACATCAGGCGGTCGCTGCGCAGCGTCGAGCGGCGCACCGCCGGGACCGTGCACCGCCGGTACACGAGGATGCCGATGCCCGCGGCGGCCGCGACGCCCGCCACCGCGCCCGTGGAGACGGCGAGCAGGTGGTACGCGTGGTCGCCGAGGCCGGCCGCGTCCGTCCAGCTCTTCGGCACCAGCAGGCCCACGACGTGGCCGAGGACCACGAACAGCATGCCGAAGTGGAAGAGCGGCGAGCCGATGCGCAGCAGCCGCGACTCGTGCAGCTGCGAGGAGTGGGTGGTCCGGCCGAACGCGTCGTGGCGGGCGCGCCAGACCGTGCCCGCGATCAGCAGGGCGACCGAGACGTAGGGCAGTACGCCCCACAGGAGGAGGTCCATCAGGCCGTCCGCCTTTCGGGTGTCGTGGGCCACGGGAGGTCGACGGGGAAGTCCGCCGGCAGGTCGCCGGGCGAGGCCGGCGGGCGGTCGATCCCCGGACCGAACGGTTCGAGCACCGAGCCCGCGCCCACCAGCTCCTGCGGCGGCCCGTTCCTCGCGAGCGCCTTCGCCTCGGCCTTCGTGGCCGGAGAGGTCCCCGGCAGCGTCGTGCAGACGGCCTCCAGGACCCGGGCGTACGGGGACCCCGACTCGGCGAGCGCCAGGCGCAGCAGCTCCAGCCCGGCCCGGTGCTCCTGCAGCAGCTCGGCGCCGGCCTCCTCCCTGCGGGCCGCGAACTCCAGCGCCACCGGCAGGAAGTCGGGCAGCTCCTCGCCCGCGAACTCCAGCCCGAAGTCCCGGTAGATCCGCTTCAGCCGGACCAGGGACAGGCCGCGCCGGCGGGTGTCGCCGTCCACCCACCAGGTCAGGTAGAGGCAGCGCCGGTTGCGGGTGTCGAAGGTGGAGGTGTACCGGGCGCACAGCTCGATCGGGGTCAGCGCCTCCGCCTCGTCGAGGAAGGCCGCCAGCAGTGCGGCCGGTTCGGGTGGCGCCCCGGCGAGGGCCGCACGGAGCCGGGGGAGCTCGTCGTGGAAGTGGTCGCCGGGGTACTGCAGGACGCAGCCGGCGACCAGCCGCACCAGTGCGCCACCGCTCATCCGGTCTCGGGTGTCGATCGCCGTCACGCTCACGAACTCCTCCTGGTCGGGCCGAGATTGAGCATCACCCGCGGTTCACCGAGATCCCCGACGGGGCATTCGGCGTCCAGCGGATGCGTCTGCGCCAGCGCCTCGGCATCGCCGCGCGCCGCGCTCGGGACCACGAACCGGTCCTCCTGCTTGGCGATCGCGAGCAGCCGGAACATGTCCTCCATCTCGACGCCCGTCAGTCCCACCGCCTTCGCGATCGACTCGTCGCGCTCCTCGCCGAGGTTGATGCGCCGCATGTACGCGCGCATCGCCGCCATCCGCCGCAGCACCGCCTCGACGGCGTGGGTGTCGCCCGCGGTGAGGACCGCCGCGAGGTATTCGACGGGGATGCGCAGGGCGTCGATGGCGCCGAACAGGTTGCCCGCGTCCTCGCCGTCGCTCCCGGTCGCGGCGACCGCCTCGACGACGGGGGAGAGCGGGGGGACGTACCAGACCATCGGCATCGTCCGGTACTCCGGATGGAGCGGGAGGGCGACCTGGTAGGTGGCGATCAGGTCGTACACGGGCGAGTCGCGGGCCGCGTCCAGCCACTCGCGCGTGATGCCGGAGCGCCGCGCGGCCTCGACCACCGCCGGATCGCGCGGGTCGAGGAAGCACTCCACCTGGGCGGGGTAGAGATCGTGCTCGTCCGGGGTGGCCGCGGCCCCGGCGACCTTGTCGGCGTCGTACAGCATCACGCCGAGGTAGCGCATCCGGCCGACGCAGGTCTGCGAGCACACCGTCGGCATGCCGACCTCGATGCGCGGGAAGCAGAAGGTGCACTTCTCGGCCTTGCCGGTGCGGTGGTTGAAGTACACCTTCTTGTACGGGCATCCGCTCACGCACATGCGCCAGCCGCGGCAGGCGTCCTGGTCGACCAGGACGATGCCGTCCTCCTCGCGCTTGTACATCGCGCCGGACGGGCAGGACGAGACGCACGCCGGGTTCAGGCAGTGCTCGCAGATGCGGGGGAGGTAGAACATGAAGCTCTGCTCGAACTCGAAGCGGATCTTCTCGCCGACCTCCTCGCGGATCTTCTCCACGACCGGGTCCCGGGGCGCGTGGGCCGGGGCGCCGCCCAGGTTGTCGTCCCAGTTCGGGCCCCACTCGATCGTGGCGAGGGGCTCGCCGGTGAGCTGCGAGACGGGCCGGGCGGTGGGCAGGTCGTCGCCGGCCGGGGCCTCGGTCAGGTTCTTGTACTCGTACGTCCAGGGCTGGTAGTAGTCCTCGATCTCCGGCAGGTCGGGGTTGGCGAAGATCTTGCCGAGCTTGGCGAGCCGGCCGCCCGCGCGCAGCCGCAGCCGGCCCGAGCGGGTGCGCTCCCAGCCGCCCTTCCACCGCTCCTGGTCCTCCCAGCGGCGCGGGTAGCCCTGGCCTGGGAGGGTCTCGACGTTGTTGAACCAGACGTACTCGGTGCCCTGCCGGTTGGTCCACGCCTGCTTGCAGGTGACCGAGCAGGTGTGGCAGCCGATGCACTTGTCGAGGTTCATGACCATCGCGATCTGTGCCATGACGCGCATGGGACTAGAACTCCACCTTCTGCGAGCGGCGGCGGATGACCGTCACCTCGTCGCGCTGGTTGCCGGTCGGGCCCAGGTAGTTGAAGGCCCAGGTCAGCTGGGCGTAGCCGCCGATCAGGTGGGTCGGCTTGAGCATCACCCGGGTCAGCGAGTTGTGGATGCCGCCGCGGCGGCCCGTCTTCTCGGTCTTCGGGACGCCGACCGTCCGCTCCTGCGCGTGGTTCATGTAGACCGTGCCGGGCGGCATCTTGTGCGAGACGATCGCGCGGGCGGTGACTACGCCGTTGCGGTTGACCGCCTCGATCCAGTCGTTGTCCGCGACCCCGATGGCCTCGGCGTCCTGCGGGGACATCCACACCGTCTGGCCGCCGCGGCCCAGGGTCATCATGTGGAGGTTGTCCTGGTACTGGCTGTGGATGGCCCACTTGTTGTGCGGGGTGAGGTAGCGGACGGCCACCGACTTCTCGTCGACGACGCCGAGTTCCGGCTCCCCGTACAGGGTGTGCATGTTCAGCGGCGGCTTGTAGACCGGCAGCGATTCGCCCACCTCGTGCAGCCAGTCGTGGTCGAGGAAGAAGTGCTGGCGTCCGGTGAGGGTGTGCCAGGGCTTGAGGTGCTCGGTGTTGACGGTGAAGGCCGTGTAGCGGCGCCCGCCCGCCTCCGAACCCGACCACTCGGGCGAGGTGATCACCGGGACCGGGCGGGCCTGCGTGTCCGCGAAGGTGATCCGCTTGCCCTCGGCCTCGGCGGCCAGGTGGGCCATGCGCGTGCCGACCTGCTTCTCCAGGGTCTCGAAACCCTGGGTGGCCAGGCGCCCGTTGGAGGTGCCCGACAGGGAGAGGATCGCCTCGCAGGCGCGCTGCGCGGTGTCCAGACGCGGCCGGCCGTCGGCGATCCCGCCGCGGACCGCGCCGTTCTTCTCCCGCAGGTACGCGACCTCCTCGGCGACCTCGTACGTGACGGCCTTGGTCGTCACCCCGAGGGTGTCCACGAGCGGGCCCAGCGCGGCGAACTTCTCGCCGACGGCCCCGTAGTCGCGCTCGACGACCGCCAGGTCGTACATCGTCCGGCCGGGCACCGGCTCGCACTCGCCCTTCGACCAGTCCAGCGCGACCCCGCCGGGCTGGGCCATCTCCCCGCCCGGGGTGTCGTGCCGGAGGGCGGTCGCGACCAGGTCCCTGCGTACGCCGAGGTGCTCCGCGGCGAGCTCGCCGAACCGCTCGGCGATGCCGAGGAAGGCGTCGTAGTCGGAGCGGGCCTGCCAGGGCGGGTCCACGGCCGGGGTGAACGCGTGCAGGAAGGGGTGCATGTCCGTGGAGGACAGGTCGTGCTTCTCGTACCAGGTGGCCGCGGGCAGCACCACGTCGGAGAGCAGGGTCGTGGAGGTCATCCGGAAGTCCATGCTCATCAGCAGGTCCAGCTTCCCCTCGACGTCCTCCTCCCGGTACGCGACGTCCCTCGGCGCGCACCGCGGGCCGTCGTCGGGGAGGTTGGAGTGGGTGCCGAGGAGGTGCTTGAGGAAGTACTCGTTGCCCTTGGAACTGGAGCCGAGGAGGTTGGCCCGCCATACGTTGAGCACCCGCGGCCAGTTGCCCGGCGCGTCGGGGTCCTCGCCGGCGAAGCCGAGCGTGCCCGCCTTCAGCTCCCGTACGGCGTCGGCGACCGGATCGGCGCTCGCGCCCAGGTCGAGCGGGTTGCGGTCGAAGGTCGGGTACGAGGGCATCCAGCCCATCCGGGCACTGGCGGCCAGGCAGTCGGAGCCGGTCATGCCGGCGAAGGCGCCGTCCGCGAGCGGGGAGGCGAGGGCCTCGGCCGGGAGGGTGTCGTAGCGCCACTGGTCGGTGTGCAGGTAGAACCAGGCCGCGCCGATCATCTGGCGCGGCGGGCGCGACCAGTCGGAGGCGGCGGCGAGGGTGGCCCAGCCGGTGACCGGGCGGCACTTCTCCTGGCCGACGTAGTGGCCCCAGCCGCCGCCGTTGCGGCCCTGGCAGCCGGTGAGGGTGAGGAGGGCGAGGAAGGCGCGGTAGATGGTCTCGGAGTGGAACCAGTGGTTCGTCCCCGCGCCCATCAGGATCATGCAGCGGCCCTGCGAGCGCTCGGCGGTCTGCGCGAACTCCCGGGCCACACGGGCGGCCTGGGCGGCGGGCACGGAGGTCAGGGACTCCTGCCAGCCGGGGGTGCCGGGGGCGTCCGCGTCCTCGTACGAGGAGGGCCACTCGCCGGGCAGGCCCGGGCGGGCGACCCCGTACTGGGCCAGCATCAGGTCGAAGACGGTGGTGACGAGCCGGCCGCCGAGGCGGCGCACGGGGACGCCGCGGCGGATCGTTCCGCCGCGCTCGTCGTCCTCGAAGCGGGGCAGGGTGACCTCGGCGCTCTCGCCCTCCGCGAGGAGGGTCAGCCGGGGGACGGTGCCGCCGAGGTCGAGGTTCCACTCGGGCTTCTCGTTCTTGCCCCACCGGTGCCCGAGGGTGCCGTTCGGGACGACGGGCTCGCCGCTCGCGTCGTCGACGAGGACGGTCTTCCACCGGGCGTTCTCGGTGTCCCGGCCGAGGTCGGCGGCGGTGACGAACTTGCCGGGAACGAGCCCCTGATCGGTTTCGCGCAGCGACACCAGGAAAGGGAGGTCGGTGTACTTCCGGACGTAATCCGTGAAGAAAGGGGTCTGCTTATCGACGAAGAACTCCTTGAGGATGACGTGGCCCATCGCGAGGGCCAGCGCACCGTCCGTTCCGGGGTGCGGGTGCATCCATTCGTCGGCGAATTTCGTGTTGTCCGCGTAATCGGGCGACACGGTGACGACCTTCTGGCCGCGGTAGCGGGCCTCGGCCATCCAGTGCGCGTCCGGGGTCCGGGTGACGGGCACGTTCGAGCCCCACATCACCAGGTACGCGGCGTCCCACCAGTCGCCGGACTCGGGGACGTCGGTCTGGTCGCCGAACACCTGCGGGGAGGCGACGGGCAGGTCCGCGTACCAGTCGTAGAAGCTCAGCATCGGCGCGCCGATGAGGGAGTGGAAGCGGGCGCCGGCGGCGTGCGAGGCCATGGACATCGCCGGGATCGGCGAGAAGCCGGCGACGCGGTCCGGCCCGTGCTCCCCGATGGTGTGCACGTGGGCCGCGGCGACGATCTCGGTCGCCTCCTCCCAGCTCGCGCGCACGAGCCCGCCCTTGCCGCGGGCCCGCTGGTAGGCGCGCCGGCGCTCCGGGTCGGCCTGGATGTCGGCCCAGGCCAGCACGGGGTCGCCGAGCCGCCGCTTGGCCTCCCGGTACGCCTCCAGGAGCACCCCGCGGACGTACGGGTGGCGCACGCGCGTCGGCGAGTACGAGTACCAGGAGAAGGAGGCCCCGCGCGGGCAGCCGCGGGGTTCGTACTCGGGGCGGTCGGGGCCCACCGAGGGGTAGTCGGTGGCCTGGGTCTCCCAGGTGATGATCCCGTCCTTGACGTACACCTTCCACCTGCACGAGCCGGTGCAGTTCACGCCGTGCGTGGAGTGCACGACCTTGTCGTGGCTCCACCGGTCGCGGTAGAAGGCCTCGGCGGCCCGCCCGCCGGTGCGGTGGACCGTGCGCAGGTCCCCGGAGACCTCGCCGGCCGTGAAGAAACTGCCCGCCCTGATCAGTGAATCGGCGGCGCCCTGATGTCCGAATCGGTCCTGCAAGACGACCCTCCAGGCGGGTGGTGTGACGGATGGCGGAAAAGCATCCGTCCACGACGCTACGCCCGCCGGAAGGCCGAATCCGATGACAAAGGTCCCGTCCGGGCATGACCTAATTCCGGTCTTTTCCGGGACGGGCGGGTGGCAGGCTGGGAGGGCCAACTCCCGAGGGAATGCGGCAAATTACGCGATGGATTACCAATTAACCGCGGGAGGTGGCCCGGGTGCCACGCACGGGGCGGAACACCTGGCTGCCGGACCAGCACGGCGCGTGGGCCATGCTGGCCGTGCCGTTCCTGGCGGGGACCCTGTCGGCCCCGCGGCCGCGGTGGGCGCAGGCGGCGCTGTTCGCGGCCTGGCTGCTCGGGTACGCGGCCGTCTTCCACGGCCAGCAGTGGCTGCGCCTGCACCGCATCGCCCGCCGCCGACCGGACGCTGCGGCCCGGCACGTGCGGCCGGCGCTGGTCCTCGGGGCCGCGTGCGCGGCGCTCGGCCTGCCGCTGGCGGCGGCGCACCCCCGGCTGCTGCCCGCGGCCGCGGCGGCGGCGCCGTTCGTCGCGGTGAACACCTGGTACGCGTGGCGCGGCCGCGAGCGGGCGCCGGCCAACGGCCTGGCGGCGGTGGTCCCGGCGTGCGGGATGCTGCTGGTGGCCGCCGGGCTGGGCGGGATGCCCGCGGCGTCGGCCTGGCGCCCGGCGCTGGCCTGCCTGCTGTACTTCGCGGGCACGGTGCCGTACGTGAAGACGATGATCCGGGAGCGGAACTCGCGGGCGTACCGCCGGGGTTCGGTGGCCTACCACGCGGCGGCCCTGGCGGTGGCCGCCTTCCTGTCGCCCTGGCTGGCGATCCCGTTCGCGGCCTACCTGGCCCGGGCGGCCGCCCTCCCGGGCCGCGCCCTGAAGCCCCCGGTGGTGGGCGCGATCGAGATCGCCTGCTCGGCGGCGCTGCTCGCGACGCTGGTACCGGTCTTCAGCGCCTGATCCGCCCCGGTCCCACCGCCTGGGCCGTGTCCCTCGGATCGGACACGGCCTAGATGGCTTCCTTCCGGGTCAGGTAGTTGAAGGACAGCCAGCCCGGCAGGACCGGCAGCCAGAACGTCATCAGGCGGAACAGGAGCACCGCCGAGATGGCGACCTCCTTCTCCAGGCCCGCCGCGATCAGACCCAGCGTCAGCGTGGTCTCCACCGCGCCGATGCCGCCCGGCGTCGGCGCCGCCGACCCCAGCGCGTTGCCCGCCAGGAACACCACCGCGATGCTCGCGTAGCTGATGGCCTGGCCGCCGCCGAACGCCCGGATCGACGCGTCCAGGCACATCACGAAGCAGCCGGTCAGCAGCAGCATGCCGCCGATGCCCGTCATCAGCTTCTGCGGCCGCTGGAGCACGTCCAGCATGCGCGGCACCACACCCGCGAACAGCGCCCGCACCCGCGTCGCCACGAACTTCCGCAGGAACGGCACCGCCGTCACCACCAGCACCAGCACGGCCACCGTCAGCAGACCGGCGATGACCGTACGGGACGGCGTCATCTCCGGGGTCTTCTCCGTACCCGTCAGGTAGCCGAAGGCCAGCAGCAGCAGGACGTGGCTCGCCAGGCCGAACAGCTGCGAGGCACCCACGCTGGCCACCGCCAGCCCCGGCCGGATCCCGGCCCGCTGCAGGAACCGCGTGTTCAGCGCGACACCGCCGACCGCCGCCGGCGCCACGAGCTTCACGAACGACCCCGCCACCTGTGCGACCACCGTCCGCAGGAAGGACACCCGCTCCGGTACGAAGCCCAGCAGGCTCATCGCCGCCGCGAAGTAGGTGAGCGCCGAGAAGGCCAGCGCGGCCCCCACCCAGCCCCACTGTGCCTCGCCGACGATCGTCGCGAAGTCCACGTGGGCGAGCTGCGTGAGCAGGAAGTAGGCACCGAAGGCGCCCGCGATGAACGACACCAGCGTCCGCGGCCTGATCCGCTCCAGCCGGGCCGGCTCCACCGGTGCCTGCGGGCGGATCAGCAGCACCTGCTGGCGGATCTGGCTCAGCAGATCCTCCTCGCGGGCCCCGTCGAGGGCGTCGTCCAGAGCCTTCTTCTCGGCCTTCTTCTCGGCGGCCGTGGCCGCCGACGGCCTCGCGCCGGCCTTGCGGTCCGGCTTCGCCTCCTCCGCGGCCGCCTCGCGCGCCGCCTTCGCCGCCCGCGAGGACTCCAGCACGGCCTCCCGCTGCCGGTCGGCCCGCTCCCGGGCCAGCCTGCGCAGGGTCGCCCGGGTGGAGCGGCTCAGCGCGATCGGCTGGAGCAGCGGCAGGCAGTCCGCCACCGCGTCTGGGCCGAGCACCGACACCGCCGAGGCCACCGCGCGCTCCGCCCCGATCCGCAGGCCGAGGGTGGTCAGCAGCTGCGCGATGTCCATCCGCAGCACCAGGTCGCCGGCCGCGATCTCGCCGCCGCGCAGGTCGGTGAGGACGACGTTGCCGGAACGATCCACCACGAGCGCGTCGCCGGTCAGCCGCCGGTGGGCGATCCGCCGCGACTGCAGGGCCCGTACCTGCTTCCACGTGTTGCGGGTCAGGTCGTCGGTGATCTCCTCGTCGGCGAGCGCGTCGAGGGGCCGGCCGTCCAGGTGCTCGTAGACGAGCATCACGGCGTCCGGGCCGAGCTCGGAGGTGGCGATCAGCTTCGGTGCGTTGGCCCCGGCCGCGATGGCGGCGTACGCGAGGAGCGCCTCCTGCTCCAGCGCCTGGCGCAGCGACTGCAGGCTGCGCCGGGTCGTGATGCCGCGCAGGGTGAGCCGGCGCCAGACCCGGTAGAAGAACCCGTGCGCCTGCTGCTCGCGGTCGACGACCGTGACGTCGAGCGGCGGGCCGTCCTCCAGGGTGACGTGGTAGCGCCGGCCCCGGTCGCTGACCTCCGAGGCGTCGGCGCCGTCCGGGAGCTCCGCGCGCATGGCGCTGACCGGCTTGAAGCCGACCCGGCGCAGGCCGGCGAGGAGGGTCTGGCCGGTGGGGCGGACGTTCGGCGAGCCGACCGCGTACAGGGTCCCGTACGCGACGCTCCAGCCGATCAGCACGGTCAGCATGATCGAGAACGGCGTGGTGTAGCCGCTGACCAGCATCGCGAAGGCGTCCAGCAGCAGGACCACCCACAGCGCGACCCGCCAGCGCGGCCGGCGGGTCATGCCGACGGCGGTCATGTACGCGATGACCGGCGCGAGGTAGCCGTGCACCGGGTCGGTGATGGGGCCGCCGACGGTGGTCTGACGGGTGAGGGCGTCCTGGATGGTGTCGGAGGCGGCCTGGGAGACCCACAGGTCGGTGGCCAGGGTCACGCCGTGCGCGAGGACGGCGGCGAGCACGCCGTCGGCGATGCGCAGCCCGTCCCGTTTGATCAGCCGTTCGATGGCGAAGGCCACGGGCACGAGCAGCACGGCGATGCTGGACACCAGCCCGGCGACCTTGATCAGCAGATCGGGGGCGGCGCCGGTGCCCTGGGTGATGTCGGCCTCGAGGCCGGCGGTGGTGCGGTGGGCGAAGGCGGCGATGGCGAGGACGACGGCGATGCCGAGGACGCCGACGAGCAGGCGCACGAGGTCGGAGGGGCGGTGGACGCGGGCGGCGAGCAGTGGCTCGTCGACCTCGACCTGGTCGGCGGAGGCGGAGGCGCGCCCGTGCGGCCCGTCGGCCCCGGCCGGGGGCTCCTCCCCGGCCTTGGCGCGGGGCCGGGGTGCGCCCGTGGCACCGGCCCCGGGCGCGGGCTCGGCCGTGGGCTCGGGTGTGCCCGCGGTCCCGGGCGCGGGCGTGGCCCGGCCGGGGGGCTCGTCGGGGAGCTTCCCGGACCCGGGGTGCGGGTCAGGGCGCGCGCCGTCGTCCTCAGCCGCGCCGTCCGGAGGGCTCACACCCTGCTCCTTCGTCGTCACTTCCGTCTCTTCTTGATCACGTATCACCAGTCACCGCCCGGAAGATGGTGGCACGGACCGACGTGCGGGCGGGGCATCAGGGTGCGTGCCGGTACGGAAGGAAACCTTCCGGGAACCGGTCCGTGATGTACGGCACCATGGGCGGAATGAGCGAAGAGCTGCCCGCGTACGCGGAGCGGGTGCTGGAGGTGGCCGAGCGGATTCCGCCCGGCCGGGTGATGACGTACGGGGACGTCGCCGAATGGCTCGGCGAGGGCGGACCGCGCCAAGTCGGGCGCGTGATGGCCCTGTACGGGGGAGCGGTGCCCTGGTGGCGCGTGGTCCGGGCGGACGGCCGGCCGCTGCCCGGCAGCGAGATCCGGGCCCTTGAGCACTACCGCGCGGAGGCCACCCCGCTGCGCTTGACCGCCGCCGGCGAGGCCCGGCTGAACATGCCGCGGGCGCGCTGGGACGGGCGGGAGGAGCACGCCGCACGGGACGAGGGTCACATCTGACAGCTTCGGCCATGCGGGGCCGGGGCGGGCGGTCGAGCGCCCGTACGGGCGACGGCGCGCGGCCCCTGCGCCCCCACCTCGGGGAACTGCGCGGGCCCCGGCGGTTGCCGTAGCGTTGCCCCTTCGGCTTCGGCTTCGGCAGGCGCGGCGGTGACCGCGGCACCCGCGGGGACGGCCGAGACCGCAACAACCGCAGACCCACCAGGACCTGGACCGGCACCCCACGTGATCACCTCTCCATCCGACCGCACCGAGCGGCGGCGTACGCGGACCCCCGACGCGTACCGCCTCGTGCGCACCGGGCCGCAGCGGGTGGATCCCCCTGTTCTGGACGCAGCGCAGCGGGCGGTGGTTGATCACACCGACGGCCCGCTTCTCGTCCTGGCCGGACCGGGCACCGGAAAGACGACCACGCTGGTCGAGGCGGCCGCGGCCCGGGTCGAGGCCGGGGTGGACCCGGCCCGGATCCTCATCCTCACCTTCAGCCGCAAGGCGGCGGTGGAGCTGCGCGACCGGGCCGCCCTGCGGCTCGGCGGGGCGCGTGCCCCGCAGGCCACCACCTTCCACTCCTTCTGCTACGGACTGGTCCGCGCCCACCAGGACACCGACCTGTTCGCGGATCCCCTGCGGCTGCTGTCGGGCCCGGAGCAGGACGTGATGGTCCGCACCCTCCTGGACGGCCAGCGCCGGATCCGCTCCATCCGCTGGCCGGACGACCTGCGCGCCGCACTCACCACCCGCGGTTTCGCGGACGAGGTGCGCGCGGTGCTCGCCCGCGCCCGCGAGCTGGGCCTGGGCCCGGCCGCGCTGGACGCGTTCGCGAGCCGGCTGGGCCGCCCGGACTGGAAGGCGGCGGCCGCGTTCCTGTCGGAGTACCTGGACGTCCTGGACATGCAGGGCACGCTGGACTACGCGGAGCTCGTCCACCGGGCCGTCCTCCTCGCGGAGCGCACCCCGTCCCTCTCCCTGGCCTACGACGTGATCTACGTGGACGAGTACCAGGACACGGACGCCTCCCAGCTGCGGCTGCTGCGGGCCCTGGCCGGCCCGGCGGGCACCCTGGTCGCCTTCGGGGACCCGGACCAGTCGATCTACGCCTTCCGCGGCGCCGACATCAACAACATCCTGGACTTCGAGGGCTCCTTCCCCGGGGCGGCGGTCCGGGCCCTGACGGTGGGCCGCCGCTCGCGGGCCGGCCTCCTGGCGGCGACCCGCCTCCTGACCACCCGTATGCCCCTCCCGCGCCTGCCCTCGGAGGCGGTCCGCGCCCACCGCGCCCTGACCCCGGTCCGGGAGGGCGGCGGGGTGGAGGTGTTCACGTACCCCACGGCAGGCGCCGAGCTGGACAACATCGCCGACATCCTGCGCCGGGCTCACCTGGAGGACGGCGTGCCGTGGCAGGAGATGGCCGTCCTGGTCCGGTCCGGCGGCCGCACCCTCCCGGCGATGCGCCGCGCCCTGATCTCGGCGGGAGTCCCGGCGGAGACGGACGGCACGGACACCCCGCTGCGCCACGAACCGGCCATAGCCCCCCTGCTGACGGCCCTGCGCATCGCCGCGGCCCCGATCCCGGCGTCCCCCGACGGACCCTCCCCGGCCGCGGCCCCGGACGCGGAGGCCCCGGACGCGGAGGCCTCGGACGCGGATCCGGCCCTGGACCCGGCCCCGGACGCGGAGGCGTCGTACCCGGACCCGGACCTGGACCCGGACCCGGCCGCGGAGGCCGATGCGGACCTCGAGGCCGGAGCCGAAGCCGAGGCCGAGGCCTCCGCGGCCGAGCCCGCCGCCGGCGAAGGGTGGGTCGGGGTCGAGGCGGCGATCGCGCTGCTGAGCTCGCCGCTCGGCGGAATGGACGCCGCCGATCTGCGGCGGCTCGGGCGGGCCCTGCGCGACGAGGAGCGGGCGGCCGGCACCAAGGTGCCGGCCCCCTCCGACGTGCTGCTCGCCCGCGCCCTCGCCGAGCCCGAGCGGCTCACCGCCCACGACCCCGCGTACGCCCGCGGGGCGCTGCGCCTCGGGCTGCTCCTGCGCAAGGCCCGCGAGCTCCTCCAGGGCGGCGGCACCGCCGAAGAGGCCCTGTGGACCCTCTGGGAGGGCACCCCCTGGCCCCAGCGCCTGGAGCGCGGAGCCCGCCGCGGCGGCGCGGCCGGCCGCAACGCCGACCGCGATCTCGACGCCGTCTGCGCGCTCTTCGACACGGCCGCCCGCGCCGAGGACCGCACCGGCGGCCGCGGCGCCCTCAACTTCCTCGAACAGCTCGAAGCCGAGGACATCGCCGCCGACACCCTGACGGGCAGAGCCACCCGCACCGACGCCGTACGCCTCATGACCGCCCACCGCTCCAAGGGCCTGGAGTGGTCCCTCGTCGTCGTGGCCGGCGTACAGGAAGGGCTCTGGCCCGACCTGCGCCGCCGCGGCTCCCTCCTCGAAGCCGACCGCATCGGCCGGGACGGCCTCGCCGAGCCCCTCACCCCCGGCGCGCTCCTGGCCGAGGAGCGGCGCCTCTTCTACGTCGCCGCCACCCGCGCCCGCGACCGCCTCGTCGTCACCGCCGTCAAGGCACCGGCCGAGGACGGCGACCAGCCCTCCCGCTTCCTCACCGAGCTCGGGGTCACCCCGAAGGACGTCACCGGCCGCCCCCGCCGCCCCCTCGCCGTCCCCGCGCTCGTCGCCGAACTGCGCGCCACCACCGTCGACCCCGATGCCTCGCCCGCGCTGCGCGAGGCGGCCGCCCGGCGCCTGGCCCGCCTCGCCGCGCTCACCGACGAGGACGACCGCCCGCTGGTCCCCGCCGCGCACCCGCAGCGCTGGTGGGGGCTGTACGAGCCCACCCGCAGCAGCGTCCCGCTGCGCGACCGGGACCGGCCCCTCGCCCTCTCCGGCTCGGCCCTGGACCAGCTGGCCAACACCTGCTCCCTCCAGTGGTTCCTCGGCCGCGAGGTCAAGGCCGACGCCCCCTCCACCGCGGCCCAGGGCTTCGGCAACGTCGTCCACGTCCTCGCCGACGAGGTCGCCTCCGGCCGCACCCCCGCCGACCTCGCCGTGCTGATGGAACGCCTCGACTCCGTCTGGGACGCCCTCGCCTTCGACGCCCCCTGGAAGTCCCGCCAGGAGAAGGACAACGCCCGCGCCGCCCTGGAGCGCTTCCTGCGCTGGCACACCACCGACCGCGGGGGCCGGGAGGCCGTGGCCACGGAGCACGCGTTCGACGTCACGCTCGAAGCCGGTGACGTCGCCGTCCGCATCCGGGGCTCCATGGACCGGGTCGAGGCGGACCCGCAGGGGCGCGCGTACGTCGTCGACTTCAAGACCGGCAAGTCCGCGCCGACGGCCAAGGAGGTCGAACGGCACCCGCAGCTCGCCGTGTACCAGCTCGCCGTACGCGAAGGCGCCGTCGACGAGGTCTTCGACGGGGTGCGCCCCGAGGCGGGCGGCGCCGAGCTGGTGCAGCTGCGCCAGGGCGCCGCCCAGCGGGAGGGCGGCGAGACGGTGCCCAAGATCCAGGCGCAGCAGCCGCTGAACGGCGAATGGGTCGGCGACCTCCTCGCCACCGCCGCCGGCCGGGTCCTGGACGAGCGCTTCGCGCCCGCCACCGGCAAGCACTGCGACCACTGCTCCTTCCGCAGCGCGTGCAGCGCGCGCCCGGAGGGCCGCCAGACGGTGGAGTGAGTCACACGGCCGCGACCGCGGGGCCACCGGCGGCGGGCCGTCGGCCAACCGGCGCTTGACCGGTGGCCGGCCACCGACCGACCGGCCGGTGAGACGGCGGCCGGGAGTGTCCGAGGGTCGGGCTAGCCTCTTCACGTGTCCGCGCGTCCGTCCGTCCTCACCGACCCCGAGCAGCTCAAGGAGCTCCTCGGCATCCCGTTCACGCCCGAGCAGCTGGCCTGCATCACCGCCCCCGCCGCCCCCCAGGTCATCGTGGCCGGCGCTGGCTCCGGCAAGACCACGGTCATGGCCGCCCGCGTGGTCTGGCTGGTCGGCACCGGAGCGGTCGCGCCCGAGCAGGTCCTCGGCCTGACCTTCACCAACAAGGCCGCCGCCGAGCTCGCCGAGCGCGTACGCAAGGCCCTCGCGCGGGCCGGCATCACCGACCCGGACCCTTCCCCGGCCGAGGCCGACGCGGCCGGCGGCGAGCCGCGCATCTCCACGTACCACGCCTTCGCCGGCCAGTTGCTCAAGGACCACGGCCTGCGCATCGGCCTGGAGCCCAGTGCCCGCCTCCTCGCCGACGCCACCCGCTTCCAGCTCGCCGCGCGCGTGCTGCGCGAGGCCCCCGGCCCGTACCCGGCGCTCACCAAATCCGTCCCCGACCTGGTCAGCGACCTGCTCGCGCTCGACGGCGAACTCTCCGAGCACCTGGTCACCCCGGCCGAGCTGCGCGCCCACGACACCCAGCTGCTCGACGCCCTCGCCGGCGCCAAGCTCACCAACGACGACCTGCGCAAGGTCCCCGAGGCCGTGCGCGGCCGCCTCGAACTGCTGGAGCTGACCGAGCGCTACCGCACCGCCAAACGCTCCCGCGACCTGCTCGACTTCAGCGACCAGATAGCCCTCTCCGCGCAGCTCGCCACCACCCGGCCCGAGGTGGGGGCGCTGCTGCGCGAGGAGTTCAAGGTGGTCCTGCTCGACGAGTACCAGGACACCTCCGTGGCCCAGCGGCTGCTGCTGTCCGGCCTGTTCGGCGGGGGCAGCGGGCACCCGGTGACCGCCGTCGGCGACCCCTGCCAGGCGATCTACGGCTGGCGCGGAGCGTCCGTGGCCAACCTGGACGATTTCCCCGAGCACTTCCCGCACGCCGACGGCCGCCCCGCGACCCGGTTCTCGCTCAGCGAGAACCGGCGCAGCGGCGGCCGCCTCCTGGACCTGGCCAACGAGCTGGCCGCGCCGCTGCGCTCGATGCACGAGGGCGTGGAGGCGCTGCGCGCGGCGCCGGGGGAGGAGCGGGCCGGCTCGGTCCGCTGCGCCCTGCTGGACACGCACGCCGAGGAGCTGGAGTGGCTCGCGGACTCGGTCGCGCACCTGGTCCGTACGGGGACGGAGCCGCGCGAGATCGCGGTGCTGTGCCGGTCGGCGCGGGACTTCGCGCAGATCCAGGCCGTACTGGTGGCCCGGGACGTGCCGGTGGAGGTCGTCGGGCTGTCCGGGCTGCTGCACCTTCCGGAGGTCGCGGACCTGGTCGCGGTGTGCGAGGTGCTCCAGGACCCGGGCGCCAACGCCTCCCTCGTCCGGCTCCTCATCGGCCCGCGCTGGCGGATCGGCGCACGCGACCTGGCGCTGCTGGGGCGCCGGGCGCGCGGGCTCATCGGCCGTGCGCCGGGTGAAGTGGAACCGGAGGAGCGCCTCGCGGCGGCGGTGGAGGGCGTGGACCCGGCGGAGGTCGTATCGCTGGCGGACGCGCTGGAGACCTTCCTGGACGGTTCCGCGTCCGGGGTCGAGGAGCTCCCCTTCTCCGCGGCGGCCCGGGTCCGCTTCGCACACCTGGCCCAAGAGCTCCGCGACCTGCGGCGTTCGCTCGCGGACCCGCTGATGGACGTACTGCACCGGGTGCTGGCCGCCACCGGGCTGGACGTGGAGCTGTCCGCGTCGCCGCACGCGCTGGCGGCCCGGCGCCGCGAGTCGCTGTCCGGATTCATGGACGTGGCGGCCGGCTTCGCGTCCCTGGACGGCGAGGCGACCCTGCTGGCCTTCCTGGGCTTCCTGCGCACGGCGGTCCAGTACGAGAAGGGCCTGGACCACGCCCTGCCCGGCGGGGAGAACACGGTGAAGGTGCTCACCGCCCACAAGTCCAAGGGGCTGGAGTGGGACGTGGTGGTGGTCCCGGACCTGTGCGCGGGCTCGTTCCCCAAGGAGAAGACCCCGGAGCCGTGGACCTCGTACGCCAAGGTCCTGCCGTACGGCCTGCGCGGCGACGCGGCCACCCTTCCGGGTGATCCGGCGTGGACCTCGGCGGGCCTGAAGGCGTTCAAGGCCGAGCTGAAGGAGCACAAGGCGGTGGAGGAACTGCGCCTGGGCTACGTGACGTTCACCCGCCCCCGCACGCTCCTCCTGGCCTCCGGGCACTGGTGGGGCCCGACGCAGAAGAAGCGGCGGGGCCCGTCCCCGTTCCTGTCCTCGCTCCACGACCACTGCGCGGCCGGGCACGGCGAGATCGAAGCCTGGGCGCCGGAACCGGAACCGGACGCGGAGAACCCGTCCCTGGCCACGGAGTCCACCCCGGACCGGTCCTGGCCCCTCCCCCTGGACCCGGCCTCCCTGGCCCTGCGCCGTGCGGCGGCGGCCCTGGTCGAGTCGCACCTGGCCGCCCCGGAGCCGGACCCCGCCCCGGCTCCGGCCCCCGCGGAGCCGGAGCCCTACCTCTGGCCGCCGGACTGCGAGGACCCCGCGTACGCGCAGGAGCCGGACGGCGACGACCTCTGGGCCGCGGACGAGGCCTGGGCCGGGGACGAGGCCTGGGCCGGGGACGAGACGTGGGCCGGGGACGAGGCCTGGGCCGCGGACGGGGCCCGGGACGCGCACGAGGACGCGCCGGCCGTCCCGCGGCCCCGCACCGCGGGGCCGCCCGCCCTCACCCCCGAAGAGGCCCGGGCCGTCGCCTCCTGGGACCGGGACCTCGACGCCCTCGAGGGCGAGCTCCGGCGCGCCCGCGCCGCCGTGCGCGACGTCGAGCTCCCGGCCGCCCTCTCCGCCAGCCAGCTCCTGCGCCTCGCCGCGGACGAGCAGGGCTTCGCCCGCGACCTCGCCCGCCCCATGCCCAAGCCCCCGCAGCCCGCGGCGCGCCAGGGCACGCGCTTCCACGCCTGGGTCGAGTCCCGCTTCGACGAGCTCCCGCTGCCGCTCCTCGACGTCCTCGACCCCGCCACCGAGCTGCCCGGCTCCGACCAGGACATCGTCGACGAGGCCGACCTCGACTCCCTCAAGGCCGCCTTCGAGCGGAGCGAGTACGCCGAGCGCACCCCGTACCGGATGGAGGTCCCGGTCCAGCTCACCCTCGCCGGCCGCGTCGTCCGCGGCCGGATCGACGCCGTGTACCGGACCGACGACGGCGGCTACGAGATCGTCGACTGGAAGACCGGCCGCACCACCGAGGCCGACCCCCTCCAGCTCGCCGTCTACCGCCTGGCCTGGTCGGAAGCCACCGGCACGCCCCTCGACCGCGTCGGCGCCGCCTTCCTCCACGTCCGCAGCGGCCGCGTGATCCGCCCCCGCGACCTCCCCGGCCGGGACCGTCTTGAGCGGATCCTCCAAGGCAAATCGGGCACGGACAGTGACCGGCACCCCGACAGTTAGGCTCGTAGGCATGAGCGAAACCCCGGCGGACAGCGTCGTCCGCACGTACATCGACACCCACCGCGCCGCGTTCCTCGAGGACCTGGCCGAGTGGCTGCGCATCCCCTCCGTCTCGGCCCAGCCCGAGCACGCGGACGACGTACGTCGCAGCGCCGAGTGGCTCGCCGCGAAGCTCAAGGAGACCGGCTTCCCGGTCACGGAGATCTGGCAGACCCCCGGTGCGCCGGCCGTCTTCGCCGAGTGGCCGAGCGCGGACCCGGACGCCCCGACCGTCCTCGTCTACGGGCACCACGACGTGCAGCCCGCCGCCGTCGCCGACGGCTGGCACACCGACCCCTTCGAGCCGGTCGTCCGCGACGGCCGCATGTACGCGCGCGGCGCCGCCGACGACAAGGGCCAGGTCTTCTTCCACACCCTGGGCGTACGGGCCCACCTGGCCGCCACCGGCGCCGAGGCCCCGGCCGTCCACCTCAAGCTGATCATCGAGGGCGAGGAGGAGTCGGGCTCCCCCAACTTCCGCGCCCTCGTCGAGCGCGAGGCCCGGCGCCTCGCCGCCGACGTCGTGATCGTCTCCGACACCGGCATGTGGTCCGAGACCACGCCGACCGTCTGCACCGGCATGCGCGGCGTCGCCGACTGCGAGATCGACCTGCACGGGTCCGACCAGGACATCCACTCCGGCGCCTTCGGCGGGGCCGTGCCCAATCCGGCCACCGTCGCCGCCCGCCTCGTCGCGGCGCTGCACGACGCCGACGAGCGGGTCACGATCCCCGGCTTCTACGACAACATCGCCGAGCTCACGGACGAGGAGCGGGCGCTGATCGCCGAGCTGCCGTTCGACGAGTCCGAGTGGCTGCGCACGGCCAAGTCGCACGCCGCCGCGGGCGAGAAGGGCTACTCCACCCTGGAGCGGGTCTGGGCCCGCCCGACCGCGGAGGTCAACGGCATCGGCGGCGGCTACCAGGGCCCCGGCGGCAAGACCATCGTGCCCGCCTCCGCGCACCTGAAGCTGTCCTTCCGCCTGGTGTCCGGGCAGGACCCGTACGAGGTCGAGGCGGCCGTCCGGGACTGGGTCGCGGCGCGGATCCCGGACGGGATCCGGCACTCCATCGTCTTCGGCGCCCCCACCCGGCCCTGCCTGACGCCGCTGGACCACCCGGCGCTGCAGTCCGTCGTGCGGGCCATGGGGCGGGCGTTCGGCGAGAAGGTCCGCTTCACCCGCGAGGGCGGCTCCGGACCGGCGGCGGACCTCCAGGACGTACTGGACGCGCCCGTCCTGTTCCTCGGCATCTCCGTGCCGTCCGACGGCTGGCACTCGCCGAACGAGAAGGTCGAGCTGGACCTGCTCCTCAAGGGCGTCGAGACGGCCGCCTACCTGTGGGGGGACCTGGCCGCCTCCCGCGGGAAGCCCGCCTGACGCACCCGCAGCCGTACCGCGTCACCGAGTCACAGAGCACCGCGTCACCGAATCATCGAGCACCGCGCCACGAGTCACGAGTCACTGAGCCTGCCTGTCCCACCACCGGGGGAGTTGGAAGTACCTGTGAGCACCCATACCGAGCACCCGATCTCGCTCGCCGCGCCCAGCGGAATCGACCGCGCCGCGCACCACCGCCTCGACGAGGCCTGGCTCGCGGCGGCCTGGAGCCACCCGACGACCCGCGTCTTCGTGGTCTCCGGCGGTCAGGTCCTGATCGACGACACCCCCGACGGGGGGACCGGCATCGTGATGACCCCGGCCTTCGAGGCCCCGGTCACCGAGACGCACCGCTATTTCCTGGGCACCGACGACGAGGGCGTGCGGTACTTCGCGCTGCAGAAGGACTCCCTGCCCGGCCGGATGGACCAGTCGGCCCGCCCGGCCGGCCTGCGCGAAGCCGGGCTGCTGCTGTCCCCGCGCGACGCCGGGCTGATGGTGCACGCCGTGGCCCTGGAGAACTGGCAGCGGATGCACCGCTTCTGCTCGCGCTGCGGCGAGCGCACGGTGGTCGCGGCCGCCGGGCACATCCGCCGCTGCCCGGGCTGCGGCGCCGAGCACTACCCGCGCACCGACCCGGCGGTGATCATGCTGGTCACCGACGAGCACGACCGCGCGCTGCTGGGCCGCCAGGTGCACTGGCCCGAGGGGCGCTTCTCGACGCTGGCCGGGTTCGTGGAGCCGGGGGAGTCGATCGAGCAGTCGGTCGTGCGCGAGGTGTGGGAGGAGGCGGGCATCAGGGTCGGCGAGGTCGAGTACGTCGCCAGCCAGCCCTGGCCGTTCCCGTACAGCCTGATGCTGGGCTTCACGGCGCGCGCCACGACCACCGAGATCACGGTCGACGGCGAGGAGATCCAGGAGGCCCGCTGGTTCTCCCGCGAGGAGCTGCGCGCCGCGTTCGAGTCGGGCGAGATGCTGCCCCCGTCGGGGATCTCCATCGCGGCCCGGCTGGTCGAGCGCTGGTACGGGGAGCCGCTGCCGCGCCCGGCCGCGTAAGGCTTCTCACACGGCGAAAGGCCCCCGCCGCGGCGGGGGCCTTTGTGTCCGCACAGTGCGCCGGAGGGCGGATCAGACGGCGAGGGCCTGCTTGACCTGGGCCAGGCTCGGGTTCGTCATGACCGACTCGGCACCGGCGGCGGACTTCACGAGCACGGTCGGGACGGTCTGGTTGCCGCCGTTCGCCTTCTCGACGAACGCCGCGGACTCCGGGTCCAGCTCGATGTTGATCTCGTTGTACGCGATGCCTTCCCGGTCCAGCTGGGTCTTCAGCCGGCGGCAGTAGCCGCACCAGGTCGTGCTGTACATCGTGACGGAACCCGTGTCCTGCATGCTGCGCTCTCCTCTGTGGGGTCTGGGTGGTCCGAGTACTCGAACGTACGGGACCCCGGGGCCATTCCCGCACCCGCGATACGGCCGGGACGTCCGAGTACGTCAAGTGGGCCGCATGCGTCAAGTGCGGCGGTGCGACGAATGCGCGCACCCTGTGGACAACTTTCCCGGCCGTCCCTCGGGACCTGGCAGCATGGCGGGGTGACATCAGCAACGCACCTCTCATCCTTCCCCGCCGGCGCGGACTCGGCCGACGCGGTGCTCCTGGGCCTGGACCCGGAGCAGCGCGAGGTCGCGACGATCCTGCGCGGGCCGGTGTGCGTGCTGGCGGGCGCGGGGACGGGCAAGACCCGGGCGATCACCCACCGGATCGCCTACGGGGTCCGCTCCGGCCAGCTGATGCCGGCCAGCGTGCTGGCCGTCACCTTCACCAACCGCGCCGCCGGCGAGATGCGCGGCCGCCTGCGCTCCCTCGGGGCGGGCGGGGTGCAGGCGCGGACGTTCCACTCCGCCGCCCTGCGCCAGCTCCAGTACTTCTGGCCCAAGGCGATCGGCGGCGAGGTGCCCCGGCTGGTCGAGCGCAAGGTCCAGCTCGTCGCCGAGGCGGGCGCCCGCTGCCGCATCCGGCTCGACCGGGGCGAGCTGCGCGATGTCACCGGCGAGATCGAGTGGGCGAAGGTCACCCAGACCGTGCCCTCCGACTATCCGGCGGCCGCCCTCAAGGCGGGCCGCGAAGCCCCCCGGGACATGGCGGAGATCGCCCAGATCTACGGGACGTACGAGCAGCTCAAGCGCGACCGCGGCATGATCGACTTCGAGGACGTGCTGCTGCTCACGGTCGGCATCCTCCAGGACCGCCACGACATCGCCGAGCAGATCCGCACCCAGTACCAGCACTTCGTGGTGGACGAGTACCAGGACGTCAGCCCGCTCCAGCAGCGGCTGCTGGACCTGTGGCTCGGCGAGCGCGACAGCCTCTGCGTCGTCGGGGACGCCAGCCAGACGATCTACTCCTTCACCGGGGCCACCCCGGACCACCTGCTGAACTTCCGCACGCGCTACCCGCAGGCCACCCTGGTCAAGCTGGTCCGCGACTACCGCTCCACCCCGCAGGTGGTCCACCTCGCCAACGGACTCCTCGCCCAGGCCAAGGGCCGGGCCGCCGAGCACCGCCTGGAGCTGGTCTCCCAGCGCGAGCCCGGACCCGACCCGGTCTACGCCGAGTATCCGGACGAGCCCGCCGAGGCCGAGGGCGTCGCCCTGCGCATCCGGGACCTGATCGCCGCGGGCGTCCCGGCCGGCGAGATCGCCGTGCTCTACCGCATCAACGCCCAGTCCGAGGTCTACGAGCAGGCCCTCGCCGACGCCGGCGTCCCGTACCAGCTGCGCGGCGCCGAGCGCTTCTTCGAGCGCGCCGAGGTGCAGAAGGCGCTCCTCGCCCTGCGCGGCGCCGCCCGCTCCGGGGGCAATGACCCGCTGCTCGACGACGTGGTCGAGCTGGGCTCCCAGGTCCGGGCCGTGCTCAGCTCGACCGGCTGGAGCGCCGAGCCGCCCGCCGGCTCCGGCGCCGTCCGCGACCAGTGGGAGTCGGTGGCCGCCCTGGTCCGGCTCGCCGAGGACTTCGCCCGCGGCCGGCCGGGGGCCACCCTGGCGGACCTGACCGTCGAGCTGGAGGAGCGCAAGGCCGCCCAGCACGCCCCGACCGTGCAGGGCGTCACCCTCGCCTCGCTGCACGCCGCCAAGGGCCTGGAGTGGGACGCCGTGTTCCTGGCCGGCCTCACCGACGGCATGCTGCCGATCACGTACGCCAAGACCGACGAGCAGGTGGAGGAGGAGCGCCGGCTGCTCTATGTCGGCGTCACGCGGGCGCGGCTGCACCTGACGCTCTCCTGGGCGCTCTCCCGGGCTCCGGGCGGCCGTGCCTCCCGACGCCCCAGCCGCTTCCTGAACGGCCTGCGGCCGGGCTCCGCGGCCCCGGGAAGCCGGACGGGGGGCGCGGCCGAGCGAGCGGTGCGCGGGCGCGGCCGCCGCGGACCGGCGCTGTGCAGGGTCTGCGGCAAGACCCTCACCGAGGCCGCCGAGCTGAAACTGATGCGCTGCGACGACTGCCCGTCCGACATGGACGAAGGGCTCTACGAGCGGCTGCGGGAGTGGCGCGCGGGCCAGGCGAAGGAGCAGGGACTGCCCGCGTACTGCGTGTTCACGGACCGGACGCTGGTCGCGATCGCGGAGGCCCAGCCGTCCGAGGCGGGCGAGCTCTCGATGATCTCTGGAGTCGGCGCCCGCAAGCTCGACCGGTACGGAGCCGACGTCCTTGCCATCTGCGCAGGTCAGGAGCGTGGGGGCGCGGATGCTGACGACGCGTAGAAACTCGTCGGAAAAATAGTTTGCACATGCCCAGCGAATCCCCATAGGTTCTTAGCAACGGAAACGGTGGCTTCTCCGAAGCTCCGGATCCGTGCTGTACTTATCCGAATACGTATGGGACAGGCCCCCGGGCCCCCGTCCCCGAGACGCCGAGAGGAGGCGAGACCAGTGACCAGCTTCATCACCACCACCAAAATGACCGATCGCTCGGTCGCCGCTTCCTGCACGCTCGGCTCCTCCTCGCTCCTCCCGCTCCTGGGTACCGGTCTGTCCGCGATTTCCGCTGACAGCCGCGCCCTGCTGGCCGCACCCTGCGCGCTGCCGGCGAGCGAGCGGAATGAGCGACCGACCCAGGCATCGGTGGCAGTACTGGAAGCCCAGGCGCATGGCGCCTATGGGTTTGCGGCCGCCGCCGGTGCCGGATCCAAGACGCAGACGAAGCAGCAGCACCACCTGATGTGGGCCTTCCGTGGGCTCGAACCCTGGAGTGATCCAGCCTGATCGAAGATCAGGCCGGCGCCTTCAGGGCCGCGGAACCCCACCCGGGATCCGCGGCCCTTCTGTTTGTCCCCGACCAGGGGACGACGGCACGAAGGAGCCTCGGGACTGGCAAGACCAGGTACCAGCCGCCCCCGGCCGAACCCGGCCGGAACGACTAGCCAACCAAGACGAGGAAGAAAACACCGTGCAACTCGAAGCGCACGCCCCGTCCGTACCGCAGACCCAGACGATCTCCCCGCCCGCAGTCCCGGAGGACCACACCTTGACTCCCCTCACCGCGCTGACCGCGCTCGACGACGCCATCGAGAACCTCGGCGTACCCGTCGCCTGCCGTACCTACGACCCCGAGGTCTTCTTCGCCGAGTCCCCCGCGGACGTCGAGTACGCCAAGTCCCTCTGCGCCACCTGCCCGCTGGTCGAGGCCTGCCTCGCCGGTGCGCTCGAGCGCCGCGAGCCCTGGGGTGTCTGGGGTGGCGAGCTGTTCGTCCAGGGCGTTGTCGTAGCCCGGAAGCGGCCCCGTGGCCGTCCGCGCAAGAACCCGGTTGTCGCGGCATGACCGCCATCGGAACCATCGACCGCCCCGTGACGCACGACCCCTTGAAGCAGGCCCTCATGACCGCCCACACGACGAGCGAGCAGCCGCACGGCTCCGCCCACGCAGACTTCATCACCGCCGGCGCGATCACCTCGCGCCAGAACAGGACCCGAGAAATGCAACTCATCCCAGAAGCCCTGGCCCGTGCCCATATGGACGACCGCATGCGCGAGGTCGACGCCGAGCGTCGCGCCCTGCGCCTGGTCGCCGCCCGCCGCATGCAGCGGCGAGCCGAGCGCGTCTCGCTGCGCGCCCGGCGGGCCCTCGCCATGGCCGTCATGCACTGAGCGACCGCTGAACCGCCGCTGACCAGCGGCGCGGCAGCGTACGGGGGACCGGTCCGAACGGACCGGTCCCCCCGGTGCGTTGCGGAGGGTTCTCCACCCCTCGCGGGGATATCGTCTGGAGGTGGACCAGCCGAATCCCCACCCCGCCCCGTCGGGACCCGAGGCCCAGCCCGTCGTCTGCGCGCGCTGCGGCAAGAAGGCCCCCGACGGCGCCCCGCCCACCTGGACCTGCTCGGTGGAGAACGGGACCAGACAGTACTTCTGCGTCGACTGCGCGCGAGCCAACCTCAGGGCGATCGAGGGCCGCCTCGACTCGTCCTGGTGGTGACCGGGGGCCCGTAGGCCCCCGCGCTCACTCCTCGGGCAGGAACCCCGGGAGCCACGACTCCAGTTCGTCCCGCAGCCGTACCGTCGCGCCCAGCTGGCAGAGCACCCCGATCGTGCTCAGCGTCACCCGGTGGATCAGCAGGTACGAGGGCGGCAGATTGATCTGCCGGCCCAACTGGTGCGCGGGGGAGCGGGGATCGGCGATCCTGGCCGCCTGCCCGCGCAGCCACGGCCGCGTGAAGGTGAACTCCTCCGCCTGGGCGGGCTCGATGATGGGCAGCAGATAGTCCAGCACCGCCTCCGGATCCAGTTCGATGGACTCCCTCACGAATCCCTCGGCGCACAGGTGCCCGTAGATCCCCTCGGCGTCGCCCTCCAGCGTCATCCGCAGCGAGGTGCCGATGGGCTTGGGCCAGCCGCCGGGCAGCCGGTCGACGGTGCCGAAGTCCAGCACGCCCAGCCGTATCCGCCCGTCCGGCCCCGACAGCAGCCGGAAGTTGCCCGGGTGCGGATCGGCGTGCAGCAGCCCGGTGCGCGCGGGCCCGGAGAAGAGGAACCGGGCCAGCAGCTGCCCGGCGCGGTCGCGCTCCTCCCGGGTGCCGTCCGCTATCACCTCCGACAGCGGCGTCCCTTCCATCCACTCGGTCACCAGCACCTGGTCGCCCTGGTGCACGACGTCCGGTACGACCACGTCCTCGTCGCCCTCGAACGCGTCCGCGTGGGTCCGCTGGGCCTCCGCCTCCAGCTCGTAGTCCAGCTCCTCCGAGACCCGGTCGCGCAACTCCTTGATCAGCGGCTTGACGTCCATGCCGGGAACCAGCGGCCCCAGCAGCCCCGCGAACCGGCCCAGTTGCTTCAGGTCCGACAGCAGCGCCTCGCCGGCCCCCGGGTACTGCACCTTCACCGCGACCTGCCGGCCGTCGTGCCACACCGCCCGGTGCACCTGCCCGATCGAGGCGGCCGCGGCCGGCTTGTCCTCGAACTCCTCGAACAGGTCCCGCCAGTCGGCCCCCAGCCGCTCCGCCAGCACCTGGTGCACCGTCTGGGCGGGCAGTGGCGGGGCCGCCTCCTGGAGCTTGGTCAGCGCCGCCCGGTACGGACCGGCCACCTCCTCGGGCAGGGCCGACTCGAAGACCGAGAGCGCCTGCCCGAACTTCATGGCACCGCCCTTCAGCTCCCCGAGCGTGCGGAACAGCTGCTCGGCGGTGCGCTGCTGGAGCTCGCGCGCCACGATCTCCGCCGACTTGCCCCCGATCCGCTTCCCCAGCCCCCAGGTGACCCGGCCCGCGAAGCCGAGCGGCAGCGCGGCCAGCTTGACGGTACGGGTGACCGCCTTCCGGGGAAGATCAGACATGCGCCCCTCCAATTCCCAGACAGCTGTGCCGCAAGCGGCGGTTCAGGATGGCCCCTCGGCCAACCGCATCCTGTCATGGCGCCCCCGCCCCGCCCCGGCCGAGGCGCCCGCTCGTGAGGTGGCAGGAATCCGCCCCTTGCCGGACAGCACCCGCCCCCATGGGACAGCATGGCGGGACAGCGGGTCGCGTGGTGGGGAAAGGGCTGTGGATGGCTGGGCGGGGGCCTTCGAGGCAGGAACTGATCCGACGGCGGCGTTCCAACACCTTCATCGGACGGCAGGGCGAGGTCACCGCCTTCCGGGACGCCCTCGCGCAGTCCCCGGACGAGGCGGCGCAGTTCCTCTTCCACATCCGCGGCCCGGCCGGTGTCGGCAAGTCCACCCTGGTGCGCCAGCTGGAGACGATCGCCCGCGAAGGGCAGGCGGTCACCGCGTACGTCGACGAGTCGGTCGCCGACGTCATCGAGACGATGGAGGTCGTCAGCGCGCACTTCTCCCAGCAGGGCGTGGCGCTGAAGGGCTTCGACAAGCTGCTGGCCACCTATCGCCAGCGCCGCCACGAGGCGGACGTCGGGATGGCGACGGCTGCCGGCGGGGCCGACGCGGCAGCCGGCAGCGCCCCGTCGCCATCGCCGTCCAGCCTGATCGCCTCGCAGCTGGGCCTGGTCGGGCTGGGCATGCTTCCGGGCGTGGGCGCTTTCACCGGTGCGGTCGACCCGAACCAGGTGGCGGCCGGCGCGGACCGGGTGAAGGCCCTCCTCAGCACCCGCCTTCGCAGCCACGGCGACGTCGAGCTGGTGATGTCCCCGTTGGACGTCCTGACCCCGGTGTTCCTGGAAGAGCTCGGGGAAGCGGCCCGCAAGCATCCGTGGATCACGCTGTTCTTCGACACCTACGAGCGCACCGGACCCCTGCTGGACACCTGGTTGCGGGACGTGCTGGTCAGCGACCGCTACGGGGAGCTCCCGGCGAACGTGCTGGTCGTCCTGGCCGGTCAGTCGCGGCTGGCGGCCCGCTGCTGGGAGGACTGGTACGACCTGGTCACGGACTGGCCGCTGGAGGTGTTCACGGAAGCCGAGGCACGCCGGCTCCTCGCGGGGAAGGGCGTGACGGACGAGCGCGTGGTCGAGGTGATCCTCCAGCTGTCGGGACGGCTTCCGGTCCTGGTCTCCACGCTGGGCGAAGCGCAGCCGGGCAGCGTGGAGGAGATCGGGGACCCCAGCGGCACCGCCGTCGAGCGCTTCCTCAAGTGGGAGGCCGATCCGGCCCGCAGGGCCGCCGCCCTGGCCTGTGCGTTCCCGCAGGAACTGGACGAGGACGTGTACCGGGCGGCCGTGGAGGAGGAGGCCGCCGAGCTGTTCGGCTGGCTGAGGTCGATGCCTTTCGTCACCGAGCGCTCCGGCCACTGCCGCTATCACGAGGTGGTCCGCGGCGCGATGCTGCGGCTGCGGCGCAGGCAGTCCCCGGCCGGCTGGGAGCGGCTGCACACTCGGCTGGCCGACGCCTTCCAAGTGCGCCGGGAGCGCCTGGAGGAGGCCGTCACCCCGGCCGAGGGCTGGTGGTCGGACGAGACCTGGCGCGGACACCGCCTCCAGGAGACCTATCACCGGCTGTGCGCCGACCCGCGCGCCGCCCGCCCCGCCGCGTCGCGGGAGCTCATCGACGCCTACGACCACGGCATCACCACCCTCCACCGCTGGGTCCAGGTCTGGATCCAGGCAGGCCGGGACACACAGGGAACCGAACTCGTCGACTGGGGCGAGTGCCTTCGCACGGCCTTGGAGCAGCAGGACGCCGGAGTCGCCACCCTGACGCTCCTGCTGTCCCGGGGCGCCCTCGACACCACCGGCCAGGCCCTCGCGCTGACCCTGCGCGGCCGGGACCACCGCAATGCGGAGCGGTACCCGCAGGCCCTGGCCGACTACGCGCGGGCGCTCGCCCTCGACCCCGGGACGGAGCGCGCCCACTACGGCCGGGGCCGGACCCACGAGCTCACCGAACGCTTCGAGGAAGCGATCGGGGACTACACCCGCGCCATCGCGCTCGATCCCGGCTACGTCTGGAGCATCGGCAACCGCGGGGTCTGCCACCGCGCCATCGGCCAGTACGAGGAGGCGCTGGCCGACTTCGAGCGCGTCCTCGATCTCAACCCGGACGCCCACTGGGCACTCACCCATCGCGGTGTGCTCCACCGCCTCACGGAGCGGTACGACGATGCTCTCGCCGATTTCGAGCGCGCCATCGAGATCAAGCCGGACAGCGCCTGGGCCCTGGCGAATCTGGGATTCGTCCTCAACAGCACCGGCCGGCACAAGGAGGCCCTGTCCGCCCTCGACCAAGCGGTCGGCTTCTCCCCGGACTACGCCTGGGCCCGCCTGATCAGGGGCCGAAGCCACCGGGGCCTCGCCCGGTACGAGGAGGCGCTGACCGACTTCACCCGTGCCGTGGAGCTGAAGCCCGACGACCCCGTGGCGCTCGCAGGACTGGGCGAGGTCCTCCGGCTGACGGAGCGGCACCCGGAGGCGCTCGACGCCCTCGACCGGGCCCTCGAACTCAAGGCGGACTACGCCTGGGCCCTCGCCAGCCGGGGCGAGATCCACGCCGCGATGGGCCGGTACGAGCGGGCGTTGGAAGGCTTCGACCGGGCCATCGAGCTCAGTCCGGACTACCAGTGGGCCCTCACCCGTCGGGGACGGCTGCTTCTGGTGCTCGGCAGGCACGAGGAGGCCCTGGTCGACTACACCCGCGCCATGGGACTCGGATCCGACGAGGCATGGGTCTTCGCCGAGCGGGGTGACGCCTTTCGCATGCTCGGCCGGTTCGAGGAGGCTCTGAGCGACTACGACCGCGCCGATGAGCTCCGGCCCGACAGCTTCATGGCATCGGTCCGCCGCGGTGTCGCCCGACGGCTGCTCGGCCGGTACGAGGAGGCTCTGGCCGAGCTCACCCGCGCGATCGCACTCGAACCCGACGACACCTGGGCGCACTACGAGACGGCGGTGGTGCTGCACGCGCTCCACCACCCGGATCGGGACCGGCACCTGGCCCGCGTGGTCGACATCGTGGGCCCGGGGAGCCCGGACGGCCCGCCCCGATCCCCCTCGGACATCGGCAATCTCCTCCTCACCGAGTGCCTCCGGCTCCGCTGGGCCGAGGCCCGGCGCCACCTCGCGGACTTTCTGGACGGCGACCCGACCAGAGGCACGGTGCACGAACTGCTCATGGCCCTGCGCAGCCTGACCCCGGTGATTGCGTCGGCCGGGCCCCGCATCGAGGAGTTGTGCCGCGCGGTGCAGGAGCGGCTCGGCCCGCCCTCGTAAGAGCCTCATGACGTCACCGCCCGCTCCGCCGGGACGCGGGCGGCCGCGCAGGGGCAGTCGGGGTGGGGGCGCACGGGGGTCTGCTCCCAGTGGAGGCCAGGGAGGGCGGCTTCCCAGCGGGAGGCCGTGGAGGCGGGGAGCTCCCCGTCGAGGAAGGACAGGGCGTGGGCCGCCGCCATCCCGGCCACCGCGGTGGCCAGGCCCAGATCGCAGGCCGCGGCGGCCCGGCGGCGATGTGCCGAGCGCCACTGGACCAGCATCCGGGGCCATGCCGGATCCGCCTCGACCCGGTCGCGTTCCATACAGCCCGCGCACGCCGTGGCCCCCGGCAGCACCAGCGGCCCCACCAGCCCCGTGCCCTCCAGCACCCCGGCATACAGATGAGGCGTGCCGGCGGAGATCCAGTCGGCCGCGCCGCCCGGATCAGGGGCCCACGCCTGCAAGCCGTCCCGGGGCGCGACCACCACCAGGGACACCCCCGGCTCGGGCCCCTCGTGCTCCGCGGTCCGCGGCGGGCGCCCGGGGGCCGACGCACGGACCAGCCCGGCCGCGGCCTCGGCCCGCAGCCTGCCCACGCTGTCCGGGCCGAGCCCGCCCGGTGCCACGTCCGCCGGCTCCACCCGGCCGCCGTCGAGCACCTCGACCCGGCCCACGCCGGCTGCGGCCAGGACCCCGGCGATCACTCCGCCCACCCGCCCGCTCCCGCGTACCTGGACCCGTACGGCCCGCCGCGCCGCGACCCCCCGCAAGTCACCCCCGGGCTCGCGGTGCACCAGCGACAGCGAGCCCAGGTCGGGCCCGAGCCGCTCCAGGGTCTCCGGCCGCTTCCGCACGGCCTGGGCCCGCGGACCGCCCGCCGTCGCGTCGTCCAGCAGCCCGGCCGCCGCCAGCCGCCGCACCAGCGCGTCCACCTGGCCCTCCGGCAGCCCCACCGCCACGGCCTCCGCGCGCAGCAGCTCCATCCCCCGCGTCCCGTCGATCCGGTCGATGAGCGATCCCGTCGCCGTGTCCACCGGGCCGAGCACCACCGCGTGCGCGGGCGTCACCCCGAACTGCACCGTCTGCAGATCCCGCCACGCCCTCGCCAGCGCCGGCTTCACCTTCGGATACATGGCCTTCCCCCTCCTGCGAACCCCGCCTCGTTCCCGTCCTTCGAAGAGTGCCCGCCCCACGCCTTCCGTGCGTCCATTTGTCCACAGGCACCGGTTATTAGGCATATGAGATGAAGGGAAGGGGTGCTTCCTGCGCCGCCGTCGAATCGGTCACGTCCGAACCGTGGAGCGGGCGGGACTTGGGCCAGGCGAGCGGGTACGGTCTTGGGCGTGTCCGCCGACCCACAGCAGCGCGCCGTCGAAGTCCGCCGGAGCGCGCGCCGCCGAAGGACCGTATCCGCCTACCGCGAGGGTGACCGTACGGTCGTCCTCATCCCTGCCCGGATGTCCGAGGCCGAGGAGCAGCGCTGGGTGGGGGTCATGCTCGACAAACTGGCCGCGCAGGAGAGCAGGCGCACCCTCGGGGACGCGGAACTCACCGAGCGCGCCGAGCGTTTGTCCGACCAGTACCTCAGCGCCCGCGCCCGCCCCCGCTCGGTCCGCTGGGTCACCAACCAGAACACCCGCTGGGGCTCCTGCACCCCCGCCGAGGGCAGCATCCGCCTCTCCCACCGCCTCCAGGGGATGCCGGAGTACGTCGTCGACTACGTGCTGCTCCACGAGCTGGCCCACCTCCTCGTACCCGGCCACGGCCCCCGCTTCTGGGAACTGCTCGAGGCCTACCCGCGCACCGAACGGGCCCGCGGATACCTGGAGGGGATCGTCGCCGCCGAGCGCCTCCCCAAGGTCCCGGCCGCCCGCGAGGAATGACCGGCGCCCGGCACCCGCGCCCGACATCCGGCGGGCCCGCGCCGCGCCCCCCGGCGGCCGACGTCTCGATATGTACCGGGTCGGTACCGACTTGGCCGGATGTCGGCGGATGCGGCTAGCCTGAGCGCCACGCAAATCACTGTCGGGATGGGGGACGGTCGTTACGTATGGCCAGGGAATTCCAACGCGGTCACAAGGCCAGGATCAGCGATCTGACGGCGGGCACGGATCTGTACGTGGGCGTGCAGATCGCCGGGCCGGGACTCGCCTTCGACATCAGCTGCTTCGGCCTTGACGCCAACGAGCAGCTGTCGGACGACCGGTACTTCGTCTTCTACAACCAGCCGAAGTCGCCGGAGGAGTCCATCCAGCAGCTCGGCGCGCAGGCCGGCGACACCGAATCCTTCCGGGTGACGCTGGACCGCGTCCCGGCGAGCATCCACAAGCTGTCCTTCACCGCCACGATCGACGGCGACGGACAGATGTCGCAGATCGGACCGGGCTACATCCGGATCGTGGCCGGCGGCGAGGAAGTCGTCCGGTACTCCTTCACGGGCGCGGAGTTCAGCACCGAGCGCGCGGTCATGCTCGGCGACTTCTACCTCAAGGACGTGTGGCGCTTCGCCGCCGTGGGCCAGGGCTTCGACGGCGGGCTCGCCGCGCTGCTGAAGAACTTCGGCGGAGAGGTCGCCGAGGAGGAGGAGCAGCAGGCCCCGCAGCAGCCGCAGGCCGCCGCCCCGGCCCAGGCCGGCGCCGCGCCGGGGTTCGCCCCGCCGCCGCAGGCCGCCGCCCCGGCGCCGTCCTTCGGCGCCCCGGTCCAGGCCCCGCAAGCCCCGCAGGCACCCCAGGCCCCGTACGTCCCGCAGCCCGCGCCCGCCCCGGCCCCCGCCCCGCAGTACCAGCAGCCGGCCCCGCAGGCCCCGGTGCACTCGGCCCCGACCATGGTCGGCCCGCTCACCACCCCGCCGGCCCCCGCCCCGTACGGCCAGCCGCCGCACGCCCCGCAGCCGCCCGGCCCGCCCTCGTACGGCCAGCAGCCGCAGCCCTCCTACGGCCAGGTGCCCGGCTACGGCGGCCAGGTCCCGCCCCCCGCCCCGGCCCCCGCCCCCTACGGCCAGGTCCCCGGCCAGCAGCCGCCCCCGTACGGCCAGCAGGTGCCCGGCTACGGCCAGGGCGCCCCGCAGGCCGCCGGGGCCGGCCTCGCCGCCGCGCTCCAGCCGTACAAGGAAGTCCCCACCGGCGCCCGCTGGACCGCGCAGAACCAGCAGCTCATGCGCGTCGACCTGGCGATGGGCGGCCAGCCCGTCCTCGCCCGCCAGGGCAGCATGGTCCTCTACCAGGGCAAGGTCGACTTCAGCTACAAGGGCGCCGGCTTCGCCGGCCGCATCGTCGGCAACGCCACCGGCCAGGAGATGCAGCTGATGCGCTGCAGCGGCCGAGGCCAGGTCTTCCTCGCCGAGAACGGCGCCCACCTGCACGCCATCGAGCTCCAGGGCGACGGGATCTGCGTCTCCGCCGAGAGCGTCCTCGCCTTCGACGAGTCCCTCCAGCACGAGGTCCGGCGCATCGAGGGCCACGGCATCCCCGGCGGCGCCCTGTTCACGATGCTGTTCCAGGGCTCCGGCACGGTGATCGTCAAGACGCACGGCACGCCCGTCGTCCTGCCCGTCACCCCGACCACCTTCGCCGACAGCAACGCCATCGTCGCGTGGTCGGCGGCGTCCCAGGTCATCGTCTCCAGCCAGGTCCGGCTGCGGCGCAACGCCTACCCCGGCCACAGCGGGGAGACCGTGAACCTCCAGTTCCGCGGCGCTCCCGGCAACTTCATCGTCGTCCAGCCGTACGAGGTCTGAGGGAGCCCCACATGAATGCCATGAACGCTATGAACCAGCAGCTCGCGGGCTACGCCCCCACCCCCGTCACGGCCCGCATGGAGAACCACGGCAGGGCCATGCTCAAGGTCGCCATGCAGAGCGGCCAGGACCTCTTCGCGCGCACCGGGTCGATGGTCGCCTACGAGGGCTTCGTCCAGTACGAGCCCAACCCGCCGGCCCTGCGCCAGATGGCCTCCCAGTGGCTCACCGGCGAGGGCGCCCCGCTGATGAAGTGCACCGGCGACGGCCTGCTCTACCTCGCCGACTACGGCGCCGACGTCGTCGTGATCAACCTCAACAACGACGCGCTCTCGGTCAACGGCACCAACCTGCTCGCCTTCGACGCCCACCTCCAGTGGGGCGTCGAGCGGGTCAAGGGCATGGCGAAGTTCGCCGGCCAGGGCCTGTTCAACGTACAGATCGCGGGCACCGGCTGGGTCGCCATCACCTCCCGCGGCACCCCGATCGTGGTCGATTGCGGCCGCGGCGAAGACGAGACGTACGTCGACCCGGACGCGCTCGTCGCCTGGTCCCCGAACCTCAAGGTGAAGGGCAAGCGCAGCTTCAAGGCCTCGTCGATGATCGGCCGGGGCAGCGGGGAGGCCTACCAGATGGCCTTCTCCGGCCAGGGCATCGTCGTCGTACAGCCCAGCGAGGACAGCACCGACCGGCTCCGGACCCGGGGCTGAGGGGGAGCGGACACATCATGCAGAGCTCACTTTTCGGCCACGCCGAGCAGCAGTCCCAGGAGCGGTACGCCGTCCAGAACCCGCAGCTGCTGCGGGTCACCCTGGCCGGCTCCGACGACGTGCTCGCCCGCAAGGGCGCCATGGTCGCCTACCAGGGGATCATCGACTTCGACGGCGAGTACCAGAGCACCACGCAGCGCACCGCCCGCGCCCGCACCGGCGAGGGCCTCGACCTGATGCGCTGCTCCGGGCAGGGCACCGTCTACTTCGCCAACCTCGCCCAGTACGTGCACGTCGTGGACGTGGACCAGGACGGCCTCACCGTCGACAGCGGCTACGTGCTGGCCATGGACTCCACCCTGCACACCGAGGCCATCGCGGTGGACAGCCAGTACGGCATCTCCGGCTCCGGCAAGTACCAGCTCAACATCACCGGCCGCGGCAAGGTCGCGCTGATGACCTCCGGGCAGCCGCTGATGATGCAGGTCACGCCGGACAAGTACGTCAACGCCGACGCGGACGCGATCGTCGCCTGGTCCACCTCGCTGCGCGTGCAGATGCAGGCCCAGACGCACTCCACCGGCGTCTGGCGGCGCCGCGGCAACACCGGCGAGGGCTGGGAGCTCAGCTTCCTCGGCACCGGCTTCGCGCTGGTGCAGCCGAGCGAGGTGCTGCCGCCGCAGAACGCCCAGCTCGGACAGGGCCTGGCCGCGCAGTACGGAATGGGCCAGCACGGCGTCCAGGCCCAGAACCAGAACAACGCCTGGAACTAGCCCGCGCCCGACGGCACACGGAAGGGGCGGCTCCGCGGGATGCGGGGCCGCCCCTTCCGGGCTGTTCGCAGGGCGTCAGAGCCGCGCCCGGGTCGCCTCCATCAGCCGTACGACCGAGGTGTCGGCCGCCGCAGCCACCTCCTCGTACGGGAACCAGCGCAGGTCGAGCGACTCCTCGCTGATCTCCGCCACCGCGTCGGCCGGAGCCAGCGCCGCGTACTGGACGTCCAGGTGCCAGTTGCACGGGGCCGGGATCGGGTGCCGGTCCAGCCGTACGGGGCCGCCCGGCAGCAGGGTCAGCCCGGAGGAGATGCCCGACTCCTCGACGGCCTCGCGCAGCGCGGCTCCGGCGAGGGTGGTGTCCTCGGGCTCGCAGTGCCCGCCCATCTGGAGCCAGATGCCGAGCTTCTTGTGCAGGGTCAGCAGGACGCGCTCGCCCGCCGGGTCGATGACCAGCGCGCTGCCCGTGAGGTGCCCGGCCTGGCAGGGCTTGTACATCCCGTCTGGGTGGGCGGCCAGGTGCTCCAGATAGCGGTCGCGCAGCTCGGGCTGGCCCTCGTACTCCTTGAGGACCAGCACCGCGTCGTCGTACAGGCTCACTTCTTCGTTCCACCCTCGCCGTCGGAACCGTCGGAACCGTCAGAACCGTCGGAGTCGGCTTCGCCCTGCGGACCCTGCGGGTCCTGCCCGCCCTTTTCGCCCTGTTCGCGCTTCTGTGCCGCCTCGCCGAGCATCTTGTCGATCTCGGAGAAGTCCAGCTGCTCCCGGTGCACGAACCCGTCCGGGTCGTCCAGGTCGGAGGCCGTCGGCAGCATGTCCGGGTGCTCCCACAGCCCGTCCCGGCCGTCCACGCCGCGCGCGTCGGTCAGGGAGGCCCACAGCCGCGAGGCGTCCCGCAGCCGGCGCGGGCGCAGCTCCAGCCCGACCAGCGTCGCGAAGGTCTGCTCCGCCGGGCCGCCCGAGGCACGCCGCCGGCGCATGGTCTCGCGCATGGCGTCCGCCGAGCTCAGCCGGGGCTTGGCCGCCTCGTGCACGACCGCGTCCACCCAGCCCTCGACCAGCGCGAGCGCCGTCTCCAGGCGGGCCAGCGCGGCCTTCTGCTCCGGGGTGTCCTGCGGCTGGAACATGCCGCCCTGGAGCGCTTCCTGCAGCTGCTCCGGGTTGGACGGGTCGAGCTGGCCGACCACGTCCTCCAGCTTCGAGGTGTCGACCTTGATGCCGCGCGCGTATCCCTCGACCGCGCCGAACAGGTGCGAACGCAGCCACGGCACGTGCGCGAAGAGCCGGGCGTGGGCCGCCTCGCGCAGCGCCAGGTACAGCCGCACCTCCTCGGCGGGGACGCCCAGGTCCTTGCCGAAGCCCTCGATGTTCAGCGGCAGCAGGGCGGCCTTGCCGGCCGGGCCCAGCGGCAGCCCGATGTCGGTCGAGCCGACGACCTCGCCCGCGAGGGTGCCCACGGCCTGGCCGATCTGCTGGCCGAACATGGCCCCGCCCATGGAGCGCATCATGCCGAGCAGCGGGCCCGCCATGGCCTGCATCTCCTCGGGCAGCACGCTGCCCATGGCCGCGCCGACCCGCTCGGCGACCGGGTCGACGAGCTCCTTCCACACCGGCAGGGTCGCCTCGACCCACTCGGCGCGGCTCCACGCGACGGCCGTGGTCGCGCCCGAGGGCAGCGAGGTCACCCCGTCCAGCCAGTGGTCGGCGAGGCGCACGGCCTCCTCGACGGCGGACTTCTCGGCGATGCCGACGCTCGCGTCCTTCACCCCGTCCGCCGTGCCCTGGGCGACGGTCTGGCGGGCGATGTCCTTGGCCATGTCCCAGTTCACGGGACCGCCCTCGTAGCTGAGCATCTGGCCGAGCTGCTGGAAGGCCGCGCCCAGGTCGTTCGGGTTCATCGAGCCGAACATCGCCGCGAACGGGTTGTCCGCGCCGCCGGCGCCGCCCGGCAGGCCCATGCCCGGGAACCCGAACGGATTCGGGCCGCCCTGACCGCCCTGATTGCCCTTCTTCTTGCCTTCGTCGCCGTTCTCCGGCTCCTCCGGCGGAAGGCCGAATCCGAATGGGGTGTCGCTCACGGGTTTCCTCGGCTCGTAGGGCCGTCGGCGGGGGCCGACGGGAAATGGTCCGACAACACCACCCAGCGTAGACACCACACCCGCTTCCGGGCTCGGTGCTCCGCCGACTCCTGGGCTGCGGCAGGATGGACATCACCTGGTAGGCACGCGCCACGGCGCGTCCCTACTGAAGACAACCGCTGGAGACGCCTGGTGAGTTCCCCAGATCCACAGGTTCGCGCGCCGCACGACGCCGAAAACCGCCCTGAGCACGGTGAGAGCGCCCACGGCGTTCGCCGGCCGCGAAACCAGGCGGGACCCCGCAAGAACAGCCCGGTGATCGCCGTGACCGGCGCCGCCTCCGGGGTCGGGGCCGCCCTGGTGGCCCGCCTGGCCGCTTCCGACGAGGTCAAGCAGGTCGTGGCGATCGACGAGCGGCGCGGCGACTGCGCCGCCGCACAGTGGCACGTCCTGGACGTGCGCGACCCCGCGATCGCCGACAGACTGCGCGGGGCCGACGTGGTCGTCCACCTGGCACTGGACCTCGACCTGGAGACGGATCCGGCGGCGCGCACGGCGTACAACGTGCGCGGCACCCAGACCGTGCTGACGGCGGCCGCGGCCGCCGGGGTGCACCGGGTCGTGCTGTGCACGTCCGCGATGGTCTACGGGGCGCTGCCGGACAACGACATCCCGCTGTCGGAGGACTCCGAGCTGCGGGCCACGGCCGAGGCGACGGGCGTCGGCGACCTGCTGGAGATCGAGCGGCTGGGCCGGCGGGCGCCGCGGGCCCATCCCGGCCTGAACGTGACGGTGGTGCGCCCGGCGGTCCTGGTCGGCGGCACGGACACGGCGCTGACCCGGTACTTCGAGTCCCCGCGGCTGCTGGTGGTGGCCGGATCCCGGCCGACCTGGCAGTTCTGCCACGTGGAGGACCTGGTCAGCGCGCTGGAGTACGCCGCGCTGGAGAAGGTCGAGGGCGAGCTGGCGGTGGGCTGCGAGGGCTGGCTGGAGCAGGAGGAGGTCGAGGAGCTCAGCGGCATCCGCCGCATGGAGCTCCCGTCGGCGGTCGCTCTGGGGGCGGCGGCGCGGCTGCACCGGATCGGCCTGACGCCGTCCCCGGCGGGCGACCTCGCGTACACGATGCATCCCTGGGTGGTCAGCGTCAGCGGGCTGCACGCGGCGGGCTGGCGGCCGCGCTGGACCAACGAGGAGGTGCTGGCCGAGCTCCTCCAGGAGGTCGCGGGCCGGCACACCGTCGCGGGGCGCCGGCTGGGCCGCAAGGACGCCACCGCGGCGGGGGCCGCGGGCGCGACGGTCGCCCTCCTCGGCGCCGCGGCGGTGGTCCGCGCCGCCCGCCGCCGCCGCGGCCTCTGAGGCCTCCGGCCCCCCGGCCGCCCCCGGCCGCCCGCCCGGGCGGGCGGCCGGGGGCGGCCGGGTCCTGTAGGAGGCTCCATACGCGTGGGTCGTACAGCCGGTCGAATCGGCTATACCGCGATGTGAGACCGGTGGTGCACGATGGCTGCATGGCACCGCACTTCGACCACCCCGGCGAGCAGGCCGCTCCGGACCCGATCCGGCTGCTCGAGATCCGCGAGACCCCGCTCTCGATAGACGAGGTCTTCAAGGCCGTCGGCGACGACGCGACGGGCGGCACCACGCTCTTCGTCGGCACCGTGCGCAACCACGACAGCGGGGCCGACGTCGACGCGCTCGGCTACTCCTGCCACCCCACGGCCGAGGCCGAGATGCGCCGCGTCGCCGAGCGCGTGATCGCCAAGTACCCGGTCCGCGCCCTGGCGGCGGTCCACCGCATCGGCGACCTGTCCGTCGGCGACCTCGCGGTGGTCGTGGCCGTGTCCTGCCCGCACCGCGGCGAGGCCTTCGAGGCCTGCCGGATGCTGATCGACGACCTGAAGCACGAGGTCCCGATCTGGAAGCACCAGACCTTCTCGGACGGTACGGAGGAGTGGGTCGGCGCCTGCTGAGCGGCGCCGGCACCCCCGCGTGCGGGGCGTGCGGGGCCGACCGGTACTGTCCCACCCGTTCGGCCGCGCAACACGCCCTCGATTTGCGTAACCCCCTTCCGGGCACGAGCGTTGAAGCCACCAACGACACGTACTTTCGGGGCAGGGAGGCACGTCCATGGCGTCATTGGCGTGGTTGCTGATTCCGCTGTTCGCCGCCATCGGAGCGGCGATATGGGGCAGCTGGGCGGCGCGCGACCGCACTCAAGGTGACATATCCGAACTCGCGGGATACGCGAGGTTCCGTGAAGCCATGGACAAGGCCGATCAGGCCAGGGCGAAGGCAGCGGCCCATTCCGGTTCCGACGCGGTGTGACGCGTCCCGGGCGAGGCCCCCGAGCACCCTGAGAATCCGCTGAGAGTTCCGCGTACGGCCCCCGTACGGACCGGCCCCGGCGGCCGCCCGTCAGGGCCGTCCCGTACTGTCGATCCATGCCACGCCGCACTGCGACGATGCTCGCCTCCACCCTCATGCTGTTCGCGCTGCTCTGCGCAGGGGTGTTCATCAAGGTCCCGTACTCGGAAATGAGCCCGGGCCCGACGGTGAACACGCTCGGCGATTCGCGTGGCGAGCCCGTCATCAGCATCGCGGACCACAAGACGTACCCGACCAGCGGGCACCTCAACATGACGACGGTCCGCGTCACCGGCGCCGACTACGACATGAACCTGCTGGAAGCGGTCTACGGCTGGCTCTCCGACGACAACATCGTCGTCCCGCACGAGAACCTCTACCCGGGCGGGAAGACGGAGGAGCAGTCCACCCAGGAGAACGCGGAGGAGTTCAGCCAGTCGCAGGAGAGCGCCAAGGTGGCCGCCCTCAAGCAGCTGGGCACGCCGGGCGTCACCACCCGCGTCGTGGTCTCCACCGTGGTCAAGGGCAGCCCCGCCGAGGGCAAGCTGCACGCCGGGGACGTGATCCGGGCCGTCGACGGCAGTCCGGTGGGCGCCCCCGAGGACGTGGCCAAGCTCGTCACCAAGCGCAAGGCCGGCGAGCAGGTCGAATTCACCATCGTGCCCGCCGCCGAGGCGGCCGCGGCCGAGAAGGACCACCGGGAGCCCACCGGCTCGTCCAAGGTCGTGCTCACCACCGCCAAGGCGGAGGGCGACGGACACGCCATCGTCGGCATCCGGGCGGGCACCGACCACACCTTCCCGTTCCACATCGACATCAAGCTGGCCGATGTCGGCGGTCCGAGCGCCGGCCTGATGTTCGCCCTCGGCATCGTCGACAAGCTCACCCCCGGCGATCTGACCGGCGGCAAGTTCGTCGCGGGCACCGGCACCATCGACGACGCGGGCAAGGTCGGCCCCATCGGCGGCATCCAGATGAAGACGATCGGCGCCCGCCAGGCCGGCGCCCGGTACTTCCTGACGCCCGCCGAGAACTGCGGCTCCGCCTCCGAGCACATCCCCGACGGCCTGACCCTGGTGAAGGTCTCCACGATCGACGACGCCACGAAGGCGCTGGAGAAGATCAGCAAGGGGGACACGGCCGGGCTGCCGCAGTGCGGCAAGCCCTGACGTATCCGCCGACCCGCCCGCCCGCCCGCAGGCCCGGCTCAGTCCAGGAAGGTCGCGGCCAGCGCCTCGGCCAGGCCCGGGACCAGGCTCGCGCCGGTCAGCACCTCGGTCGAGGAGTCCTTCTCGCGCAGCCGCACCGCGGACTCCCGGGACCCGTCGCGCAGCACGCCCACCGTGAGGCGCACCTCCTGCCGGTCCGGGTGCGCCGCGACCCACTTGGCCAGCTGCTTGTCGCTGAGCCCCTCCGGTACGGAGGCCTCCGCGGACGGCGGCAGCATCAGCCGCTCCACCGTCAGCGCGCAGCCCACGATCGACGGGGGCCAGGCGATGGTTCCCAGGAACTTGTCCAGCGGCGTGCCCTTCGGCACCTCGTCCTGCTCGATCGGGGTCAGCTGGCTCTTGCCCGCGTCGTCCTGGTCGAGGCCGAGCTGGCCCGCGAGGCGCGGCTCGGACTTGCGCAGCCTGGCGGTGTCGACGAGGGCGAACAGCCGGGCGGGCTTGTCCCAGCCGAGGGAGGAGGCGTACTCGTCGATCTCGAGGACGGCACGCGTCAGGGGGGTGGCGGCCATCGGCGTGCCGCCCGGGGAAGGCGAAAGGTTGGACATGGACAACATCCTGCCTCCTTTCCGCCCGATACCGGGAACTGACTAAAGCCTCAGTAAGTTGCATGAGTGGGCCCTACCATCGGCCCAGCTTTTGAAATGTTCCGCAACGAGACTCAGCGACTTTCGAGGTGCGCACCTTGGCTTTCCAGATGCCGGACCGCGGCGGAGGCCCCTCCGGGCCACGGATGAGAGTCGGCCGCCCCTCCCGGCGCGCCCGGACTCTTCTGATGACCTTGGGCGTACTGGCCGTCCTGGCCATGGCGTTCATCATGTTCGCGGGCTTCTGGACGGACTGGCTCTGGTTCCGCTCCGTGAAGTACTCCACCGTCTTCACCACCACCCTGTGGACCAAGATCGGCCTCTTCGCCGTCTTCGGCCTGCTGATGGCCGGTGCCGTCGGGCTGAACATCTGGCTGGCGTACCGGCTGCGGCCGCCGCTGTCCGCGATGTCGATGGAGCAGCAGAGCCTGGACCGCTACCGGATGAGCGTCGCCCCGTACAAGAAGTGGCTGCTCCTCGGGATCGCGGCGCTCGTCGGCATGATCGCGGGAGCCTCGGCGGCGGGCCAGTGGAAGACCTGGCTGATGTACGTGAACGGGGTGCCCTTCGGGCAGAAGGACCCCCAGTTCCACCTGGACGTGTCGTTCTACACCTTCGACCTGCCCTGGTACCGCTTCCTGCTCGGCTTCGGCTTCGCCGCGGTCGTGCTGTCGGTGATCGCCGCGGTCGTCGTCCACTACCTGTACGGCGGACTGCGCGTGACGAGCCCGGGCGCCCGGGCCACCGCCGCCGCGACCGGGCACCTGTCGGTGCTGCTCGGCCTCTTCGTGACGCTGAAGGCGATCGCGTACTGGCTCGACCGGTACGGGCTCGCCGTGAAGTCCAGCGACTTCAAGGCCGCGGACAACTGGACCGGCCTGCGCTACGTCGACGCGAACGCGTACCTGCCGGCGAAGACGATCCTCGTCGCCATCGCCGCTATCTGCGCCGCGCTGTTCTTCGCGACGCTGTGGCGCCGCACCTGGCAGCTGCCGGTCATCGGCTTCGGCCTCATGGTGCTCTCGGCGATCCTGATCGGCGGGCTGTACCCGGCGATCGTGCAGAAGTTCCAGGTCCAGCCGAACGAGCAGGCCAAGGAATCGCCGTACGTCGAGAAGAACATCAAGGCCACGCGCGACGCCTACGGGATCGACCAGGCGGACGTCAAGGACTACCCGGGCGTCCCGCAGACCGAGGACAAGACCAAGCTGCGCGAGGCGGCCAACACCACCGCCAGCGTCCGGCTCCTCGACCCCAACATCGTCTCCCCGGCCTTCCAGCAGCTCCAGCAGGTCAAGGGCTACTACGCCTTCCCGTCCACGCTCGCCGTCGACCGGTACAGCGGCCAGGACACGGTCATCGGGCTGCGCGAGCTGAACATCGGCGGCATCCCGAAGAACAACTGGATCAACGACCACTTCAAGTACACGCACGGCTACGGCGTGGTCGCGGCCAAGGGCACCACCGTGAAGGACGGCGCCCCCGACTTCACGCAGTCCGACCTGCCCTCCAAGGGGATGTTCGGCACCGACTTCGAGCAGCGCATCTACTACGGCGAGCAGACGAAGCAGTACTCGATCGTCGGCGGGCCGCAGAAGGAGCTCGACTACTCGGACGACAAGGGCGAGAAGGAGACGAGCTACAAGGGCGACTCCGGCGTCAACCTCGACAACCCGGTCAACCGGGCGGCGTACGCGCTCGCGTTCAGCGAGCCGCAGATCCTGTACTCCGGCGCCATCGGCGACGGATCCCGGATCCTCTACCACCGCACGCCCAAGGAGCGCGTCGAGGCCGTCGCCCCGTGGCTGACGATCGACGGCGCCCCGTACCCGGCGGTCGTCGACGGCCGGATCAAGTGGATCGTCGACGCGTACACGACGACGAACGGCTACCCGTACGCCTCGCGCACCACGCTGGGCCAGAGCACCGCGGACTCCCTCACCAACAGCCAGCGCGCCGTGGTGGCCCAGGAGAACCAGGTCAACTACATCCGCAACTCGGTCAAGGCCACGGTCGACGCCTACGACGGCACGGTCAACCTGTACCAGTGGGACACCGAGGACCCGGTCCTCAAGACCTGGATGAAGGCGTTCCCGGGAACGGTCAAGCCCAAGAGCGAGATCTCCAAGCCGCTCATGGACCACCTGCGCTACCCGCAGGACCTCTTCAAGGTCCAGCGCGAGCTGCTCACCCGGTACCACGTGACCGACCCGCAGACCTTCCTCAGCGGCAGTGAGGCCTGGGCCGTCCCGGACGACCCGACGACCAAGGCCGGCACGGCGGTCCCGCCGTACTACCTGTCGATGAAGATGCCGGACCAGAAGGAGAAGGACCAGGTCTTCTCGCTCACGACGACGTTCACGCCGAACGAGCGGGACAACCTGAGCGCCTTCATGGCGGTCAACGCCGATCCGGGCACCCCGGACTACGGCAAGATCAGAATCCTGAAGCTGCCGACCAGCAAGCCGGTCGACGGCCCCAAGCAGGTGCAGAGCAAGTTCCAGTCGGAGCCGAAGATCGCCGAGTCGATCCGGCTGCTGCGCGGCGGCGACTCCGAGGTCGAGTACGGAAACCTGCTCGCGGTGCCGCTCGACGGCGGAATGCTGTACGTGGAGCCGGTGTACGTGCGCAGTTCGGGGCTGAAGTACCCGCTGCTGCGCAAGGTGCTGGTGACGTACGGGAACCAGACGGCGTTCGAGGACAGCCTGGACAAGGCGCTGAACGTGGTCTTCGGGGCGGAGGCGCCGACGGTGCCGACGACCCCGGTGACCCCGCCGGGCGAGGGCACCACCACGCCCCCGACCGCCACGGACCCGACGGTCAAGACGGCACTCGACGACGCGAAGAAGGCGATCGAGGCAGCCGAGAAGGCCCGCCAGGCCGGCGACTGGGCGGCCTTCGGCAAGGCGCAGGACGACATCAAGGCGGCGCTGCAGCGGGCGATCGACGCGGAGGCGAAGCTGACGGCCCCGAAGCCCGGGGGTTGACGGGTAATGGCTCAGTCCCGCGTCGTGATACTGTGGTTTCACCGACGCGGGGTGGAGCAGCTCGGTAGCTCGCTGGGCTCATAACCCAGAGGTCGCAGGTTCAAATCCTGTCCCCGCTACTGAAGATGAAGGCCCGGATCCATGGGATCCGGGCCTTCGTCATGTCCTGGTCCATCAGGTGGTTCGTCATGTCCAGGGGGACACGCGGGGGTCATGAGGTAGCTGAGACGGGTGAGTTGGGGTGGGACCGTGTTTGACTTATCTCTCTGTGGGCATGTCGACAAAACGCTGTAGTGACCTCACAGGCTGCGACATACCAGGTGTACGCGGGTAGCAGGTGATGCGACGATGGGATTTATGGGGGACAGGTCAACTCTGCTGGAGACAGGGCGGTTTGTGAGGGCGGAAGTCGAATCGGGCGCAGAGGCCAACGAGGAGGCTCCGGTCGTTAACGCGCAGACCGCACTGACCGATGCGGATTTCGCGGAGGAAATGTTCGCCGAGACGGACCCGGCGAGCGACACCGAGCTGGAAGCACGGCACCGGGTCGCGGCCGACCGGGGGGACCCGGGCGCGATGAGCGTGCTCGGGGCGCTGCTGCTGCGCCGCGGCGACCTGGCCGGTGCCGAGCCGTACCTGCGCGGCGCCACCGCGGAGGGGGACCGCGCCGCCGCGAACAACCTCGGCGTGCTGCTGCTCCAGCGCGGCTACCCCGAGGAGGCCGCCGGCTGGTGGCGGGTCGCCGCCGTGGCCGGGTCCGCCCCGGCCGCGCACGCCCTGGGCCGGCACTTCCGCGAGCGCGGGGACGAGCCCGCCGCCGAGTACTGGCTGCGCCAGGCGGCGGAATCCGGCCACGCCCTGGGCGCCTACGGGCTCGCCGACCTGCTGGAGCACCGCGGGGACAAGGGCGTCGAGCGCTGGCTGCGCCAGGCCGCCGAGCAGGGGCACCGCGAGGCCGCGTACCGGCTGGCCCGGCACCTGCGCAAGGGCGACCCCGCCGAGGCCGAGCAGTGGTACCGGCAGGCCGCCGCGCGCGGCCACCGCAGGGCCGCGCTGCACCTGGGCGCCCTCCTGGAGGCGCGCGGGGAGCTCAAGGAGGCCGGGCGCTGGTACCTGACCTCCGCCAAGCAGGGCGAGGCGCGGGCCGCGTGCGCGCTCGGCTTCCTGCTGCGCGACGCCGGCGACGAGGAGAGCGCCGTCGCGTGGTGGAACCGGGCCGCGCAGGACGGCGACGGCAACGCCGCCAACGCGCTGGGCGCGCTGCACGCCGCGCGGGGGGAGACCCAGACCGCGGAGAAGTGGTACCGCACCGCCATGGACGCGGGCGACCAGAACGGGGCGTACAACCTTGCTTTGCTGTGCGCCGCACAGGAGCGGACGGCGCAGGCCGAGCAGTGGTACCGGCGGGCGGCCTACGCCGGCCACCGGGAGGCCGCCAACGCCCTCGCGATCATGCTGCTCCAGGTCGGCGACGCGGCGGGCGCCGAGCCGTGGTTCTCGAAGGCGGCCGAGGCGGGCAGTGTCGACGCCGCGTTCAACCTCGGGATCCTGTTCGCGAGCCGCGACGAGGACCGGACGGCGCTGAAGTGGTACGAGCGGGCCGCCTCGGCCGGCCACACCGACGCGGCGCTCCAGGTCGGCATCGCGCTGGTCCGCGACGGCGAGGACCGGGCGGCCGAGCGGCACCTGCGCTGCGCCGCGGGCGGCGGCAGCGCGGAGGCGGCGTTCCGGCTGGCCGCGCTGCTGGAATCGCTGGCTCCGCCGCCGGAGCCGGTGGCGCTGGGCGAGCCGGTGGGCGGCGCCCCGAAGTCCGAGAGCGAGGAGTGGTACGAGCGGGCCGCGGAGCTGGGCCACCGGCGCGCGCAGGTGCGGGTCGGGATGCTGGCTGCCGCGCGGGGAGACCTCGCCGTCGCCGCGCGGTGGTACCGGGAGGCGGCCGAGGCCGGCTCCCGCAACGGGGCCTTCAACCTCGGGCTGCTGCTGGCGCGCGAGGGGAACGAGCCGGAGGCCGCGCTGTGGTGGACCCGGGCCGCGGTGGCCGGCCACGGCCGGGCGGCCCTGCGGCTGGGGCTGCTCGCCGCGCGCCACGGGGACCTGGCCGAGGCGCAGAAGTGGTGCGTCCGCGCCATGGAGCTGGGCCCGGCGGAGGTCTCCGAGCGGGCGGCCCGGCTCCGCGAGGCCCTGGCGGAAGAGCTCTCGGCCTGACCCCCGGCCGCCCCGGGCCCGGGGCGGCCGGGGGCGGCCGGGGCGATCGTTAAGCGATTTGCATCTGTCGGGTGGGGTCACGTAAAGTCGTGTTTACCGACGCGGGGTGGAGCAGCTCGGTAGCTCGCTGGGCTCATAACCCAGAGGTCGCAGGTTCAAATCCTGTCCCCGCTACTGAAGACCGTAGGCCCGGATCCTCTGGATCCGGGCCTTCGGTCGTTTCGCGGCACGGAACGCGTAGAACGCGCAGAAGGCAAGGAAAGAGGGGCCCGGGAGCATCGCTCCCGGGCCCCTCTCCGTTCGTTACGCTCCCGCGCAGGCCGGGCACAGCCCGCGGTACGTCACCTCGACCGCGGACACCACGAATCCGAAGCGCTCCGCGTCCGGCAGGTCGGCCAGCGGGTTGCCCGCCGGGTGCACGTCCCGGATCGCGCCGCACTGCGCGCACACCAGGTGCTGGTGGGGCTTGTGGGCGTTCGGGTCGTAGCGCTTGGCCCGGCGGTCCGTGGAGACCTCCAGGACCTCGCCGAGGGTCACCAGCTCGCCCAGCGTGTTGTAGACGGTGGCGCGCGAGATCTCCGGCAGCTTGTCCACCGCGCGCGCGTGCACCTCGTCGGCCGTCAGGTGCACGTGGTCACCGTCGAGCACCTCGGCCACGACACGCCGCTGTGCGGTCATGCGCCATCCGCGTCCGCGAAGTCGTTCCAGCAGGTCACTCATGGACACCAGCCTAACAGCGAGGGATTCGGTGCAACTCCCGAACCTGTGCGGACTTGGAACCTTACTTGACTTAGACAAAGTCCATCGTAGGATCGAGTACGACAAGGGCCAAGGACAGGCACAGGCACATGGCAGGAATGACGCAGGAGGCGCACGTGACGCAGGGACCGCTCACCACGGAGGCCGGGGCTCCGGTCGCCGACAACCAGAACAGCGAGACGGCCGGCGTCGGAGGCCCCGTGCTGGTCCAGGACCAGCTGCTCCTCGAGAAGCTGGCCCACTTCAACCGCGAGCGCATACCGGAGCGCGTGGTCCACGCCCGCGGCGCCGGTGCGTACGGCACGTTCACCCTCACCCGTGACGTCTCGCAGTGGACCCGCGCGAAGTTCCTGTCCGAGGTCGGCAAGCAGACCGAGACGTTCCTGCGCTTCTCCACCGTCGCGGGCAACCTCGGTGCGGCCGACGCGGTGCGCGACCCCCGCGGCTGGGCGCTGAAGTTCTACACCGAAGAGGGCAACTACGACCTCGTCGGCAACAACACCCCGGTGTTCTTCATCAAGGACGCCATCAAGTTCCCGGACTTCATCCACACCCAGAAGCGCGACCCGTACACCGGCTCGCAGGAGGCGGACAACGTCTGGGACTTCTGGGGTCTGTCGCCCGAGTCCACCCACCAGGTGACCTGGCTGTTCGGCGACCGCGGCATCCCGGCGTCCTACCGCCACATGAACGGCTACGGCTCGCACACGTTCCAGTGGAACAACGAGGCCGGCGAGGTCTTCTGGGTCAAGTACCACTTCAAGACCGACCAGGGCATCAAGAACCTCACCCAGGCCGAGGCCAACGCCCTCGCCGGTGAGGACCCCGACTCGCACCAGCGCGACCTGCGCGAGTCCATCGAGCGCGGCGACTTCCCGACCTGGACCGTGCAGGTCCAGATCATGCCGGCGGCCGACGCGGCCGAGTACCGCTTCAACCCGTTCGACCTCACCAAGGTGTGGCCGCACGAGGACTACCCGCCGATCGAGATCGGCAAGCTGGAGCTCAACCGCAACCCGGAGAACGTCTTCGCCGAGGTCGAGCAGTCCATCTTCAGCCCGGCGCACTTCGTCCCCGGCATCGGCCCCTCCCCGGACAAGATGCTTCAGGGCCGCCTCTTCGCGTACGGCGACGCCCACCGCTACCGCGTCGGCATCAACGCCGACCACCTGCCGGTGAACCGCCCGCACGCCACCGAGGCGCGCACCAACTCCCGTGACGGCTTCCTGTACGACGGCCGCCACAAGGGCGCGAAGAACTACGAGCCGAACAGCTTCGGCGGCCCGTTCCAGACCGACCGCCCGCTGTGGCAGTCCACCCCCGTCACCGGCGGCACGGGCAACCACGCCGCCCCGGTCCACTCCGAGGACGGCGACTTCGTCCAGGCGGGCGACCTCTACCGCCTGATGTCCGAGGACGAGCAGGCCCGTCTGATCGCGAACCTGTCCGGCTTCATCGCCAAGGTCTCCCGTGACGACATCGCCGAGCGCGCGATCAACAACTTCCGCCAGGCGGACGCCGACTTCGGCAAGCGGCTGGAGGCCGCGGTCCAGGCCCTTCGCGGCTGACCCGACCCGCTCGCCGAGAGTTGAAGGGCCGGACCCCCGACGGGGTCCGGCCCTCCGGCTTTACGCCGGTACGGTGCTGCGCCGCGCCGGGACCCAGCAGCGGATCACGTCGCGCACGGACACGATCCCGACGGGGCCGCCGTGCTCCAGCACGATCAGATGGCGGAAGCCGCCGCGGACCATCGCCTCGGCGGCCTCCTGGACGGTGGCCTGCGGGGTGCAGAACACCACGTTGTTGGTGGTGTGCGCGCCCACGAACTCCCGGTCGGGATCGTGGCCCGCGCCGATGGAGTTGAGGATGTCGCGTTCGGTCAGGATGCCGATGCCGCTGTGGTCGGGATCGAGGACGACGGCTGCGCCGACCCGGCGGCCGGACATCAGGCAGGCCGCCTGCCGGAGGGTGTGGGCGGGTCCGAGGGTGAGGATCACGGTGCTCATGGCGTCGCGGACGAGCATGAAGGGAGCCACCTCCTGGGGAGTGTCCTCCGCGCACTTAGAGAAGGTCTTCACAAGCGCACAAGCGGAGGAGTCTCAGATTCCCATGGGTACGGAGGGTCATCAAGAGGGCGCACCCGGTTGTTCGGATGCAGGACCCGGACGGCTCAGGCGGCTCAGGCGCGCGGGCGCAGGTACCCCAGCATCTCCTCGTGCAACAGCCCGTTCGAGGCGGCCGCGTTCCCGCCGTGCACGCCCTCCACGCCGTCCAGGCCGGTGAACCGGCCGCCCGCCTCCTGGACCACGACCGCGATGGCCGCCATGTCCCACAGGTTCAGCTCCGGCTCGGCGCACAGGTCCAGCGAGCCCTCCGCGACCATCATGTACGGCCAGAAGTCGCCGTAGCCCCGGGTGCGCCAGCACTGCCGGGTCAGCTCCAGGAACCCGGGGAGCCGGCCCTGCTCCTCCCAGCCGCTCAGCGAGGAGTACGCGAACGAGGCGTCGCCGAGGGCGCCCACCTTCGAGACGCCGAGCGGTACGGGTGCACCGCCCAGCGCACCGCCGGCGTACGCGCCCCCGCCCTGCGCCGCCCACCAGCGGCGGCCCAGCGCCGGCGCCGAGACCACGCCGACCACCGGCCGGAAGACCCCGTCGGAGCCCTCCTCCATCAGCGAGATCAGCGTCGCCCAGACGGGGACGCCGCGCACGTAGTTCTTCGTACCGTCGATCGGGTCCACGACCCAGCGGCGCGGGCCGCTGCCCTTGAGCCCGTACTCCTCGCCCAGGATGGCGTCGGCGGGCCGCGCGGCCTCGATCCCGGCCCGGACGATCTCCTCGGCGGCCTTGTCGGCCTCGCTGACCGGGGTCATGTCCGGCTTCGTCTCGACCTTCAGATCGAGGGCGCGGAACCGCTGCATCGTGGCGGCGTCCGCCGCGTCGGCGAGCTCAAGGGCAAGGCGGAGGTCATCGTCATACTCGGGCATGCTCGAACAGTATCGGGACCGTCCACGGGCGGCGAACGGCGTCCACGGTGCGACCCCGGGGCGCCCTTGACAGGATCTGTCGGTCCGTCAACTCTGGCGGGGGAGCCGAGCGGGGAATCGGAGCGGGGGAAGTCGAGCGGGGAGGCGCGCATGCCGGCAGCCCGGGAGTCCTTGCTGGAAGCGGCGGGAGCGGCGCTCTTGGCGCGCCCCTGGCCGTCCGTGCGGATGGTCGACGTGGCCGCCACCGCCGGGGTGTCGCGCCAGACCCTCTACAACGAGTTCGGCGGCAAGGCGGGCCTGGGCAGAGCCCTCGTGCGCCGCGAGGCCGACTGGTACCTCGAAGGGGTGGACCGGGTCCTGCGCTCCCCGGCCGCCGCCCCCGAGCGCCTCGCCTCGGTCGCGGAATGGACCGTACGCGCGGCCCGGGCGCGTCCCCTCGTACGGGCGCTGCTGACGGGGTGCTGGGACGGGAACCTGCCGATGCCGCCCGGGCAGGGCGTGCGGCCGGGGGTTCCGGCCCCCGGGCCCGGGGAGCTGGCCCGGGCCGTCCGCGACCGGGCCTCGGCCACGCTCAGCCCGGAGGAGGGGGCGCAGCACTGCGAGCTCGCCGTGCGCCTCGCGCTCTCCTACGTGATAGCGCCGGGCGAGGAGCCGGGGCTCGGGGAGCTGATGCGGCTGCTGCGCCTGCTCAGTGAGCCGAACCGGACAGCTGGAGGCCGATGACGCCCAGGATGACCAGCGAGATCGAGACGAGTTTGAGCGTCGAGACGAGGTCGCCGAGGAAGACCATGCCGTAGATGGCCGTTCCGGCGGCCCCGATGCCCGTCCACACCGCGTAGGCCGGGCCCACGTCCAGCTTCTTCAGGGCCAGCGTCAGCAGCCCGAAACTGCCGAGGGCGAAGGCGGCGAAGGCGATGGTCGGCCACAGCCGGGTGAACCCGTGCGACAGCTTGAGGCAGACCGCGAAGCCGGTCTCCAGGATTCCGGCGACGACCACCAGCAGCCAGGCCATGGCGAATGCCTCCCCGCGTCAGGTGACGTCGTGTCACGTGGTGCGATTATGCATTTACCAGACCCGGCGCGTGGCAAACCCCGCCGGACGATCAGTCTCCTTCGCGGCGCTCGCGGGTCTCCAGGAGCCGCCGCAGCGAGTACAGGCGGGCCGGATCGGCGTGGCCGTCCTCCACCCACTTGTCGAGCGCGCAGTCCTGCTCGTCGTGGCTGCACGCCCGCGGGCAGTCCTCCGTACCCGGCACGAGCTCGGGGAAGGCCAGGATCACCCGGGACGGGTCCACGTGGTGCAGGCCGAAGGACCGCACGCCGGGGGTGTCGATGACCCAGCCGTCGCCGCCCGGCAGCGGCAGCGCGAGCGCCGAGGTGGTGGTGTGCCGGCCGCGGCCGGTCACCGCGTTGACGTGGCCGGTGGCGCGCTGGCGGCCCTCGGCGACCAGGGAGTTCACCAGCGTGGTCTTGCCGACGCCCGAGTGGCCGACGAAGGCGGTGATCCTGCCGTTCAGGCGCTCGCGCACCCGGTCGGCGGCGTCGCCCGTCGCCAGCTCCTCGCGGTTGGTCACCACGTAGTTCAGGCCGAAGGTGGAGTAGATCTCCAGGATCTTGTCCGCGGAGGTCAGGTCCGACTTGGTGAGCACCAGCAGCGGCTCCAGCCCGGCGTCGTACGCGGCCACCAGACAGCGGTCGATCATCCGGGGCCGCGGCTCCGGGTCGGCCAGCGCCGTGACGATCGCCAGCTGGTCCGCGTTGGCGACGACCACCCGCTCGTACGGGTCGTCGTCGTCCGCGGTGCGCCGCAGGACGGACTTGCGCTCCTCGATCCGCACGATCCGCGCGAGGGTGTCCTTCTTGCCGGTCAGATCGCCGACGATCCAGACGCGGTCACCGACCACCGCGGCCTTGCGGCCCAGCTCGCGGGCCTTCATCGCGTGGATGGTGCGGCCGTCGACCAGGCAGGTCAGCCGGCCGCGGTCGACGGTCAGGACGAAGCCCTCGGCCGCGTCCTCGTGCTTGGGCCGGATGGTGGTCCGGGGCCGGTTGCCCTTGGGGTTGGGCCGCTGGCGGATGTCGTCCTCGTCGGTGTGCTTGCCGTACCTGCGCATGACGGGGCCTACGCTCCCGCTACTCGCGTCGCTTGACCGAGCATGTCGGCCCACATCTTCGGGAAGTCCGGCAGGGTCTTCGCGGTCGTCGCCACGTTCTCGATCTGCACGCCCTCCACCGCCAGGCCGATCACCGCGCCCGCGGTGGCCATCCGGTGGTCGTCGTACGTGTGGAACACGCCGCCGTGCAGCGGGCGCGGGCGGATGTGCAGGCCGTCGGCGGTCTCGGTGACCTCGCCGCCGAGCCCGTTGATCTCCGCGGTCAGCGCCGCGAGCCGGTCCGTCTCGTGCAGCCGCAGGTGCGCCACCCCGCGCAGGGTGGACGGGGAGTCGGCCAGCGCCGCGACGGCCGCGATGCCGGGGGTGAGCTCGCCGACCTCGCCCAGGTCCACGTCGATGCCGTGGATCTTGCCGCTGCCGGTGAAGACCAGGCCCGCGTCGGTCAGCTCGCAGGAGCCGCCCATCTCCGTGAAGATCCGGCGCAGCTCGTCGCCGGGCTGCGTGGTGCGGCGCGGCCAGTCGCGGATGGTGACCGTACCGCCCGTGATCAGGGCCGCGGCCAGGAACGGCTGCGCGTTCGACAGGTCCGGCTCCACGACCACGTCACGGCCCAGCAGGGCGCTCGGCGCCACCCGCCACACGTTCGGCTCGCCGCCCGCCTCGGGGGTGTCGACCTGGGCGCCCGCCGCGCGCAGCATCTCCACCGTCATCCGGATGTGCGGCATCGACGGCAGGGTGGTGCCGGTGTGCCGGACCTCGACGCCCTGGTTGAAGCGCGGGCCGGACAGCAGCAGCGCCGAGACGAACTGCGAGGAGTTGGAGGCGTCGATCTCGACGACGCCGCCCTCCAGGGCTCCGCCGCCCTGGACGGTCAGCGGCAGCGCGCCCCGGCCGTCGTCGTCGATGCGGGCGCCGAGGGTGCGCAGGGCGCTGATGACCTGGCCGAGCGGGCGCTCGTAGGAGCGCGGGTCGCCGTCGAAGCGGATGTCGCCGGCGGCCAGGGTGGCGACGGGCGGCAGGAAGCGCATGACCGTGCCCGCGTTGCCGACGTCCACGGTGGCCGGACCGTGCAGGGCGGCCGGGATGACCCGCCAGGCCTCGCCGCCGGCCCCGTCGCCGGAGCTGGAGGACGCGGTCTCCTCGATGCCGACGCCCAGCGCGCGCAGGGCGTCCGACATCAGCTGGGAGTCGCGCGAGCGCAGCGGGCGGCGCACCCAGCCCGGCTCGGCGGCGAGCGCGGCGAGGACGAGGGCGCGGTTGGTGACCGACTTCGACCCGGGCACGGTGACGGTGGCGTGGACGGTGCCGTCGGCGAGCGGGGCGGGCCAGAGGGCGGGGAGCGCGGGGGTCTCGGTCATGGCCCCCACTTTAGTGGCTCGTCCCGGACCCAGATCTTGATCGCACGCTGGTCTCGGAGGTTGGACGCGCGGTATCGGACACGGAGGCCGGACCCGGACGCCCCTGAGGTCTCGGACCTCTCGGACGTCTCGGAGATCGTCTCAGAGGTCGAGGAGCCAGCGCCCGCCGCCGATGAGCGAGCACAGCGCGACGGCGTGGAAGAGGAGCAGCCAGGCCACCGGGTGGACGTGCGTGAGCCGCCCCAGCTGGTCCGCGTCGGAATCCGGCGCCCCGCCGTGCCGGCGCTTGGCCCCCAGCTCGAAGACCGGCCGCACCCCGCCCAGCAGCAGGAACCACACCACCAGGTACGCGAAGAGCGCCTGGACCTCGGCCGGGGCCAGCCAGGAGACCAGTACGAACGCGGCGCCCGACAGCACCACCGTCAGGGCGCCGTAGGCGTTGCGGATCATCACCAGCATCGCCAGCAGCAGCGCGGTGGCCGCCCACAGCAGCAGGGTGATCCGGTGGGCCGACAGCAGGGCGGCCCCGCCGAGCCCGAGGAGCGAGGGCGCCGTGTACCCGGCCGCGGCGGTCAGGATCATCCCGGGCCCGGTCGGCTTGCCGCGGCTGACGGTGACCCCGCTGGTGTCGGAGTGCAGCCGGATTCCGTCCAGCCGCCGCCCGGTCAGCAGGGCCAGCAGTCCGTGCCCGCCCTCGTGGGCGATGGTCACGGCGTTGCGCGACAGCCGCCACAGCGGGCGCGGCCCCACGGCGGCCAGGGCGGCCACGCCCGTCACGATCACCAGCCACAGGGCCGGCGGGGTCTGTATGCCCGTGAGCCGGTCCCACAGGCCGGCGGTCGCGGAGCTGTCCGGGGAGCTGTTCATGGAGTGGCGGACTCCTTGCGGTGGTGGGCGGGTGGGATGGCAGTCTGGCAGCCATGTGCGGACGGTATGCAGCGAGTCGTCGGCCGGAGGACCTGGTGGAGGCCTTCGGCATCGAGAAGTGGGAGCCCGAGGAGACGTTGGCCCCCGACTGGAACGTGGCGCCGACGAAGGAGGTCCACGTCGTCCTCGACCGTCCCGTGAAAGACGCTCCGGACCCGCGTCCGGTTCGGCAGCTGCGCACGGTGAAGTGGGGGCTCGTCCCCTCCTGGGCCAAGAACCCCGACGGCGCCGCCCGGATGATCAACGCCCGCTCCGAGACCGTGGCGGAGAAGCCCTCCTTCCGCCGCCCCTTCGCGCAGCGCCGCTGCATCGTCCCCGCCGACGGCTACTACGAGTGGGTCACCGCCCACGACGAGCGGCAGCTGGAGGTCGAGGGCAAGAAGAAGCGGGCGCGCAAGCAGCCCTACTTCGTGCTCCCCGCCGACGGCTCCGTCTTCGCCATGGCCGGCATATACGAGTTCTGGCGCGACCCGACGCTCCCCGGCGACCACCAGCAGGCCTGGTGGGCCACCTGCTCCGTGATCACCGCCGAAGCCGAGACCGGGCCGCTGGGCGTGGCTCCCGCCGAGGGGCCCGCCTCGCTCGCCGAGATCCACCCCCGGATGCCGCTGATGCTGACCCCGGACCGCTGGGACGCCTGGCTGGACCCGGCCCGGACCGACACCGACGAGCTCCAGGCCCTGCTCGCGCCGCCGCCGGGCGGGCTGATGCGCGCGTACCCGGTCTCCACCGCCGTAAGCAACGTACGCAACAACGGGCCGGAGCTGCTCCACGAGCTGGCGGCGCCGGAGGAGGCCACGCTCTTCTAGGCCCTATCCCTCCAGGGGGTGTCCCTGCAGGCCGTGTCCCTCCACGCCGTGCCCCTCGGGTCGGGCCGGGCCCGACCCGCGTCCCGGGCAGGATGGGCGTCATGACCACGCGTACGCGCACCGAGAGCGTCGACACCCCGGCGGGCGAGGCCCGCATCACCTGGCACCCCGCCCCCGCCCGTACGGCCGCCCGCCTCGTGCTGGCCGTCAGCCACGGCGCCGGCGGCGGGATCGAGGCCCGCGACCTCGTGGCCCTGGCCGCCGCCCTGCCCGCCCACGGGGTCACCGTGGCGCTGGTCGAGCAGCCGTGGCGGGTCGCCGGCAAGAAGGTGGCCGCCGCACCCAAGGTGCTGGACGAGGGCTGGCGGGGCCTGTGGCCGGCGCTGGCCGGGCCCGGGCTGCCGGTGGTGGCGGGCGGCCGCAGCGCCGGGGCCCGGGTGGCCTGCCGGACCGCCGCCGAGCTGGGGGCCGCCGGGGTGCTGGCCCTGGCGTTCCCGCTGCACCCGCCGGGCCGGCCCGAGAAGTCCCGGGCCGAGGAGCTCACCGGCGCCGGCCGGCCCACCCTGGTGGTCCAAGGGGGCCGGGACCCCTTCGGGCGGCCGGAGGAGTTCCCGCCGCCGACCGCGCGGGCACCGTACGAACTGGTGGAGGTCCCGCACGCCGATCACGGCTTCGCCGTGCCGAAGAAGGCGGACCTGACCCAGGACGAGGCCCTCGTGGTGATCACGGAGTCCGTCACCGGATGGCTCGCCGGACTGCCCCTCTGACGGAAGCGGTCCAGGGATCGAGACGGGCGCGCGGGTGACCCGTATCACATCGCGCGTCCCCACCTGACAGAGGCCGAAGCCCCTGGCCCCGCCGGGGAATGCGCGGCCCGACCCTTCTGTTGTGCGGAATGTCAGAACGCACGGGATCAGTCGGAGGAGAGGGAGCGCATGACCCAGGTCATCAGCCAGCACCGTCCGCAGGCGGCAGGCCTGGACTGGACGGTCCTGCCCGCGCCCAAGCGCCGCCCGCTTCAGGCGGCGGAGGGCCGGGATGGTCGACTATTCTCCGATTCGAGCGGGTCCGCTTTCGGAGCCGTCACGCAGTCGGAGGAGGTGGGTCCTGTCGCTGGGACCGACGAAGGCCACGCGGAGGAGACCACCCCGGAGCGCAACGCGCGCTTCGAGAGGGACGCCCTCGGCTACCTCGACCAGATGTACTCGGCCGCGCTGCGCATGACGCGCAATCCGGCCGACGCCGAGGACCTGGTCCAGGAGACGTATGCGAAGGCATACGCGTCCTTCCACCAGTTCCGCGAGGGCACCAACCTCAAGGCGTGGCTCTACCGCATTCTGACCAACACGTTCATCAACTCCTACCGCAAGAAGCAGCGTGAACCGCAGCGCAGCGCGGCCGAGGAGATCGAGGACTGGCAGCTCGCGCGCGCCGAGTCGCACATGTCGACGGGCCTTCGTTCCGCCGAATCGCAGGCGCTCGACCACCTGCCCGATTCGGATGTGAAGGAAGCGCTCCAGGCCATTCCGGAGGAGTTCCGCATCGCGGTCTATCTTGCCGACGTAGAGGGCTTTGCGTACAAGGAGATCGCGGACATCATGGGTACACCCATCGGTACGGTCATGTCGCGACTGCACCGTGGCCGCCGTCAACTCCGCGGAATGCTGGAGGACTATGCCCGTGAGCGCGGGCTGGTCCCCGCGGGCGCGGGAGAGTCGAACGACCTGAAAGGCTCGGGCTCATGAGCTGCGGAGAGCCGCACGAGACGGATTGCTCTGAGGTCCTGGACCACCTGTACGAGTTCCTGGACCACGAGATGCCGGACAGCGATTGCACGAAGTTCGAGACGCACTTCGGCGAATGCAATCCCTGCCTGGAGAAGTACGGCCTGGAGCAGGCCGTCAAGAAGCTGGTGAAGCGCTGCTGCGGTTCGGACGACGTGCCGACCGACCTGCGTTCGAAGGTGATGGGACGGATCGAGCTGATCCGTTCCGGCCAGGCCGTCCCCGAACACGACGTGACCGCGGACCCCGCCACCGGCTGATCGAACAACCGCCCCTGGAAGCCGAATCGTTCACTCGATGGTGCTAATCCGGGGGTGCACGTACGGCGCAATACGAAAATGTGGCCCCCTGTACGAGGGGGCCCCACTTATTCTCCCCAAACGGTGTGCACGGCACAGGGGAGGAGAGCGCCATGCGGGGACTTCCGCCGGCGGCGCGCCCTTCCCTCATGTGGACCGTCGTCCTGTGCGCCGTCCTCGCGGCATTCGCCTGCACCGCCCCGGCCCTCGCCGATTCCGGCACGCCCTGGACCGCCGTCGCGCTGCTGGCCCTCCTCTACCTCGGCTGCGAACTGGCCAGGATCTGCCCGCAGGCGGGCAAGCGGGCCCCCGAGGGCATCGGCTCCTTCTTCCCCGTGCTGCTCGCCGCCGTCTTCCTGCTGCCGCCCGCCGCCGCCGCGCTCGTCGCGCTGCCCGGCGGGTTCGCCCAGGCGGTGGTCCGGCGGCCCGCCTGGGTCCGGCGCGTATGGCACGCGGCGCAGCAGGCCGTCGCGGCCTGGGCCGCGGGGCGGACGTTCGGGCTGCTGGGCGGCGCTCCTTCCGCCGGCTCCCCGCCCGGCCGGGCCGCGGACTTCGCGCCCTTCCCGTACGTGCTGCTGCCCGCGGTGGCCGCGGCCGCCGCCTTCTGCCTCGTACTGGCCGTCCTCGACGCGGCCGTCCTGGCCGCCGCCGAAGGCCGGCCCCTGCGCTCCGCATGGCGCGGACCGCTCACCCGCTCCCTGGTCCCGCACTGCGTGCACGGCCTCGCCGGGCTGATGATGGCCGTCCTGTGGCGCAGCCCCTACGGGCTGCCGGCCGCGCTGCTCGTCCTGCTGCCGATGTACATCTCCTGCTGGGTCTTCGCCCAGTACCACCGCGAACGGGCCGCCCACCAGGCCACGATCCGGGCCCTCGTCCAGGCCGTCGAGCTCAAGGACCGCTACACGCGCGGCCACGGCGAGCGCGTCGGCCAGGCCTCCGCGATGATCGCCCGCGAGCTGGGCATGGACGGGGACCGGCTCGAAGTCGTCCGCATCGCCGGGATCCTGCACGACCTCGGCAAGCTCGGCGTCCCCACCCGGCTGCTGCGCAAGGACGGCCCGCTGACACCGGAGGAGCGCCGGGTCATCGAGCTGCATCCCGAGTACGGGCACGAGATGGTGCGCGGCATCGGCTTCCTGGGCGAGGCGCGGTCCGCGATCCTGCACCACCACGAGCGGGTCGACGGCTCCGGATACCCGTACGGGCTGACCGGCGAGCAGATCCCGGTGCCGGCCCGGGTGGTGGCGGTGGCCGACGCCTTCGACGCGATGACCTCGACCCGCTCGTACAGCCGGGCCCGGCCGGTGCCGGTGGCCCTGGCCGAGCTGGAGCGGTGCGCCGGGGCCCACTTCGACCCGGTGATGGTGCGCGCGCTGGTCGAGGCGATCGGCCGGGACGGCTGGCACCCGGTGGTCACCGCGGACGAGGACGACCTCCAGGTGATCCCGGCCGGATCCGCCCGCGGCCGGGCGGCGGCCCCCGCCGCGGCGGACCCGGACGCCGGCGGGCCCGCGCTGTCCGGGCTGCCGGCCCAGGGGGCCCGGACGCGCGTACGGACCGTGGACCCGCCGGGCGGCCGTGAATCCGACGGCGGGGGCGGGCCGTGAGCGGCGCGGTCGCCCGGGCAGCGGTGGTGTGGGGGGTGCGCGGGGCCGCCGTGGCGCTCACCCTGGTCGCGCTCGGGCACACCCTGTGGAACGGCCTCGTCGAACCCGGCACCGCCCTGGCCTTCGGCGCCCTGATCGCCTGCGGCGAGCTGGCTCGCCGCGACAGCCGCGACCCCCGGGACCCGCGCGGCCCCCGTGACGCCCGCGACCCCCGCGACTCCTGGGGTGCCTGGGCCCCCGCGGCAGCCGCACCGGACGCCGCCGACGACCGCCGGCCCGCCCCGCTGGCCTTCGCCGGCGCCCTCGCCTACGCCCTGCTCGGCTCGGACGCCGCCGAGCCCACCCACCACGGGGTGCTCCAGATCGTGACGGTCGTGGCCGCCGCGGCCCTCGCCGGGATCGTCCCCCGCATCGCCCGCGGCCGCGCCCCCGCCGCCGACCACCTGGCCCGCCGGGTGCTCACCGTCGCCTTCGCCGCCGTCTGCTTCCAGCCGCTCTACAACTCCGGGCGGCTGGAGGAGGGGGTCGGGCAGGGCCCGTACCTCGTCCTCTTCCTGCTCCTCCTGCTCGGCCTCACCGCCCAGTGCGACGCCGTGCTCGCCGCCGCCCTGGCCCGCGCCCGCACGGGCTGGCCGTACGGGCCCCTGCTCCGCGACGAGCTGCGCGCCCAGCTCGGCATCGGCTCGGCGATCTGCGCCACCGGGGTCGTCATGGCCCTCGGCGTGGCCGTCGCCGGCCTGTGGGCCCTGCCCGTCTTCTGCCTGCCGCTGCTGCTGACCCAGCTGTCCTTCCACCGGATCACCGCGATCCGCACCACCTACCGCCAGACCATCACCTCCCTGGCCCGCGCCACCGAGATCGCCGGGTACACCCGCCCGGGGCACTCCCGCCGCGTCGCCGCCCTGAGCTGCGCCGTCGGCCGGGAGCTGGGCCTCTCGGAGCGGGAGCTCACGGTGCTGGAGTACGCCGCCCTCATGCACGACATCGGCCAGCTCTCGCTCGTCGACCCGGTCCGCGCCGGGGCCACCGCCGGGCTGCCGGCCGCCGAGGCCCGCCGGATCGCGGCGCTCGGCGGGGACGTCGCCCGGCAGACCGGGGTGCCCGCCGAGGTGGCCGTCATCGTGGAGCGGCAGGCGGACCCCTACCGGGAGCAGCCCGCCCTCGCGCGCATCGTGCGGGCGGTCAACGCGTACGAGGACCTGCTCGGCGGGACCCGTCACCCGGGCGGCCCCCTCGCGGCCCTGGAGCAGTTGCGGCTGGGCACCGGGCGCGACTACCAGCCGGAGGTCGTGGAGTGTCTGGCCAGGGTTCTGGCCAGGGGCGGACGTGACAGAGTTGTTCCCGTTCCACCTGGGTAACCCATGGGTAATGAGCGGCCGTCCGAGTGGGCATGGTTGGATGCCAGTAGGAGTGTCCGTGAGGGTGTCCGCAAGGCTGCACCGTTGGACCGGCAGGCGGGAATCGTGAGGATCTTCGGGAAGGTACGGCACAGGCCCTCCGCCTCGTGGCGGCAGGCCACCGACCGCGCGTTCACGCTGATCGGCGACGGGCGGTACGAGGACGCGGGCGCGCTGCTGACCAGAGCCGCGGACCTGGAGCCCTGGCTGTCCGAGTCCTGGTTCAACCTCGCCCTGCTGCACAAGTTCCGGCACGACTGGGAGCAGGCCCGGGCCGCCGGGCTGCGCGCCGTGGCCCTGCTGGACCGCGAGACCGGCGCCCCGGACTGGTGGAACGTCGGCATCGCCGCGACCGCGCTGCAGGACTGGCCGCTGGCCCGCAGGGCCTGGCAGGCGTACGGGCTGAAGGTGCCCGGGGACCCGCACGGCTCGGGCACCCACCCCGCCAAGGGCAGCGGCGAGCCGGTCGGCATGGAGCTCGGCAGCGCCGCCGTACGGCTGTCCCCGGAGGGGGAGGCCGAGGTGGTCTGGGGCCGCCGGCTGGACCCGGCCCGCATGGAGGTCCTGTCGATCCCGCTGCCCTCCTCGGGGCGGCGCTGGGGCGAGGTCGTCCTGCACGACGGGGTCCCGCACGGCGAGCGGGTCACCGCGGCCGGCCCCTCCTACCCGGTCTTCGACGAGATCGAGCTGTGGGCCCCCTCGCCGGTGCCGACCTGGGTGGTGCTGCTGGAGGCGGCCACCGAGGAGGACCGCGACGCACTGGAGCAGCTGGCCTCGGACGCGGGCTTCGCCGCCGAGGACTGGTCGTCCTCGGTGCGGCTGCTGTGCCGGACCTGCTCGGAGAGCGTGATGCCGAGCGGCGAGGGCGACGGGGAACACCTGGACCCGCACGACCACAGCGAGCCGGGGCACCCGGGACCGCTGGGCCACCGTACGAACGGTTCCGGCCCGCTCTGGGTGCCCGAGCGCGAGTGCGGGATCGCGGCGCCGGCCGGCCTGGTGCGCGGACTGCTCGACGGCTGGGTCGCGGACAGCCCGGACACCCGTGAATGGCGGGATCTCGAAGAGGTCTGCTGACCCGGCACCGTAGGCTGTACCGGCACATTGCGAACGGGTGGACTTACGGAAGGCGTACGGCGGACATGGCGCAGCAGGAGAACGAGGTCGTCGAGATCGTCAACGACGGGTACGTCGTGGACACCGAGGACTGTGAGGCGCGCGAGCTCGCCCACCGCGAGCGCGGCACCGCCCGCCCGATCACGGTGGTCGGCAACCCCGTCCTGCACCGTGAGTGCAAGGACGTCACCGAGTTCGGCGACGAACTGGCGCAGCTGATCGACGACATGTTCGCCAGCCAGAAGGCCGCCGAGGGCGTGGGCCTGGCCGCGAACCAGATCGGCGTGGACGCCAAGGTCTTCGTCTACGACTGCCCGGACGACGAGGGCCTGCGCCACACCGGTGTCGTGGTCAACCCGAAGCTGGTGGAGCTGCCGGCCGGCTCCCGCGTGCTCGACGACTCCAACGAGGGCTGCCTGTCGGTCCCGACCGCGTACGCCTCGCTGGCCCGCCCGGACTACGCCGAGGTGACCGGCCAGGACGCGCAGGGCAACCCGATCAAGGTGCGCGGCACGGGCTACTTCGCGCGCTGCCTCCAGCACGAGACGGACCACCTGTACGGGTACCTGTACATCGACCGGCTCTCGAAGCGGGACCGCAAGGACGCCCTGCGCCAGATGGAAGAGGGCACCCCGCGCTACGAGACCGTCCCCAACGCCTGAGTCGTCCGCACGCCCGGGGCGCCCGCGGGGGCGAAGAGCCTAGGGGGTGTCGTCAAAGTCCCTTCTGGCCCTCACGGGCGGACGAAGCTACTTCGACGACACCCCCTAGGCCACGGCCTGCGGGCCCCGGAACGTGCGGCGGAAGGCGTTGGGCGTCGTGCCCAGGGCGCGCAGGAAGTGGTGGCGCAGGGCAGCCGCGTTGCCGAAGCCGCTGCGGCCCGCGATCGCGTCGACCGTGTCGTCCGTGGCCTCCAGGAGCTCCTGCGCCAGCAGGACGCGCTGGCGCAGCACCCACTGGTACGGGGTCGTCCCGGTCTCCTGGAGGAAGCGGCGCGCGAAGGTGCGCGGTGACATGTGCGCGCGCTCCGCGAGCTGTTCGACGGTGATCTCCTCGTCCAGGTGGCGGGCCATCCAGCCGATCACCTCGCCCACCGTGTCGCAGGCCGTGCGCGGCAGCGGCCGCCGGATGAACTGCGCCTGGCCGCCGTCCCGGTGCGGCGGGACGACCATCCGCCGGGCGATGGTGTTGGCCACCTCGGCGCCGTGCTCCTGGCGGACCACGTGCAGGCACGCGTCGATGCCCGAAGCCGTGCCCGCGGCGGTGATCACCGTGCCCTCGTCCACGTACAGCACGTCGGGATCCACCCTCGCCTTCGGGAACCGCCGGGCCAGGGCCGGCGCGTGCATCCAGTGCGTGGTGCAGCGCCGGTCGTCGAGCAGGCCGGCGGAGCCCAGCACGAAGGCCCCGCTGCACACGCTCAGCACCCGGGCACCCCGGTCGACGGCCCGGCGCAGGGCGTCGAGGAAGGGCTCGGGGTAGTCCCGCACCGGCGCCTTCCGGTCGGCGGGCAGGCAGATGAGATCGGCCTCCTCCAGCCGCTCCAACCCGTGCGCCGGCGCGATGGTGAAGCCGACGTCCGCCATGGCCAGCGGGCCTTCCTCCGCCGCGCACACCGCGAAGTCGTACACCGGCAGCCCCTGCTCGCTCCGGTCGATCCCGAAGACCTCGCAGAAGATCCCGAACTCGAAGGGCGCCACTCCGTCGACGAGGGCCACGGCCACGTTCTTCAGCATGGACCCAGTGTGGCAGTAATTCGCTCTTCCATGACAGTCCTGCCGCTGTCCGGCTTTTGCCGCGCTGACGAGAGTGGAGTCATGAGCACCTTCCTCGACTACCTCGTCGTCCTCGCCCTGGCCGTCCTCCTCCTCGCTCCGGCCCTCCACGGAGTCCTGCGTGACCGCCGCGTCGACCGGCAGCTACGCGCGGCCCAGCAGCACCCGCAGGTCCTCCGGGAGCGGCATCGGCGCGAACAGCCCCGCGGCCGTGCGGCCGGTGTTGCCGTACGGCACGCGTCCGGTCACTGAACCGGCCCCCGCCACCAGGATCCGCACCACCTGCCCCACCGTCTCCGCCCGGTCCCGGCAGCGCACCGCGAGCCGGAACATGTGCCAGTGGGCGCGGGTGTGGGGCCAGGGCCAGGCCTGGGAGATGATGTGCGCCCGCTCCAGGGCGTCCCACATGGCGGCGGTGTCGGGCGAGGCGTCGCGGGCGCGCAGCAGCTCGGCCTCGAAGGCCGCGCGCACGGCGGCCGGCATGGTCTTCGGCGCGCATGCGGCGATGCAGGTCTTCAGTACGTTTCGCATGCGTCCACGGTGCGGCCGCGGGGCCCTGCGGCGCTTGAACGAACCTGCTACATCCACTGGATGGTGCGGGTGAAGTCCGACGGCGCGATCCCGAACATCCGCCGCCACACGCGGCTGAGGTGCGCCCCGTCGGCGAAGCCCGCGCCGTGCGCCGCGTCCGTCAGGGAGTGCCCCTGGGAGGCGAGTTCGGCGGCCCGCATCAGCCGCAGCCACAGCACGTACGGACGGAACGGCAGCCCGAGCTCCGCCCGGAACAGGTGCGCGAGGCGGCTCTCCGACAGGCACGCCACCTCGGCCGCCCGCGACAGCCGCACCGACTCCCGCCCGGGCAGCCACTCCAGCACCCGCGCCAGCCCCGGATGCGCCGCCGCGACGGGCTGCGGCCCTCCGGGCAGTACGGCGTCCAGCGCGCACGCCGCCTCGAAGGCGTCGGCGGGCAGGGCGTCGGCCGGTACGAGGTCCCCCGCGTTCCCCGCCAGCGCCGCGAGCCGGCGCCCCGCGGTGGAGAGCGGGTCGTAGTGCACCACCACCCCGCACGGCACCCCGCGCAGCACCGCGTGTCGCACCCCGGCCGGGACCACGTACGCCCGGCACCCGACGGGTTCCCCGTCCGGCCCGGCCATCAGCAGCTCGTCGCCGCCCAGCGCCGCGATGACCTGCACGGAGTGGTGCGCGTGCACACCGGCCGACCCGACGGCGCCCCCGTACAGCAGGCCTCCCGGCCGCAGCCGGGCGCGTCCCGCCCACCCGCCGGCGGTCATGCCGCCGGCCCCGGACACGGCGAAGCGCCCCCGCCCGAGAACCCGGATGACCGGGTGTTGCTCCCCATGGGCGGGGACGCTATCAAGCCGTACCGACGGCGGCCGGAGGGGACTTAGAAGTCCTCGTCCAGGTCGACCGTGCCCTCGACCGCGACCTGGTAGGCCGACGGGCGGCGCTCGAAGAAGTTCGTCAGCTCCTGGACGCCCTGCAGCTCCATGAACGAGAACGGGTTCTGCGAGCCGTACACCGCGGGGAAGCCGAGGCGGACCAGGCGCTGGTCCGCGACGCACTCCAGGTACTCGCGCATCGACTCGGTGTTCATGCCCGGCAGGCCGTCACCGCACAGGTCGCGGCCGAACTGCAGCTCGGCCTCGACGGCCTCCTTCAGCATGTCGGTGACCTGCTGCTGGAGGGCGTCGTCGAAGAGCTCCGGCTCCTCCTTGCGGACGGTGTCCACGACCTCGAACGCGAAGTTCATGTGCATGGTCTCGTCGCGGAACACCCAGTTGGTGCCGGTGGCGAGACCGTGCAGCAGGCCGCGCGAGCGGAACCAGTACACGTAGGCGAAGGCGCCGTAGAAGAACAGGCCCTCGATGCACGCCGCGAAGCAGATCAGGTTCAGCAGGAAGCGGCGGCGGTCGGCCTGCGTCTCCAGCCGGTCGATCTTCTCGACCGAGTCCATCCACTTGAAGCAGAACTGCGCCTTCTCGCGGATCGAGGGGATCTCCTCGACGGCGTCGAAGGCGGCCGCGCGGTCGTCCGGGTCGGGCAGGTAGGTGTCGAGCAGCGTCAGATAGAACTGGACGTGCACGGCCTCCTCGAACAGCTGGCGCGACAGGTACAGGCGCGCCTCCGGGGAGTTGATGTGCTTGTAGAGCGTCAGCACCAGGTTGTTCGAGACGATCGAGTCGCCCGTCGCGAAGAACGCGACCAGGCGGCCGATCATGTGCTGCTCGGCCGGCGTCAGCTTCGCGAGGTCGGCGACGTCCGAGTGGAGGTCGACCTCCTCGACGGTCCAGGTGTTCTTGATCGCGTCCCGGTAGCGCTCGTAGAAGTCCGGGTAGCGCATGGGACGGAGAGTCAGCTCGAAGCCCGGGTCGAGCAGGTTCTTCTTGTCGGTGGAGCTCATTACTGGCAGGCCTCGCAGGACTCGGGGTTCTCAAGGGAGCAGGCCAGGGCATCGGCGTCGACGGCCTGCGGGAGCGGGGTGGCGGCGGCCGGAACGGCGGACGCGGACGCGGCTCGGGCGATCTTCGTCGCCGGGCGCGAACGCAGGTAGTACGTGGTCTTCAGACCCTGCTTCCAGGCGTACGCGTACATCGAGGACAGCTTCCCGATGGTCGGCGTCTCCAGGAACAGGTTCAGCGACTGCGACTGGTCGAGGAACGGCGTACGGGCCGCCGCCATGTCGATCAGGCCGCGCTGCGGGATCTCCCACGCCGTGCGGTACAGCTCGCGCACCTCGGCCGGGATCCAGCCGAAGCCCTGGACCGAGCCGCTGGACTCGCGCAGCGCCTCGCGGGTCTGGGCGTCCCACACGCCGAGCTTCTTCAGCTCCTCCACCAGGTAGCCGTTGACCTGGAGGAACTCACCGCTCAGCGTCTCGCGCTTGAAGAGGTTGGAGACCTGCGGCTCGATGCACTCGTACACACCGGCGATCGAGGCGATCGTCGCCGTCGGGGCGATGGCCAGCAGCAGCGAGTTGCGCATGCCGCTCTTCGCGACGCGGGCGCGCAGGGCGTCCCAGCGCTCGGGCCAGTTCAGCTCGACCTCGTAGTGGTCCGGGTGCAGGACACCGCGGGCGGTACGGGTCTGCTCCCAGGCCGGGAGCGGGCCGCTGCGCTCGGCGAGGTCGCAGGAGGCCTCGTACGCGGCCAGCATGATGCGCTCGGAGAGCTTGGTGGACAGCGCCTTCGCCTCGGGGGAGTCGAACGGCAGCTTCAGCTTGAAGAAGACGTCCTGGAGGCCCATCGCGCCCAGGCCCACCGGACGCCAGCGGGCGTTGGAGCGGCCGGCCTGCTCGGTCGGGTAGAAGTTGATGTCCACGACGCGGTCGAGGAAGGTGACGGCCGTGCGGACGGTCTCGTCCAGCCGCTCCCAGTCGATCTCACCGGTCTCGGCGAGGACGAACGCGCCCAGGTTGACCGAGCCCAGGTTGCAGACGGCGGTCTCGCCGTCGTTGGTGACCTCGATGATCTCGGTGCACAGGTTCGAGGAGTGGACGACGGTGCCCGGCTCGGCGGTCTGGTTCGCCGTGCGGTTGGAGGCGTCCTTGAAGGTCATCCAGCCCTGACCGGTCTGCGCGAGGGTGCGCATCATCCGGCCGTACAGGTCGCGGGCGGGCATGGTCTTGCGGGCGAGGCCCGCCGCCTCGGCCTTGCGGTAGGCGGCGTCGAACTCGTCGCCCCACAGGTCGACCAGCTCGGGCACGTCGGCCGGGGAGAACAGCGACCAGTCGGCGTCCGCGTTCACGCGGCGCATGAACTCGTCCGGCACCCAGTGCGCCAGGTTCAGGTTGTGCGTACGGCGCTGGTCCTCGCCCGTGTTGTCGCGGAGCTCCAGGAACTCCTCGATGTCCGCGTGCCAGGTCTCCAGGTAGACCGCGGCGGCGCCCTTGCGGCGGCCGCCCTGGTTCACGGCGGCGACGGAGGCGTCGAGGGTCTTCAGGAACGGCACGATGCCGTTGGAGTGGCCGTTCGTGCCGCGGATCAGCGAACCGCGGGCGCGGATGCGCGAGTACGAGAGGCCGATGCCGCCGGCGTGCTTCGACAGGCGCGCGACCTGGTGGTAGCGGTCGTAGATCGAGTCGAGCTCGTCCAGCGGGGAGTCCAGCAGGTAGCAGGAGGACATCTGCGGGTGCCGGGTGCCGGAGTTGAAGAGCGTGGGGGAGGACGGCAGGTAGTCGAGGCGGCTCATCAGCCGGTAGAGCGAGGCCACTTCCTCGACGGCCTGGACGCTGTCGTTCTCGGCGAGGCCGCACGCCACGCGCAGCATGAAGTGCTGCGGGGTCTCGATCACCTGGCGGGTGATCGGGTGGCGCAGCAGGTAGCGGCTGTGCAGGGTGCGCAGACCGAAGAAGCCGAAGCGGTCGTCGGCGCCCTCGGCCAGCGTGTGCTCGACCAGCGCGTCCAGGCGGCTCGCGTGCAGCGCCACGAACTCGGCGGTGCGGTCCGCGATCAGGCCCTCGCGGTGGCCGACCGCGACGGAGGCGGAGAAGGAGGTGGCTCCCTGGCCCGCGGCTTCCTCGGCGACGGCCAGCGTCAGCAGCCGGGCGGCGAGCCGGGAGTACGCCGGGTCCTCGGAGATCAGGCCGGCGGCGGCCTCCGTGGCCAGGGCGCGCAGTTCGGCCTCGTCGGCGGCGGCGCTGCGCCCGCGGAGCGCGGCGGCGGCGACCCGGCCCGGGTCGGTGTCGGGGAGGTCGGCCGTCAGCTCGGTGAGGATGCGCAGCAGCGCGGCCCCAGGTCCCCCGGTCTCGATTCCGGTGTCGGACGGGTCGGACTCGGCGCGCGGTGCGGAAGGCGCGATGGTCACGGGGGGAGCTCTCCCTCGCTCGGTTCCGGGACACCTGCGGTGCGGGTTCGAGCGGGCGCGCGCGGGCATGACGGGGCAGCACCGAGCGGCGTCCACCGGCCCAACCGCGAGGCCCGGACGTATCGACACCCGGTTCGGTCGAGCCGGGCGCACTGTCGGCAGGTCATCGGACTTGCGGTGACACCAATGGGTGTATTTCATACCGTTGCGGGACAGTTCCGGATTCCCACCGGATTCCCCTGCGACGACAGCGAGGACGAGCATACATGTGGGGGCCGCGTCATGCGCGACCCCCTAGATGTTGTGTCGGCGTGGCTACAGTTCGAGACCGTACGTGAGCAGAGGGAGGCCGGGGACGGGCTCCCAGTCCCGTTCCGGCGTGCGTACGAAGCCGAGCCGTTCGTAGATCCGGTGGGCGCCGACCATGTCGTCCGTGGTGGACAGCACGAGGCGCCGTACGCCCTCGATCGCCCGGGCGCGGTCCGCGCAGGCCCGCACCAGCGCCTCCCCGGCCCCGCGACCGCGGCCCTCCCGGGCGACGGCCAGCATCCGGAACTCGGCCTCGCCCGGGCCGGCGATGTCGCACAGCGGGCTCCCGGGCGCGGCGAAGGCCACACCGCCGAGGAGCCGGCCGTCGCCCGTCGCGGCGACGAGTATCACCCCGTCGGCGGCGCGCCCGGCCACGTCGCGCAGCCGCGCGAGGTACGGATCGTCCTCGCCGAACGTCAGCAGCCCGTCCCCGAGGTAGGCCTGCGCGGTGATCTCCCCGAGCGTCCCGTACTCCGCCGCCAGCGCTTCCCTGATCACGATGTCCATGCGGTCGAGTGTGCCGGACGGCCGTCGGTGCCCGGCGCTATCGTCGGAGACGGCACCGTCGAGGAAGGCGAGCGAGGCATGACCGTGACTACCGACCGGCCCCACATGACGACCGAAGTGTTCGAGCACCTCGCTCGGATAGCGGCCCGCGAGGAGGAGGGGCTGCGACTGGAATTCATCGGCGGGGTGCTGAGGAGCAAGGCAATGACGGACGGGGACCACGGGCGGATCATTCTGTGGTTGACGCGGATCTGCATCCAGCACCACCCGGGCTTCTGGCTGCACCCAGGGCAGGGAATCAAGGCAGAGCAGTACCGGGAGGGCCGTGCCATTCCGGACGGCGTACTGGCCCACGAGGACGCGTTCGTCGGGCAGGGCGACTGGGTGGACCCTGGCCCGATCCTGATGGCTGTTGAGGTGACCTCGTGGGACTCCGACACCGAGCGGCGAGACCGGATCGAGAAGCCGCGTGCCTACGCGGAGACCGGCATCCCCGTCTACCTGCTCGTCGATCGGCTCAAATGCCAGGTTCTCGTCCACAGCGACCCGGATGGCGCCCGCTACGAGACCGTACGCACGGTGCCGTTCGGCAGGGAAGTCCGGCTCCCGGACCCTGTCGGCATCACCCTGGATACCGAGCCCCTCAAGGACTGGGTGCGCTGACCCGCACAACGCGAAGGGCTCCGTCGGTGACCGGCGGAGCCCTTCACTCGCGGCTCAGCAGCAGCGGAAGCCCTCGCGGGGGTCCGCCTCGCGGGAGTCCGTACGGGCGCGCTCGAAGGCGCGGCGGGTCATGACCCGCGCGTCCGGGTCGTGCGTACGGGCGTGGGCGACGTAGCGGTCGTACGCCGCCTCGCCCGAGAACTCCCGTACGAAGAACCGCGCCTTCGACAGCGCCGCGCGGACCCCGCTCACGCCACCGGCTCCTTCACGCGACCGCCGCCCGAGTCCAGGCCGGCGGCGGCGAGCTCCGCCCGCTCCTCGGGCGTCGCGATGAGCCCGGCCGGGGCGATGATCTTCGACTCGGTCCACGGGACCTCCGACAGCCTCACCGCCTCCGGGTTGCCGGCCGCCTTCAGGCAGGTCCGCGCCGCGTCCACCAGCACGATGAGGATCAGGATCGCGAAGAGCGCCGACAGCACGCCGTCGACCGTGGCGTTCGTGACGATCGTGTGCATCTCGCCCATGTTCTTGGCGGGCGGCAGGACCTTCCCGGCGTCGATCCCGGTCTGGTACTTGTCGCGCTGGGCGAAGAAGCCGACCTTCACGTCGTCGGAGAACACCTTCTGGTAGCTCGCGGTCAGCGTGACGGCCACGTCCCAGGCCAGCGGGACGCCGGTCACCCAGGCCCACTTCAGCCGCCCGGACTTGACCAGCAGTGTGGTGCAGACGGCCAGCGCCACCGCCGCGAGCAGCTGGTTCGCGATCCCGAACAGCGGGAACAGCTGGTTGATGCCGCCCAGCGGGTCCTTGATGCCGACCCACAGGAAGTAGCCCCAGCCGCCCACGACCACCGCGCTCGCCAGCCACACGCCCGGCTTCCAGCTGACGTCCTTGAAGGACTTGTGCACGTTGCCGAGGGTGTCCTGGAGCATGAACCGGCCGACCCGGGTGCCCGCGTCGAGGGTGGTCAGGATGAACAGGGCCTCGAACATGATCGCGAAGTGGTACCAGAACGCCTTCATCCCGGAGCCGCCGAGCACGGACGAGAAGATCTCCGACATCCCGAGTGCGAAGGTCGGCGCGCCGCCCGTACGGGACAGCAGGCTCGCCTCCTCCACGTCCTTCGCGGCCTGCGCGAGGAACTCGGGCGAGATGGCGAAGCCGAAGTTCGTCACGGCCTGCGAGGCGGTCTCGACCGTGGTGCCGACGACTCCGGCGGGGGAGTTGACCGCGAAGAACAGGCCGGGCTCGATGATGCAGGCCGCGATGATCGCCATGACGGCGACGAAGGACTCGGTCAGCATCGCGCCGTAGCCGATGACCCGGACCTGGGTCTCCTTCTGGATCATCTTCGGCGTGGTCCCGGAGGAGACCAGCGCGTGGAACCCGGACAGGGCTCCGCAGGCGATGGTGATGAAGACGAACGGGAACATCGATCCGGCGAACACCGGACCGTCCCCGCGGGCGGCGAAATCGGTGACCGCGGGCATCTTCAGGGTCGGCATGGCGATGACCACGCCCACGGCCAGCAGCGCGATGGTGCCCACCTTCATGAAGGTGGAGAGGTAGTCGCGGGGCGCGAGGAGCATCCACACCGGCAGCACCGAGGCGACGAACCCGTACGCCACCATCCACAGGACCAGCGTCTCCTTCTCCAGCGTGAAGGTGCTCGCCAGCGAGGAGTCGGCGACCCAGCCGCCCGCGACGATGGCGAGCAGCAGCAGCGCGACGCCGATGACGGAGATCTCGGTGACCCGGCCCGGGCGCAGCACGCGGAGGTAGAAGCCCATGAAGAGGGCGATCGGGATGGTCATGCCGATGGAGAAGACACCCCAGGGGGAGTGCGCCAGTGCGTTGACGATGACCAGGGCGAGCACGGCCAGCAGGATGATCATGATGGCGAAGACGGCGACCAGGGCGGCGGCCCCGCCGACCGGGCCGATCTCGTCCCGCGCCATCTGCCCGAGCGAGCGCCCGTCGCGGCGGGTGGAGAAGAAGAGGGTGACCATGTCCTGGACGGCGCCCGCGAAGATGACGCCCGCGACGATCCAGATGGTGCCCGGCAGGTAGCCCATCTGCGCGGCGAGCACGGGGCCGACCAGCGGGCCCGCGCCGGCGACGGCGGCGAAGTGGTGGCCGAACAGCACGCGGCGGTCGGTGGGATGGAAGTCGACACCGTTGTCAAGGCGTTCGGCGGGAGTGGCCCGCGTCTTGTCGACCTTCAGGACCCGGTCGGAGATGAAGCGCGCGTAGAAGCGGTAGCCGATGGCGTACGAGCCCAGCGCGGCGGCGAGCAGCCACGCGGCCGAGATCTCCTCGCCGCGCGAGAGGGCGAGGATGCCCCAGCCGAGGGCCCCGACGAGGGCGACGAGCACCCAGACGGCGACGGACTTCGGGCTCATGCCTCCCGAGGCCCCCGATGCGGAAGGCGAGTCCGCCGCCGTGCCCGGACTCGCCGCGTTCCGTTCTGTACCTGTTGCTTCCGGTTCCGGCATGATCCTCGTCCCCTCGTTGATCATCTGCGTAAGCGCAGGGAATCTACGGGGGCCCGCCCGGTGAACGTAAGCCCCCGTCCGTATAGCGGAACGAGAGTCAACTACGAATCAGACGGCGGGGCGCTGGAGTCGCGCCACGAACTTGTAACGATCGCCGCGGTACACCGATCGCACCCACTCCACCGGTTCGCCGTCGGCGTCGAGCGAGTGGCGCGAGAGCATCAGCATCGGCAGGCCGACGTCGGTGCCCAGCAGGCCCGCCTCGCGCGGGGTGGCCAGGGAGGTCTCGATCGTCTCCTCGGCCTCCGCGAGCCGTACGTCGTACACCTCGGCCAGCGCCGTGTAGAGGGAGGTGTACTTGGCCAGCGACCGGCGCAGTGCGGGGAAGCGCTTGGCCGAGAGGTGGGTGGTCTCGATGGCCATCGGTTCACCGCTCGCGAGGCGCAGCCGCTCGATGCGCAGGACGCGGCCGCCCGTGGCGATCTTGAGGAGCCCGGCCAGCGTGTCGTCGGCCGTCACGTAGCCGATGTCGAGGAGTTGGGAGGTGGGCTCCAGTCCCTGGGCCCGCATGTCCTCCGTGTACGAGGACAGTTGGAGCGGCTGCGAGACCTTCGGTTTCGCGACAAAGGTGCCTTTGCCCTGAATGCGCTCCAGCCGGCCCTCGACGACGAGCTCCTGGAGAGCCTGGCGCACGGTGGTCCGGGAGGTGTCGAATTCGGCCGCGAGCGTACGCTCCGGCGGCACCGGTGTGCCCGGGGGGAGCGTTTCGGTCATGTCGAGCAAGTGCCGCTTGAGTCGGTAGTACTTGGGCACCCGCGCCGTGCGAGTGGCTGCCCCGCCTTCCGGCTCGGTGGTCGCCCCTTCGGTGGACATCGCCGCCCGCCTTCCCGACTCCAGTTTCGCTGCCGTCACCGGCTCCTCCGATATGTGCGGTCACATCGTGACACGGGTGGGAGGACAGGCCTCCTCCCTCCCCCAGGTGTCGGTCCGGTAACGGACCGATCACCCGCTCATTAGACCCTTGACACCCCTAAAGGTCTAGGCCAAGCTCCGGTTACTGGTCTAAACCAATATGGATCAGATCCCGGCCCCACGGGCAGTACTTGGTACGTCACCGCGGCGGGCGAGGGAAGTGCAGAGCATCCCTGAGGAGGGTGGCGTGAAGCGCAAGCTCATCGCGGCGGTCGGAGTCGCGGGCATGGTGATCGGCCTCGCGGCGTGCGGTGGCGACGACGGCGACGGCAAGGGCAAGACCGATGCCGGCGGCGCCAAGGAGATCACCGTCTGGGTGATGGACGGCTCCGCGCCGAAGGCTTGGATCGACGCCGTCAACGCCGAGTTCTCGGCCAAGCACCCGGGTGTCACGGTAAAGGTCGAAGAGCAGCAGTGGAAGGGCATTCAGGAGAAGGTCACCACCGCCCTCTCCGAGAACACCCCGCCGGACGTCCTCGAGCTCGGCAACACCCAGACCGCGGGCTACGCCGTCACCGGCGGCCTCGCCGACCTGACGAAGGACAAGGCCAAGCTCGGCGCCGACGCCTGGCAGAAGAGCATGCTCGCCTCTGCCGAGTACGACGGCAAGCTCTACTCCGCCCCCTGGTACGCGGCCAACCGCGTCGTCGTCTACGACAAGAAGGCCTTCGCCAAGGCCGGCGTCACCCCGCCGACCACCCGCGACGAGTGGATCGCCGGCCTCGACAAGCTGAAGGCCGCCGACCCCGCCTCGCAGCCCATCTACCTCCCCGGCCAGAGCTGGTACGTACTCGCCGGCTTCATCTGGGACGAGGGCGGCGACCTCGCCGTCAAGGACGGCGACAAGTGGAAGGGCGGCCTCGGCACCCCCCAGGCCGCGTCCGCGATGGAGTTCTACAAGAAGCTCCAGGCCTACTCCACCGCCCCCAAGGACAAGGACGAGGCCACCCCGCAGCAGTCCACCGACGTCGTTCCCAAGGGCGGCGTCTCCTCCTGGATCGGTCTCGGCTGGGAGGCCGGCGGGGCGGAGAAGGCCCTGAAGGAGGCGGGCAAGGAAGCCGACTTCGGCTACTTCCCGATCCCGGGCAAGACGGCCGACAAGCCGGGCACCGTCTTCCTCGGCGGCTCGAACCTCGCCGTCGCCGAGCGCTCCAAGAACAAGGAGCTCGCCAAGGAGTGGCTGGCCCTGGCCGCCGGCAAGGACCAGATGACGAAGTACGCCGCCGAGACCAAGGGCGCGCTGCTCCCGAACCAGGCCGGCGCCAACTTCACCCCGGCCGCGGGCTCCTTCGCCGAGGCCATGGGCAAGGGCGGCGTCAACGGCCGCATCACCCCGGTCACCCCGGGCTGGGCGAACGTCGAGACCGAGCCCAACCCGCTCAAGGAGTTCATGACCAAGGTCCTGAAGGGTGAGGACGCCGCCAAGGCGGGCGCGGACGCGGACAAGGAAATCGCGAGCCGCATCAACAAGTAGCACGTAGCACCGGGGGTGCGGCCGGCGCCCACGCGCCCGCCGCACCCCCGGTCGCGCATTGACAGACCTGTGCGACGCCCGACCGCAGCCGAGGTAACCAAGACATGACCGTGCACTCCCAGGGAGCGGTGACCGCTCCACAGGACGCACCACCGAAGTCCGCCGGAGGGCAGCAGACGCCGCCCACGACCAAGGGGGCCGGTCCGTCGGCCCCGCGCCGGGGCAGAAAGCCGCTTCCCGCGGGCTGGCTGCCGTACCTCCTGATCGGGCCCGCGGTCCTCAGCCTGGCCACGCTGCTGTTGTATCCGCTGGTCAAGAACATCATCCTGTCGTTCCAGAAGGTCGACAAGATCGAGTTCATCCAGCGGAAGGCACCCTTCAACGGGGTCGAGAACTACACCCAGCTGCTGGGCGACGCGCACTTTTGGACCGTCGTGGTCCGCACCTTCGCCTTCACCGCGGCGAACGTCGCGCTGATCATGCTGATCGGCAGCCTCGTCGGCATCCTGCTGAACCGCCTCGGCACGTGGATGCGCCTGGTCCTGTCGATGGCGCTGGTGATGGCCTGGGCCATGCCGATCGTCGCGTCCGTGACCGTCTTCCAGTGGCTGTTCGACGAGCAGTTCGGCGTCATGAACTGGGTCATGCGCACCGTCGGCTTCTCCGGCTACGAGCAGCACAACTGGTTCGAGTCCGGCTTCTCCACCCTGGTGATCGTCACGGTCCTGGTGGTCTGGGGATCGGTCCCCTTCGTCGCCCTCAACATGTACGCCGGCCTGACCACCGTCAGCGGCGAGCTGTACGAGGCCGCGCGGATGGACGGCGCGAACGGCTGGCAGACCTTCTGGCAGGTCGTCTTCCCGAACCTCAAGCCGTTCTTCACCGTCACCACGTTCCTCGAGGTGATCTGGGTCTTCAAGGCCTTCACCCAGGTGTACGCGATGAACCGCGGCGGCCCCGACCGCGCCTCCGAGACCCTGCCCGTCTTCGCCTTCGTCGAAGGCCAGAGCCAGGGCCACTACGCGCTCGCGGCAGCGATCTCCGTCCTGACGATCGTGATGCTCGTGATCGTCATGTCCTTCTACTTCCGCCTGATCCTGAAGCAGGAGGAGGAGCAGTGAGCACCACCACCGCCCCGAAGCCCGCACCGGCCGCGGCGAAGCCCGCGAAGCCGGCACGGCAGCTGCGCAAGCGCCGCCCGCTGCGCCCCGCCACGGTGGCGAAGAACCTGGGCGCGCTCGTCGTGGCCGTGGTCTTCGTCTTCCCCGTCTACTGGATGTTCTCCTCGGCGCTCAAGCCGTCCGGGCAGATCCTCTCCAAGGACCCCGTCTTCGTCTTCACCCCGACGCTGGACAACTTCACCAAGGCCACCGGCGTCGAGCTGTTCTGGACGTACGTGACGAACAGCCTGGTCGTCACCGTCGGCGCCGTCGTCCTCGCCCTGGTCGTGGCCCTCGCCGCGAGCTTCGCCATCGCCCGGATGAAGTTCAAGGGCCGCAAGGGCCTGGTGCTCGGCGTGATGATGGCGCAGATGGCCCCCTGGGAGGTCATGGTCATCGCGATGTACATGATCGCCCGCGACGCCGAGATGCTGAACAGCCTCCCGCTGCTGACCGCGATCTACTTCGTGATGGTCCTGCCCTTCACCATCTGGACCCTGCGCGGCTTCATCGCCGCCGTCCCGGTGACGCTGGAGGAGGCCGCCCAGATCGACGGCTGCACCCGCGGCCAGGCCTTCCGCAAGGTGATCTTCCCGCTGCTCGCCCCCGGTCTGATGTCCACCTCGCTCTTCGGCTTCATCACCGCCTGGAACGAGTTCGCGATGGTCCTGATCCTCAACAAGGACAAGACCGCGCAGACCCTGCCCCTGTGGCTGACCCAGTTCCAGACCGCCTTCGGCAACGACTGGGGCGCCACCATGGCCGCGTCCTCGCTGTTCGCGGTGCCGGTCCTGGTGATCTTCGTCTTCCTCCAGCGCAAGGCCGTCGGCGGCATGACCGCCGGCGCAGTGAAGGGATAACGCCACATGACCCTCCTTGCGCACGGCGTCACCGCATCCGATGCGAACGATGACCTGACCCGCGACGCCCTCGCGGTCCTCCAGCCCGGTTTCGAGGGCACCACCGCCCCCGTGTGGCTGCTGCGCCAGGTCCGCGAAGGACTCACCGCCGTCGGCCTGTTCGGCCGCAACATCGCCTCGCCCGAGCAGCTCGCCGCGCTCACCGCGCAGCTGCGCGCCGAGCGCGAGGACATCCTCGTCGCCATCGACGAGGAGGGCGGCGACGTCACCCGCCTGGAGGTCCGGGGCGGTTCGTCCTTCCCCGGCAACCTGGCCCTCGGCGCCGTCGACGACACCGGCCTCACCCGGGACGTGGCCCGCGAGCTGGGCCGCCGCCTCGCCGAGTGCGGGGTCAACCTCAACTGGGCGCCGTCCGCCGACGTCAACTCCAACCCGGACAACCCGGTCATCGGCGTACGGTCCTTCGGGGCCGACACCCGGCTCGCCGCCCGGCACACGGCCGCGTACGTGGAGGGCCTGCAGGCCGCCGGCGTCGCCGCGTGCACCAAGCACTTCCCCGGCCACGGCGACACCAACGTCGACTCCCACCACGCGCTGCCGCGCATCGACGCGGACCTGGACACGCTGGTCGCCCGCGAACTGGTCCCGTTCAAGGCGGCCGTCGCGGCCGGCACCAAGGCCGTGATGAGCGCGCACATCCTGGTGCCCGCCCTGGACCCGACCCGCCCGGCCACGCTCAGCCCGCAGATCCTGACCGGGCTGCTGCGCAAGGAGCTCGGCTACGAGGGCCTGATCGTCACCGACGGCATGGAGATGAACGCCATCGCCGGGACGTACGGCATCGAGCGCGGCTCGGTCCTCGCCATCGCGGCCGGCGCCGACGCGATCTGCGTCGGCGGCGGGCTCGCCGACGAGGCCACCGTGCTGCGGCTGCGCGACGCGCTGGTCGCGGCCGTACGGGAGGGCGCGCTCCCGCAGGAGCGGCTCGCCGACGCCGCCGCCCGGGTACGGGCGCTGGCCTCATGGACCCGGCAGGCCCGGGCCGCCGCCGCGCCGGGCGCGCCGCAGGAGGGGAGTGCGCCCGGCATCGGCCTGGCGGCCGCCCGCAGGGCGCTGGTCATGACGGGCACCGCGGCGCCCGTGAGCGCCCCGTACGTCGCCACGCTCGCACCCGTCGCGAACATCGCGGTGGGCGACGAGACCCCGTGGGGCGTGGCCGCCGAACTGGCCGCACTGGTACCGGGAACCGCCTCGGGGGTGTTCCCCGAGGGGGCCACTGCCGCCGAGGTGCTCGCGGCGGCGGGGGAGCGCACCATCGTGCTCGTGGTCCGCGACGAGCACCGGCACCCGTGGATGGCGGCGGCCGTGGAGGCGCTGGTCGAGGCCCGCCCGGAGACCGTCGTGGTCGAGATGGGCGTACCGCGGGCCGAGCCCCGCGGGGCGCTGCACATCGCGACGCACGGTGCCTCGCGGGTCTGCGGCAGGGCGGCGGCGGAGCTGATCGCCGGGGTCTGACCAGCCCCGGAGCTCCCGGTCCACCCTGTCCCGTGCCCCCAGGACACCCCGTCCCGGGGGCACGGGCACACCCGGGTCACCCGGGTCCGCACGGGCTCCGTGCGGCTGCCGGGGTCTGTGGGGGCCCCGGCAGCCGTACGGACGCACAAGGGCCGGGCTCCCTCGGGGAGCCCGGCCCTTCGTACGCGTGGGAAGGCGCCGCCTAGAGCCCCTGCCACGCGGGCTTGTTGGCGAAGGTGTGGCGGAAGTAGTCCGCCAGCTTCAGCTTCGAGGCGGCCGCCTCGTCCACGATGACGGTCGCGTGCCGGTGCAGCTGGAGCGCCGAGGCCGGGACGAGCGCGGACAGCGGGCCCTCCACGGTCTGCGCGACGGCCTCCGCCTTGCCCTCGCCGGTCGCGAGCAGCACCAGGTGCCGGGCGTCGAGGATCGTCCCGATGCCCTGCGTGATGACGTGGTGCGGCACCTGCTCCATGTCGTTGTCGAAGAACCGGGCGTTGTCGACCCGCGTCTGCTCCGTCAGCGTCTTGATCCGGGTGCGCGAGGCCAGAGAGGAGCACGGCTCGTTGAAGCCGATGTGCCCGTCCGTGCCGATGCCGAGCAGCTGCAGGTCCACTCCGCCCGCCTCGGCCAGCGCGCGGTCGTACGCCTCGCAGGCCGCCACGACGTCCTCGGCGGAGCCGTCCGGCCCCATGAACGAGGCCTCCGACAGGCCCAGCGGCTCCACGACCTCGCGCAGTACGACCGCGCGGTAGGACTCCGGGTGCCCGGCCGGCAGGCCGACGTACTCGTCGAGCTGGCAGATCCGCGCCTTGGAGGCGTCGACCTCACCGCCCCTGACCTTCGCGGCCAGGGCCTCGTAGACGGGCAGCGGGGTAGAGCCGGTCGCCACGCCGAGCAGGGCGTCGGGCTTGCGGCGGACCAGGGCGGCCATGGCCTCCGCGATGAGCTCGCCGCCTGCCTTGGCGTCCGGGACGATGACAACTTCCACGCGGGGCCTGCCGATCTGGAGTGGGACGGTGTGGTATAGACCAATCTAGCAGAGGCGGGGCGCCTCCGGCCCGGTCCGCGCACACTCCCGTTCGCTTCCGTCCCCCTCCCATCGTCGGCCTGCGGGCCGGGAGGTGCAGCCCGGCTCGGCCCGGGGACGCGGTCGCCGGGCCGCCGGGGGCCACACCGCTCAAGGGGTCGTGCTCACAGCAGCGACATCTGGAGGCCGCCCGTCGCGTCCAGGTGCTGACCCGTCACCCAGCGGGCGTCCGGCGAGGCCAGGAAGGCCACCACGTCGGCGACCTCCTCCGCCGTGCCCACCCGCCCGAACACGGAGCGGGAGGCCGCGTGCGCCCGCGCCGCGGGGTCCGCCAGCCAGCCCGCGTTGAGCTCGGTGTCCGTGATGCCGGGGCCCACCGAGTTCACGGTGATGGCGCGCGGGGCCAGTTCGGCGGCGAGCGAGCGGGTGAGTGCGTTCACCGCGCCCTTGGCGGTGATGGTGGCCAGGATCGCCGGCAGGGCGATCTCCGGGGTGCCGGTCACGTTCACGATCCGGCCCCCGTCCCGCAGCCGCTCCAGCCCGTGTTTGATCACGAAGAAGGGTGCCTTGGCGTTGAGCGCGTGGACGCGGTCGTACGTCTCCTCGTCGGTGTCCGCGAGGCCGGCGAAGGTGGCGGCGCCCGCGTTGTTCACCAGGATGTCGACCCCCTCGGTGTGCAGCGGGTGCGCCGCGTACGCCGCCCACAGCGCCCGCGCGTCGCCCGGCACCCCGAGCTCGGCCCCGAGTGCGAACGCCCGCCCGCCGGCCGCCTCGATGGCCGCGACCGTCTCCTTCGCAGCCGCCTCGTTGCGCCCGTAGTGCACCGCGACCAGTGCCCCGTCCCGGGCCAGCCGCTGCGCCACCGCCCGCCCGATCCCCCGGCTGCCGCCCGTGACCAGTGCCGTCTTCCCCTTGAGCACGCCCATGACGCGCCCCCCTTCAGCATTCGCTAGTGGTCGCTACAGAAAGGGACCGTACCAGATTCAGTAACGCCCGCTATAGAATCTGCGCATGGTGACCGGACAGCGCGGCAGGCCGCGCTCCTTCGACCGCGACGCCGCCCTCGACAAGGCGATGCTGGCCTTCTGGGAGCGCGGCTACGAGGCGACCTCGATCTCCGACCTGACCGCCTCGCTCGGCATCGGCGCGCCCAGCCTGTACGCAGCCTTCGGGGACAAGCGAAAGCTCTTCGACGAGGTCGTGGTGGTCTACGGAGGCCGGTACACCGATTTCGCGCGCGCGGCCCTGGCCGAGGAGCCCACCGCCGGGGCGGGCCTGCGCCGCGTCCTGCGGGAGGCGGCGGAGATCTACACCGACCCGGCCCACCCGCCGGGCTGCCTGGTGATCAGCGCGGCCGTCAACACCACCTCCCGGGAGGTCGCGCAGGCCCTGCGTGAGCGCCGCGACGCCAACCTGGAGATGTTCGAGCTCAGGATCCGGGCCGACGTCGCCGCCGGCGCACTGCCCGCCGGTACGGACGCGCGGGCGCTGGCCCGCTACGCGCTGGCGGTGCTCATCGGGATGTCCCAGCAGTCGCGCGACGGCGCGAGCCGGGAGGAACTGGAAGCGGTGGCGGAACTGGCGATGGCGGCCTGGCCGCGACAAGGGGAGGAGCCCTTGGAATCGCGCGGCGGAATCCGAGTTCCTCTGGGCCACGGTGCCGGGTCGGGACCCTCAACCCGTCCGGCACCGTAGCCCGGAGTACTTACGGCCGGCGGGTGTGCGGTTCCCGGCGGCCGGTGGGAGGTGCCAGCGCGGTCAGGGCAGAGCGCGCGGCTTACCTCGATCCGTCCTCCTGTGCGGGGAGGGCGGAAGAATAAGGCAATTGTGGACTAGACCAATCTGTTCTGTCCATCCAATGGCGGGCTCTACGATCCCGTCACTTCATCCAACAGTACGCGGCCCGGGTGCCTCCTGGATACTCCTGAGTAGTCGCCGTGGGGAAAGTCATGGCCCATACCCGGGGTACGCTCGGCCCGTGCCCTCCATGAACGACCTCGTACGCCAGCACACCGCTCTCAGTGAAACCGACCTGGAGTGGCTCCACCTGCTGGTCTCGGAGTGGCAGCTGCTCTCCGACCTCTCCTTCGCCGACCTCGTGCTGTGGGTGCCCACCCTCGACGGCACCCGCTACGTCTCGGTCGCGCAGATGCGCCCCAACACCGGCCCCACCTCGTACCAGGACGACATGGTCGGCCACCTGGTGCCGCGCGGCCGGCGCCCGCTGCTGGACGCCGCGCTGGACGAGGGCCGGATCGTGCGCGAGGGCGACCCGGAGTGGCGCGAGGAGGTGCCCGTCCGCGTCGAGTCCATCCCGGTGCGCCGCGAGGGCCGGGTACTCGGAGTGATCGCCCGGAACACCAACCTGCTCACTGTGCGTACACCGAGCCGCCTGGAGCTCACCTACCTCCAGTCCGCCTCCGACCTGGCCCAGATGATCGCGGCCGGCTCCTTCCCCTTCCCCGGCCAGCAGGTCGACATGGACGCTTCCCCGCGCGCCGGGGACGGCCTGATGCGGCTCGACGCCGACGGCGTGGTCACGTACGCCTCCCCGAACGCGCTGTCCGCGTACCACCGGCTCGGCCTCGCCGCCGACCTCGTCGGCCAGCACCTGGGCACCACCACCGCCGAACTCGCGCCCACCCGCGGCCCCGTGGACGAGGCGATCGTCAAGCTCGCCAGCGGCTGGGCCCCGCGCGAGACCGAGGTCGAGGGCAACGGCGGGGTCATCCAGCTGCGCGCCATCCCGCTCAAGCCCAAGGGCGTCCGGATCGGCTCCCTCGTCCTGTGCCGCGACGTGACGGAACTGCGCCGTCGCGAACGCGAATTGATCACCAAGGACGCGACCATCCGGGAGATCCACCACCGGGTGAAGAACAACCTCCAGACCGTGGCCGCCCTCCTGCGGCTGCAGGCCCGGCGGATGGATTCCGAGGGCGGCCGCGAGGCGCTCAACGAGGCCGTGCGCCGCGTGGGTTCGATCGCGATCGTGCACGAGACGCTCTCTCAGAACCTGGACGAGCGCGTGGAGTTCGACGAGATCGCCGACCGCGTGATCGCGATGGTCGCCGAGATCTCGCCGGGCAAGGTGGAGTGCCGGCGTACCGGCCGGTTCGGGATCCTGGACGCGGAGGTGGCCACTCCGCTGTCGATGGTGCTGACCGAGATCCTCCAGAACGCCCTGGAGCACGCCTTCACCCAGGGGGAGGGCGGCCGGGTCGAGGTGTCCGCGACCCGCACCGGCTCGGGGCGCGCGGACGGCCGGCTGCTGATCACCGTGCTCGACGACGGCTGCGGTCTGCCCGAGGGCTTCGACCCGCAACGCGCCGGGAACCTCGGACTCCAGATCGTCCGGACCCTGGTCGAAGGCGAGCTCGGCGGCACCTTCGACATGCTCCGGGCCGAACCGCGCGGCACCAAGGTCGTCCTCGACATCCCGGCCAGCCCGCAGAAGTAACGATCGTTCGGTCACCCAGCGTGATGGAACCCCGAGTGGGCCCACCCCGGACAGCACTGAGCCCCGGACCGAAAAGATCTCGGTCCGGGGCTCAAGAGCACGTTGCTGAGCGCTGGTGTGGTGTTGCTACGCGCTGCGGCTCGAGGCTCGAAAGTCGATGTCAGGCGGTGGCGTTGCGCGCCCGATTGCGAGCGGCGCGGCGCTTCATCGCGCGGCGCTCGTCCTCGCTGAGACCGCCCCAGACGCCGGAGTCCTGACCGGACTCGAGCGCCCACTGCAGGCACTGCTCCATGACGGGGCAGCGGCGGCAGACGGCCTTGGCTTCCTCGATCTGCAGCAGCGCAGGACCGGTGTTGCCGATGGGGAAGAAGAGTTCCGGGTCTTCCTCGCGGCAAACGGCGTTGTGACGCCAGTCCATGGCTGCTCCATCTCCTTGTATTGCGGGCAGGTTGCTTGTGAATGTGAACGCTTTCACGAATCCCCCCGTGAGGGAAGGGCGACCGCCCAGTTTCCTGGAAGGTCAGTCAGGGACTCGTGGAGGGGTTCTGGCGGTCTGTGTGGGTGCCGGGTTCTGCGGGCTGTCCCGATCGCCATGAAGAGATTCGCAAACCTCGGACGGGGATACAACCCCTTCCGGAAAGTTTTTTTTGATTCGTCGGTGTCTACTAGGTCACAGCCCTACATCGTGAGGGTGGACCGGCGTGTAAACGTTCGAGTGAAAGGACTTTAGGCCCTTCCACTCACACAATCACACGCAGTGCACGGCGTACGCCTGTGAACCGAACGCTGGTGCGCAGACCGAGGTGGTCTCCGTCCATCTGGAACGGAAGCGGAACCTTCGAATGCAAGGTGAAGTCCGTCAGATCGTGCAGAGACACCGCATGCTTGCCCCGCGGACCGCGCTCAGGAGTCGAGGTCAGGAGCTGTGTGGCGTAGCGGGCGACGGTCGGAGTTGACAAACGGTTGAGTGCCAATACGTCAAGCGCAGTATCGAACGACGCCTCGGGAGACGCGTAAATCGGACGATTCCCCAGATACGTCCACGGCGAGGTGTTGCAGACTATCGACAGCACCAGGTCCGTCACCGGATCCGCGCCGGGACGCTCCAGCGTCACCGCGCCGTGGCGCCGGTTCGGCTCCTCCCAGAACTGGCGCATCAGCTGTCGTACATACAGGGCGTGCGTCGAACGCTTGCCGCGCTCCCGCTGCTGCTCGACCCGGCCCACCACCCCCGCGTCGAAGCCGAAGCCCGCGCAGAAGGTGAACCAGCGCGCCGGAACCGACTCGTCCTCCGTGCCCGGGGTGCCGGCCGCCAGCCCCAGCCCCACCGTCCGCTCGCGCTGCTCCCGCAGGGCGTCGAGCAGGGCGCCGGTCGCCTCGACCGCGTCGTTGGGCAGTCCGAGCGCGCGGGCGAACACGTTGGTCGAGCCGCCGGGGACCACCGCCAGCCGCGGCAGCCGCTCCGGATCCGGCCCGTTGTGCAGCAGTCCGTTGACCACCTCGTTGACCGTGCCGTCGCCGCCGAGCGCAACGACGAGGTCGATGCCGTTCTCGGCTGCCCTGCGGGCCAGGTCCCGGGCGTGCCCGCGGTACTCGGTGGTCACCGCCTCCAGCTTCATCTCGCTGGCCAGGGCATGGGTGAGGACGTCGCGCGTGCGCGCACTGGTGGTCGTTGCTGCTGGATTGGCCACGAGAAGTGCACGCATGACCGCCAGCCTACCGACCCGTACGGATGCCGCCCATACTGCCCGTCCCCTACGGGACGGGCCGGGCGCGGCTACCCTGCTGGGGTGAGTACGAAGCCCGCCCCCGCCCCGGCCCAGCCGACCGCCCCGCTGCCCAGGCGGCTCACCGCCGCCGCCGCGCTGACCGCCCTGGAGGGCCTGGTGCTCGCCGGCCTCGGCGCGTACATGCTGTTCGTGGGCATCGCCGGAGACCCCGACTCCCCGCAGCAGGCCGAGACCGGCGGGATCACCCTGCTCCTGCTCGCGGCGCTGCCGCTGGTCGCGGCCCGCGGGCTGAAGCTGGGCCGGCGCTGGAGCCGCGGGCCCGCGCTGATCACCCAGCTGATGGCGCTGCCGGTGGCCTGGACCCTGTACTCCACGGGCGGGGCGATGATCGCCGCCGCCGTGGCGCTGACCGTGGCCGCGGTGGCCGTCGCGGCCCTGCTGGTGAACCCGACGGCGACCGAGGCGCTGGGAATCGGGCCCGGCGAGCAGACCCGATAGCCCGTACTTCCCTACTCCTCGACGAGGAGCTTCTCGCGCAGCTGGGCCAGGGTGCGGGCCAGCAGCCGGGAGACGTGCATCTGGGAGATGCCGACCTCCTGCGCGATCTGCGACTGGGTCATGTTGCCGAAGAACCGCAGCAGCAGGATGCGCTTCTCCCGCGGAGGCAGTCCCTCCAGGAGCGGCTTGAGCGACTCGCGGTACTCGACGCCCTCCAGCGCCTCGTCCTCCGCGCCCAGCGTGTCCGCCACCGCCGGCGATTCGTCGTCGGTGTCCGGGACGTCCAGCGAGAGCGTGCTGTAGGCATTGGCCGATTCCAGCCCCTCCAGCACCTCCTCCTCGGAGATCCCGAGCCGTTCCGCGAGCTCGTGGACGGTGGGGGAGCGGCCGTGCTGCTGGGACAGCTCGGCCGTGGCCGTGGTCAGCGAGAGCCGCAGCTCCTGCAGGCGCCGCGGCACGCGTACGGCCCAGCCCTTGTCGCGGAAGTGCCGCTTGATCTCGCCGACCACGGTGGGCGTCGCGTACGTGGAGAACTCGACGCCGCGGTCCGGGTCGAACCGGTCCACCGACTTGATCAGGCCGATGGTGGCGACCTGGGTCAGGTCGTCCAGCGGCTCACCGCGGTTGCGGAACCGCCGGGCGAGGTGCTCGACCAGCGGCAGGTGCATCCGTACGAGCCGGTTGCGCAGCTCCGCCTTCTCCACCGAGCCGTCGGGCAGCGCCCGCAGCTCGATGAACAGGGCCCGCGCGCCGCTGCGGTCGCGCGGATCGGGAAGCACCGGGGGCACCGGCAGCAGCGGAGCATCCGCCTCCGCCTGCGCCCCCACCGTGTCCGGTTCCGTGTCCGGGGCCGTGGCAGCGGCCCCGGGTGGCTGTGAGACGTGTGGTTCTTCGTGCTGGTTCTCGCTCATAGGGCCCGCCCGTCGCTCCGCCGAGTCCAAAAAGCCGTATTCCGCATCCGCGTCAGCCGGGTGCGGCCGGGCGTGCTGCTGCTCCGGGATGCCGCCGTCGACCTCGTGCCGTACCCGGGGCCGATCCCCGCCCCGCACCGGGATCTCCCCGCCGCTCACGCCGGGCCTGGACCCGCGCCGCGCTGTTTGTAGAGGCTGATGCTCACCGTCCGGTCCTCCTCGACCGTGGACTCGACCTTGCCGGCCAGCGCCGACAGGACGGTCCAGGCGAACGTGTCGCGCTCGGGCGCACGTCCGTCCGTGGTCGGTGCGGAGACCGTCACCTCCAGCGAGTCGTCGACCAACCGGAACACGCAGCTGAGGACGGAGCCCGGCACGGCCTGTTGAAGCAGGATCGCGCAGGCCTCGTCCACCGCGATGCGGAGGTCCTCGATCTCGTCGAGGGTGAAGTCCAAACGTGCCGCGAGACCGGCCGTGGCCGTTCGCAGCACCGACAGGTAGGCACCCGCAGCGGGCAGCCGGACTTCCACGAAGTCCTGGGTCCCGGGCTCGCCTGCGATCTGGGACACCCTCACCTCCAAGGTGGTACGAGCTCTGTTCGCCGGTGACGCTATCGCGATCCGGGCGATCGTGTCGCGGCACCCCTCATGGGGCCTGTTCCAGGCACCCCCGCCTACGGCCAGTGACTGATGGTATGCCCTCGGGTACGCACAGTGGCTAGGGGTCTGCGGGCCCAAATCAGGGGAACCGGCGGAGGGTTGACCTACCCCGCCTCAGACGATCGAACCGTCGACATAACACCACCGCCAGGTCTCGCCCGGTTCGAAGCTCCGCATGACCGGATGGCCGGTGCTCTGGTGGTGCGCGGTGGCGTGCCGGTGCGGGGAGGAATCGCAGCATGCCACGTACCCGCACTCCAGGCACATCCGCAACTGCACCGGGTGGCTGCCGAGCGCCAGACATTCGGAGCATGTCAGGGCAGACGGGACGGGCTCGGGGCGCGGCAGTTCGGCAACGTGGGTGCACTCGCTCATGATTGCCAGCGTACTGACGTGCGGGCGCCGCAGGACGACATGCCGATCAGCCACGACGAGCGAGGGTGGAACTTCGATGGAGGTATTGCCGCTGGTGGCGCTGGTGGCGGGCAGCGCGGTCGTTGCCGGTGCCGCCCGTTGGACCAGGGTGCCCGCGCCGCTGCTGCTGGTCGCCGCCGGATTGATGGCCTCGTACATCCCGGGCGTGCCCACGTACGCCCTGGACCCGCACATCGTGCTGCCGCTGCTGCTCCCGCCGCTGCTCTACACGGCCGCGGTGGACAGCTCGTACCTGGACCTGCGGGCGAACCTGCGGCCCGTGGCGCTGCTGTCGGTCGGCTACGTGCTCTTCGCGACGGTCGCCGTCGGGTACGTGGCCTACCTGGCGGTGCCGGGGCTCTCGCTGCCGGTGGCGCTGGTACTGGGCGCGGTGATCGCGCCGCCCGACGCGGTGGCGGCGACGGCGATCGCCCGCAAGCTCGGGCTGCCGAACCGGATCACGACCATCCTCCAGGGCGAATCCCTGGTGAACGACGCCACCGCGATCACCGCGTACAAGGTGGCGCTGGCGGCGGCGGTCGGGGTGAGCGCCGGATGGGCGGGCGGGATCGCGGAGTTCCTGCTGGCCTCGGTGGGCGGCGTGGGCGTCGGCCTGGTGCTGATGGTGCCCATCCACCACCTGCGCAAGCGGCTGCGGGAGCCGCTGCTGCAGAACACTCTGTCGCTGCTGATCCCGTTCGTGGCGTACGCGGCGGCCGAGCGGGTGCACGCCTCGGGCGTGCTCGCGGTGGTCGTGGTCGCCCTGTACCTGGGGCACCGGAACTGGCAGGTCGACTTCGCGACCCGGCTCCAGGAGGAGGCGGTGTGGCGGATGGTCGCCTTCATCCTGGAGTCGGTGGTCTTCGCGCTGATCGGCCTCCAGCTGCCAGTGGTCCTCAAGGGGCTCGCCGAGTACGAGGGCTGGCACGCGGCCTCGTACGCGCTGGTGGTGTTCGTGGCGGTGGTGGTGGCCCGCTTCGTGTGGGTGTTCCCGGCGACGTTCCTGCCGCGGCTGTCGGAGCGGATCCGGACCCGGGAGCCGGACACCAACTGGAAGTCGCCGGTGGTCGTGGGCTGGGCCGGGATGCGGGGGGTGGTCTCGCTGGCGATCGCCTTCTCGGTGCCGATCAGCGTGCCGCACCGGAACCTGATCCTGTTCCTGACCTTCACGACGGTGATCGGCACGCTGGTGGTGCAGGGGCTGACGCTGCCGCCGCTGATCCGGCTGCTGCGGCTGCCGCAGCGGGACGCGCAGGCGGAGACCCTGGCGGAGGCCCAGGCCCAGAGCGAGGCCTCGCGCTCGGCGGAGGAGCGGCTGGCGGAGCTGCTGGCGGAGCCGGAGAACGCACTGCCGCCGCCGCTGGCGGAGCGGCTGCGCTCGGTGATGGAGCGCCGCCGCAACGCGGTCTGGGAGCGGCTGGGCGAGGTCAACCCGGTCACGGGCGAATCGGCGGACGACGTCTACCGGCGCCTGGCGCGGGAGATGATCGCGGCCGAACGCGAGGTCTTCGTGACCCTGCGGGACCACCGCCGCATCGACGACGAAATGCTCCGCAGCCTCCTGCGCAGACTGGACCTGGAGGAAGCGGCGGCCTTCCGCGAGGACGCGGCCTGAGGGCGGCCGGCCACCGCCCGGCTACGGACGGCCCGTGACGACGGCGGTCACGGCGGTCCCCGCCGGGAAGGCCCCCGACTCGGTGAGCGCCGCCAGGGCCCACAGCAGCTTGGCGACATAGATCCGCTCCACCGGGATGCCGTGCCGCTCGCCGAAATCGGCGGCGAAGGCCTCCAGCCGCGCCGGCACCCGCGCGTACCCGCCGTGGTGGAACCCCTCCGCCAGGCTCCACGCCCCGGCCGGCCCGCCGAAGGCCGCCTCCTGGAGGGAACGTATCTCCGCCCCCAGGAACCCGCCCGCCAGCACGGGCACGCCCAACGCCCGCTGGCCGGGGGCCAGCCCGGCCGCCAGTCCGGCCAGCGTGCCGCCCGTACCGCAGGCCACCGCGACCACGTCCGACAGGCCCCGCAGCTCGCGCCCCAGCTCCGCACACCCCTCCAGCGCGAGCGCGTTGCTGCCGCCCTCGGGGACGACGTACGACGAGGCAGCCCCGGCCCCCGCCAGCAGCCGGGCCAGCACCTGCGGCTCGGCCTTGCGGCGGTACTCCGAGCGCGTGACGAAGCACAGCCGCATCCCGTCGGCCGCGCACCGGGCGAGCGAGTCGTTGAGCGGCCGCCCCGCGAGCTCCTCGCCCCGGACGATGCCGACGGTCGGCATCCCCAGCAGCCGCCCGGCGGCCGCGGTGGCCCGCAGGTGGTTCGAGTACGCCCCTCCGAAGGTCACGACCCCGGGGAATCCGCCCGCGACGGCGGCCCGCAGATTCGGTGCGAGCTTGCGCCACTTGTTGCCGGGCAGCTCGGGGTGGACGAGGTCGTCCCGCTTCACCAGCAGCCGGACCCCGTGGCGCGCGAACCGCTCGTCCTGCACCTCGGCCACCGGCGAGGCGGGCCGGGGCTGCAGGACGGCGCCGGGGTCGGGGGAGAGGTTCACCCGCCCATTGTCCGTCCCGGGCCGCCGGCCGGGATGCGCAGGTGGACGTACGGGACCGTGGCGCCATCGAGGGTGTAGCGGTCGGACTCCTCGAAGCCGCGGGCCAGGGCGAAGCGCAGGCCGGCCCCGTTGGAGGCCAGGACGATCGTCTCGATCGTGTCGGGGGCCGGGTCGAGGGCGCGGGCCGCGGCGAGGCCGTGGGCGTAGAGCGCGGCGCCGAAGCCCTGCCCGCGGTGGGCGGGCAGGATCCGGGCGATCACGGTGGCGACGGACGGGGCGTCGGCCGTGGGCCGGCGCACGGTCATGCAGCCGACGAGCGCCTCGCCGGCGTACGCGACGTCGAGGAGGTGGCGCCCGGCCCGCTCGCGCACCTCGTCGAGGGTGAGGGCGTCCGGGGGAATGATCAGGTTGTGGACGTGGCGCCAGTCCCGGAGGGAGGCCTCGTCGGCCACCCGTTCGATGCGCAGATCATCGGTCATCGGGTCAGGGAAGCCCGTGGATCTTCCCGGCGTCAACCCTCTTATTTGAGGCGCTCTCCCACCCGGGCGCGGAAGGCGTCCATCGTGAAGCCCTTCGGGTCGATCTTGCCGGGCTGCCATTCCAGGTGGCCGATCACCGAGCGCTCGGTCCAGCCGTGGACCCGGCACAGGGCGGCCGCCGCGCGGGCCATGGCGTCCAGTTGGACCTCCGGCCAGGGGTCGGCCCCGTCGCCGAGGTTCTCGCACTCGAAGCCGTAGAAGCGCCGGTTGCCGTCGGTGTCCGCGTGGCGGTCCGGCGGGAGCCGCTTCTCCGCGATCACCGCGGCCAGGACGTCGGAGTCCCCCAGACCGGCGTGGTTGGCACGGCCGTAGCCGACCAGGTGGACCCGGCCGTCCTTGGTGATCACGCCGTGGCAGAGCGGGCCGGGGAGGGCCTCGTCGCCGTCCCGGCAGAGCTCGACGGTGAACTTCGTGCCGTGGGTGACGGTGTGGTGGATCATCACCCCGTTCACCGGGCCCCACGGGCCCTTGTGGTTGCGGTTGTGGGTGCGCCAGGCGCCGACCTCGACGACGGTCAGGCCCTCGTTCCGCAGTGCGCCGATGAACCGGTCCGCGGACATGGGTGCGGACATGGCCGCCTCCTCTCCGGGTGCGCGATGGTCACCTTGTGTGTCCACCTCGTTGCTCTCCGGTGTAGTGGAGGCGGTCCCTCCGGGCTAGTGCCTTCGTACAGTGAGCGAGCCGATCCGGACACTCGTCCCGATCGGCCCACCTGCCACGGGGGTCACGGGGGTTACGCGGAGGCCGAGCCGGGGGCCTCGGCCGAGGCCAGCCACAGGTCCGGGCCGAACACCTCGTAGTGGATGTCCGAGGCGGGAACCCCCTTCGCCAGCAGCTGCGCGCGCACGGACCGCATGAAGGGGAGCGGGCCGCACAGGTACGCCGTCGTGCCCGGGGCGACCGGTACGTCCGCCAGGTCGAGACGGCCCTCGCCGTCGCCCGGCTCGGCGGCGGCCTCGTACCAGAAGCGGGCCGAGGCGTCGGGGAGCTTGTGGGTCAGGGCCCGGTGGTCGGCGCGCAGCGCGTGGTCGGCGGGGGAGCGGTCGGCGTGCAGGACGGTGACGGGGGCGGTGTGACCGGTGTCGGCGAGGTGCTCCAGCATCGACAGCATCGGGGTGCAGCCGATCCCGGCCGAGGCGAGCAGGACCGGCGCGGCCGAGTCCCGCAGGACGAGGTCGCCGTACGGGGCCGAGACCCGCAGGGTGTCGCCGGTCGCGATCCGGGCGTGGAGGTGGTGGGAGACCTCGCCGTCGGGGCCGGCGGGGTCCTGGCCCGCGGCCGCCGCGCCGCGGACCCGCTTGACGGTGATCGAGCGGACCGGGGAGCCGGGTGCGCCGCAGAGGCTGTACTGGCGTATCTGCCGGGCTCCGTCGGCCAGTTCGACCTGGACCGAGACGTACTGGCCGGGCTTGGAGGAGGGGGCCGGGGAACCGTCGGCCGGGACCAGGTGGAAGGTGGTGCAGTCCGCGGTCTCCTCGACGCGGGCGGCGACCGTCCAGGTGCGCCAGACGTCGCCGGCGAGGACCTGCTGTTCGGCGTAGAGCCGCTCCTCGATGGCGATCAGCGCGTTGGCCATCAGCCAGTAGACCTCGTCCCAGGCCTCGGCCACCTCCGGGGTGACGGCCTCGCCGAGGACCTCGGCGATCGCCGCGAAGAGGTGCCGGTGGACCACCGGGTACTGCTCGCGGGTGACGCCGAGGGAGGCGTGCTTGTGCGCGATGCGGTGCAGCATCACGTCGGGGCGGACGTCCGGGTGGGCGACGAGGTGGGTGGCGAAGGCGGCGATGGAGCCGGCGAGGGCCTGCTTCTGGAGGCCGGCGTTCTGGTTGCCGCGGTTGAACAGGTCGCGCAGCAGTGCGGGATGGGCCGCGAACAGCTTCGTGTAGAAGAGGTCCGCGATGTCGCCGATGGCCGCGCCGACGGCGGGCAGGGTGGCGCGTACGGTCTCGGTCGACTTCTCGGACAGCATGGGGGCTCCTCTTCGGATCGGTCGGTGCGGCTAATAGGTATCTGGGATGCTTATTTTTGGGTGCAGCCGTGCCCTGGTACACCCGTTCGGGCCGTTGATGTCAGGTGGCGGGAACCGGCCAACCGCCCCCGGGGTTCAGGGGCCTGTGGTCCGGCCCGGCGGGCCGCCCGCGATGCCCAGCAGCAGCGGGCCGGTCGGCGCCGCGACGAGATCGTCCACGGTCAGGGGGTCCAGCGCGGCGAAGAAGGCCTCCTGGGCCCGGCGCAGCGCGCCCCGCAGGACGCAGGCCCCGCGCAGCGGGCAGGGGGTGGCGCCCTCGCAGTCCACGACGTCGCCCGCGCCCTCCAGGTCGCGGACCACCCCGCCCACCGAGGCCGCCCGTCCGGCGGCGGTCAGCGCGAGCCCGCCGCCGCGCCCGCGCCGCGCCTCGACCAGGCCGAGGTGCTGCAGGCGGGCGACCACCTTCGCCGTGTGGGTGTACGGGACCTCCATGGTCGCCGCCACGTCGCGGGTGGTCGGGAGGTCCGCGTCCGCCACGGCGAGGCGCATCAGGACGCGCAGCGCCAGGTCGGTGAATCGGGTCAGCCGCATGACCTCACCCTAGAAAACTCGCATCTGTCATGCAAATTAAAGGAGGCGCTGCCCACCCCTCCCGACATCCCGGGTGGCCGGAACCGGTGGGGTGTGAGGGGTCTGGTGTGAAGGACGTGAACTCCAAAGAGTGCCCACACCCGGACGGAGTAGTCCCACCCTTTTGTGTAATGGTCCCACCACGTTCCGTACTGGAAGGCTGCATCCCGCAGATCCATGGAGTGATCGAAAGGGATACACATGTCGGTCCAGGCAGGTTCCGAATCCGAGGTCCAGACACCCCAGAGGAGTCTTGCGACCGCGGCCGCGCGGAACTTGGCAACCACGACCAAGTCCGCGCCGCAGATGCAGGAGATCACCTCCCGCTGGCTCCTGAAGATGCTCCCGTGGGTGTCCGTGCAGGGCGGCACGTACCGGGTGAACCGGCGGCTGAGCTACTCGGTCGGCGACGGACGCGTGGAGTTCATCAAGACCGGGACCCAGGTCCAGGTCATCCCGGCCGAGCTCGGCGAACTCCCGCTGCTGCGCACCTACGAGGACCTGGACGTGCTCACCGAGCTCGCCCAGCGGTGCCGCCAGGTCGACTTCGAGGCCGGCCAGGAGCTGACCTCCTTCGGGAGCGCCTCCGACAACGTGTTCCTGCTGGCGCACGGCCGCATCGAGCAGATCGGCCCCGGCCCGTACGGAGAGGACGCCGTCCTGCGGACCGTCGCCGACGGCGCCTACTTCGGCGAGGACTCCCTCGTCGACGAGGAGGCGATCTGGGAGTACACCGCCCGCGCCGTCACCTCCGGCACCGCGCTCGTCCTGTCCCGCCAGGACTTCCGGCTGCTCGCCGACCGAGTCGACTCGCTGCGCGCGCACGTGGAGGCCCAGCGCTCCCTGCCCGCCCAGCGCGCCAACGAGTACGGCGAGGCCGCGATCGACCTCTCGGCCGGCCACCACGGCGAGGCCGTGCTCCCCGGCACCTTCGTGGACTACGAGGCCAGGCCGCGCGAGTACGAGCTCTCCATTGCACAAACGGTCCTGCGGGTGCACACGCGCGTCGCCGACCTCTACAACCAGCCGATGAACCAGACCGAGCAGCAGTTGCGGCTCACGGTCGAGGCGCTGCGCGAGCGCCAGGAGCACGAGATGCTCAACAACCCGGAGTTCGGCCTGCTCCACAACGCCGACTACGACCAGCGCATCCAGCCGCACGACGGCGGGCCCGGCCCCGACGACCTGGACCAGCTGCTCAGCATGCGGCGCGGCTCCGACCTGTTCCTCGCCCACCCCAAGGCCATCGCCGCCTTCGGCCGCGAGTGCAACAAGCGCGGTCTGGTCCCGGAGACGGTCGACGTCGCCGGCACCCGGATGACGACCTGGCGGGGCGTCCCGATCTTCCCGTGCAACAAGATCCCGATCAGCGACGCGCGGACGACGTCCATCCTCTGCATGCGCACCGGCGAGCAGGAGTCCGGTGTCATCGGCCTCCACCAGCCGGGCATCCCGGACGAGATCGAGCCGAGCATGTCGGTGCGCTTCATGGGCATCAGCGAGCAGGCGATCATCTCGTACCTGGTCACCGCGTACTTCTCCGCCGCGGTGCTCGTGCCGGACGCGCTCGGCATCCTGGAGAACGTCGAGATCGCGCGCTGGCGCTGAGCGGCCGGCCGGGCGAGACGACCGGGGATCGGGATCGGGGACACGCCATGGGCACCACTGAGGCGATCACGACCGGCGAGGGCCACGAGGCCGCGGCCCTGCTGGAGCGGACGAGAGAAACGGTCAACCCGGAACTGCGCCGCACGGTCGAGAGCCTGCCCGGCTCGATGAGGCGCGTGGCGATGTACCACTTCGGCTGGGAGCGGGCGGACGGCAGCCCCGACGCGGGCAACGCGGGCAAGGCCATCCGGCCCGCCCTCGTCCTCGCCGGGGCCCGCGCGCTGCGGGGCGGCCGGGACGACAAGGAGGCCGAGGGCGCCGTACGGGCGGCGGTGGCCGTGGAGCTGGCGCACAACTTCACGCTGCTGCACGACGATGTCATCGACAAGGACACGAAGCGCCGGGGCAGGCCCACCGCCTGGACCGTGTTCGGGATACCCGACGCGATCATCACGGGCGACGCCATGATGGCGCTCGCGCTGCGGCTGCTGGCGCAGGATCCGCACCCCGCCTCGGCTGCGGCCTCGGCGCGGCTCTCGGCCTGCATCATCGAGCTGTGCGCCGGGCAGCAGGCGGACTGCGCGTTCGAACAGCGGCCGCACGTCTCGCTCGACGAGTGCCTGACCATGGCGACGGCCAAGACCGGCGCCCTGCTGGGCTGCGCCTGCGCGCTCGGGGCGCTGTACGCGGGCGCGGGCCCGGACGAGGTCGACGCGATGGACGCGTTCGGCCGGGAGGCCGGGCTGGCCTTCCAGCTGATCGACGACCTGATCGGCATCTGGGGGGACCCGGGGCACACGGGCAAGCCCGCCGGGGCCGATCTGATCGCCCGCAAGAAGTCCCTCCCGGTCGTGGCCGCCCTCACCTCGGGCACCGCGGCCGGCGAGGAGCTGGCGGCCCTGTACGCGGGCCCCATGACGGGGGAGGACGTGCGCAAGGCCGCCGACGCGGTGGACCGGGCCGGCGGGCGCGACTGGGCGCAGGCCCATGCCGCGGACCGGATGGGCCGGGCGGTGCAGCTGCTGTCCCGGGCCGTGCCGGACCTCGGGGCGGCGGGCGGGCTGCTGGCGCTGGCCGAGTTCGTGACGCGGCGTACGCGGTGAGCCCGTAGCCGCGACAGGGACGGGAGGGCCGTGCGCAAGCCCCGTTCCGGCACCGCATGGTGCCGGAACGGGGCTTTCCGCTGCTCCGGGCCAACTCTAGGATCGCTCGCGGTAGTTGAAACGTGAGCGAAGGGTGTGACCAGTGGCGCTGGAGATACGTCAGGCGGACCAGTCGGACCGGGACGCGGTGGCCCGCCTCCTCGACGAGGCCTTCCGCACCGACCCGGTGAGCAGCTGGGTCTTCCCGGATCCGGAGCACCGGGCCGCGGTGCACGGCAGGTTCCTGGGCGTCTTCGTGGACGTGGCGCTGGCCGAGGGGCGGATCGACTACGCGGTGGACGGCTCGGCGGCGGCCCTGTGGCTGCGGGTCCCGGCGGGGGATCCGGAGGGGGAGGCCGCCGAGGACGACGTCCCGGCGCGGATGCGGGCGGCCGCGGACCCGGACAACGAGCGGTGCGAGCTGGTCGGCCGGCTGACGGGGGAGGTCCACCCGACCGCCGAGGAGCACGAGTACCTGCTGATGATCGCGGTCGCCCCGGACCGCCAGGGCGAGGGGCTCGGGACCGAGCTGATGCGGCCGGTGCTGGAGCGCTGCGACCGCGAGGGCGTGCCGGCGTACCTGGAGGCGAGCAGCGAGCGCAGCAAGGGGCTGTACGAGCGGCTCGGCTGGGAGTTCACGGGCGAGGCGGTGCGGCTGCCGGAGGGGCCGCTGATGTGGCCGATGTGGCGCAAGCCGCAGGCTGCGGCGTAAGGGCCGGGTGGCCGCCGCACTCACCGTACGGCTCCGGTCGCAGTACGTCGTCGGGCGCCGGGGCCGCCGAACGCGCGGAACCGGCCTACCGTGGAGGTATGGCCGGTGAACAGCACCAACAGCAGGATCGGCGCCACCCGCAGCCGCACGAGGTGGTGGCCCCGCAGGCCGGACACGATCAGCTCGCGTGCCCGACCTGCGGTCGCTCCGTCGACACCCTCGTACGGCGGCGCAAGGCGCTCGGGATCTTCATCCCGGAGTGGGTGCCGGGTCCTTGCGGCAACCCGGACTGCCCGGAGTACGCGCCCGAGGTGGGGAAGCTCCCCGAGCTCTAGGGGGTGTCCCGCCGACAAGGCACCCCCTGGCTAGCTCTTCGTGCCCAGGCCCGACGCGGCCAGCCCGTTGGCCCACAGCTGGTTCACGCGCGAGCGCTCGGCGCTGTTCGGGTAGGGGTTCTGGCAGGAGGTGCCGGGGCCGCCGCCCGACATCAGCTCGGAGCAGGGGCCCGAGTAGTGGTCCGGCAGACCCAGCACGTGTCCGGTCTCGTGCGCGGTCACCCGGGTGGAGTTGTACTGCTGGTTCTGCCGGTAGTCGAGGAAGATGTAGCCCCGGCCGTGGCCGTCCGTGCTCGCGTAGGAGCCGCGCGAGTCGTTGCCCTCGTAGTACGAGAAGTTCCCGCCGGAGGAGACCTCCTGGAGCTTCACGTTCGAGACCGAGCTGTTCCATATCTGGGTGGAGCTGGCTATCTGGCTGCGGAAGCTCGGCGCGTTGCGCGTGTTGTAGGTGACGGTCACCGCGAGGACGCCCGGGTTCGCGGCGCGCTGCTCGGCGACCGAGCGCTGCACGGCCTCGAAGAAGGCGCGGTTCGCGTCCTGGTTCTCCTGCGAGCGCTCGTACGCCGAGAAGGTCGCCGCGTTGCCGGCGGGGGCGGGGGCGGCGCTGGCGGTGGGGACGGCGCCGAGCGCGGCCGCGAAGCCGAGGCCGATGGTGGCGGCCAGCACGGCCTTTCGGGAGGTACGGGAGTGGCGCATGTGGGGGGCTCCTACTCATCCGGTGCGGGGGGTGGGTCGTTCGGTACCGGAGTCTGCGGGAGCGGGGGCGGGCGGCGGATGATGTCAGCCGCCGATAGCGCGGCCCTATCGGGAAGATTTCGGAAGGTCAACTTCCGTGAGAATGGCGGGATTCGATGGGGTATCAGTGGCTGGTGCGGTCACCTGGGACCGGCCTACTCTCGGGTCATGGAGCTCGAGGTGAGGCACCTGCGCGCGCTGTGCGCCATTGCCGACGCCGGCAGTCTGCACAAAGCCGCGCGGCAGCTCGGCGTGAGCCAGCCCTCCCTGACGACCCAGCTGCGCCGCATCGAACGCGCGCTGGACGGCGAGCTGTTCCTGCGTGAGCGCACCGGCTGCCGGCCCACCCCGTTCGGCCGCAGCGTCCTGGGCCGGGCCCGCCCGCTGCTGGCCGAGATGGCCGCGCTCGTCGCCGAGGCGAGGGCGCTCGCGCGCGGGCCGCGGCTGAACATCGGCTCCACCGCCAGCCGCGCGATACCGGGGTGGCTGCGCCGGATCCACCGCCGGATGCCGGACACGGAGACCTCGCTGGTGGTGGACGTCTCCGCCAACGCCCTGCTGCGGATGGTGGCTTCGGGCCAGCTGGACGTGGCCTTCGTCCACGAGGTGGAGGGCTGCCCGCTGCGGGTGCCGGCCGGGCTGGAGCTGCGGATCCTGATGGAGCGCGAGCCGCAGTTCGTGTCCATGTCCCGGGACCATCCGGCGGCGCGCAGGCCGGTGGTGGAGTTACAGGACCTGGCGGCCGACCGGTGGACGGTCGACCCCTCCGTGGACGGCGAATGGGACGGCCTGCGCCGGGTGTTCGCCGGGGCCGGGCTGGACCCGCCCGTACTGCACGCCGACTACCACACCGCGACCTCGCTGATCGTCTCCGGCGAGGCGGTGGCCCCCTGCCAGCCGACGTCGGGGCCGCGCGACGACATGGCGATCCGCCCGCTGTCCGGCGACCCCCTGGCGGTCCGCCTCCTGCTGGCCACCCGCCCGGGCGCCCACGCCGAGGTCTTCGAGGACCTGCGCGCCGCCTACCGCGAGGCCGCCCTGCGCACACCCCCCTACCGCGACTGGCTCCACCACCACGAAAGCCCCCTCCTGGCGGCGTAGCCCCCGGGCCGCCGACCGGTCCCGCTCCGCGCGCGGTCGCGCCCGGACCCGCACGCAGTGCACCACCGGCCCCGCCGGCCGTTCGAGGCGCGGGGCCGCCGAGGGCTGCCCCCGTACGGCTGCCGCACCTCCCCCCCCGAATACGGCACAGGCTTGACTTCGGTGTGCCGCGATATATCGTGTTCTTCAGAAGACGCGATATGTTGCGTGCCGAGTCCGTACGCCGAGGAGGATCAGCACCATGGCAGAGCAGAAGACGTGGTCGGTCGCCGAACCGCAGAAGCTCACCTTCGAGGAGCCGGTGACCGAGCTCCGCGTCCGTGTCGTGGGCGGCACGGTGAACGTCGTCGCCGACGACGGACCGGCCCGGCTGGAGGTGGCCGCGGTCGACGGGCCGCCGCTGTACGTCGTGCAGGAGGGCGGCACCCTCACCGTCTCCTACGAGGACCTCCCCTGGAACGGCTCCCAGGGCTTCAAGCAGTGGATCGAGGCCAAGCCCTGGAAGGCCTGGTCCCGCACGGGCCTCGGCCGCAAGGCCTGGGAGCGCAGCGCGACCGTCACCCTCACCGTCCCCGCCGCCACCCGTGTGCAGGTCGCGACCGTGGGCGCCGCGGCCGTCGTCTCCGGCATCGCCGCCGGAACCGAGGTCCACGGGGTCTCCGGCGACGTCACGCTGGTCGGCCTGGGCGGCAAGGTCGGCGCGAACACCGTCTCCGGCAGCGTCGAGGCCCAGTCCCTCACCGGCGAGCTCGGCTTCCACTCCGTATCCGGCGGCCTGACGGTCGTCGACGGGGCCGGCGGCAGCGTACGGGCCGACTCGGTCAGCGGCGACATGCTCATCGACCTCGCCCTCGACCCGGGCGCCCCGCGCCCCGTGGACATCTCCCTGAACTCCGTGTCCGGGCAGGTCGCGATCCGCCTCCCGCACCCCGCCGACGCGCGGGTGGAGGCCAACACGGCCACCGGCGGCGTCTCCAACGCCTTCGAGGACCTGCTCGTCTCCGGCCACTTCGCCGCCAAGCGCATCGCGGGCACCCTCGGCGCGGGCACGGGCACCCTGCGGGCGACCACCGTCTCGGGTTCCATCGCCCTGCTGCGCCGCCCGGCGACCGACGCCGCGTCCGATGAAGGCTCCGCCACCCCCCTCGTGCTCGACAAGAAGGTGCTCTGACATGCCGCCCGTCTTCGCCCACGGCCGCCTCCGCCTCTACCTGCTCAAGCTGCTGGACGAGGCCCCGCGGCACGGGTACGAGGTGATCCGCCTGCTGGAGGAGCGCTTCCAGGGCCTGTACGCCCCCTCCGCGGGCACGGTGTACCCCCGGCTGGCCAAGCTGGAGGCCGAGGGCCTGGTCACGTACGCCACCGAAGGCGGGCGCAAGGTGTACTCCATCACCGATGCGGGTCGTGCCGAACTGGCCGACCGCGGCGGTGAACTGGCCGACCTGGAGCTGGAGATCCGCGACTCGGTCTCCGAGCTGGCCGCCGAGATCCGTGACGACGTACGGGGCGCGGCGGGCGCCCTGCGGCGCGAGATGCGGGCCGCGGCCTCCGCGTCGGCGGCCCCGGTCGAGGACGCGTCCTGGGCGGCGGCCAAGGAGGAGCTGCGCAAGGCCAAGCAGGAGTGGAAGGAGCAGGCGCGCCGGGCGAAGGACGAGAGCCGCCGGGCCCGCGAGGAAGCCCAGCAGGCCCGCCGTCAGGCCAAGGAGGCGCAGGAGCGGGCGCGCGAGGAGGTCATGCGGATCGCGAGCCAGTTCCAGGAGCAGTTCGCGAAGTCCGGCGGGATGCTGGGCACCCTGGCCGGCAGCTGGCTCGGCGGCACCGCGAAGGACGCCACGGCCCCCGGCGCCGCGGCCACCGGCACCGCGACCACCGGCGCGACGACCGCCGGCGCGGCCTCCGGCGCCGCCACTGCCGACCCGCGCTGGGCCGAGGACCTCGCCTCCACCGGCGACCCGGCCCGTGACCTGGACCGGCTGCTCGACCGCTTCCGCGACGACGTCCGCGACGCGGCCCGCGACCACGGCGTCACCCCGGCCAGGCTGGCCGAGGCCCGCGCCCACCTCGCGGCGGCCGCGGACCGCCTCGCCGAGACGCTCCGGCCGCAGCGGTAGGCCGGCGGCGCTTCCGCCCCTCGCGACCGGTCGCGCGTCAGGCCGCTGCCAGACCCGCCTCGGCCGTCGTGTAGGTGACGCCGTGGTCCGCCAGGACCTCGGCGGCCGTGCCCGGGCGCGCGAGCAGGGCCAGCAGCAGGTGCAGGGTGGCGATGTGGCGGTCGTGGCGGCCCAGCGCGATGCGCAGGGACTGCTCCAGGATCTTCTTCGCGCCCTGGGTGAGGGGGACGTGCCGGCTCTGCGGCTCCGGGCGGCCCAGCGCCGAGCGGAGCGAGGAGCCCAGGGTCCGTCGCCGCGGGGCGGCCGAGGCCAGTACGCCCTCGCCGTGGGTCTCCTCGATCCGGGAGACGATTTCCGTCAGGTCGATGCCGAGACCCGCGAGGGCCTCCTCGTCCGCCCGGGACATGCCGCCCCGGCGGCGGGCCGCGGCGAGGTCCGCCGCCATCGCGGTGCGGTCGACGCCCAGCGGGTCCAGTGCGCCACGGTCCAGCAGGGCCAGGAGCAGGTGCTCCTCGGTCACGGCCGCGGCCCCCGCCCGCCGGGCTTCGGCCACGGCGCCCACCACGGTGTCCCTGGCGTCCTGCGTGAAGCGTTCGAACATCAGACCCTCCCGTGCTTCTTGTGTACGGCCTGCCGGCTGACGCCCAGCTCGGCCGCGATCTCCTGCCAGGACCAGCCCTGCGCGCGGGCGCTGCGCACCTGTACGGCCTCCAGCTGCTCCAGCAGCCTGCGGAGGGCGGCCACGGCACGCAGGCCCACCCGCGGATCACGGTCGCCGGCCCGCTCGGCGAGATCGGTCGCTTCTGTCATGCCTGTCAATGTAGGTTGACAGGCATGAGGGCGTCAACCGTCGTTGACGATCCGGCGGCTACACCGTCAGGACGATCTTTCCGAAGAGGTCGCCCGCCTCCAGCTTCTCGAAGCCCTCGCGCGCCCGGTCCAGCGGCAGCACCTCGTCGATCACGGGCCGCACGCCGGTCGCCGCGCAGAACGCCAGCAGGTCCTCCAGCTCGTCCTTCGACCCCATCGTCGAGCCGACCACCTTGAGCTCCAGGAAGAAGATCCGCGTCAGCTCGGCGTGTGCGGGCCGGTCCCCGCTGGTGGCGCCCGAGATGACCAGGGTGCCGCCGGGGCGCAGCGATTTGACCGAGTGCGACCAGGTGGCCGCGCCGACCGTCTCGATCACCGCGTCCACCCGCTGCGGCAGTCGGGCGCCCGGCTCGTACGCCTCCACCGCACCCAGCTCCACCGCCCGCTTGCGCTTGGCCTCGTCCCGGCTGGTGGCGAAGACGCGCAGGCCGGCCGCCTTGCCGAGGACGATCGCGGCGGTGGCGACCCCGCCGCCCGCGCCCTGCACCAGGACCGAGTCGCCGGGGCGCACCCCCGCGTTGGTGAAGAGCATCCGGTACGCGGTCAGCCATGCCGTCGGCAGGCAGGCGGCCTCCTCGAACGACAGCTCGGCGGGCTTGCGCAGGACGTTCCAGGCGGGGACGGTCACCTGCTCGGCGAAGGTGCCCTGGTAGCGCTCGGTCAGGATCGAGCGCGGCTCGTCCGGACCGACCCCGTGGCCGCTCTGGCCGATCACCGAGTGCAGGACGACCTCGTTGCCGTCCTGGTCGGTGCCCGCGGCGTCGCAGCCGAGGATCATCGGGAGTTTGTCCTCGCCGAGGCCGACCCCGCGCAGCGACCACAGGTCGTGATGGTTGAGCGAGGCGGCCTTGACGTTCACGGTCACCCAGCCGGGGCGGGCCTCGGGGGCCGGGCGCTCGCCCAGCACGAGGCCGCTCAGCGGCTGGTCACGGTCGATTCGGGCGGCGTAGGCAGCGAACATGCCGCGACGCTACCGCTCGGTAGCGCGTCGGGCCAGACCTGTCGGGGCCGAGCCGGTGAGGCCTTCGTCGCATGCCGCCGGTACGGATCGGTGGCCGCGGGCGGGAACCGCGGGGGGCTGTTCCCGCGTCCGGAATGAGCCGTCCGGTAGTCGAACGGAATCATTCGTTGCCTGCTCAACTAAGCGTGCCACGTGCGGTCTTGTGTATCCGGGAGGGGGAAGTGGAACGTCAGGATCAAGCCTCGGGGGGCGGTAATATTCACGCCATGCCGCCCGGCTCGTCATGAGCCTGCCACCTTGTGGCCGCATTCTCATTGATGGAGCGTCAGCTTCGTCGAGGCGCTGAGGCGGAGCATCCCCTCCCGGTTCGGGGGCGGGGAGGGTGTGCCCAACAAGAAGAGGGGCCCGGCCGGATGTCCATCCGGCCGGGCCCCTCTTCGTACTGCTGCCGGTCAGGCCAGGCGGGCCACGCCGTCGGCCTTGGCCGCGGCGGCGACCGCGGCCGCGACGGCCTCGGCGACGCGCGCGTCGAACGGCGACGGGATCACGTAGTCGGCGGCGAGCTCGTCACCCACGACACCGGCGATGGCGTCGGCGGCGGCGATCTTCATGCCCTCCGTGATCCGGCTGGCGCGGACCTTCAGGGCGCCCGCGAAGATGCCCGGGAACGCCAGCACGTTGTTGATCTGGTTCGGGAAGTCCGAACGGCCCGTGGCCACGACCGCCGCGTACTTGTGCGCGACGTCCGGGTGGACCTCCGGGTTCGGGTTGGCCATGGCGAAGACGAAGGCGTTCTTCGCCATCGAGGCCACCGCCTCCTCCGGCACGGTGCCGCCGGAGACGCCGATGAACACGTCCGCGCCGTTCAGGGCCGCTTCCAGGGAGCCGGTCTGGCCGGTCTTGTTCGTCAGGCCCGCGATCTCCGCCTTGACGTCCGTCAGGTCGGAGCGGTCCGCGGAGACGACGCCCTTGCGGTCGGTGACGCAGACGTCGCCGATGCCCGCGTCCACGAGGATCTTGGCGATGGCGATGCCCGCCGCGCCCGCACCTGAGATCACGGCGCGCAGGTCGCCGAGCGTGCGCCCGGTCAGCTTCGCGGCGTTGCGCAGGGCGGCCAGGGTCACGATCGCCGTGCCGTGCTGGTCGTCGTGGAAGATCGGGATGTCCAGGGCTTCCTGGAGCCGGCGCTCGATCTCGAAGCAGCGGGGGGCGGAGATGTCCTCCAGGTTCACCCCGCCGAAGGACGGCGCCAGACGGATGACCGTCTCGACGATCTCGTCCGCGTCCTTGGTCGCGAGCGCGATCGGCACCGCGTCCACACCGCCGAACTGCTTGAACAGGATGGCCTTGCCCTCCATCACGGGGAGGGAGGCCTCGGGACCGATGTCACCGAGTCCGAGCACGGCCGTACCGTCGGTGACGACGGCGACCACGTTCGACTTCCAGGTGTACTCGTTCACCAGTTCGGGCTGCTCCGCGATGGCGCTGCAGACCTTCGCCACGCCGGGCGTGTACGCGAGGGACAGGTCGTCCTTGTTCTGGACCGGCACCGTGGCCTGGATGGCCATCTTGCCGCCCCGGTGCAGTGCGAACACCGCGTCCGGGTTGTTGTCCGTCGCGCTGTCGCTGCGAGGATTGACGATCTCCGCTGCCACTTTCTTGGCCCCTTAAGTCTTTGAATCGTTGAGGGTGACCACACCTGGTTAAGGGGTGGGCGGGCACCGCGTCCGTACTCCGCATCGACGGTTGGCCCGTCTCCGCGAAGGGGAGGTTCGTACGCGCGGGCGCGCCGCACGCGCGCCCTGAGCCCCGGATGAGGGGTGTAAGGATCCGTTGTACCCGAAGAACGCTCACCCAGACGAGTCGATTCCGGCTCGACTGTAGACCTCTTGTCCTGTTTTCGGCGAAAGGTCCAAACGACTCTGTCCAATGGACGAGACGGACCGCAAATACTCCGTCAAAAAGGCCAGGTCGCAGCGGTTCCTGCGGCCACGAACCCCCCATTCCGCAGTCCTGTTGGGTACCCCCGCCCACCCGTTATCCGATTTTGACCTGACGAACTGCCTGAATGCGTCAGTCCGAATGGCAAGATGCCGTAATCACACGAGGTCGCGACACTCGAAGGTGCGTGCACGACCCGTTCTCGGATGCTCCCCCAGCCTGCCGGAGGAACCAGCTCATGACCGCAAGCACCACCCGTCGTACGACCGCCGCCCGGTCCCGGATCGCCGCGGTCGGCGCGATCGCGGTCGCCGGCGCCCTGATCCTCACCGGTTGCGGCGACCAGACGGAGAAGGGTTCCTCGTCGACCCCCTCCGGCGGCACCTCGAAGGACAGCAGCGCCCCGCTCTTCTCGGCCCTGCCGAAGAAGATCCAGGACGCCGGTGTCATCAAGGTCGGCACCGACTCCGCCTACGCCCCGATGGAATTCGTCGAGGGCGGCAAGATCGTCGGCGTCGACCCCGACATCGCCGAGGCGCTCGGCAAGCAGCTCGGCGTCAAGATGCAGTTCACCGCCGGCACCTTCGACGGCCTGATCACCTCGATCTACACCGGCCGCGAAGACGCGATCATGTCGTCGATCACCGACAACAAGAAGCGCCAGGAGGGCCTGGACGACAAGGGCCAGAAGATCGGCAAGGGGATCGACTTCGTCGACTACTTCTCCTCCGGCCTCTCGCTCCTCGTCAAGAAGGGCAACCCCGAGGGCATCAAGTCGATGGACGATCTCTGCGGCAAGACCGTGGCCGTCCAGCGCGGCACGATCTACGAGGACACCTTCAAGGCCCAGGCCGAGAAGTGCGGCGACAAGAAGCTCACCATCCAGGCCTTCGACACCGACGCCGAGGCGCAGACCCGCGTCAAGGCCGGCGGCGCCGTCGCCGACCTCAACGACTACCCGGTCGCCGCCTACACGGTGAAGACCTCCGGTGGCGGCAACGACTTCGAGGTCGCCGGCCAGCAGAGCGACGTCGGCCTCTTCGGCATCGGAGTGAGCAAGGAGAACACGCAGCTCCGCGACGCCCTCAAGCAGGCCCTCGACGCCATCATCAAGGACGGCTCCTACGCCAAGGTCCTGGAGAAGTGGAACGTGCAGGACAGCGCCGTCAAGTCCGCGACGGTCAACGCAGGTCAGTAAGTCCGGCGAAGTCCCTCGCTCCACGCTCCACTGAAGGGCAGTCATTGTGACTGACAAGATCGAAAAGGGTCCGGCCGACAACCCGCCGGCCGGACCCGGCGCCTCGGGCCTCCCGTACGAGGCCATCAAGGCCATCCCGGTGCGGCACTACGGCCGCTGGGTCAGCGGCGTCGTGGTCGTCGCGCTGCTCGCCTGGCTCGTCTACGCGTTCGCCAACGGCAACGTCATCTGGGCGACGGTCGGCGACAAGCTGTTCGACCCGGCGGTCCTGAGCGGTCTCGGCAACACCGTGATCATCAGCGTCTCCGCCATGGCGCTGGGCCTCGTGCTCGGCATCGTCTTCGCGGTGATGCGGCTCTCGAAGAACCCGGTGACCGGCGCCGTCTCCTGGCTCTACATCTGGTTCTTCCGCGGCACCCCGGTGTACGTGCAGCTGCTGGTGTGGTTCAACCTGTCGCTGATCTTCCAGTACATCAACCTGGGTCCGATCTACAAGAACGAGACCGTCGACGTCATGACCCCGTTCATGGTCGCCCTCCTGGGCCTCGGCCTGAACGAGGGCGCGTACATGGCGGAGATCGTCCGGGCCGGCATCCAGTCGGTCGACGAGGGCCAGACCGAGGCCGCCCACGCGCTCGGCATGCCGCAGACGAAGACCATGCGCCGGATCGTGCTCCCGCAGGCGATGCGCGTGATCATCCCGCCGACCGGCAACGAGTTCATCAACATGCTGAAGACCTCCTCCCTGGTCTCGGCGGTGCAGTACACGGAGCTCCTGCGGGCCTCGTCGAACATCGGCAACACGGCCGGTGCCATCATGGAGATGCTGTTCGTGGCCTCCTTCTGGTACCTGGCCCTCACCAGTGTGTTCAGCGTCGGCCAGTACTACCTGGAGCGCCGTTTCGCCCGTGGTTCCACGCGGAACCTGCCGCCGACGCCGTTCCAGCGTCTGAAGGCCAACCTGAACATGTTCCGCCGTACGGAGGTCGCGCGATGACCGCTCAGCCGATGGTCAAGGCCGAGGGCGTCCACAAGTCGTACGGCGCCGCCCACATCCTGCGCGGCATCGACCTCGAGGTCGCGCCCCGCGAGGTCTTCTGCCTGGTCGGCCCGTCCGGCTCCGGCAAGTCGACCTTCCTGCGGTGCATCAACCACCTGGAGCGCATCAACTCCGGGCGGCTCTCGGTGGACGGCCAGCTGGTCGGGTACAAGCAGAAGGGCGACAAGCTCTACGAGCTGAAGGACAGCGAGGTCGCGGCCCAGCGCCGCGAGATCGGCATGGTCTTCCAGCGCTTCAACCTGTTCCCGCACATGACGGCCATAGAGAACGTCATGGAAGCCCCGGTCATGGTCAAGGGCGAGAGCAAGGCCGTGGCGCGCGAGCGCGCCGTGCGCCTCCTGGACCGCGTGGGCCTGGGCGACAAGGGCGGGAACTACCCCACCCAGCTCTCCGGCGGCCAGCAGCAGCGCGTGGCGATCGCCCGCGCGCTGGCCATGGAGCCGAAGCTGATGCTCTTCGACGAGCCCACCTCGGCGCTCGACCCGGAGCTTGTCGGCGACGTCCTCGACGTCATGCGGGACCTGGCCGAATCGGGCATGACCATGATCGTGGTCACCCACGAGATGGGCTTCGCCCGCGAGGTCGGAGACAACCTCGTCTTCATGGACGGCGGCGTCGTCGTCGAGTCCGGCCACCCCCGCGAGGTCCTGGGCAACCCCCAGCACGACCGCACCAAGGCATTCCTGTCCAAGGTGCTGTAAGCGCGGAGAACGCACGAGAGGGGCGGTACGGGAATCCCGTACCGCCCCTCTCGCGTGCGTGGCGGCCGCGGAAAGTTCTCACTTTCCTACAAGGGCACTACTTCAGGCCCAGGACCAGTGCGTCCGAGGGCGAGCGCCAGACCGTCCGGGCCTCCGCGAAGCCCGCCCCGCGCAGGGTGCGCACGTGCCAGGCGTCGTCGGGGGTGTCCCCGTCGGCGTGCTCGCCGTAGATCTCGTAGCGGCGCTTCGTCGGCTCGGCGAGCACCGGGTCGGCGGCGGCCAGGGCCCACCAGTCGGCCCAGTCCAGCGCGCCGGCCGCGCGGGCCCGGTCCATCGCGGCGTGCCGGTGGGCGCGCTCGGCGGCGTTGAGGCGCGGGGTCGCCGGGTCGGGCATGTGGTCGGCGTTCATGAAGACCCCGCCCTCGCGCAGCAGCGGGGCGAGCTGCCCGTACAGGACGGCGAGCTGCGGGGAGTGCAGCCAGTGCAGGGCGGTGGCCGTCAGGACGGCGTCGTACGTGTCGTACGGGAGGGCCGAGGCCCAGTCGGGGTCCTTGAGGTCCGCGGTGACGAACGTGACGCGGCCGTCGCCGTCGAAGTGGCCCCGTGCGATGGTCAACAGCGCCGGGTCGAGATCGACGCCCGTACTGGTGGATTCCGGGAACCGGCGGAAGACGCGGTCCGTAATACTTCCCGTACCGCACGCCAGATCCAGCACCCGGGGGGTGGGTCCCACCAGTGCCTCGACCATGTCCAGCATCACCCGGAACCGCTCCTCGCGGTCGGGCATGTACCACTCCTGCTGCCGGTCCCAGCTCTCCTGCCAGGCCTGCCAGTCGGTCGTGGTCTCCGCCATCGCTCACCCTCCAGTCGTAATACCCTCGAAGAAGTCTCGGCCGTTACATCGAGACCCTAAACCGCAGCCGTAAGGACTACAAGTGGAACTGGCCCATTACTCGGACTATGCCGTGCGCCTGGTCAACACCGAGGAGCCGGCCCGCAACAAGGACTCGCTGACCTCGGTGGACGCCGTCCGGGCGCTGTTCGGCGCCAGCGCGCAGATGGCCCGCCGCGTCACCGAGACCGACGTCACCCGCTTCCGCAACGTCCGCGGCCGGCTGCGCGCCGTCTTCGAAGCCGCCGACGGCGGCGACCACGGCCTCGCGGTCGACCTGCTGAACTCCCTGCTCATGGAGTTCCCGGTCAGCCCGCAGGTCTCCGGCCACGAGTACCTCGACGACGAGGGCCGCCCCAACTGGCACATCCACCTCGCCGACCACCCCTCGAACGCCTCCGCCGGCTACGCGGCGATCGCCTCCTTCGGCCTGGCCTTCCACCTCACCGAGCACGGCCCCGACCGCCTCGGCCTGTGCCAGGCCGCGCCCTGCCGCAACGCCTACCTCGACACCTCCACCAACCGCTCGCGGCGCTACTGCTCCGACCGCTGCGCGACCCGCGCCAACGTGGCCGCCTACCGGGCCCGCAAACGGCTGGAAGCCGAGGCGTCCGGCCACAGCGGCCGCAGCGCCGACACCGCCCAGGACAGCCGCGCCCTCAGCGAACTCTGATCGGCCGCGCGCGGCCGGAAGCGCAGCACCGCCGTCGCCAGCACCAGCTCCTCGGGCACCGTCCCGTAGTCGGTGCTGTCGCCGGTCTCGTTGTACGGGTTGTCCCCGAGCACCCACCAGCCGCCCGGCCGCCGCTCCACCGCCCGCTTGACCACCAGCAGGTCCTGCTGGAACGGGTGGCGCAGCACGACCACGTCACCCGGGCGCACGGCGGCCCCGTACCGGACCACCAGCCGGTCCCCGTGCAGCAGCGTCGGCACCATCGAGGGCCCCGCCACCTCCAGCACCTCGAACGCCATCCGCGAGTGCCTGCTCTGCGCCATACCGGACCTCCTCGCCCGCTCTCGCCTCACTGCGCATGCTGCCGCAGCCTCCCGTACATTCGCTCACCGGTCCGGACGCCACCCTGGACTTTTGTCCTAAGCCCACGGGGCCGCTCGCGAAAACACCTGTGCCACGGAGTAATCTCCCCCTTGAGAAGACGATCACGAGGAGGACAAACTCCATGCTTTCCCGCCTCTTCGCCCCCAAGGCGAAGGTCTCCGCCCACTGCGATCTTCCGTGCGGCGTGTACGACCCTGCCCAGGCCCGCATCGAGGCCGAGTCCGTCAAGGCCGTCCAGGAGAAGTACCAGGCCAACGAGGACGCCGACTTCCGCGCGCGCGCCATCACCATCAAGGAGCAGCGCGCCGAGCTCGCCAAGCACCACGTCTCGGTGCTGTGGAGCGACTACTTCAAGCCCCCGCACTTCGAGAAGTACCCGCAGCTGCACACCCTGGTCAACGACACCCTGAAGGCCCTCTCGGCCGCCAAGGCGTCGAACGACCCGGCGACCGGCCAGAAGGCCCTCGAGCTCATCGCCGAGATCGACCGCATCTTCTGGGAGACCAAGGCCGCCTGATCCAGGCCTTGCCCCACACGGCGAAGGGGCCCGACCGGATGACGGTCGGGCCCCTTCGCCGTACCCGGGCCGCGGGCGGACCCACTCGTCCTGCTCGTCCTACTCGTCCTCGTCGTCCTCGTCGTCCAGGCGGGCGAGCCAGGTGGCCAGGCGTTCCACCGGGACCTCGAAGTCCGGGTTCAGGTCGACGAAGGTGCGCAGCTGCTCGGCGAGCCACTCGAAGGTGACCTCCTCCTCGCCGCGCCGCTTCTCCAGCTCCTCGATGCCGCGATCGGTGAAGTACAAGTCGGGCTCCGTGCCGTGATGAAGGTGTGCAGGGGACGTTTCCCGCCAGGATAATCCGCATAGCCGGTGAGACCTCCCCTCTTGCGGGCCCCGGCGCTAGCCTGGACGGCCTCCACACCTGAGGGGGCAGGGGATGCAGGACGGGCGCACGGGCGGCACCGCGCGCGCCTTCGAGCTCCTCGAACCCCTCGTCCAGGCGGCCACCGTGCGCGTCCACGCGGCCCCGGACGGGTATGCACCCCATGGGACCGGTCCCACCTGGGGGAGTGGCTTCTTCATCGCCCCGGGCTGGGTCCTGACGTGCGCGCACGTCGTCGGTGAAGGGGGTGCAGCGGTGCGTCTCGTGGGGCGTGAGCTCGGCATCACCTTCTCCTCCGGCGCCGACGGCGCCACCGGCACCGTCACGGGCCGCGTCGAGTGCGTCCTGCCCGAGCGGCTGGAGGAGCGCCGCCCCGCGCGCCGCGCGCTGTGGGACCTGCCCGACCTGGCGCTGGTCCGCGTCCTCGCCCCGATCACGCACGCCTGCGTACGGCTCACCGACCGCGGCAGACCGCGCCTGGACGAGGTCGCCTACTTCGGCTGCACCGAGGACCTCGGCAGCCCCGAGATCACCGGCCGCACCACCCGGCTGCGCGGCACGGCCGCCGGCGGCGCCGCCCTGCGCCTGGGCGACGACGACGAGATCGAGCCCGGCATGTCCGGCGGCCCGGTCGTGGACCTGGCCCGCGGGGAGGTCGTCGGCGTGGTCAAGGCCCGCCGGAACAACGGCGGCGGCGGACTCGCCGTGTCCGTGGTGCAGTTACGGACCCTGCCGCTGGCCGCCACCGGCCAGGTCGGGCTCTACCGCCGCGTCATGCAGGCCCACGACCTCTACCACTACGACCAGCACCTGAGCGACCGGGGCAGCCGCCGCACCTGGACCGACGTCCGCGACGAGCTCCCGGTGCGCGAGGACCCGTACGAGGGCCGCAGACGGCTCACCGCCGCCGAGCGCACCACCCTGTGCGGGCTGCTCGCCGAACTGCCCCCGCCGCGCTCCTCGGAGGACGTGCGCGCCCTCGTCGAGGCGGCCCGCGGCGAGGAGCCGGACCCGGGCCTGCCGGCCCCGCTCAGCTGGCGCGACGGACTCGGCATGCTCCACGATCCGCCGGGCGGGGCCGGGGAGGCCGCCGCCATGCTCCGGTACGCGACCGACGTCAGCGTCGCCGACCACCGGGAGCCGCCCGCCCCCGGCGCCGACGAGGAGCTCTGGGACTGGGTGCGGGCCACCGCCGAGCGGCTGTGGCGGCCCCTGCGGCGGGAGTTGGGCGAGCGGCACGAACAGGGCCTCGCGCAGCGCGAGCGGCGCCGCCGCGCCCGGACCGACCGCCACCCGTACGGCCACACCCGGCCGCCCGGCGCCCTGCCCCAGGGGCCCTCGGTGCTGCTGGAGGCGTGGGCGCACGGCTGGGAGGACGTCTACGACTGGCGCGTCTCGGTGCTCTACGGGCCCGCCCACCCCGGCCGGGTCACCCCGGTGGACTCGGGCGTACGGGCCACCCGGGCCGGTCTCGCCGAAGCGCTGCGGGTCCCGCTCGCCGAGGCCTTCCGGCGCTGCGACACCCACGACGCGGCCGCCCTCCTCGAAGTCGCCGTGGCGCCCGAGCTGTTCGGCCTGCCCGTTGACACCTGGACGGTGGCGGGCCGCACCCCGCTGGGCGTCCAGCGGCCGGTGGTGCTGCGCTACCCGGCCGGGAGCGGCGGGATCCCGACCGACGACGAGGCCGACCACCGCCGGGCCGACCGCTGGACCCGCGTCCAGGCCGGCCCGCTGGCCGACGAGCGGGCCGACTGCGACCGCGGCCGCCCCAGGACCCCGCCGCCCGAATGGCTCGACACGCTGCCGGACAACACCGTGCCCGTGCACTGCCGGGCCGCCGACGCGGAGCCCACCCGCGGCTCCCTGTACGGGGTCCGGGACGCCGGCTACGGGGTGGCCGTCACCCGGCGGCCCCCGCAGGACCCGGCGGCCGACTGCGCGCCGTTCCACCGCGGGCTGCGCGAGGAGCTGACGGAGGCGGCGCGGGGAGCGCCGCTGCCGGTCCGGCTCCAGGCACTGCGGGCACGTGCGCACGGGGCGGACCCCGACGCGTACTGGGCGGACGGGATGGCCCTCGTATGGGAGGACCCGGCCCGCGCGCTGCCCGAAGACGAGCCGCTGCAGGGCGACCTGTGACGGGCGGGAGGGGGAGGGAGCAGGCGTGAACGAGGAATGGCTCATCTACCGGGGGGTCGGCGAACCCCACGACGGGATCGAGGCCCTGCCCGATCCGCCGCCGTGGCGGGACTTCGACGGCGGCCCCGTCGGCGAGCCCGGCGGACCGGCGGACACGGCCGACGGCAACGTCGCACGCCGCCTCGGCGCGCACCGGCAGGCCGCCGAACTGCACCGGCCCGAACCGGAGGAGCTGGAGGCCATCAACGCGGCCCTCTACCTGCGGCGGCCGCTGCTGGTGACCGGCTACCCGGGGACCGGGAAGTCCACCCTCGCGCACGCCGTCGCCCACGAGCTGAAGCTCGGCCGGGTGCTGCGCTGGCCCGTGGTCTCGCGGACCGTGCTCCAGGAGGGCCTGTACCGCTACGACGCCATCGCCCGGCTCCAGGACGTGCAGATCGCCGCGAGCGGCGGCCCGTCGGGTGCGGGCCCCGGCGCGGGGCCGGGCGCAGGTGCAGGTGCAGGTGGGGGCCCCGCCCCCGGCTCGCCCCCCGGCATCGGGAAGTACATCCGCCTCGGCCCCCTCGGCACGGCCCTGCTGCCCACCGAACGGCCCCGCGTCCTGCTCATCGACGAGCTCGACAAGAGCGACATCGACCTGCCCAACGACCTCCTGAACGTCCTGGAGGAGGGCGAGTTCGCCCTCCCCGAGCTCGAACGCGTCGCCGACACCGAGCCCGAGGTGCAGGTGCTCACCGACGACGGCGCGAAGGTCACCGTCCGGGGCGGCCGGGTGCGCTGCCGCGCCTTCCCCTTCATCATCCTGACCAGCAACGGCGAACGGGACTTCCCGGCCGCCCTGCTGCGCCGCTGCATCCAGCTCAAGCTCGGGCAGCCCGGCGAGAAACGGCTCGCCACGATGGTCCGCGCGCACCTCGGCGAGGAGGCCGCCCAGCTCGGGGCCGACCTGATCCGGGAGTTCCTCAGCCGCTCCCAGTCCGAACTCGTCGCCGCCGACCAGCTGCTGAACGCCATCTACCTCACCCACTACGCCGCCCCGCCCACCCGGGAGGACCTCGCCGACCTGCTCATCCAGCGCCTCGACCGCCCGAGGTGAGCGCCCGTGCACCCCGAGCGGCCGGCCCTCCCCGCGTCCACCGACGCACCCCCTGACACGCCTCCCGGGGCCTGCCCCGCCCCGGCGCCCGTCCCCGCGGCCCTGCGCGACCTCGCCGGGCTGCTGCGCGCCGCCGGGCTCGACCCCACCGCGGAGGAGCTCGCCGACGCGCTCTGGCTGGCCGGGCGGATCGGCCGTCCCGGCCCCGCCACCCCCGGCCGGGACCGCCCGGCCCCGCCCCGGCGGGCGCGCACCGCCGGCGGGGCGGCCCCGGCCGAGGAGGAGCCCGTACGGCCCGAGCCCGAGCCGGAGGACCCGGTCCGGCTCTACGCCTCCCGGGTGCTGGGGACCCTCGCGGAGGAGGCGGCCGAGTTCCCGGGCGGCGCCGGAGTGCCCGTACGGGTTCCCGGCGCGGCCGCGCTGCCCCGGATCCTGGAGATCCAGCGGGCCCTGCGGGTCCTCCAGCGGCACCGCCCGCCCGGCCCGCCCACCCGCCTGGTCCTCGACGAGCCGGCCACCGCCGAGGCCAGCGCCCGCGCCCTCGGGCTGGTCATCCCCGTACTGCGGCCCGAGAGCCGGCGCGAGGCGACCGTACGGCTCGTCATGGACGCCTCCCCGTCGATGGCCGTCTGGCACGACATGTTCGAGGAACTGCGGTCCGTGTGCGAGCGGCTCGGCGCCTTCCGCGACGTACAGGTGCACTACCTCCACCGGCTCGGCGACGGCCGGGCCGCCGTCGGGCGCGGACCCGGCCCCGGCACCCGGCTGCGCTCCGGGGACCAGCTGCGCGACCCCACCGGGCGGGCGCTGACCATGGTCGTCTCCGACTGCGCCGGCCCGCTCTGGCGCGAGGGCGAGGCCCAGCGGCTGCTGCACCGCTGGGCCGAGTGCACCCCCTGCGTCGTCGTCCAGCCGCTGCCGCAGCGGCTGTGGAGCCGCAGCTGGCTGCCGACGGAGCGGGGCGCCCTGACCCGCGCCGAGGGCGGCTCCGGGAAGCTGCGCTTCCGCCCCGACCGGCCGCTGCGCCACGGGCGGCACACCGGCGGGCTCACCGTCCCCGTCCTGCCGCCCAGCGCCATCGCGCTCGGCTCCTGGGCCCGCCTCGTGGCAGGGCTGGGCACCGGACCCGTCCCCGCCGAGGTGGGCCGGGTGCTCGCCGACCACCCCGCCGCGCCCCTGCCGCCGCCGCGCGCCGTCCGCCCGCCGCGCGAGCTGGTGCGCCGCTTCCGCGCCTCCGCCTCGCCGCGCGCCGTCCAGCTCGCCGTGTACCTGTCGGCGGCGCCGCTGACCCTGCCCGTGATGGCGCTCGTCCAGCGCACGATGCTGCCGGACTCGGAGCCCTCGGACCTGGCGGAGGTGCTGCTCAGCGGGCTGCTGCGGCGCGGCCAGGCCGCCGGGCAGTGGTACGAGTTCGTGCCCGGCGTCCAGGACGTGCTGCTCGGGCCGCTCGGCCGGGACGAGGCCGCGCTCGTGCTCAAGCACTGCTCCGAGTACGTGCTCGCGCACTTCGGGCGGGGCGTACGGAACTTCCCCGCCCTGGCCGTCTCCCAGCTCACCGGCGCTCCACTGGTCGAGGAGGGCGGCGAGGAACGGGTCCCCGCCGGGCGGCTCCCGCAGGCCTTCGCCGAGGTCTCGGCCCGCGTCGTACGGCGCTACCTGCCCGGGCCGCCCGCCGAGGAAGGGGGCGTCCCCGAGCCGGTCGTCCCCCCGCCCGGGCGGGCCTGGGCGGTGCGCACCGCCCGCGACCGGCTCGCCGCGCACGACCGCCAGGGCGGCGAGGGCGGCCCGCGCGGACTGTACGAGGCACTCGCCGTACTGCGCCGGGCCGTCGCCGTCCCCGCCGGGCCCGGGGATCCGCCCGGCGAGGCGGAGTGCGAGCTGGCCGCCGTCCTGCTGCGGCTGTGGGCCGGGCAGCGGGACCCCGAACTGCTCGCCGAGGCCGAGCGGACGGTGGCCGGCCTCGGCACTCCGCAGGCCCGGGCCGTACTCGGCCGGATCCTGTACGAGCGGGCCCTGGCGGCCGAACCGGACCCCGAGCTGCTGGCCGCGGCGGAACGGGAGTTCGCGGCCGTCGGCGGCGACCCCGACCCGGGGCTGGACCCGGGGCTGCGCCTGGACTGCGTGGTCCGGCGGGCCCAGACCCTGGTCCGGCTCGGCGAGCTCCGCGAGGACACGGGCGCGCTGCGCGAGGCGCGCTCCGCGCTGGAGGCGGTGACCGGGGCCCCCGCCTGGGACCCGGCGGTGCGGCCCGCCCTCGGCCGGGTCCTGCTCGCCCTGCTGCCGCGCACCCCCGACCCGGCGGAGCGCACCGCGCTGGCCGGTCAGGCCGCCGAGCACCTGGCGGCCGGACTGGCCGCCGACCCCGCGGCCGAGCCCGCGGCAGCGGCGGCCGCCGGGGTACGGGTGGAACTGGCGACGGCCCTGCGGTACCTGCCGGGGCGGCTGGAGGAGGCGGCCGGCCAGCTGGACCTGGCCCTGGCCGAGGCCACCGGCGATCCGGAGCTGCGGCTGTCCGCCCTGGTCTGCCTGGCGCGGGTGCACCGGGCCCGCTCCGCGCGGGACGCCGACCCGGCGGCCCTGGAGGACGCGGCCGAGGCGTACGGCCGGGCCCGCCGGCTGATCCCGCGCGACGCGGAGGCGTACGGGGAGCTGCTGCCCGAATGGGGCGACGTCCTGCTGGACCGGGCGCGGGCCGCCGACGGGCGGCGGTTCACCTCGGCGGCCGTACGGGTGCTGCGCGACAGCCGGGCGGCGGTCCCGCAGTCCGACCCGCGCTCCGCCCGGCGCCTGGTGCGGCTCGCGGAGGGGCTGCGGCTGCGGCACGCGTACGAAGGGGACGTGGTGGATCTGCGGGAGGCGGAGTACCTGCTGGAACTGGCCGTGCGGCAGAGCCGCGGCCCGCTGGAGCAGGCCCGCGCCTGGCGCGAGCACGGCGACGTCCAGCAGGAGATCCACGCGCACACCCGGGCGCCGGACCGGCTCGACCGGGCGGCGGACTCCTACCGGCGGGCCTGGCGCTCCGCGGTGGCCGCGGACCGCGAGGAACGGCGGGACGTGGCGGTGGAACTGGGGGCACGGGTCCAGGAGTTGCGCGGGGAGGTGCTGGAGCGGCTGGCGCGGCCGCGGGCGGCGCTGGACGCGTACCGCTCCGCGTTGGAGCTGTGGACCCGGCTGGGGGACTCGGCCGCGGACCGGCGGGAGGCCCTGGGATCCCGGGTCCGCACCCTGGAGGCGGGGCTGTGACCCCGGGAACCGGGTAGTGGACCATCGGACATCACGACTCAACGGGGGGACGGGCAGCCCATGGTGACTCGGCGGCAGGAAGTGGAAACGGCGGGCGGCTCCGCCTGTCCGGGGCAGTTGCCGGACCTCTCCGGCTTCGATCTGGCAGCGCTGCGCGGGATCGACCACCCCGTGCTGGCCCGGGTCATCGAGGGCATGGTGGAGCGGGTCACCCACCCCGCCGAGGTCCTCAACGCCTTCGACTCGGGCGTCGCCTGACCGCGGCGCCGGGCGGCGGCCCCTCACGCACCGCAGTCCCAAGGCCACGCAGCGCACCCACAGTTGTCCCGTTTCCGCCGTTAGCCGGTGCCGTCCGCCGGGCAGGGATGGACCGTCCGCGGCGCGGGAGGTACAGGCGATGAGTCAGACCGGCACGAGCGACGCCGTGCTGCCCTCCTTACGGAACCACCTGGTCCACGCGCCCTGGCCGTACGCCCGGCTCGACGTGCCCGCGCTCCGCGCGGCGGGCCACTGGCCGCACCCGGTGCGGCAGTTCGTGCTCAAGACCCGCAGCCGCTGCAATCTCGCCTGCACCTACTGCTACGTGTACGAGATGGCCGACCAGGGCTGGCGCGGCCAGCCCGCCGCCATGTCCCCGGCCACCGTCGCCCGCACCGCCGCCCGCATCGCCGAACACGCCGCCGCCCACGAGCTGGCCCGCGTCGACCTCGTCCTGCACGGCGGCGAACCCCTGCTCACCGCCCCCGCCGAACTGGCCGCCCCCGTCGACGCCGTACGGGCCGCCCTCGCCCGGACCTCGCCGCGGACCCGGGTCACCGCCACCGTCCAGACCAACGGCACCCTGCTCACCCGGGGGCGGCTCGGCGCGCTCGCCGCCGCCGGGATCCGCGTCGGCGTCAGCCTCGACGGCGGCCTGCCCGCGCACAACGCCCGCCGCGTGGACCGCACCGGCCGCCCGGGGTTCGGCGCCGCCGCCCGGGGCCTGCGCCTGCTCGCCCGGCATCCCGAGAGCTACGCCGGGGTGCTGTGCGTCGTCGACACCGCCCAGGACCCGGTGGAGACGTACGAGTCCCTGCTGGCCTTCGCCCCGCCGGTCATCGGGCTGCTGCTGCCGCTGGCCAACTGGAACACCCCGCCACCCGGCCACGACCCGCCCCGCACCCCGTACGCCGACTGGCTCGTCGCCGTCTTCGAGCGCTGGTGGCACGAGGCGGAGCTGCGGACCCGGATCCGGATCTTCGAGGAGATCATCGCCCTGCTGCTCGGACTGCCCGCCGCCACCGAGACCCTCGGCCTCGCCCCCGCCGCCACCGCCGTGATCGAGACCGACGGAGGCATCGAGCAGGCCGACTCGCTGAAATCCGCCTACGAGGGCGCCGCCGCCACCGGAATGACCGTGGAGAGCCACGGTTTCGACGCCTTCCTCGACCACCCCGGGCTCGCCGCCCGCCAGCTGGGGCGGGAGGCGCTCGCCGACGGCTGCCGCGCCTGCGAGCTCGTCGAGGTCTGCGGCGGCGGCCACTACCCGCACCGCTACCGCGCCCGCGAGGGCTTCCGCCGGCCCTCCGTCTACTGCGCCGACCTCCAGGTCCTCATCCGCCACATCGCCTCGGCCCTCCACACGGCCACCGCCCGGGCCGCCGACCAGGGCGGCGTCCCGCCCGGCCCGTCCGCCGGCCAGGCGTCCCGGCAGGCGGCCGCCTCGTGAGCGGGCCCCTGACCGGGTTCACCGTCACCCCGGCCACCCTGGGCGCCCTCGCCTCCACCGAGCCCTCCGCCGACGGCACCCGCCTGGTCCGCGACATCCGCCGCTCCAAGCGGCTCGTCCTGCTGCGCGGGGTCCTGGACGCCGCCCCCGGCGGCCGGGCCGGGGAGGCCGCCGACCACTGGGCCCTGCTGGAGGAGGCCGAGCGGCACGACCCCGAGGCCGTGCGCGACGTACTGCACTACCCGGCCACCGGGGTCTGGGCCGAGGAGACCCTGCGCCGGCTGCACGCCCCGTACGGGCCCCCGGCCGACCTCGGCCACCTCGGCGCCCTCGCCGTCGCCGCGGCCCTGCGCTCCAAGATCGCCTTCAAGGCCACGCTCCGGCCCGTCCACGGCCGGCTGGTCCTGCCCACCCTCGGAGTGCTGCGCCCCGCCCGGCCCGGCCCCCTCGCCCTCACCGAAGGCTGCTGGGACCCCGACGACCCCGCGGCCCTCGTCCTGCACTCCCTGCCCGGCGGCCGCACCGCCCTGGACGACCTCGACCCGTACCGGGCCCCCGGGCCCGCCCACCCGGGGCCCGTCCGCCCCGCCCGGCGGCTCACCCCCAAGGGCCACAAGCGCTGGGACACCCAGTGGTCCGGGGCGCTCACCCTGCTCGACCGCTACGACACCGCCCGCGCCGAGGAGATCGGCCTGCTGCTGCGCTCGGTCGTCCCGCTGGGCGGCGGTACCCGCTCCAGCGGGGCCACCCTGCCCGCGGCCGCCGGCTCCGTCCTCGCCCGTACGCAGGCCCCGCCCGCGCTGGCCGCCACCCTCGTCCACGAGGTCCAGCACGGCAAGCTGACCGCCCTCGCCGACGTCCTGACCCTGCACACCGCCGACCGCACCCCCCGGCACTGGGCCCCCTGGCGCGCCGACCCCCGCCCGCTGGAGGGGCTCCTGCACGGCGCGTACGCCCACCTGGCCCTGGCCGGCTACTGGCAGCGGGCCGCCCTCTACGGCGCGCGCGGCGCCTGGGCCCAGCACGCCCGGATCCGCGCCCAGGTCGCCGCCGTCCTCCCCGTGCTCCACGGGCATCCGCAACTGACCCCCGCAGGACGGGAGTTCACCGCCGCCATGGGCGTCGCCGAACGGGCCATGGACGACCTGCCGCCGCCCGGGGACCAGCACGCCGCGGCCCGCCGCGCCGTCGACCGGGAGCGCCGCGCCTGGTGCGCGCTCCACCCCGAACTCGCCCCGTTCGCAGAGGGCTGACGGGCCGTCCGCTGCGGTACCTTTCAAGCCCGTCCACCGCCCGGATGCCAGGGAGACGGCCGCATGACCACCGGACTTCGGCAGGACCGAGACCGAGACGCAGCCGCGCAGCCGCAGCGCTTCGTCATCAGCTTCGCCGGGTTCAACCGGCCCTGGGCCGTGTGGATCGCCCACCGCCTGGAGGAGCACGGCCACCGGGTCGCCCTGGCACGCTGGGACCCGCAGTCCACCCCCGGTCTCGCCCCGGCCCTCGACGACCTGGCCCGCAGCGGCAGCCGGGTGCTGCTCATCCTCAGCGAGCGCTACTTCTCCGCGGGCACCCACACCGACGAGGAGTGGAACACCGCCCTGCGCACCGTCACCGACAACCACCCCGACCGGTTCGCGGCCGTCTGCCTCACCGACGCGCCGCTGCCCAGCGCCGTGGCGGTGCTGGAGAAGACCGACCTGTGGGGCCTGGACGCGTACGAGGCGGAGTACCGGGTGCTGCGCCGCCTCGAGCTGCCCACCGACCGGATCGGCGCCGAGACCGGCCGCCGCGGCCCGCGCTTCCCCAACGACCCGCCCGAGATCTGGGGCCGCATCCCGCGCCGCAACCCGCGCTTCACCGGCCGCAACGACGTCATCGGCCGGCTGCGGGCCGCCCTCGCCGACGCCCCGCCCGGCGCCTCGACCGTCACCCTGCTCGGGCTGTCCGGGGTGGGCAAGACGCAGGTCGCCACGGAGTACGCGTACCGCTTCGCCTCCGAGTACGACGTGGTGTGGTGGGTCCCCGCCGAGGACCGGCCCACCCTGCGCGAGCGGCTCGCCGACCTGGCCCCGGCGATGGGGCTGCCGCGCGGCGCGGGCAGCTACGGCGAGCAGATCCGGGCCGTCCTGGAGGCGCTGCGGCGCGGATCCCCGTACAGCCGCTGGCTGGTGGTCTTCGACGGCTGCGACAACCCCGACGACCTCACCGACCTGCTGCCCTCGGGCGCCGGCGACGTCATCATCACCTCGCGCAACCGCGAATGGGCCTCCCGGCACACCAGCCTCCTCGAAGTCCCGCTGTACGCGCGGCCCGAGTCGATCACCTTCATCCGCCGCCGCGCCCGCCGGCTCACCGGCGAGGAGGCCGACCAGCTCGCCGAGGCCCTGGAGGACTACCCCCTCGCCCTCGACCAGACCGCCGGCTGGCTCGCCGACTCCCCGCTGACGGTGGGCGACTACCTGGCGCTGCTCCAGCGCAGACTGGACTCCCGGGAGGCCGTCACCGTCTCCGACGACTACCCGCTGCCCTTCCCGACGGCGCTGGCGATACTGCTGAACAACGTCCGGGAGAACTTCCCCGACGCGCTCGCCCTGCTGCGGCTGTTCGTGTTCTTCGCACCCGGGCCGGTGCCGCTGCGGCTGCTGCGCGAATTCCCCGCCGACGACGTGCCCGAGCAGCTCGCCGGGCTGATCAACGACCAGATCCGGTGGAACGCCGCGCTCAACAAGCTCGTGCAGTTCTCCGTCGTCCGCCTCGAATACTCCGACCTGTCGGTGGAGGAGGGCGGCGGCGGGCTGGAGACCGTGCAACTGCACCGGATGGTGCACGGGATCGTCCGCGAGAACCTCTCCGAGGAGGAGGCAGAACCGCTCTCGCGCGCCGTCCGGCAGGTCCTCGCGGCCGCCGACCCGGGCCGCCCCTCCGACTCCCGGCTCTGGCCGCGGTACGCCGAGCTGATCCCGCACCTTGAGAGCTCAGGAGTCCTGACCAGCAGCAACCCGCGGATCCAGACCTTCCTGCTGCACTGCCTGCGCTACCTGATCCTCGCCGGGGAGTACCGCACCTGCCTGCGGCTCGCCGAACAGACCGACGCCGTGTGGCGCGCGGCGCTCGGCGACGACCACGACCAGGTCCGCGAGCTCAGCTACCACTACGGCGGCGCCCTGCGCATGCTCGGGCACTTCAAGCGCGCCGAGACCCTCGCCAAGTCGGTCGCCGACCGGCTGCTGGCCGAGCGCGGCGACCGGGACCTGGAGACCCTGCGCGCCACCAGCACGTACGCCGGGGTGCTGCTCAGCACGGCCAAGTTCGACCAGGCCCGCGAACTGCTGGAGCACGCCTTCGCCCGCTACCGCGAACTGCTGGGCGAGGACGACTCCACCACCCTGAACGCCGAGAACAACGTCGCCGTCGCGCTGCGGCTGCTGGGCCGCTACCAGGAGGCGTACGACGCCGACCTCGACACCCTGCGCCGGCGCGAGCGGGTGCTGCGCGTACGGCACATCGCCACCCTCTCCTCCGGCATCGGCTGCGCGATGGGGCTGCGGCTGATGGGCCGCTACCGGGAGGCCCTGGCCCGGCAGGAGCAGGGCCTCAAGCTCAACACCCAGGTCCTCGGCCTCAACCACCCCCAGACCCTGCGCGCCGAGCACAACCTCGGCATGTGCCTGCGCCGCTCCGGGGACATCCCGGGCGCGGGGGCCCGCCTGCGCAGCGTCCTGGAACGCTCCACCCGGGTCTTCGGCGCCGAGTTCCCCTGGACCCTGATGGTCGCCTCGGACTACGCCACGTACCTGCGGGAGTACGGGGACATCGGCGAGGCCCGCCGGATCTCGGAGGAGGTCGTCCGGGGCTACCAGACGCAGCTGGGGCTGGCCCACCCGTACAGCATCGGCACGGTCGGCAACCTCGGCCTGGTCCTGCGCGCCCAGGGCGAACGGGTCGAGGCCCTCAACCTGGCGGAGCAGGCCCTGGTCGGCATGCGCGGCGCGGTCGGGGACCGCCACCCGTGGACCCTGGGCTGCGCGCTGAACGCCACGGGCCACCGCAACATCACGGGCCACTTCGAGGACGCGGTGTCCCTGAGCCGCGAAACCCTCCGGAACTGCGAACAGGTCCTGGGCCCTGACCACCCGATGACCCTGAGCGCCCAGATCGCCCTGGCGGCCGACCTCCGCTCGGTCCGCGAGGACACGGAGGCCCAGAAACACGAGGACGCCGGCCTCAAGGCCCTGACCCGCACCCTGGGCCCCCAACACGTCCACACGGTCTCGGCCCGCCAACAGAACCGCCCGTACTGGGACTTCGAACCCCAGCCGTAGGCGGCGGGCGATCAGCCCCCTCGATGCTGGTCGGCCCCTTCCGCCTCCGGAGCCGCAACCTCCTCGGGGCGCGGGGGCCTGACCCGGTCGATCCGCCGGCGCTCACTGGCACCGAACGCCCGGTGGTTCTCCCGGGCCTCCCGCAGCGTGACGTGGTTCGGGCCGCCTACGTACCGGTCGGGATCACGGTAGTCCCCGCCGTCGTCCTGCCATCCGCAGACGGGGCAGATCTCATGATTCCCCGGCACGCCGACGGTGAGGTTCGCGCAGACGATGCAGGGAAATGCACGCGCGCTCGTCGCCCCGCGCTCCTGACGGCCGGCAGTCAGTGGGACTCGACCACCACGGCCGCGGGCGCGGGCGCTTGCGGCCGTCCCGTCGGCTTCGGCTCGGACAGCGCCCCGGCGAGGACGAGCCCGAGGCCCACCAGGTGGAAGGGCAAGGTCATGGCCGTCAGCACGTGCCCGGCCATGAAGCTGCCGACGGACTGCATGAGCGGTTCCAGGGCCACGGTCAGGCCGAGCGTGGACACGATCGGCGCGGGCAGCATGACCAGGCACCCCACCATGGCGAGCCGGGCGTTGCGGCCTCGTCGCCGGATCGCCATGGCCGCGACGACGGCTCCCGCCAGGGGAGCGAGGACCTCGATGGTGGTGAGGAGCAGACCGACGAGGCCGGCGGCTATCTGATCGTCGTGCAAGGGACTCCATCCGGGATCGTGCGCACGGGAACGCCGTGCGGCGAGAAGATACCCGCCCCGCCACGACCTGCACAAAGCAATACCTGCCGCACCGGCCGCCAGACCTTCTCGCCGAGGACGCCCTTCAGCTTCGCGATGACCGAGGCGATCAGCGAGGCCCGCCACGACTGCTCGGCCACGCACTCGGGGGCAAGCGTGCTTGAGTGTGCCCGCCCCGAAGAGGAAGCGCCCACTGCGGACAGGTCGTCAGCCACTGTCTCACGCCTCGACGCTTTCCCAGCGCTGTCTCGACCTCAGGACCAGGCTGCATTTCGTGCGCTGTCGATCACGCAGAACCGGCCCTGCCCCCTACCCTGTCAGTGTCGAGCTGCAAGGAGAGGGGCAAGGCCGCCATGTCACCTGATGCTACTCCTGACCCGTACACGGACCCGTTGGTCTTCGGGCAAAGAATGCAGATCCTCCGCCAGCGCCGTGGCCTCACCCGTGAGCAACTCGGTGGCCTGCTCGCACGATCCGGGTCATGGGTCAAAGCCATCGAGACCGGCCGTCTGCGGACCCCGCACCTGCCCGTCGTCCTCCGCATCGCGGAGGTGTTGCGCGTCCGGGAACTGTCCGACCTCACGGGCGACCAGTCCATGCAGGTCAGCCTGTTCACGGGCCCCGGGCACCCACGCTTCGCCGCGGTCCGCGAGGCACTCAACACGCTTCAGCTCGGTGACAGTCGGGAAGCACCGCCGGCTGCGCACCTGACCGCCCGCCTCGCCCGCGCGTGGTCGGCCCGGCACTCGGCGCCCAATCACCGCGACGTCGTGGGGGCCCTGCTGCCGGATCTGGTCCGCGATGCGCAGTCCGCAGTCCGACAGGCGGAGACCGTGGCTGACCGCAAGGCGGCTCAAGCGCGGCTGGCGGAGGTTTACTTCCTCGCGCAGTTCTTCTGCGCCTACCAGCCGGACGCACCGCTGGTATGGCGGGTGGCGGAGCGCGGCATGATGGCTGCGCAGGACTCAGAGGATCCGCATGCGATCGGCCTCGCCGCGTGGCTCACCACGCAGGCCCACCGGGAGAGCGCGCACCTCGACGCGGCCGACGCCGTCACCCTGGAGACCCTCCGATACCTGGAGCCCCTCCTCCCCGACGCCGGAACGGACGTCCGCGCGGTTGCCGGGGCCCTCACCGTCGAGGCAGGACTGACGGCCGCGCGCCGCGGGGAGACCGGCTCCGCCTGGCGGTACTGGGACGAAGCCCGGGCCCTGGCCGAGTCCCTGCCCCGCGGGTACTTCCACCCCGTGACAAGCTTCTCGCATGCCGTCATCGGCGCGCACGCGGTCACCGTCGCAGTCGAGCTGCGCGCCGGGGGGGAGTCGGTACGCCAAGCCGCCCGGGCGGAGTCGGAGGCGATCCCGTCGCGGCCGCGGCGAGCCCGGCACCGGATCGAGCAGGCCCGGGCGTACCACCTCGACGCGCAGCCGGACGTGGCCCTGGCGACGCTGGCGCAAGCTCATGAAGCAGCGCCGGAGACCGTGCAGTACAACGGGTACGCGAAGCGGATCGTTCTTGAGGAGGCCGAGTCGAAGAGCCCTGCACGTCGTCAGCGAGCGTCCGAACTTGTCGCCCGACTTGGGCTGCTGACGGCCTGAAGGAAGGGGCACACACTGTGCCTCTGCCGATGCCGGACCGCCCCTACCGTCGTCACACCACCCGATGACGATGGTAGGGAGTGAGAGCCCGTGATGCATGAAGCAGTACCCCGGCCCTTCGAGGAGGTCCCGCACGCGCTGCTCCACCAGCGGGTGCGGGACATCGCGTCCGGCGTCGAAGGGGAGCTCATGGCGGTGGTCCGGGAGGACGTCTCCGACACCCCTGCCCGCGAGCGCTGGGTGCAGCTGGCCTATGTCCGGGGGCCGTCAGGCCGGGAGATTTCCACCTCCGTCGCCAATATCGAGGCCGTGTAGTGGAGATCGCAGATCTGTTCCCCCGCCTGCCGGTCCCTCCGGGCTCCTGCGCGGAGTGCGCCGCCCACGTCGCAGCCCGCTTCCAGGCCCACGTGGACCGTGACCGCTCACGCGTCAGCGACATGAACGTCCTGATCATGCGACACCACCCCGAACTCCGCGCCCGCAGAGCGGATACGCAGTCCCTCAGTACGACTCGGCCACCGCAGCCGCAGCCGCAGCCGATCGCGGCAGCGCCAGCTGCCTCGGCTCGGAACGGGCCCCGGCGAGGGTGACTCCGGAGCCAAGCCGACACCACTCGTGATCACGGCCCGGCCCGGGAACTGGTTGCCTCCTCCGCCCGTCATGTAGACGGGGGTTGGGAGATCCGGCTTCCTGTGCGCTCTTCACCACCGAGGTCCGAGGAGATCCATGGTCGACACCGTCAACTCACTGGCCGCCCGTGTTCACGAACTGCTGGTGGAGGTCATGACCCATGGTCCCGCCGCGGTGGGCACCGCGGGCTTCCATGACGTCGTCGTGCGCGCCGCGGCGCTCGGGCCCGACGGTGCCTGGCTCGTCGCCGCGGGTCACGCGAACCTCGGCGTCCTGGCCGTCCTGCGCGGAGAGGCGGACCAGGGGATCTGCCACTTCGACGCCGCCGTGGCGGCCGGATACAACGACTGCGTGGCGCTCCACGTCGGCCCCATACGTCCGCTGCACGGGGATCCCCGTTTCCAGGCCCTGTACCAGCGGATGCGCATCACCCAGGCCGACCTCGACGAGTTCCTCTGGCTGCACCGGGAGATGCAGCTCATGGTGCAGGACGCCCAGACCGCGGCCGTCGACAACATCGGCCGCCTCGACACCGGGGTGTCGCCGCTCCCGCAGGCCCCCATGCCGACCCGGGAACCGGACACCCCCGGCGTCCTGACCGCCCGCATCGACCTCGCCGCGGTCCAGACTGCGCTCCAACGGGCCGCCCTGAAAGCGGAGTTCCAGCGCAGCTCCGGCAATACCAGCCTCAGTCTCATCGACGACTCGTGGGAGTACGACCGTGCCAGGCGCGATGCCTGGCACGCCGACGGGCTGGATTCCCGGCGCCGGCGGGCCGCCGAGGCCCGGGCTTTCGTCGAACGGCCCGGCGCCGGCAGCGTGCTCGCCCCCTGCCCGCCGCTGGGCTCGATCACCTACCCGGCCTGAGGGGGGACCGCACCCGCACGGTGGCGGCGGGCGCTCAGGCCCGGGTCAGGCAGCCTTCTTCGAGGCCGCCCAGAACGAAGCCGTTCTCGAAGCGCACCCTGTACCTGATCTGGGCGCCGGCTCCGGCGGCGAGTCCTCCCTGCCGGATGATCCGCTGACGGAGGTCGTCGATCACGCCGGCCGTGAAGCCGTCGAACTGGGCGCCGCGTACGCTGCGTTCGAACTCCGCGAGCCCCTCCTGAGCCAGGCCGCCGCCGGCTTCCGCTGCCGAGCCCGTGACGATGCCCGCCAGTCCCTCGGCCAGGCACAGCGGACCGGGGAAGCCGGTCCTGGCCGCCGTGCCCTCTGCGGTGAGCTGCACGTCCCTGGTCAGCTTCACCTTCGCGCCGGTCTCGTACGGCATGGGTGTGCCCCCCCTCGCTCGATCTTGGCCATGACCATGGCAAGCGTAGTCGGGATGCCGGGAAGGGAACGGGCGTCCGGCAAGATCGTGCCCGACAGCCGGAAGGCCCGGCCCCCACGGGGGTCGGGCCTTCCGACTGCTCAGGTCAGTACGGCGGTTACGCCTCGAAGACCTCGTTCAGGAGGAGCTGCTGCTCCGCCTGGTGGCGCTTCGCGGAGCCGACCGCGGGGGAGGAGCCGTGCGGGCGCGAGATGCGCCGCAGGCGCTCGCCCGCCGGGACGTCCGCGCCGACCGCCAGGTCGAGGTGGTCGATCAGGTTCAGCGCGATGAACGGCCACGCACCCTGGTTCGCCGGCTCTTCCTGCGCCCAGATGTACTTCGCCGCGTTCGGGAACTTGGCGATCTCCGCCTGGAGTTCCGCACCCGCCAGCGGGTACAGCCGCTCGATGCGGATGATCGCGGTGTCCGTGATGCCGCGCTTCTCCCGCTCGGCCTCCAGGTCGTAGTAGACCTTGCCGGCGCAGAAGACGACCTTGCGGACCGCGTTCGGGTCCACCGTGGTGTCGCCGATGACCGGACGGAACGAGCCGCTCGTGAACTCCTCCGCCTTCGACGCCGCCGCCTTCAGGCGCAGCATCGACTTCGGGGTGAAGACGATGAGCGGCTTGTGGTGCGGGTTGTGGACCTGCCAGCGCAGCAGGTGGAAGTAGTTCGACGGCAGGGTGGGCATGGCCACCGTCATGTTGTCCTGCGCGCACATCTGGAGGAAGCGCTCCGGGCGGGCGGACGAGTGGTCCGGGCCCTGGCCCTCGTAGCCGTGCGGCAGCAGCAGCGTGACGCCGGAGGTCTGGCCCCACTTCTGCTCGGCCGAGGAGATGAACTCGTCGACGACGGTCTGCGCGCCGTTGACGAAGTCACCGAACTGGGCCTCCCAGAGGACCAGCGCGTCCGGGCGGGCCAGCGAGTAGCCGTACTCGAAGCCCATGGCCGCGTACTCGGAGAGCAGCGAGTCGTAGACGTTGTAGCGGGCCTGCTCGTCCGACAGGTACTGCAGCGGGGTGTAGTCCTCGCCGGTCTCCCGGTCGATGAGGACCGCGTGGCGCTGGCCGAACGTACCGCGGCGGGAGTCCTGGCCGGACAGCCGGACCGGGGTGCCCTCCATCAGCAGCGAGCCGAAGGCGAGGGTCTCGCCCATGCCCCAGTCGATGGTGCCGTCGTCGATCATCGCGGCACGGCGCTGCAGCTGCGGCAGCAGACGCGGGTGCACGGTGACGTGGTCGGGGATGTTGACCTGGGACTCGGCGATCCGCTTGACGACGTCCTGCGAGATGGCGGTGTTCACCGTGACCGGGAACTCCTGCGCCGTCTGCGCCGGCGGCACCGGGGCGCCGGCGGGCTGCGTGGCGGCCTCGCGGACCTCCGCGAAGACCTTCTCCAGCTGGCCCTGGAAGTCCTGGAGCGCCTGCTCGGCCTCTTCCAGCGTGATGTCGCCGCGACCGATGAGGGACTCGGTGTACAGCTTGCGCACCGAGCGCTTCTTGTCGATCAGGTCGTACATCAGCGGCTGCGTGAACGCCGGGTTGTCCGACTCGTTGTGACCGCGGCGGCGGTAGCAGATGAGGTCGATGACGACGTCCTTGTTGAACGCCTGACGGAACTCGAAGGCGAGCCGCGCGATGCGGACCACGGCCTCCGGGTCGTCGCCGTTCACGTGGAAGATCGGCGCCTCGATCATGCGGGCCACGTCGGTCGCGTACATGGAGGAACGCGAGGACTCCGGGGCGGCGGTGAAGCCGACCTGGTTGTTGATCACGACGTGGACGGTGCCGCCGGTGCGGTAGCCGCGCAGCTGCGACATGTTCAGGGTCTCGGCGACGACACCCTGGCCGGCGAAGGCCGCGTCACCGTGCAGGGCGACGGGCAGGACGGTGAAGTCCGTGCCGCCCTTGTTGATGACGTCCTGCTTGGCGCGGGCGACACCCTCCAGGACCGGGTCGACGGCCTCCAGGTGCGAGGGGTTGGCGACGAGCGAGACCTTGATCTGCTCCCCGTCCAGGCCCGTGAAGGTGCCCTCGGCGCCCAGGTGGTACTTGACGTCGCCGGAGCCGTGCATGGACTTCGGGTCGAGGTTGCCCTCGAACTCGCGGAAGATCTGCGCGTACGACTTGCCGACGATGTTGGCGAGGACGTTCAGGCGGCCGCGGTGGGCCATGCCGATGACGACCTCGTCGAGGCGGGCCTCGGCGGCCGAGTCGATGACGGCGTCGAGCAGCGGGATGACGGACTCGCCGCCCTCCAGCGAGAAGCGCTTCTGGCCGACGTACTTCGTCTGCAGGAAGGTCTCGAAGGCCTCCGCCGCGTTCAGGCGGCGCAGGATGCGCAGCTGCTCCTCGCGCTCCGGCTTGGAGTGCGGGCGCTCGATGCGGTCCTGGATCCAGCGGCGCTGCTTCGGGTCCTGGATGTGCATGAACTCGACGCCGGTGGTGCGGCAGTACGAGTCGCGCAGGACGCCGAGGATGTCGCGGAGCTTCATCATCGACTTGCCGGAGAAGCCGCCGACCGCGAACTCGCGCTCCAGGTCCCACAGGGTGAGGCCGTGCTCGGTGATGTCGAGGTCGGGGTGCTTGCGCTGCTTGTACTCCAGCGGGTCGGTGTCGGCCATGACGTGGCCGCGGACCCGGTAGGAGTGGATCAGCTCGAAGACGCGGGCGGCCTTCGTGACGTCGTCGTCGTGCGAGGCGTCGATGTCCCGGAGCCAGCGGACCGGCTCGTACGGGATGCGCAGCGCCTCGAAGACGTCGTCGTAGAAGCCGCTCTCGCCGAGCAGCATGTTCGCGACGATGCGCAGGAACTCGCCGGAGGCCGCGCCCTGGATGACCCGGTGGTCGTAGGTCGAGGTCAGGGTCATGACCTTGGAGATGCCCAGCTTGTTCAGGGTGTCCTGCGAGGTGCCCTGGAACTCGGCGGGGTAGTCCATGGAGCCGACGCCCATGATGACCGACTGTCCGGGCATCAGGCGGGGCACGGAGTGGACGGTGCCCAGGCCGCCGGGGTTGGTCAGCGAGACGGTGACGCCGGTGAAGTCGTCCATCGTCAGCTTGCCGACGCGGGCGCGGCGGACGATGTCCTCGTACGCCTGCCAGAACTCGAAGAAGTTGAGGGTCTCGGCCTTCTTGATGCCGGCGACGACGAGCTGGCGGTCGCCGTTCGGCTTCACCAGGTCGATCGCGAGGCCGAAGTTCACGTGCTCCGGCTTGACCAGGGTGGGCTTGCCGTCCTTCTCCGCGAAGGAGTGGTTCATCGACGGCATGGCCTTGATGGCCTGCACCATCGCGTAGCCGATCAGGTGCGTGAAGGAGATCTTCCCGCCCCGGGCGCGCTTCAGGTGGTTGTTGATGACGATGCGGTTGTCGAACAGCAGCTTCACCGGGACGGCGCGGACGGACGTGGCCGTCGGGACGTCGAGGGAGGCGTTCATGTTCTTGGCCACGGCGGCCGCCGGGCCGCGGAGCGTCACCAGCTCGGGGCCCGCGGGGGCCTCGGCGGCGGGCGCGGCCTTCTGGGCGGCGACGGGGGCGGCGGCCGGAGCCGGGGCCTGAGGGGCTGCGGCGGCCGGTGCGGCGGCCTGGGCCTGGGAGGTGACAGTCACAGCAGGGGCACCAGAGGGGGTGGCAGGAGCAGGGGCAGGAGCTGACACAGGCGTGGGCGCGGCGGCGGGAGAGGGCGCGGCGGCGCTCGCCGCCCCCGTGGCGGCGGCGTCGGAGACCTGCGGGGTGACAGCGGCGGCGGCCTGTGCGGAGGCGCCGTCCGTCGTCGGGGACTTCTTGGGCTCGTCCGGCTTCACCGGAGACGCAGCGCCCCCCGGCTTGTAGTCGGCGAAGAAGTCCCACCAGGCCCGGTCGACCGAATTCGGGTCCTGGAGGTACTGCTGATAGATCTCGTCGACGAGCCACTCGTTGGCACCGAAGCCTGAGGCAGGGGTCTTCCCGCCCTCTGCTGCTTCGGTCGTGGTGCTCGGGTTACTGGGGGACTGTGGCGACACGGCGGCAACCGCCCTCTTCCGCTTCACAAGGTATGGACAGCGGGAATAAAGGCTACGCCTCCCTGGCCGGTGGATGCAGACCGGGCGGGAGATACGTCATGTAGGTCACACCGAACGGCGGGTTTCGCCGCTCTGAATGGCGGGAAACCAGCCTGGTTCGGGTAGGGGGCAGCGTGGTTGCGGCCCCCTTGGCTTCGCACCCCTGACGGACCCCGGGCACGTGTGGCCGAGATCATGTCCTACGCACTCGAACCCTACGTCAATGTGACGCCGGGGAGCTGCCCGGAAGCGTGACGAGGATGCGGCACCCGCGTGACGATTCGGCCACCCCGATGTGCCCTCCGTGCAGGCCGACGGCCCAGCGGGCGATCGCGAGCCCCAGTCCGGTGCCGCCGTCGCCGCCGTTCGCGCTGCCCCGGTTGAACCGCTCGAAGACCCGGTGCCGCTCGGCCTCGGGGATGCCCGGGCCCTCGTCCCGTACCTCCAGCGCCAGGCTCCCGGGCGCGTCGCCCTCCCGGGCCCGGACCGTGACCCGGCCGTGCGGCGGGCTGTGCTTGACCGCGTTGTCGATCAGGTTCGCCACCACCTGGTGCAGCCGCTCGGCGTCCGCGTACGCCGTCAGCTCGGGCGGGAACACGTCCAGGTGCAGGTGTACGTCGTTGCGGGTGTGCCCGCCCGAGCCGGTGGACAGGCCCGGCCGGCCGGCCGCCGCGAGACCCGATTCCTTCAGGACCCCCGACAGGTACGGCCACACCTCGAAGCGGCGGGCCTTCAGCGGCACCACCCCGTTGTCCACCCGGGACAGGTCCAGCAGGGTCTCCACGAGCCGGCCCAGGCGCTCGGTCTGCTTCAGCATCGTGCGCATGGTCTCGGGATCGGCGGCCGAGACCCCGTCCACCACGTTCTCCAGCACCGCGCGCAGCGCCGCGATCGGCGTGCGCAGCTCGTGCGAGACGTTGGCGACCAGCTCCTTGCGGTGCCGGTCCACCGCCTCCAGGTCGTCCGCCATCAGGTTGATCGTGGAGGCCAGGTCGCCCAGCTCGTCGCGGCGTCCGGCCCCGCGCACCCGGCGCGTGTAGTCCCCGTCGGATATCGCCCGGGCCACCGTGGTCATCTCGTCCAGCGGCGCGGTCAGGCTGTGCGCCACGAACTGCGTGATCAGCATCGAGGCGATCACCGAGAAGACCGTGATGAACCGGAACTCGGTGCTCGTGCGCACCGCCACCATCAGCAGCCCCGTGGTGATGAAGACCGAGACCACGACGAGCGTGCCCAGCTTGGTCTTGATCGAGAACGGGGAGAAGGGCCGCAGCCCCCCGGTGCGAGCACCGGCTCCCCCGGAGCGGCTGACGCCGCGCCCTCGATCGCGCCCGATGCTCACGCCTGCGCCGGGGTCTCCAGGGCGTACCCGACGCCGTGGACCGTACGGATCCGCTCCGCCCCGATCTTGCGGCGCAGGGCCTTGATGTGGCTGTCGACCGTACGGGTCCCGGACGCGTCGGCCCAGTCCCAGACCTCGGCGAGCAGCTGCTCCCGCGAGAGCACGGCCCGCGGGGTACCGGCCAGGCAGACCAGCAGGTCGAACTCGGTCGGCGTCAGGTGCACGTCCTCGGCCTGCACCCGGACCCGGCGCTGCGCGTGGTCGATCTCCAGATCGCCCAGCCGCAGGGTGGCCCCGCGCGGGGCGGTGGCGGCCAGGGTGGCCCGCTCCACGCGCCGCAGCAGGACGTGGACGCGCGCCGCGAGCTCGCGCATGGAGAACGGCTTCGTCATGTAGTCGTCCGCGCCGACCCCGAGCCCGACCAGCATGTCGGTCTCGTCGTCCCGCGCGGTGAGCATCAGTACCGGCACCGGCCGCTGCGCCTGGACCCGGCGGCAGACCTCCAGGCCGTCGAAGCCGGGCAGCATCACGTCGAGGACGAGCAGCTCGGGCTGCCAGCTCTCGGCCGCCGCCACGGCGGCCGGCCCGTCGAACGCGGCCTGTACCTGGAAACCCTCGGCGCGCAGCCGGGCCGCGATGGCGTCGGCGATCGTACGGTCGTCCTCGACCACGAGCACGCGCCGCTGAGCGCCGGGGGTGGCCGCGGCACCGCCGTGGGTGGTGTGTGTCTGTTCCATTTCCCGCCCCTGAAGATCCGCGTGGTAGGGGTGCAGCGTAGAGGAGGCACCGGCCTGCGGCTATGCGGGGTTCGGACAGGGAAAGAGGCGGAAGCGATGCTTCCGATTATGGCGGGAATGCGGATATGGGCGGTGATGCCGGGTGGCCGTCCCCCCACGGAGCGGCCACCCGGCGCGCGGTGATCGTCAGCCACCGCGCGCATGTGGCGACACTTTTGTCGACCCCCTACAGGGACAGCCCGTGCCCGTACGGGAACACAGGGTCGACCGTGTCGTTCGGCACGTCCGGCCGCGAGGCCTCCACCGCCGCCATCGACCGCGGCAGCTCGAAGGGCAGCCGGCCCTCCGCCGCGGCCCGGCCGAAGGCCACGTCCAGCAGCGCGGAGTCCTCGGCGCCGTAGTCCGCGACCAGCGCCGCCGCCCGCTCGGCGATCTCCGGGATCACCGCCGCCCGCTCCAGGTTGATGCAGACCAGGGTGGGTACGGAGGCCAGCAGCGCCAGGATCCGGGACAGCTCCGGCTCCGGGAAGGCCAGCGAGCCCGAGTGGAAGAAGGACTCGAAGAGGTTCTCCCGCGGCTCGTAGGGGGTGCGCAGCCGCAGCACCGCCAGATCCGCCGCCCCCGGGTCGGACACGACCTCGCCGTACCCGGCCGCCACGGCCTCGTCCACGCCCTCCACGTACAGCTTCGGGGTGCCGGAGACCGGCAGCAGGGCGCCCGGGTTGGTCAGCACCGTGAGCGAGCGGCGCTGGGCCGCCGCCCCCGCCGCCGTGAAATCGGCCCGGCCGACCGTCTCCGCCGCCGCGTCCGGGTCCACGTACGGGTTCTCGAACAGGCCCAGGACGAACTTCTCGCGCAGCAGCCGCGCCACCGACGCGTCGATCCGGGACTGCGGGATCCGGCCCGAGCGGACCAGCTCCACGATCACCTCGGGGCACTGCTCCCCGCCGAACTGGTCGCAGCCCGCCTCCAGCGCGCGCGCCGCCCGCTCGGCGACCGCCAGGTGCTCCACGCCCCAGGCCCGGGCCGGGTGGGTCTCGCCGAAGATCGAGGAGTCGTTGAGCAGCCCCCAGTCGGTGCAGACGATCCCCTCGAAGCCCAGCTCCTCCCGGAGCAGCCCCGTGACCACGCCCTTGTTGAAGCCGAAGCCGACCTCCTCCCAGTCCGTGCCGATCGGCTGGCCGTAGTACGGCATCATCTGCGCGCAGCCGGCGGCGATCGCGGCCTTGAACGGCTCCAGGTGGTGCTCGCGCATCCCGCCCGGGTAGACCTGCTCCTTGCCGTGCGCGAAGTGCGGGTCCTCGCCGTCCTTCTGCGGGCCGCCGCCGGGGAAGTGCTTGACCATCGCGGAGACGGACTCGGGGCCGAGCCCGGGACCCTGCAGGCCCCGGACGTACGCCTGCACCAGCTCGGCGGTGAGCCGCGCGTCGGAGCCGAACGTGCCGGTCTGGCGGGCCCAGCGCGGCTCGCTCGCCAGGTCGATCTGCGGGTGCAGGGCGACGCGGAAGCCGACGGCCAGGTACTCGCGGCGGACGGTGTCCGCGAAGCGGAAGACCAGCTCCGGGTCGCCGATCGCGGCCAGGCCCAGCGCCTCCGGCCAGGCGGAGAAGGCGCCTGCGTTGAAGGAGGCGCCGACGTTGTCGGTGAAGGCGTGCCGGGGGTCGGTCGAGAGGGTGACCGGGATGCCGAGGCGGGTGGCCGCGGCCATCTCCTGCACCGCGTTCTGCCACTGCGCCATCTCGCGGGCGCCGTACGAGCCGAGCAGGTTGAAGTGGCTGATGAACCGGTTCCCGATCAGCTCGGGCGTGGTGAACGGGAGCATCGAGCCGTCGGTCTCGGTGAGCGGGGTGCCGTCCGGATTCATCATCAGCATGGAGTGGAAGAGCTGCCCCGCCTTCTCCTCGAGCGTCATCCGGGAGAGCAGGTCGGCCACGCGCAGGTCCACGGGGAGGGCGGCGTCCTTGTACGGGGGGATGGCGGCGGCGGGCGTGGCGTTCATCGGCGTACGGCTCCTGGGGTGCGGTGCGGCGGTTCCGGGGAGGGTGCGCACCACCGTAAGCGCGAAAACCTTGCACCCACTAGGTTTTGGAAAAGTGAGCTGAATCACCCCTTCCGGAGTCCGCGGCGAGACACCGCCTAGGGTGGTCCGCATGGCACAGCACAAGGAGGCGGCCGCCCCCAAGGCCGCCGGCCGCGGCACCTACGCGGTGGGCGACGCCCGCCGCCGCAAGATCCTCGACACGGCGGTGGAGCACTTCGCGCAGTGGGGCTTCAACGCCTCCTCGCTCGCCCGCATCGCCCAGGACTGCGGCATCACGCAGGGCGGGCTGCTGCACCACTTCCGCGGCAAGGAGGACCTGCTGCTGTCGGTGCTGGCGCAGAGCGAGCAGCACGACGTGGAGCGGCTGTTCAGCGAGGAGCCGCAGTCCGTCGCCGCGTACTACGCCACCGTCGTCGCCCTGGCCGCGGACAACGCCCGCCGGCCCGGCCTCGTACGGATGTACAACACGCTGGTCGGCGAGTCCGGGAACCCCGGCCACCCGGCGCACGAGTACTTCACGCAGCGCTACGCCCGGGTGCTCGCCCACAACGTCGGGCTCCTGGAGACCGGCGTCGCGCGGGGCGAGCTGCGTCCCGGCACCGACTGCACGGCCGTCGCCCGCGAGACCCTCGCCGTCATGGACGGGCTCCAGATCCAGTGGGTCCTGGCCCCCGGCGCCGTGGACATGCCGGCCCTGCTGCACGCCTACCTGGACCGGCAGCTGCGCGGGATCTCGACGTCGGGCACGGGCCTGCCGCCCGCCGCCTGAGCGGCGCCGCCCGCCACCCCGATCACCACGTCAACGCGGCGGATCGGCCTCGAACGCGGGGAGCTCGGCCAGAACGCCGCGCAGGGCCGGGGTCAGGGACTCCTGGGCCACGGTGACCTCGTAGCCGCCGTGCACGAAGGTGTAGACGAACCCGTCGAACACCGCCGGGCCGCCCGTCGGGAACCTCGGCAGGCGCGCGAGGTCCGCCTGCCCGAGCGCCGTGCGCAGCCTCGCCTCCCGGTCCGCCGCCAGCTTCCCGGCGCCGGCCGGTTGATACTGCCGGTCCAGCCGGGTCCACGAACCGTCGCCCTTGACCAGCAGGGTGGCCGCCTTCCCGGCGTAGCCGCCGGTGCGGGTCACCGTGACCAGGCGCTCCAGCGCCGAGGAGGGCCCGGGGGAGACGGGCGCGGAGGAGGCGCTCGGGGTGCCCGTCGGCTTCCCCGGCGGAGTGCCGGTCGTGCCCGGCGACGCGGGACCGGGAGACGGCGGGCCCGAAGCTGAGGCCGACGCCGTCGGGCCGCCGCTGCCGCCCGTCGGGGGACTCCCGGACGGCTTGTCCGACCCTCCGCCCCCCGAACCGCACCCTGCCAGGACCACCGCACTCAGCAGCACCGCCGCCACCGCTCGGAACGCGCGCACACCCCACCCCCGGAGGTTCTCGGGCCGACCCCCGAGTATGGAGTCGGCACCACCCCTACGGAAAGCACCGGGAGGACGACATCCGCCGCACCGCCGCCTGGCGCTGGCTGCCGCCGCTGCTCGCCGTCCTCCTCGGCCTCTGGGGCCTGGAGCGGGCCGGCGCGGACGGCCGCGGCAGCATGTGGCGCGACGAGTCCGTCACCTGGCAGGTGGCGCACCGGCCGCTCGGCGGGCTCTGGGAGCTGCTCGGGCAGGTCGACGCCGTGCACGGCCTGTACTACCTGCTGATGCACGCGGTGTTCGCGCTCTGGGACGGCGGGGGAGCGGGGCCCGGCGGCGGACCGGGTGCGGGCGGCCTGTGGGCGCTGCGCCTGCCCTCCGTCGCCGCCACCGCCCTCGCCGCGGCCGGGGTCGCCGCCGTGGCCCGCCGGCTCGCGGGGGAGCGGGCCGCGCTCTGGTCCGGCGCGGCCTACGCCGTGCTGCCGCCCGTGCAGATGTACGCGCAGGAGGGCCGCTCGTACGCCCTCGTCGCGGCGGCCGTGGTGTGGGCGACGTACCTGATGCTGCGCGAGCGGTGGGCCGCGTACACCGTGGTCCTGCTCCTGGGCTGCTGGCTGCACGAGTTCGCCGTACTGGCCCTCCTCGCGCACGCGGTCACCGCCCGGCGCTCGCGCGGCTGGCGGTGGAGCGCCGCCGCGGTGGTGGCCCTGCTGCTGCCGCTGGCCGCGGTGAGCGCCCGGCAGGCGGAGCAGCAGCTGGGCTGGCTCGGCCGGCCGAGCTGGCGGGACTGGGCGGCGTACGGGGTGGTCGCGGCGGCCTCCCTGCTGCTCGCGCGGAGCCCGGCCCTGCCGCGGGAACTGGTCCGCGTCGCCCTGCCGCTGGCCCTGGTCCCGCCCGGCCTGCTCATGGCCGTCTCCCTCGTCCACCCCTGGTACGTGGACCGGTACGTGCTCTACGCGCTCGCCGGGCTCGCCCTGCTCGCCGGGGCCCGGCTGGCAGCGGCCCGGGGGTGGTGGCCGTGGCTGCTGGTGGGCGCCCTGCTGGTGCCGTTCGGCTGGTGGTCGCTCTGGCTGCGCACCCCCGAGAGCCGCAAGGACGACGTGCTCGCGGTGGCCGCCGCCGTACGGGAGCGGGCCCGGCCGTCGGACGCCGTGCTGTTCATGCCCGCGCGGCGGCGCGAGTGGCTGCTGTCCTCGCCGCGGCTGTACGGGAGCCTGCGCGACCTGGCCCTGGACCGCACCCCGGCGGCTTCGCACAGCCTCCAGGGCACGGAGCTCCCGACGGAGCGGATCTGGACCCGCCTGGTGGAGGCGCCGCGGGTGGTGGCCCTGACGGACCCGGCGGACCAGCCGCTGGACCCGTACCCCCGCGAGGCGGTCAAACGCCAGACGCTGGCCTCGCACTTCGACCTGTGCTCGGTCGACGAGGTCCGCGGCGCCCGGATCGCCGTCTACGCCCGCCCCGGCCACTGCACCGACCGCTAACAGGCGTCTAAGGCAGTTTGTCCTGGTAGCGGGCGTGCGGACCGGCGAACGGTTCGAGGAACTCCTGCCGGTGCGCCGGTTCCAGCTCGGTCCTGTCGGGTCCGAGCAGGAACGGCCTGCCGTGGTCGGTCAGGGTGAACGCGCTGCGCTCGCCCGTCGGCAGGGTGATCGTCACCTCCACCGTCATGCCGTAGGTGGCCTGGGTGGGCGCGATGACGGCGCCGATGCCGAAGGTGCCCCGACCGTCCGCGCCCGCCGTGCCGAAGGCGAACAGCTCGTCCGTGGCGAGCGGCATCGACAGGCCCACGCCCCGCTCCGGCCGCCAGCTCGGGTCGTACTTCAGCGAGCCGCTGGAGAACGGCCCCAGCGCGTGCAGGGTGTTGGGAAACAGGTGCCGTTCGATGTCCACCCTGTCGATGGGGGCGACCGGCTCCACGCCCTCGCGCGAGCAGGAGTAGCGGTAGCGCTGCGCGGCGTCGAGGCGGACGCTCTCCAGCCGCACCGACGCGTTCAGGACCGCCCCCGCCGTGAGGGGAGGGCCGCTGAACACGAGCCGGAGTTCGTGGTCGCCGGCCGGAACCCCGCCGGCGCGCAGCACCGAGTCGTACATGCGGCCGCAGGCCACCTCGCCGAGCCGGGCCTCGCCCCCGACGGCGGCCGCCGGGTCCTGCGGGGCGTCGGACTCGGCCTCCCAGTCGGCGCGCCGCGGCACGAGTGCGGCGGCGACGGAGACCCCGGCCTGGGCGGGCTGCGGGTCGCCGAAGGCCCGGGACAGCGGGCGGGGTATCTGGAAGTCCCGGTCGGCGGAGGTCGAGAGCGGGGTCGCCGGCGGTGCCAGGGTGAAGGGGCGGCCGTCGTCGTCCACCCGTACGGTGACCTGCCGGCCGTCCTCCTCCACGTCCAGTTCCAGCCACCAGGCGCAGGTGCAGGTGGCCGTCGTGACGGTGACCAGTCCCGTGGCCGTACCGCCCGCCCGGACCGGGAGCGGGGCCTCCTGGCGGTCGCCGGGGCGGTCCAGGGAGAGGCGGACCGGCTGCACGGGCTTGCCGCGGGCCACTTCCACGGCTGCCCGCCTCTCGTCCTCGGTCCGTCCCGCGCAGCCGACGTCGTCGCCGCGCGGTACGGATATGGCCGGCCCCCTGACCACGCGGACCCCGCGGACCAGGGCCGCCCGCGAAGGGGACGCCCCGACGGAGTACGCGAGGGTGACCTGCCCGCGGGGCACGGCGCGGGCTCCGGCGGCCCACCGGAACAGCGGGGCGCAGCCCAGCACGCCGCGCATCAGCTCGGCGGGCGGCTGCCGGCCGGGCTGCGGGAGGGTGGCGGTCCAGGGGCTGCCGCCGCCGTCCAGGAGCGGGGCGCCGGCCGCGTACATGCGGTGGCGGCCGGGGCCGTCCGGGGCGGGGAACAGGGTGCGCAGCAGTGCGACGGTGAGGGCGGAGCAGAGGACGAAGACCAGGACGGCGGCGGCCGCCGTGACGACGGTCCGGCGCCGGCCTCCCGGCCGGGCGCCCGTCGTGCCGCTCGTCGTGCGGCCCGTCGTGCCGGTCGTCATGCGGTCTTCCATCCGGTGTCGTTGCAGTGGAATCCCTGGGACCGGTTCTCGACCCCCTGGGCCAGGGCGAACGGGCGCCCGGCCTTGTCCACGAGCAGGTGCTGCTGCCGGTCCCCCTGCGTGTAGGAGACGTCGAGTACGAACTCGTAGGCGACGGCGGCAGGGCCCGCCGCGGCGTCCGTCCGGACCGCGACGTCGAAGTAGGCCGGGTCTCCCTGGGCCGCCACCTGGACCTTGGCGCTCGGGTACTGCCCCGTCGGGCGTCCTTCGGCGTCCTGTTCCCAGGCGGGCCGCTGGGGGGTGGACAGGTCGAGGACCACCCGGCTGACCTCGGAGCTTCCCTGGGGGCCGCCGCAGTGGAAGAGCGGGCCCGCGGGCGCGGGGCGGGTGCGTTCGATGCGGGCCCGGACGGAGGTGATGGTGGCGGGCGTGCGGGTGAAGTTCGTGAGGATCAGCCGGATCCGCATCATGCCCGCGTCGACCCCGCCCTCGGTGACCATGCGCGCCAGGGTGTCCTGGGCATCGCCCATGAGGAGCGGCTCCTTCTCGTACGCGGAGCCGGGCGCGGCCCGTACGAGGTGGCGGTCGCTCATCAGGTCCCACCAGACCTCGGTGGTGGCGGTGATCCGCGGGGCGCCGGGCGGTGGTTCCCGTACGGACCAGATGTCGAGGTACGCCGAGACGACCGCGGCGACGACGGCGCTGAGGGCCACCCCGGCGGCGGCGAGGGCGAACGTCCGGATCCGGCTGCGGATCCGGCCTCCGAGCCGCCGGTCTTCGGAGTCGGTCTCGGATCCGGGTTCGGATCCGGGTTCGGGCTCGGATTCGGGTTCCGCGGCCGACTCGGCTTCGGGTTCGGCTTCGGTTACGGCGGCAGCCTCGGCCTCCGGCTCGGCGGCGGTGCCGAGCGCGTCCTGCCCGGTCGGCTCATCCCGTTCGTCCGGCGCGTCCGGCGCGTCCGGCGCATTCGGCGCGTCCTGCTCGGGCCCGAGGACGCTCCCGGGTTCCCCCGCCGGTTCGTGCTGCTCGCTCGTCGTCTCCGTCACGGCTCCCCCAAGCCTTGGCCCCGGCTCCCCGGGACCGCCATGGTGCGGCACCCGGGGCGCGGAGCAGAGACGAAAAACAGCCGATCCGAATTGAGACGGCCCGGCCGGAGCCCCGTAGGAGGATGTGCGACGGGCCCCTTCGCCTGCGCGGCCCGTGACGACCCACTCGGAGGTGCCCATGACCACGTCCCGCCCTGCCGCCGCCACCGCGGACGCCACCGCGGACGCCCCCGCCCCGCCGCCCGGGCCGCTGGTCGGGGCCCACTGGCTGGCCGGCCGGCTCGGCGAGCCGGGGCTCGTCGTGTTCGACGCCTCCGTCGGCGCCCACCGCGGCGCCGGCCGGCGGATCCCGGGGGCCCGGCCCTTCGACCTCGACGGCGCCCTGTCCGACCACGACGCCCCCGCCCCGCACACCATGCCCGCGGCCGCCGCCTTCGAGGAGGCGCTGCGCGGGCTCGGAGTCGACGACACCAGCACGGTCGTCGTCTACGACGGCGCCGGCGTCTACTCCAGCGCGCGGGCCTGGTGGATGCTGCGCGCCATGGGCTTCGACCGGGCGGCCGTCCTGGACGGCGGCCTGCCCGCCTGGACCGCGGCCGGGCTGCCCGTCGAGGCGAGCGGACCGGCGTACGAGGGCCCGCGCGGCTCCTTCACGGCCCGGCCGCGACCGGGGCTGCTGGTGGACTACGCCGCCGTCGGGGCGGCCCTCGCCGATCCGGGAGCGCTCGTACTGGACGCCCGTACGCGCGAGCGCTTCACCGGCGCGGCCCCGGAACCGCGGCCGGGGCTGCGCGGGGGCCACATGCCGGGTGCGGTGAACCTGCCGTTCGGGGACCTCCAGCGCGGCGGACTGATGCGGCCCGCCGGGGAACTGCGCGAGGCCTTCGGGGCGTTGGCCGGCGACCGGGAGCGGCTGTACTTCAGCTGCGGTTCGGGAGTGACGGCCTGCGTCCTGGCCCTGGGCGCGGCCCTCGCCGGCCACCGCGACCTGGCGGTCTACGACGGCTCCTGGACGGACTGGGCCGGCCGCCCGGACCTCCCGGCGGCGAAGGGCTGAGGGACCGGACTGAGGGACCGGAGCTGAGGGACCGGACCGGGGGCTAACCCCACCCCGGGCCGGGTACGTGCCCCATCGGAAGGCGGCCGGCGGCGTACCAGGGTGTACACATGCCTTCCCACATCACGTCATTGCGCTTCAGCCGGACGGTGGTCGTCCTCATGGCCGCCGGACTGCTGCTCTACGGCTGCTCCTTCGAGGACGCCGAGCAGAAGACCGCGGCGGCCGACGCGACGATCGGGGATGCCGTCACGGCGGTCGAGGTGAAGGACGCCCGGAGCGGCTCCATCGAGGTCACCCCCGGCACGGGCCCGGGGGTCACGGTCCACCGCACCCTCCACTACCGCGGCGACACGGCACCGAAGCCGGGCCAGCGGGTGTCGGGAGGCGTCCTCACCCTGACGGACGGCTGCTCGGACCACTGCTTCGTCGACTACCGCCTGGAGGTCCCGGCCTCGGCCGCGGTCACGCTGGCGAGCAGCAGCGGCCGCATCTCGGTGACCGGTGTGGCGGGGGCGGACCTCTCGTCCTCCTCGGGCGACGTCAGGGCCGACGGCGTCACCGGCCCCCTGAAGGTCCGTACGTCCTCGGGGTCGATCACCGCCACCGCCCTGACCGCGCCGACGGCCGACCTCCGCGCCTCCTCGGGCGACGCCCGCCTGACGTTCGCGAGCCCGCCCGCGTCGGTCACCGCCCGGTCCGGCTCGGGCGACGTGTTCCTCGGGGTCCCGCCGGCCCCGTACGAGATCACGACGACCACCGGCTCGGGCACCCGGGACACCCTCCCCTCCACTCCCACGGCCCCCTCCCACCTCAAGATCCAGACCTCCTCGGGGGACATCCGGATCCAGCCGGCCCCCTGAGCCGTCGGCCCGGCGGAGGCCGAGGCGCCGCGCGTGCGGGGTGTGGCGGTGGGGTCGCAGGGGGTGTTCGCCGGGGGCGAACGGCGGTTGGGGAACATTGGGCGGCGCACATGCATTGAGTCGGCATAGCTCAACTTCACTGCCGGAGGGAAGATCATGGCTTCGACGTCCGTAACGCTCACTCTGCCCGTGCTGCCGCTCGACGACGAGGTCGTGCTGCCTGGGATGGTCGTTCCGCTGGACCTGTCCGACGCCGAGGTGCGGGGGGCCGTCGAGGCCGCCCAGGCGGCGGTCCGGAGCGGGAAGCCCCGGGTGCTGCTCGTGCCGCGGGTCGACGGGAAGTACGCCGGCACCGGTGTGCTCGGGACCGTCGAGCAGGTGGGGCGGCTCTCCGACGGGGATCCCGGGGCGCTCATCCGCGGTGTCGGCCGCGTCAGGATCGGGGCCGGGACCACCGGGCCCGGGGCCGCGCTCTGGGTCGAGGGCGAGAGCGTCGACGAGAGGCTGCCCGACCCGCTGCCCGGGTCGGTCACCGAGCTCGTCAAGGAGTACAAGGCACTCGCCACCAGCTGGCTCAAGAAGCGCGGGGCCTGGCAGGTCGTGGACCGCGTCCAGCAGATCGAAGGGGTGTCCGCGCTCGCCGACAACTCCGGGTACTCGCCCTTCCTGACCGTCGCCCAGAAGGTCGAGCTGCTCGAGACCGCCGACCCCGTCGCCCGCCTGAAGCTGGCCATCACCTGGCTCCGCGACCACCTCGCCGAGCAGGACGTCGCCGAGTCCATCGCCAAGGACGTCCAGGACGGCGTCGAGAAGCAGCAGCGCGAGTTCCTGCTGCGCCGCCAGCTGGAGGCCGTGCGCAAGGAACTGCGCGAGCTGAACGGCGAGAAGGACGGCGAGGAGTCCGACGACTACCGGGCCCGCGTCGAGGGCGCCGACCTGCCCGAGAAGGTACGGGAGGCCGCGCTCAAGGAGGTCGACAAGCTGGAGCGCTCCAGCGACCAGTCCCCCGAGGGCTCCTGGATCCGCACCTGGCTCGACACCATTCTGGAACTGCCCTGGAACGAGCGGACCGAGGACGAGTACGACATCCGCGGCGCCCGGGCGGTCCTGGACGCCGAGCACGCCGGGCTGAGCGACGTGAAGGACCGCATCACCGAGTACCTCGCCGTGCGCAAGCGGCGCAGCGAGCGCGGCATGGGCGTCATCGGCGGCCGCCGCGGCGGCGCCGTACTGGCACTGGTCGGGCCTCCCGGCGTCGGCAAGACCTCCCTGGGGGAGTCCGTGGCCCACGCCATGGGGCGCAAGTTCGTCCGCGTCGCCCTCGGCGGCGTCCGCGACGAGGCCGAGATCCGCGGCCACCGGCGCACGTACGTCGGCGCCCTGCCCGGCCGGATCGTACGGGCCATCAAGGAAGCCGGGTCGATGAACCCCGTCGTCCTGCTCGACGAGATCGACAAGGTCGGGTCGGACTTCCGCGGAGACCCGGCGGCCGCGCTGCTGGAGGTCCTCGACCCCGCCCAGAACCACACCTTCCGGGACCACTACCTGGAGGTGGAACTGGACCTCAGCGACGTGGTCTTCCTGGCCACCGCCAACGTCCTGGAGGCCATCCCCGAGGCGCTCGCCGACCGCATGGAGCTCGTCCGCCTCGACGGCTACACCGAGGACGAGAAGGTCGTCATCGCCCGCGACCACCTGCTGCCCCGCCAGCTGGAGCGCGCCGGGCTCGGCGCCGACGAGGTGGTGCTGGAAGAGGACGCCCTGCGCAAGCTGGCCGGTGAGTACACCCGCGAGGCGGGCGTGCGCACCCTGGAGCGGTCCATCGCGCGCCTGCTGCGCAAGGTGGCCTCCCAGCACGAGCTGGGGGAGCGGGAACTGCCGCTGCGCATCGGCGCCGAGGACCTGCGCGGGCTCATCGGGCGCCCGCACCACGTCCCGGAGTCCGCGCAGGACCCCGCCGAGCGGCGCACCGCCGTCCCCGGCGTGGCCACCGGGCTCGCCGTGACCGGCGCGGGCGGCGACGTCCTCTTCGTCGAGGCCTCGCTGGCCGACCCCGAGACGGGGGCCGCCGGACTCACCCTCACCGGGCAGCTCGGCGACGTCATGAAGGAGTCGGCGCAGATCGCGCTCAGCTTCCTGCGCTCGCACGGCGCGGAGCTGGAGCTTCCGGTCGCCGACCTGAAGGACCGGGGCGTGCACATCCACTTCCCGGCGGGCGCGGTGCCGAAGGACGGCCCGAGCGCGGGCATCACGATGACCACGGCGCTCGCCTCGCTGCTCTCCGGGCGGCAGGTGCGGACCGACGTGGCCATGACGGGCGAGGTCTCGCTGACCGGGCGCGTGCTGCCGATCGGCGGGGTCAAGCAGAAGCTGCTGGCCGCGCACCGGGCCGGCCTGACCACGGTGATCATCCCGAAGCGGAACGAAGCCGACCTGGACGACGTGCCGTCCGAGGTGCTGGAGGGCCTCGAGGTCCACCCGGTGACGGACGTGCGCCAGGTCCTGGAACTGGCCCTCGCGGCCGACGCCGTCCCGGTGACCGCGGCCGCCTGACCGGCCCCGCCACGCGACGAAGCCGGCCCCCGGGACCACATGCGGTCCCGGGGGCCGGCTTCGTCGCCGGTGGCTCCGGGTGGTGCGCCGGAGCGGTGTGGCGGGGTCCCGGGGCGGGGGCGGGGGTGCTGCGAAATACTGGTGCCTCAGGACACCACCGATGGGAGCGGACGTGCACGGAAGCGAAGACCAGGAGTTCCTCGCGCTGGAGCGGGAGCTGTCCGTCTTCCTCCGGCGCGCCAGGGCCTCCTCCGGGGAGATGGCCCGCGCGCTCCATCCCGAACTGGAGCCGGCCGCGTACGGGCTCCTCGTGCGGCTGGAGGCCGCGGGGCGGCAGCGGGCCACCGAGCTCGCCGCGTACTTCGGGGTCGGGAAGGCCACTATGAGCCGGCAGCTGCGGGCCCTGGAGGTGCTCGGGCTGGTGGCGCGCGAGCCGGACCCGGCCGACGGCCGCGCCTTCCTGGTCGGCCTCACGGACGAGGGCCGGGAGCGGTTCCTGCGCGTACGCGGGGCCCGGCGCGAGCAGTACATGCGCAAGCTCGCCGACTGGGACCGGGGAGAGGTCGCGGAACTTGCCCGGCTTCTCCACCAGTTGAACCAGGGCGCGGAATAGCGGCCCGAACGGCCGTGGCCATGGCCACGGCCCAGCCCGCGGCCGCGGCTACAGCTCCGCGTACGCCGCCGAGGCGTCGTCGTGGCGCTTGCCGCGCCGCAGGGGGCGGGCCGGGTCCGACTCCAGTGCGCGGACCCGGGCGATCAGGGACTGCGCGCCCTCCTTGCGGAGCACCGCCAGGCACTGCGCCCAGTCGCCCTCCCCGAAGGTGTCCGTCCACCGGCTCGCCCCGTCCGTGAGCGCGGCCAGCGCCCGGACCCGCCCGCGCGGGGTGCGCCCCGTCACCGCGCGCGCCGCGACCTCCGGGTCCGCGGCCGCCGTGAAGAAACCGCCCTCCGCGTTGCGCAGCGCGTCCGCCGAGGCCCGCGTGCGCAGCAGCTCGCGCGGGATCCGGTCCAGCCGGTCGTCGAGCACCGCCGTCACCTCACCGCCGGGCGCTTCGAGGAGCAGTACGGAATCCGAGAGCACGAGGTGCTCCACGTACGCCTCGTCCCACCGCACGACCACCACCGTCGCCTGCGGGGTCCGCACGTGAGAAAGGTCACAGGTTTCGCGGTGCGCGTCCGCGGCGCCGCGGATGGACTCCGCCAGGATCCGGTCGAGCGGCATGTCCGGTCGCGATCCGGACAGTTCGGTCAATCGGCCCCCGAGGCGGGCCGCGAACCAGGGCACGCCGTGCGAACAGCCCACCTCGCCGCCCGGCGGGGTGACCCCGTCCAGGGCGACCAGGACTCCACCTCCCGCGGCGGGCATCGCCGCCGATAGCCAGTCCTCGTTGGGGCGTTCCGGGTCGCCGGGGGCCGAGGCGAGGTCGATGCGCATACGGACATTCTGCCCGCCCCGCCTGCACCGGGCAGCGGGAGCCGGATGAAAAGTCCGTACCAATGGGGTGTCCACCGGACGCGGGGCGTCCGCCCGGCCGGGAGGGGGTTCGGCGCGCCGGCGGAGGCTGTGGGCGCGCATATTGCCAAAGCCCTCACCGATCTTTCAACCACCCGTCCATGACGGCCCCCTGAAGGCGCACCGCCGAGTTGGTCGCCAACTCATCCGTGATGTTCACTCGTTCGAGTGGCCGGGTGGGCGATGTCAGGCTCTCTCCCCAACACACTGCAAAGGTCTGAGGCGGTACGAGGGGGCAGGGGGCGTTTACTTGTTGACCGGCCGTTACCTCGGCCACACGAGTAGACGAGCACGAGCACACGTACAGGATTGCGAGCACCGGTGCAGAAGAAGCGGTCTCGGAAGAACGGCACCGCCACCGACGGACCAGCCCCCGCAGGACGCCCCGTCCGCGTGCGCAGCAGGCTCGTCATCGGCGTCGCCGTCGCCGGCCTCACCGTCCTCGCGGCCGGCGCCCCAGCCGTGGTCTCCGCGACGCGGGAGCTGAACGACTCCCAGCAGCTGGTCACGCTCGCCGAGCAGACCCAGCACACCCTCACTCTCGCGCACCTCCTCGGCGACGAGCGCGACGCCGTCGTCGAGTACGTGGCCAAGGGCCGCCCCGGAGCCCAGGCGAAGGGCCCCGTCCAGGAGCGCGCCGCGCTCACCGACCGCCAGCTCGCCGAGGTCCAGAACGAGGCCGACGAGGCGCTCGCCCGCGCCATCGGCCGCGTCCAGGCCGTCCGCACCGAGGCCGTCGACGGCAAGGGCAGCGCCCTCGCCGCCCACCAGGCCTACGCGGCCGTCATCGCGGAACTGCTCGCGCCGGGCGACCGGCTCGCCGAGCTGACCCCGCCGCGCGCCGTCTCCGCCCTCGCCACCACCCGCCCCCTGGCCCCCCTCGGGCAGGCCGTGGAACAGGCCTCGGCCACCCGCGGGCTGCTGCTCGCCGCCCTGGCCGTCCCCCGCGGCGAGCAGCCCTCCAACACGGCCGCCGCGGACGAGCTCAGCACCGCCGCCCAGCGGGCCCGGGTACGGGAACAGGCCGCGCTCGACGACTTCAACCGGGTCGCACGGCCCGACGTACGCCAGACCCTCGCCGCCACCGTCACCGGACCCGACGTCAAGACGGCCGACGACTACCTCAAGCGGCTCACCGAACGGCCCACGCTCTCCCCGGCCGACCGCCGGCTCGACGGGGCCTCCGTCGCCCCCTCGCTCACCGCCCGCATCGACCGGATGCGCTCCGTCGAGGCCACCCTCGCCGGACAGCGCGCCACCGCGCTCGCCACCCTGCGCGACGACGACGTGACCCGGCTGGAGATGCTGGTCGCCGTCCTCGGCCTGCTGTTCCTGGTCGCCGTCGGCTTCTCCACGGCCGTCGCGCGCTCGCTGACCCGGCCGCTGTCCGTACTGCGCCGCGGCGCCGCCCGGCTGGCGACCCCCGAGGGCTCGGTGGAGCCGGTCCGCTTCACCGGCCGCAACGACGAGTTCGCCGAGGTCGTACGCCACCTCAACGCGGTCCGCGACCAGACCGTCTCCCTGCACACCCGGATCGCGGGCCTGGACGCCGACGGGCGCCGCCTCATCGGCCGCAACGAGGCGCTCTCCGCCGCCCGCGACGCGCTGGAGCAGGAACTGACCACGAGCCGCGAGGCGCTGGAGGAGGAGCTGACACAGCTGCGGGCCCGGCTCGAAGAGCACCGCCGCATCATGTCGACGACCTCGGTCTCGCTCTCGCTGCGCACGCTGGGACTGGTGGAGCGACAGCTCGCGGTCATCGAGGAGCTGGAGTCCAAGGAGCAGGACCCGGACCGGCTGGCGACCCTGTTCAAGCTCGACCACCTGGCGACGGTCATGCGCCGCCACAACGAGAACCTGCTGGTCCTGGCCGGGCAGGAGCACGGCCACGGCGCCGGGGCCGCGCCGGTCCCGCTGGTCGACGTCATGCGGGCCGCGGTCAGCGAGATCGAACGCTACGAGCGCGTCGACCTGGCCTCGCTTCCGCCGTTCACTCAGGTCGCGGGACACGCGGCCGACGACATCTCGCACGTGCTCGCCGAACTGCTGGAGAACGCGACGACGTTCTCCCCGCCGGAGGCGAAGGTACGGGTCTCCGGCTGGCTGCTCGACTCGGGTGACGCGGTGCTGTCCGTCGTGGACGAGGGCATCGGGGTCACCGGCGACCGGCTGGAGGCGCTGAACGCCCGCCTGGCCACGCCGGAGGCCTACGACGAGGAGCCCGAGGCCGAACACGGCCTGGGCCTCGGCCTGTACGTGGCGGGCCGCCTCGCGGCCCGGCACGGGGTCACCGCCGAGCTGCGCCCCGGGCGCCACGCGGGCACGGAGGCCCTGGTGGTCGTCCCCGCCTCGCTGCTGCCGACCACGCCGCCGAGCTCGCCGGTGCACACCTTCGCCGCGCCGGCGCCGGGCGTGCCGCAGCTGCGGCTGCCGGGTGTGATCGCGGAGGCCAACGAGAACACGATCCCGGGGCGCCGCCTGCCGGAGCCCGCGGAGACGGAGCGGGAGCCCGAGGCGTCGGCCGACGCGGCCCCGACCCCGGTACCGGTGACCCCGGCCCCGGCTGCCGAGCCCTTCCGGGACCCGGGCCCGGAGGCGGACGCGGAGCTCCTGCGGGGCATGGAGTGGGACCCGGCCGAGCCGGAGGCCCCGGAGGCTCCGGACGAGCCCCTGGCCCCGGGCTTCGGACCGGACCTGGCGGGGGGCCTGGAGCCCGACGCGGGTCTGGCCCCGGACTTCGGACCGGACCTGGCCGGAGGGCTGGAGCCCGACGCGGGTGGGCACACGCCGGCCGTGGACGGCCCGCTGCCGCCCGCCGACCAGGTGTTCACCGCCGGACACGGCTTCGAGGACCCCTCGCACGCACCGGCCCCGGCCGAGGAGCTGCTGGCCCGGGTGGTGCCGGACGCCGCCCCGCCGGCGGAGCCCGAGCTGCCCGGCCCCGACCAGGTGTTCACCGCGGCCGGCGGCACCGAACAGGCCCCGGGCGAGTCCGATCCCGGCGAAGAACTCCTCGCGCGCGTCGTCCCCGACGCCGCACCGGAGGCCTTCGCGGAGCCCGACACCGACCCGGCGTCCCCCGACCGGCTGCCCGATGCCGGCCCGCGGGCCGACGTACCGGAAGCAGAACTGCCGCTGCCCGGGGAACCCGCCACCGCCGTCGCCCCCGACGGCCCGGCGGAGCCCCACCGGCACGCGCCCGACGAGGCCGACTGGGTCCCCCGCCAGGGGAGCCACCCCGACTCCGGGCCGGAGACGGCCGTCACCGACAAGGGGCTGCCCAAGCGCACCCCGCGCACGGTGGCCGCGCGCCGCCCCGAGGCCGTACGGCCGCCCGAGCCGCCGCGCCGCGTGGACGCCGACGAGCTGCGCCGCCGACTCGGCGGCTTCTACCAGGGGACGCGGGACGGACGGCGCGTCGTGGCCGCCGAGCTCGCACAGGACACCGACCAGGGGGACACCGCACAGGAGGCACGCACATGACCGCGCCCAGTACGTACGGACTGAGCACCCAGGCCCGCAACCTGCAGTGGCTGCTGACCGACCTGGTCGAGGAGGTGCCCGGCGTCAACTCCGTCGCCGTCGTGTCCTCGGACGGGCTCCTGCTGCTGTCCTCCGACCCCGGGGGAGCTGCCGCGGGAGCCGCCGCCGCCCCCGGCGAGGGCCCCGCGCGCACCAAGGGCCCGCGCGGCGCCTCGGCCGACCTGGCCACCATCGTCTCCGGCCTCGGCAGCCTCACCACGGGCGCCGCCGAGCTCATGGAGGGCGGGGCGGTCAAGCAGACGATGGTGGCGATGGAGCACGGCTCCGTCTTCGTCATGGCCATCAGCGACGGCTCGCTGCTCGGCGTGCACGCCACCCCCGACTGCGACATGAGCGTGGTGGCGTACCACATGGCCCTGTTCGTGGGCCGGGCCGGCCACGTCCTGACCCCCGAAGTCCGCAGCGAGCTGCGCCAGTCGATGGAGAAGACCCCGTGAGGAGTACGGCCTCGGCGGCGGCCGCCCCGGCCTCGGCGCCCGCGTCCGACCGCCTGCCGATACGCGGCGCCGACCGCCGGCCCGCCCGCGTCCGCCCGTACTCGCTGACGGGCGGACGCACCCGCTTCGCGCAGGTCCTGCACGTGGAGACGTTCGTCGCCGCCTGCGACACCCGGGCCTCCGAGCCGCAGCGGCCCGAGCCCGACGACCGCATGCCCGAGATGCCGGCGATCGTCGAGGTCTGCCGCCGCATGCGCACCATCGCGGAGATATCCGCGCTGCTGAAGCTGCCGCTCGGGGTGGTCCGCGTCCTGGTCAGCGACCTCGCCGACCAGGGGCGAATACGCGTCTACGGAACCGGGCACGGCCCCGGGCGACCCGAACGCGCGCTGCTGGAAAGGGTGCTCAGTGGTCTTCGCAGTCTCTGACCCGCCCGCCGGCATGCCCGCCCACGCCAAGAGCGTCCTGGACGACGAGCCGGTCCAGCCCTGGCAGTACGACCGCTCCCGCGCACCCGTCGCCGTCAAGGTGCTGGTCGCGGGCGGCTTCGGCGTCGGCAAGACCACCTTCGTGTCCTCCGTCTCCGAGATCACCCCGCTGCGCACCGAGGCGGTGATGACCCAGGCCAGCGTCCCGACGGACGACCTGTCCGGCACCCCGGACAAGAGCACCACCACCGTCGCGATGGACTTCGGCCGCATCACCCTCGCCGACGACCTCGTGCTGTACGTGTACGGGACCCCGGGCCAGGAGCGGTTCTGGTTCATGTGGGACGACCTGGTGCGCGGCGCCATCGGCGGCATCGTGCTGGCCGACACGCGCCGGCTGCGGGACTGCTTCCCGGCGCTCGACTACTTCGAGAGCTGCGGGCTCCCGTACGCGGTCGCCGTGAACCACTTCGAGGGCTCGCACGCCTACGAGCCGCAGGACGTGCGGGAGGCGCTGACCATCCCGGCGCACGTGCCCGTCCTGATCATGGACGCGCGCCGCCGGGACACGGTGGTCGAATCCCTGGTGACGCTGGTGGGCCACGCGCTGGACGCGACGCCGGAACCGTAGGACAGCCGCATCGCCCAGCGCTGCATCGCCGCAGCACAGCACCGCCGAATCGCCGTACCGCACAGCCGAATCGAGAACGTGACATGCGCAAGATACTCGTCGTGGGGGCCGGCCAGTCCGGCCTCCAGCTCGCCCTCGGCCTCCAGGCGAAGGGGTACGAGATCACCCTCATGTCCAACCGGACGGCGGACGAGATCCGCACCGGTCAGGTCATGTCCACGCAGGTCATGTTCGACACGGCGCTGCGGCACGAGCGCGACCTCGGGCTGGGCTTCTGGGAGCGGCAGGCCCCGCGGATCGAGGGTGTCGGCCTCTCGGTCGCCGCCCCGGACGGTTCGCGCCCGATCGACTGGCTCGGCCGGCTCAAGGGGTACGCGCACTCCGTCGACCAGCGCGTGAAGATGGCCGGGTGGCTCGACGTCTTCGTACAGCGGGGCGGACAGCTGGTGGTCCACGGCGCGTCCGTCGCCGACCTGGACTTCTTCTCCCGCACGTACGACCTGGTGCTGGTCGCGGCGGGCAAGGGCGAGCTGGTGTCGCTGTTCGGGCGGGACGCGGCGCGCTCCCCGTACGACGCGCCGCAGCGCTCGCTGGCCGTCTCGTACGTGCATGGGCTGGAGCCGCGGCCCGAGCACCCGCAGACGGAGGCGCTGCGCTGCAACGTGATACCGGGGGTGGGCGAACTGTCCGTCATACCGACGCTGACGGTGTCGGGACGGGCGGACATCCTGTTCTGGGAGGGCGTTCCGGGCGGTCCCCTGGACGCGTTCCGCGGGGTGCGGCATCCGGGTGACCACCTCGCGCTCACGCTGGAGCTGATGGAGAAGTTCACGCCCTGGGAGCACGCGCGGGCGGCGGGGGCGGAGCTGACGGACGCGGGCGGCACGCTGGCCGGGCGGTACGCGCCGGTCGTCCGGAACCCGATCGGGCGGCTGCCGGGCGGCGGGGCGGTGCTGGGCGTCGCGGACGTGGTCGTGGCGAACGACCCGATCACCGGACAGGGGTCGAACGCGGCGTCGAAGTGCGCGGCCTCGTACCTGTCGTCGATCCTGATGCACGGGGACAAGCCGTTCGACGAGGCCTGGATGAAGGCGACGTTCGACAAGTTCTGGTTCACGACGGGCAAGCCGGTGACCCAGTGGACGAACGCGATGCTGAGCCCCCTGCCGGAGCACGTCCTGAGCCTGATCGGTGCGGCCGGGCGGTTCCAGGCCGTGGCGGATCGGTTCGCCAACGGCTTCGACCAGCCGGCCGACTTCGACGCGTACTTCTACGACGCGCAGGACGCGCAGGACTACTTGGCCGAGGTCGCGGGAGCCTCTTCGGCGGAGTAGCCGGTGTCGTCGCCGTCGCCCCCGCTCCCGTTGTCGGGAAGCGCCGGCGCCGTGAACGCGGCGAGCGGGGCGGCCTCGGGATCGGGCCGTACGGCGCCGAGCAGCGGATTGGCCGCGATGGGGGACACCTTGACCTTCGCGCCGGGGCGCGGGGCCTGGATCACCTTTCCGTCGCCGACGTACAGGGCCACGTGGGTGGCGGTGGGGAAGTAGACCACCAGATCGCCGGGGCGCAGCTCGTCCAGGGGCACCTTCGGGAGCTGCGCCCACTGCTCCTGGCTGGTGCGGGGGATGGAGCGGCCGGCGTGTGCCCAGGCCTGCGAGGTGAGCCCCGAGCAGTCGAAGGAACCCGGGCCCTCGGCGCCCCAGACGTACGGTTTGCCGATCTGCTCGGTGGCGTAGGTCAGGGCGGCGCCGCCGGCTGCCGTGGGCGTACGGGGGGTGGCGGCGAGCCGGCCGGAGTCCAGCAGCTCCCGCTGCGCGGTGGCGGTGTTCGCGGCCTCGCGCGCCCCGAGCCGGGAGAGCTGCTCGGGGGTGAGGGAGGCGAGGACCCGCTCGACCTGTCTGAGCTTGAGATCGACCTGCTGTTTGTGCAGTCTGCGCTGCGCGGTCAGGTTCTGGCGGGCGTCGAGGGACTTGCGGGCGGCGGTGGCGAGGAGCTCGGCCCGGCGCTCGCCGCGGGTGAGGCGGGCCAGCACCCCGGCCCGCCGGGCGCCCTCGCGAGCGGCGAGCCGCCGCTGGTCCTGGGCGGCCTGGGGGTCGCCGGTGAGCAGCATCCGGGCGTACGGGGAGAGGCCGACGGCGCCCTGGTACTGCTCCCGGGCCACCCGCCCGGCGGCGGCCTTCTCGGCGCCGAGGGCGGTACGGGCCCTCGCCAGCTCGGCACTGAGCCGCCGCTCCTCGTCCTGCCCGGCCTTGAGCGCGATCTCGGTGGCCTTGTACCCCTCGGCGGCGGCCTCGGCCTCCCGGTAGAGCCCCTGCAGCCGCGCGAGCAACTCCCCGACGCCCAGCCCCTCCGGCCCGCCGGCCCCGGACGCGGCCGCTCCCGACCCCGGCTCCGGCAACGGGTCGGCACCTGCGCCGCCGGGGTCCGGCGCGGCGGAGCCGTCCGCCGCTGCGGTGGCCGCCGGGTCGGCGGCGGCCGCGGTGCGGGGGCTCCGCGGGGCGGTTGCGTCCGCGCCGGGCCCCTGCCCGGCGCCGGGGCTCCGCCGGGAGGGGGCGGCTTGCGGATCGGGGTCCCGCGTCGCGCCGGCGTCCCCGGACGCCGCGCCCTCCGGGACGTCGGCATCCACCGGGCGGAGCCCCTGGCCGTGGGCGGCGCCTGCGGCGGGGGCCGCCGGGGCGGCGGCCCGCCGGGCGGTGGGGGCGGCGGGGGCCGCGGTGGTGCGGGCGGCGGGGGCCGCGGTGGTGCGGGGCGGGCGGGTCGTGGCGGCGGCCGAGTCCGCCGGGAAGCCGGGCACGGACCCGGCGTGGGTGACGGGGAGCGGGCCGGCCGACACGAACAGGGCGGCGAGGCAGGCGGCACGGAGCACGCGGCGTGACATGGGGTCACCTCCAGGCGGCCGATGCTGCCACGCCCGGTATGACAAATCGCCCACCCGGGACGGCCGGTTGCCCGCGCCCACCCGTCCGGCCCAGCTCCCGCGGCTTCGCGGGGGCCGGTGCCGGGCGGGCGGGGCCTGTCGGGCCGTCAGGAGTGGAGGAGGCGGGTCTTGGCCTCCTTGAACTCCTGGGGGGTGAGGAGGCCTTCCCGGGCCAGGTTCGCCAGTTGGGCCAGTTCCGCGGCCAGGCCGGCCGGCGGGATCCCCTGGTCGGCCGCCTTGTGCCCGGCCGCCTTGTGCCCCGCCGCCGCGGGTCCGGCCGGTGCGGGTGCGGCCGGCTCGAATTCGGCCGGCTCGGATTCGGCCGGCGTGGGGCCGGACGGCTCCGGGCGGCCCGCCGCGCGGGCGAGGAGGCCCTGGAGGAGCGGGCGGCCCGTGGGGCGGCGGGCCGGTTCCACCCTCGTGCCGATCGGGCGGATGAACATCAGGCCGCCTCCGTCCGCTCCGGCGGGATCCGGACCGAGCCCGCGATGCGCCCGCCCGCCGCCCGTACGGCGATCGCCGCGTCCTCGGCCCACACGTGCTCCACCAGCAGCAGCAGCGCGCAGCTGCCCCGCTCCAGCAGCTCCGCCGACTCCTTCACGTCCTCGGCCCCGATCAGCTGCGCGGCCTCCCGGTGCCGCAGCAGCCCCTGCAGCTCCAGGAAGGCGTCGAACTCCGCCGCCAGCACCTCGCCGCCCGCCGTCTTCGTGACCACGAGCCCGTCGATCAGCCGTACGACCCCCGCCTTGCGCAGCCCCATCACGGCCTCGACCGCCGGCACCCGCAGCTGCTCCTCCGGGAAGGCCAGGACGATGAATTCCACTGGTCCCATGTCGCGCCGCTCCCACTCGTGACCGATTCTGACTACTCATCGGCACTCTATGACATAAGCGGACATACCATCCGTCCGCTTGCTACGTTTCCGATATGACCGCTCTGACGGCAGAGGTGGCGGAGCCCGCGCCGCCCCCGCCCCCCGACGGCTCCGCGTCCACGCGCAGAGGCGTCGAGCTGACGCTCCTCGCCGGAGCCGTCCTCATCTGCGTCCTCGGCCATCTCTACGTCGGCCTCGCCACCGCCGGCCGCACCCCCGGGTCCGCCGGCCGCTACGCCGCCGGGCTCGCCGGCGCCGCCCTGCTCGCGCACCTCGCCGTCCGCCTCCGGGCCCCGTACGCCGATCCGCTGGTCCTGCCCATCGCCGTCCTGCTCAACGGCCTCGGCCTCGTCCTCATCCAGCGCCTCGACGCGACCACCCCCGGCCACCTCACCGCCGGGGACCAACTGCGCTGGTCGGCGCTGGGGGTGGTGCTGTTCGTCCTCGTCGTCGTGCTGCTGCGCGACCACCGCGTGCTCCAGAAGTACGCGTACCTCTCGGTGGCCGCGGCCCTCGCGCTGATGCTCGTCCCCGTGTTCTTCCCGGCCGTCAACGGCGCCCACATCTGGATCCGCTTCGCCGGACTCTCCTTCCAGCCCGGCGAGTTCGCGAAGATCCTGCTCGCCGTCTTCTTCGCCGCCTACCTGGCCGCCAACCGCACCGCCCTCGCGCTCACCGGGCGGCGGCTGTTCTGGAAGCTGCGCCTGCTGCCCGGCCGGGTCCTGGGCCCGATCCTCGCGATCTGGCTGCTCAGCGTCGGCCTGCTGGTCCTGGAAAGGGACCTGGGGACCTCGCTGCTGTTCTTCGGGCTCTTCGTGATCATGCTGTTCACCGCCACCGGCCGGATCGGGTGGATCGCGATCGGGCTGCTGCTCGCCGCGGTCGGCGCGTACGCCGTCGGGACCTTCGAGCCGCACGTGCACGGCCGCGTCGAGGACTGGCTGAATCCTTTCGCCTCCATCGACAGGGGGGAAGGACCCGGCCAGCTCGCCCAGTCCCTCTTCGCCTTCGCCGCCGGCGGACTGCTCGGCGCGGGGCTCGGCCACGGCCAGTCCTTCCTCATCGGCTTCGCCGCCAAGTCGGACTTCATCCTCGCCACCGCCGGCGAGGAGCTCGGCCTCGTCGGCATCACCGCGATCCTGCTGCTCTACGGACTCCTCGTCCACCGCGGATTCCGCGCCGGGCTCGCGCTGCGCGACCCCTTCGGCCGCCTCCTCGCCACCGGGCTCGCCTCGATCGTCGCGCTCCAGGTGTTCGTCATCGCCGGGGGAGTCACCGGGCTGATCCCGCTCACCGGCATGGCCATGCCCTTCCTCGCCCAGGGAGGCTCCTCCGTCGTCACCAACTGGGTCATCGTCGCGCTGCTCGTCCGGCTCGGCGACAGCGCCCACAGCCCCCGCCCGGCCGCAGCCGGCGGCCAAGGGGGCGGCGCGTGATCCGGTACATCCGCTGGTGCGCGTACTTCTGCGCGCTGCTGCTCGCGGCCCTGCTCGTCAACGTGGCCCGGGTGCAGGTCTGGGAGGCCGCCGCGTACGGGGCGAACCCGGCCAACAAGCGCCCCGCCGTCCAGCGCTACGCCGAGCCCCGCGGGGACATCCTGGTCGACGGGCGGCCCGTCACCGGATCCCGGGACAGCGGCCAGCTGCTGCGCTACGAGCGGACGTACGCGAACGGCCCGCTGTACGCGCCGGTCACCGGGTTCTCCTCGCAGACGTACGGGACCAGCCTCCTCGAGCGCGCCGAGGACGCGGTCCTCTCCGGCACCGATCCGGGGCTCTCGGCCTTCCCGCTCTGGTACGACCTGGCCCGCGGCCGCCCGTCCGGCGGCAACGCCGAGACGACCGTACGGGCGGGTGCGCAGCTGGCCGCGTACACCGGGCTCGCGGGCCGGCGCGGCGCGGCGGTGGCCCTGGAGCCGGCCACCGGCAGGATCCTCGCGCTGGTCAGCAGCCCCTCGTACGACCCGGCGGCGCTCTCCGGCACCGGCGGGCAGGTCAAGGCGGCCTGGGCCCGGCTGAACGCGGACCCCGCGCGGCCGATGCTGAACCGGGCGCTGCGCGAGACGTACCCGCCCGGCTCCACCTTCAAGATCGTGACGGCGGCCGCGGCCCTGGACGCGGGGGTGGTCACCGATGTGGACGCGCCCACGCAGACGCCCGACCCCTACCCGCTGCCGGGTACGGACACCCTGCTGCCGAACGCGGGCACCGGCTGCCAGGACGCCTCGATGGCGGACGCGGTGCAATGGTCCTGCAACACCGTGATGGCGAAGATCGGCGTACGGGTGGGACTGCGCGCGATGGCGGACGCGGCGCGCCGGTTCGGGTTCAACGACGGCGGGCTGCGGGTGCCCGCCTGGGTCTCGCGCTCGAACTTCGACACCGACATGAGCCCGGACCAGCTGGCGCTCTCCTCGATCGGGCAGTTCAACACGACGGCCACGCCGCTCCAGATGGCCATGGTGGCGGCGGCGGTCGCCAACGGCGGTGAGCTCGCCTCCCCGTACCTCGTCGACCGGACCACCCAGGACGACGGGGACCAGGTCCGGCGCGGGCAGCAGCGCAGTCTGGGCCGGGCCATGAACCCGGCGACGGCGCTGCGGCTGCAGGAGCTGATGGTGCAGGTGGTGGAGAACGGCACGGGGCGCAACGCCGCGATCCCGGGCGCGGTGGTGGGCGGCAAGACCGGCACCGCCCAGCACGGCGTCGGGAACGCGGGCACCCCGTACGCCTGGTTCATCGGCTGGGCGAAGGCCGAGGACGCGCCGCGGCCGGGGGTCGCGGTGGCGGTGGTCGTCGAGGACGCGGAGGCGCGCCGCGGGGACATCAGCGGCAATGGCGCGGCGGCCCCGATCGCCCGGGCGGTGATGGAGGCCGCGCTCGCCGCGCCGGCGGACCGTTGACCGGAGCCCTGCTACTGCGCTTGCGTCCCCTCCTCGATCGCCGCCCGCACCTCCGCGACCCGCTCCGCCTCCTCCGCCGCGAAGCGTTCGCGGTCCAGTGCCTCGGCGATCTCCTCGTCCTGGGTCATCAGCAGGTCCAGGTTGGAGTTGCCCATCTCGAAGACGCCCATGTCCAGGTACGCCTTCTGCAGCCGCTCGCCCCACAGCCCGATGTCCTTCACGCACGGCACGATCCGGCTGAACAGCAGCTTCCGGAACAGGTGCAGGAACTCGGACTGCTCGGTGAACTCCTCGGCCTCCTTGCGGGAGATGCCGAAGTTCTCCAGCACCTCCACCCCGCGCAGCCGGTCACGCATCAGGTGGCAGCCCTCGATGACGAACTCCTCGCGCTCGCGCAGCTCGGCGTCCGTCAACTGCTTGTAGTAGTCGCGCAGCGCCATCCGCCCGAACGCCACGTGCCGGGCCTCGTCCTGCATCACGTACGCCAGGATCTGCTTCGGCAGCGGCTTGTCGGTGGTGTCGCGGATCATCCCGAACGCCGCCAGCGCCAGCCCCTCGATGAGCACCTGCATGCCCAGGTACGGCATGTCCCAGCGCGAGTCGCGCAGGGTGTCGCCGAGCAGCGCCCGGAGGTTGTCGTTGATCGGGTAGAGCATCCCGACCTTCTCGTGCAGGAAGCGGCCGAAGATCTCGGCGTGCCGGGCCTCGTCCATCGTCTGGGTGGCGGAGTAGAACTTCGCGTCCAGGTCCGGCACCGACTCCACGATCCGCGCCGCGCAGACCATGGCGCCCTGTTCACCGTGGAGGAACTGGCTGAAGTTCCAGGCGGTGTAGTGCCGGCGCAGTTCGCCCTTGTCCTTCTCGGTGAGCTTGGACCAGTGCCGGGTGCCGTAGAGGGTCAGCGCCTCGTCCGGGGTGCCGAGCGGGTTGTACGGGTCCACCTCCAGCTCCCAGTCGATGCGCTTGGCACCGTCCCACTGCTTGTCCTTGCCCTTCTGGTACAGGGCCAGGAGCCGCTCGCGGCCTGAGCCGTTCTCCTGGCCGACGAACATGGCCTCCCAGCTGAAGCGGGCCGCGCCGGAGGCCGGAACCTGCCAGACGTCCGCGCCCGGGTCCTTGGTGTAGAGCTCGTGCGTCGACACTGACGCCCCCTCGGCTCGTGTACTTCCGTACAGGACTGGATGGTTGGCAGCGTCACACGTTGGTAGACGCGGGGTCAACAAGTCGTGCGCAGGGGATTGACGGTCTTGCTGACAAGCAGTCTCATAAGTGTTGACCGCCGGTAACCCGATGAGCGAGGTATCCGAAGCCATGACGACCGTGACCGATCGAGGCGCGCTGCAGGACGCGCTCGGCCTCCTCAAGGACCGCGAAGAGATCGCCGCGCGACTGCTCGAATCCTCCGCCAAGCACTCCTTCGACCCCGACAAGGAACTCGACTGGGACGCCCCGCCCATCGACGGGAAGTACTACTGGCCGCCCGAACTGCTCTCCCTCTACGACACCCCGCTGTGGAAGAAGATGGGCGAGGAGCAGCGCATCGACCTCTCCCGGCACGAGGCGGCGGCGCTCGGCTCGCTCGGCATCTGGTTCGAGATCATCCTGATGCAGCTGATGGTCCGGCACATCTACGACAAGTCCCTGACCAGCAACCACGTCCGGTACGCGCTCACCGAGATAGCCGACGAGTGCCGCCACTCCATGATGTTCGCCCGCATGATCCAGAAGGCCGGAGCCCCCGCCTACCCCGTCTCCCGCACCAACCACAACCTCGCCCGCATCCTCAAGACCATCTCCACCACCCCCGGTTCCTTCGCCTGCACCCTCCTCGGCGAGGAGATCCTCGACTGGATGCAGCGCCTCACCTTCCCCGACGAGCGCATCCAGCCCCTCGTGCGCGGCGTCACCCGCATCCACGTCATCGAGGAGGCCCGGCACGTCCGCTACGCCCGCGAGGAACTGCGCCGCCAGATGCTGACCGCCCCGCGCTGGGAGCAGGAGCTGACCCGCGTCAGCTGCGGCCAGGCCGCCCGCGTCTTCTCGCTGGCCTTCGTCAATCCGAAGGTCTACGAGAACGTCGGCCTCGACCGGCGCGAGGCCCTCGCCCAGGTCCAGGCGAGCGGCCACCGGCGCGAGGTCATGCAGACGGGCGCCAAGCGGCTCACGGACTTCCTCGACGACATCGGCGTCCTGCGCGGAGTCGGCCGCAGGCTCTGGAAGAGCTCGGGACTCCTCGCCTGAACCGGCTGTTTCGGAGCTACCCTGCGGGCATGACGACCGTACGCGCGTACCGCAGGCTGAGCGTCGAGGAGCGGCGGGCCCAGCTCCTCGACGCCGCCTTGTCGCTGTTCGCGCACCGGGCCCCGGAAGAGGTCTCGCTCGACGACGTCGCCGAGGCGGCGGGCGTCTCGCGGCCCCTGGTCTACCGCTACTTCCCGGGCGGCAAGCAGCAGCTGTACGAGGCCGCCCTGCGGTCGGCGGCCGACCTGCTGGAGCAGTGCTTCGCCGAACCGCAGGCCGGCCCGCTCACCCAGCGCCTGTCCCGGGCCCTGGACCGCTACCTGGCCTTCGTCGACGAGCACGACGCCGGCTTCTCGGCCCTCCTCCAGGGCGGCAGCGTCGTCGAGACCTCCCGTACGACGGCCACGGTGGACGGCATCCGCCGGGCCGCGGCCCAGCAGATCCTCTACCACCTGGCCGTCCCGGCCCCCGGCCCGCGGCTGCGGATGATGGTCCGCACCTGGATCACCGCCGTCGAGGCGGCCTCCCTGATCTGGATCGACGAGGGCAAGCAGCCGGAGGTCTCGGCCCTGCGCGACTGGCTGGTCGACCAGTTCATAGCCCTCCTGACGGCGACGGCCGCCACCGACCCGGAGACCGCCGCCGCCGCGCGGGCCGCACTGGCCCTGGAATCGGCGGACGGCCCGGTCGGGGTCCTGGCCCGCCGCGTGATCCCGGTGGTCTCCGAGGCCGCCCACCTGCTGTGACACTGGTGGAGTGAGAAGCGAACCCACGCCCTTCGAGGGCGGCCCGATGGACGGCCGTGTCCTCCCGATCCTCCTCGGCCCGACCGGCCACCCGCCGAAGTGGTACGAGATCCCGGTCCCCTCTCCCGACGGCGGCCCCGCGACGGTCCTGCTGTACGAGCGGGTCCCCGCGGGCCATTCCAAGCGGCTGCACCTGCAGAAGGGCTGGAAGTACGCGTACTCCCCGTCCGGCCGCAAGCCCGGGCTCCGCTGGCCCTGGACGAAGTCGAAGCCGAAGACGACCCCGCCCGCCGCCTGATCAGAGCCCGGGCACGGGTGCGGCCGAGGGCTCCGGCAGCGTCAGGACGGCCAGCGCCCCGCCGCCCTGCGCCTCCCGGAACTCCAGCCGCGCGCCGATGACCTCCGCCTGCCCCACCGCGATGGTCAGCCCCAGCCCGTGCCCCTTGCCCGAGCCCACGCCACCGGTCCGGAACCGCTGCGGGCCGTGCGCCATCAGGTAGTCCGGGAACCCGTCGCCGTGGTCCCGTACGGTCACCACCGGACCGTCCACCGTCAGCACCACCGGCGCCCTCCCGTGCTTGTGCGCGTTGGCCACCAGATTCCCGAGCACCCGCTCCAGCCGGCGCCGGTCCGTCTCGACGTGCGCGTCCCGGACCACCACCAGCTCCGTCGGCGTCCCGGACGCCCGGACCACCCGCCCCGCCAGGCGCGCCAGCTGGTGCAGGTCCGTCTCCACCACCTCGCGCCCCGAGTCCAGCCGCGAGATCTCCAGCAGGTCCTCGGTCAGCTTGCGCATCGTCCGCACCCGCTCCCGGACCAGCTGCGTGGCCCGCCCCTCGGGGAGCAGCTCCGACGCCGCCTGCAGACCCGTCAGCGGCGTGCGCAGCTCGTGCGCGACGTCCGCCGTGAACCGCTGCTCGCTCAGCAGCTTCGCCTGCAGGGTCCCGGCCATCGTGTCGAGCGCGCCCGCCACCGTCGCCACCTCGTCCTGGTGCCGGGAGGGGTCCTTCGTACGCGGATCGTCCACCCGCGCGTCCAGATCGCCCTGGGTGATCCGCCGGGCCACGGTCGCCGTCTGGTGCAGCCGGCGCGTCACCCGGGTCACCGCGAAGGCGCCCACCAGCAGCGTGCCGCCGATCGCGAGCACGGAGGAGCCGATGATCGCGTTGTCCAGGCCGTTGATCGTCCGCGCGCTCTGCGCGTAGTCCACGGCCGCGGCCAGGACCTTGCCGTCCGCCGGGGCGGCCGCCCACATCGTCGGCCGGCCCCGGTGGTCGGCCACCATCGTGGCGCGCTGCCCGGACATCGCCAGGGCGCGCAGCTCCGGGGGCAGCCCCACCGGGTCGATCCCCGCGCGGGGCGGGAGGGCCTCGCCGGCCTCGTACTCGCGGGACACGTCGTGCAGCCTCTCCAGCGCCCTGTCCCGCGCGGCCGCGACGGTCTGCCGGGTCACCTCCACGTGCACCAGTGCGCCGAGCACGGCCGCGAGCGAACAGCACATCACGACGATGAACAGCCCGGCCTTCCAGGTCAGCGTGGCCGTCCAGGCGGGCAGCCGCCCCCGCACCCTTCTCACGGCGCCCCCTCGGCGGTCGGCTTCGGCGGCCGGGAGGGGGAGGGGCTCTGCGCGGTCCCCGGCAGCCGTACGATCTGCTCGCGCGTCGGCAGCATCGTCCGCTGCTTCTCGTCCCAGGACCACGCGGTGATCAGCTCGTAGCCGGGATGGCCGCTCGGCATCCGCAGGATCACGTCCCGCCCGGCCACCTCCACGGTGACCACGGTCTGCGTCGTCGCCATGATCCGGTTGAGGCGCCCGTCCGGGTCCGCCGTGTACGCCCGTACGGACATCATCCGATCCGGCATCTCGATGCCGATGACGAGCTCGTCGCGGCCGTTGCCCGTCAGATCCCGGTAGTACGGGGCCAGGACCGGGCACTTCTCGCGGGGCTGCCCCGCCCGCCCGCACGCCTTGATCGCGGCGACGGTCTCCGCGGGCATCCCGTCGGGGCCGACCTCGGTGTTCGGGTGGGCGGTCAGCTCCGCCTGGACGAGGGCCACCGGATCGACCTCGTGCACGTTCTGCCCCGTCACGGGCGCCAGCCCCCGCACGTACTCCGGCGGGGCGCCCCCCGGATCGGCAGGCGGTACGGACGCCCCCTTGCGCTCCGGCCACAGGTGTACGGGCCCGCTCGCGGTCGGGGTCGGACCGGCGCTCACGGGGCCGCCGGTGTCGCCGCAGCCCGCGAGCAGGGGCAGCAGCGGGAGCAGGGGCAGGGCGAGCAGGGCGGCGCGGGTCATCGGCGAATCTTAGCCTTATGCGGAGATATGACCGTTTAAGGAGCCTTCGGGGCCTCCCGGGCGGTCGCGGATCAGCCCTCGGTGCGCCCGCGGCGCAGCATCGCGAAGCCCAGTCCGGCGGCGCCCACGGCCGCGATGCCGCCACCCGCGGCGAGCAGCAGCACACCGTCGCCCGGCCCGTCCGCCAGCGTGTCCAGCGTCCCGCCGGCGACCGTGCGGGCGTGCCCGGCGGAGGCCTGGACGACCTTGCCGTCCCGGATCCCGGTCTTGTACCCGTCGGCGACGGGCGTGGCGGTGTGGCCGCCCGCGCCGTCCGTCTCGCCGACCCAGGAGGAGAGCCGGCCGTCGGGCTGCAGGGCCGCGTGGAGCGTGCCCGAGCGGCCGAAGCCGGCCACCCCGTCACGGCTGGTCAAGGTGGCGGCCTTGGCGCCGTCGGCGGCCAGGATGTCGGCCTGGAAGCCGCCCCCGGCGACCCGGTAGACGTTCGCCCTGGACACGCCGTCCGCCAGGGCGAGGCTCTTGACCAGGGTCCGCGGCACGCCTGCGGACCGCGCTGCCGACGCGGCGGGCACCCCTTCGGCGAGTGCGGCAGCGGCGGGCAGCGCGAGGAGGGTTCCGGCGCAGACGGTCACTGCGGCGGCTCGTACGAGAGTGCGGCGGTTGACGGTGCTCACGGGAAATCCTTCGGTCCGGTCCAGGTGCGACAAACCTAGGAGCCCGCTGTGTCAGTACCGCGATGAGCATGTAACAGGCACCCGGCGGAGTCCCGTAGAAGCTGTTACACGGCCGAGAACTCCACCGGGGGATTGCCGAGGGGCGTCCGGGCTGCTCCCATGTACGGCGGGGGGTGAGGTCCATGCGTGGACTCAAGGTGCTGCCGAGCGGCCGCCCCGGCCGCGGCCGGCTCTACGTCAACCTGCCCGACGGCCGGGCGGTGGCCTGGTACGACCGGCAGACCAACCGGATCAGCGTGCTCGCCGACCAGCACCGCGACGCGGTCGTGGCGGCGTTGCGCCCGTACATCGCCGGCCCGTTCACGGTCGGTCCGCCGCCGGTGCCCACACCGGCGGACCTGCGCAGACTCGCCCTTCCGCCGGACGAGGACCTGGCCCCGAACCGCCCCGGCGAACTCCTGCTGGGCGAACTGGAACACGGTGCGGCGGGCACCCGGACCCGCCACCGGCTCCGCCAGGACCTGACCGCCCAGCAGCGCATGGGCGACCTCCTCGACACCCTCGAACCGGACGGCTGGCGGGTCCTGCACGGCGTCCCGCTCCCGGGCCTGGGCGGCATCGACCACCTGCTCATAGGCCCCGCGGGGATCTTCTGCGTCCGCACGGTGCCCGGGCGCCGCCAGCGGGCGGCCGTCGGGGACCTGCTGCTGACGGTGGGCCGCGCCGAGCCGCGCCCGGACCCGCGCTGGATCCGCCGGGCCGCCGCCGCGGCCACCCGGGCGCTCGCGGCCCCGGTCCTGCCGGCCCTGGCCCTGGTCGACGCCTCCCGCGTCGACGTGGCCCCGACGGTCCGCGACATCCGCGTCCTGGAGGCGGCGACGGCCCGGGCCCACCTCGCCTCGGCCCCGACCACCCTCAAACCCCCGGACATGGAAGCCCTGTTCACCCAGGCCCGCGACGCGCGCACCTGGCTCCCGCCCCTCCCGCACCGACCCCGCCCGCGCTCGTCCGCGTTCCGCAGGCCCGGGAGCGGCAGGTAGGCCGTCAGGAGCGCAGCGCGCGGGGCTCCTTGCCCAGGCGGCGGCGCAGCAGGGCCCGCAGGGCGCCGGGGCTCTCGTAGCCGACCCTGCGGGCGACCGCCGCCAGCGGCAGGCCGGTGGTGCGCAGCAGGTGCTCGGCCTGCTCCACCCGCAGGTCCTGCACCAGCCGGATCGGCGTGCGGCCGAGCGTGCGGGCGACCGTGCGCTGCAGGGTGCGCTCGCTGACCCCGAGGTCGCGGGCCGCCTCGGCGATGGACAGCGGCTGCGCGATGCGGGCCCGTACCCACTGCTCGAAGGCGGCCACCAGCGGATCGTGGCGGGCCAGGGCGCTCGGGATGGCGTAGGCGGCCTGCGAGGCCCGGTCGTCGACCACGAGGTAGTGCCGCACCAGGTCGGCGAGGGCGGGGCTGCGCATCCCCACGATCGCCAGCGCGAGGTCGAGGTGGCCGAACGCGGCGCCGGCGGTGGTGATCCCGTCCGAGGTGGTGACCATCCGCGTCTCGTCCACGGTGACCTTGCGGTAGCGGTCCCGGAAGACCGGGGCGAGCCACCAGCTGGTGGTGGCCCGGTGGCCGTCGAGCACCCCGGACTCGGCGAGCAGGAACGTTCCGGTGCAGGACGTGGCGAGGGGGGTGCGCCGTTCGCGGGCCTCGGTGAGCAGCCGGCGCGCGGTGCGGTGCCCGGCGGAGGCCACCGTCTCCACCAGCGCCTCGGGGCGGCGCTCCATGAGGGCGGGCACGACGAGGAGGTCGGCGTCCTCGGCGGTGCGCGCGGGCTCGGTTTCGATCCGGTGGCCCAGGCCCGTACGGACCGTGCGCCTGACGCCGACGGTGCGGATGTCGAAGGCGGGCGGCGGGGCTCCCGCCAGCCGGCCGCGCAGGGCGTTGGCCGTGTGCAGGACGTCGAGGACGGCCGAGACGCCGGAGTCGAACACCCCGTCGAGGACCAGGACGGCGGTTTTCACCGGCTCACCCTAGCGGTCGCGACCGTGTAGGGGCGAGTGTCGGAATCGGTGCGCAAGGTGCCGGATCCGTCACTCCCGCGGCGGGCGGGGGCGCGCCTAGGCTCGGGTCATGACCACGCTCCGGACCACCCCGTACGCCGCCTCCGCCGACGCCGACCGCTCCCGCACCCACACGTGGCACTCGCGCCCCGAACTCACCCCGGAGATCCTGGGCATGAGCGGGCTCGAGATCCTCCAGGCGTGCCTCAAGGGCGTCCTGCCCGCGGCCTCGATCATGAGCACCCTGGGCTTCCGGCTGACGGAGGCCGAGGAGGGCTTCGTCGTCTTCGAGGGGGATCCGGGCGACCACCTCCTCAACCCGATGGGCACGGTGCACGGCGGGTTCCTCGCCACGCTCCTCGACTCCGCGCTCGGCTCGGCCGTGATGACCCGCCTCCCGGCGGGCACCACGTACACGACCGTGCAGTTGGGGGTGCACATGATCCGCCCGGTGCTGGCGCACACGCCCACGCTGCGGTGCGAGGGGACCGCCCTGCACGTGGGCCGCACCACCGCCACGGCCGAGGCGCGGGTGGTCGGCGCCGAGGACGGCAAGCTGTACGCGCACGCCACGACCACCTGCGTGGTCCTGCGCTCCTGATCCCGGCGCGCGTTCAGGCGGAGGCCCGCTTGCGCGGGGTCGCCTTCTTCGCCGCGGCGGTCGTCTTCTTCGCCGAGGCCGCCTTCGACGTGGACTTGGCGGTGGACTTGGCGGTGGACTTCGTGGCCGTCGACTTCGCGGCCGCCGGCTTGCCCGCGGCGGACTTGGTCGAAGTCGACTTGGTGGAGGCGGTCTTCCTCGTCGCGGCGGCCGCCGTCTTCTTCGTCGCCGCGGCCGTGGACTTCTTCCCGCCCACCGCCTTCGGCGCGGCCGCGGCCGTCTTCCGCCGCAGCGGGGTGACCTCCGCCTCCGGGCCCGCCTCCCCCCGCGAGGCCTTCGCCGCGCTCACGCTCTTCTCCAGCGCCGCCATCAGGTCGATGACCTTCCCGCCCGCCGGTTCCACCTCGGCCTCAGCGGGAGGCTCGAACGCGCCCTCCGACTTCGCCGAGATCATCGCCTCCACGGCCTGCCGGTACTCGTCCGTCAGCGAGTCCATCTCCACCTCGCCCAACGTCGCCATCAGCGCGTCCGCCAAGTCCAGCTCGGCCTCCCGCACCGACACGTTGCCCTCCGGAGCCACCCCCTCCGGCGCGCGGATCTCGTCCGGCCAGAGCAGTCCGTGCATCGCGATCACGTCGTCGACCACCCGCAGCATGCCGAGCCGCTCCCGCCCCCGCAGCGCGTACTTGGCGATCGCGACCTTCCGGCTCCGCTTCAGCGCCTCCCGCAGCAGGGTGTACGGCTTGGCCGCCGTGGGGCCGTTCGCCGCGAGGTAGTACGCCGCGTCCATCTGGAGCGGGTCGATCTCGTCGGCCGGTACGAACGACACGATCTCGATCGTCTTCGCCGTGGCGATCGGCAGCTGCGCCAGGTCCTCGTCGGTGATCGGGATGATCGACCCGTCCGCCTCCTCGTACCCCTTGCCGATCTCGGCGGTCGCCACCTCCTCGCCGTCCAGCTCGCACACCTTGCGGTAGCGGATCCGTCCGCCGTCGCCCAGGTGGATCTGGCGAAAGGAGATCGAGTGGCTCTCGGTGGCGTTCACCAGCTTGATCGGGATGCTGACCAAGCCGAAGGAGATCGCCCCGTTCCAGATGGATCGCACGGTTCCTCCCGATTCATGGCAATCTCATCGTATGACGCCGATCACCATGGTGGAGGGGCGTCGCATCCCGCTCTCCAACCTCGACAAGGTCCTGTACCCCGAGACCGGCTACACCAAGGGCGAAGTGCTGCACTACTACGCCACCGTCGCCGGTCCGCTGCTGGCCCACGTGCACGACCGGCCGGTGTCGTTCCTGCGCTATCCCGACGGCCCGGACGGCCAGCTCTTCTTCACGAAGAACCCGCCGCCCGGCACCCCCGCCTGGGTGAAAACCACCCCGGTGCCCCGCTCCGAGGACCTTTCGGCCGAACAGGTGGTCGTCGCCGACCTGCCCTCCCTCATGTGGGCCGCCAACCTCGTCGTCGAGTTCCACACCCCGCAGTGGCCGGCCGGCAGCCCGGCCGTCGCCGACCGGCTGATCATCGACCTCGACCCCGGCGCGCCCGCCACCGCCGTCGAGTGCTGCGCCGTCGCGCTGTGGCTGCGCGAGCGCCTCGCCGCGGACGGGCTGGACGCCTACGCCAAGACCTCGGGCTCCAAGGGCGTGCACCTGGCCGTGGCCCTGGAGCCGACCCCGTCCGCGCGGGTGTCGGCGTACGCGAAGGGCCTCGCCCAAGAGGCCGAGCGCGCACTCCCCGACCTCGCCCTGCACCGCATGGCCAAGGCCCTGCGCCCCGGCAAGGTCTTCGTCGACCACAGCCAGAACGCCGCCGCCAAGACCACCGCCGCCCCCTACACCCTGCGCGCACGGGCCCGGCCCACCGTCTCCGCCCCCATCTCCTGGGAGGAGGTCGCGGCCTGCCGCACCCCCGCGGACCTGGTCTTCCTCGCCGACGACATCCCGCCGCGGCTGGAGCGCGACGGGGACCTCTTCGCACCGCTCACCGATCCCGCCCGCGCCCGCCGGCTGCCCGCACTCCCCGGGGGCTGGCCGTGATCCGCGTCGCGCTCGCAGCCTCCGTACGCACCCTCCCGCGCGGGGACGGCCTGGCGTACGAGCCGAAGTTCGACGGCCACCGCCTCGTGATCGTGCGCACCGCCGAGGACGTGGTGCTGCAGGCGCGCTCCGGCCGCGTCGTGACGGCCGCCTTCCCCGATCTGGCGGCCGCGGCCCGGCAGTTGCCGGCCGGGACCGTCCTCGACGGGGAGGTGGTCGTCTGGCACGCCGGCCGTACGGACTTCGCGCTCGTCCAGCGCCGGGCGGCGGCCACGGCCGCGCGGGCAGCCGTACTCGCCCAGAGCCTGCCGGCCTCCTACGCGGCGTTCGACGTACTGGAACTGGCCGGGCTGGACCTGCGCGGGCGCACGTACGAGCGGCGCCGGGCGCTGCTGGTCGACCTCCTGCTCCCGCTGGGCCCGCCGCTGCAGCCGGTCCCGATGACCACCGACCCGGAACTCGCCGCCACCTGGTACGAGACCCTGCCCGCCAGCGGCATCGAGGGGCTGGTCGTCAAGCGGCTGGACCAGACGTACCCGGCGGGCCGGCGTGGCTGGCAGAAGCTGCGGCACACGGAGGTGAGGGACGCGGCGGTCGTCGGCTACACCGGCACCCCGCGGCGCCCCCTCGCGCTGGTCCTCGTCCTGCCGGTCGGGGACGAGACCCCCTTGGTGTCGAGCCCGCTGACGGCGGCACTCCGGGCGGACGTGGTGGCGGTGATGGCCGCCCGCGAGGGCGGGGCCGCGGCCCCGGCGGGGGCCACGGTCACGGCGATCGGGCTCGGCGAGGTGCCCTACCGCCCGCTCGACCCGCCGCTGACGGCCGAGGTCCGCCACCCCTCCACGGCCCGGCACCCGCCGCCGGAGGTGCTCAGGCTGCGGACGGAGCTCTGACGCCGTCGACGCTTCTGATGCCTTCGACGCCGCTGACGCTTGCGACCCGCGCCGTGGCGTGGCGCGGGTCGCAGGCGGGACGGGGGAGCGTCAGGCGTTCCCGGTCGGCTTGTAGACCGGCGGCTCGCCGTGCGGGGGCTGCTGCGGCCCGGGGTACCGGGGCGGGTTGCGGTACCCGGCCTCCCGCTCGGCCCGAGCCTCTTCCTGATGGCTGTTCGTGGTGGAGCCGAAGTTCCCGTAGCCCTGCATCTCGTGCGGGCGCAGGCCGCCTTCGGGGATCTCCACGCCCTCGCGCTCCTCGCGGACCTCGTAGACCGCGCCCCCGTTCGGCAGGTGGGGCTGGCTCTCGGCGGTCGGCGGCGGGGGCTCCTTGGCCCGGACCCGCTGGCCGAGCTTGAAGGCGCCCAGCAGGAAGCCGACCACGATGATCCCGACGACCAGGAACCACGCGATGTTGCTCAGGGTCTGGTCCAGACTCAAGGTCATGTCCATACGCACTATTTTCCCGCATTGGTGCCTGTTTCACCCTGAGTGCGGGGAGAGCTCTGATCCGAGGACCGGGCGACTGCCGCGCCGGATCGGGGGCAGGCGCAACGGCGACCCGCCCGGAAAGGAGTCCGAAAATGCCCCGCGGATCTTCACCCAAACGAGAACGCCAGTACGAGCACATCAAGGAGAGCGCCGAGCAGCGCGGCGAGTCCGAGGAGCGGGCGAAGGAGATCGCGGCCCGGACCGTCAACAAGGAGCGGGCCCGGGCCGGCGAGTCCAAGACCGCCAGCCGGGAGTCGCTGGAGGACATGTCCTCCGGCCGGCGCGGGGGCCTGCACTCCCATTCGGGATCGGAGGGGCCGACGTACGAACAGCTCTACGCGGAGGCCAGGCGCCGCAACATCCACGGCCGCTCCGACATGAACAAGACGCAGCTCAAGCGCGCCCTCGGCGGCTGAGACCCCGGCCGAGACCCGGCACGGGCCGCAGCCCTTCGGCTACCGCAGCGGCCCGTCCGAATCCCGCAGCGCCCGGACCTCGTACCCCCCGAGCACGGCCAGGATCTCCGCGCAGATCGCCAGCGCCGTCTCCGGGGGCGTCCGGGCCCCCAGGTCCAGCCCGATCGGCCCGTGCACCCGCGCCAGGTCCGCCTCCGACACCCCGGCGGCGATCAGGCCCTCGCGCCGCCGCGCGGTCGTCTTGCGGGAGCCGAGCGCGCCGACGTACGGGATCCCGAGCGCGAGCGCGCTCCGTACGGTCGGCACGTCGAACTCCGGATCGTGGCTCAGCATCACCAGGCAGGCGGCGTCCCGGCGCGCCTCCAGCAGCTTCTCGGCCCCGGCGACGGAATCGACGAGTCCGGCCCCCCACCCCAGCAGCAGGGCCTGGGCCTCGATGATCTCGGCGAGCTCGCCGCCCCCGCCGATGACCACGTACGGGGCGGACGGGTACGCCTCGACGAACACCAGCCCGCGCTCCCCGTACAGCGCGTCCCGCCCGGGCCGGCGCGTGGCCAGCAGCTCGCCGGCCCGCCGCTCGGCGTCGTCGGTCGGCGCGTCGACGGCCCGCACCACCTCGCTCACCGCGTGCTCGGCCCGCTCGTCGAGCCGGGTCACGAGCGCGACGCCGACGCCCTCGGCGAGCAGGTCCCACCACGCGGCGGGCACGGCCGACAGCGGCTGCAGCAGGATCTCGGCCCGCCCGCCGCAGGTCAGCTTCGCCTGGACCGCCTCGTCCGCCCCCACCGAGACGTCGCAGACCCGCGCGGTGGCCCCGGCGGCCATGGCCGCGGCCTCGGCCGCCAGCTCGGCGTCGAAGACGCCCCGGTACAGGGCCCCGACGCACTCCCCGCGCGCGTCCACGAGCAGGGCCCCGGCCGGGTCCCGCGGCCCGAACCCCTGCTCGGCCACCGGCCGGGCCAGGAACGCGGCCCGCCCCTCGGCCGCCCACTGCCGCGCAGTCTCCACCAGCTCACGCATCGCCGCCCCATCCTCGTCGTCAGAGCCCGCACCGAAGCACCAGGTCAGCGGCGCAACGCGGCCTCACGGCCAACCTATGCACGCACCCCACCCCTACCCATCCCCCAAAACCCACAGACCCGGACCCACCTGATTCGTACGGACCACCGGGCGCGGCGCCCGACCCGAGTTGCAGGCGGGCGCCGGGAGGCGTTGTTTCGAAGTACGGCAGGGAACGCCGGGGACGACCCTTGGGGATGACCCGCAATGCTCTTCACGGACCGCGACGACGCAGGCCGCAGACTCGGCACCGAGCTCGCCGGGTACGCGGCGGACCACCCCGTGGTCCTGGGGCTGCCGCGCGGCGGGGTCCCGGTTGCCTTCCACGTGGCCCACGCCCTCGGCGCCCCGCTCGACGTGATCGTCGTCCGCAAGCTGGGGGTCCCGTACCAGCCCGAGCTGGCGTTCGGCGCCATCGGCGAGGGCGGCGTACGCGTGATCAGCGAGGACATCGTCCGGCGCGGGCGGCTGAGCGCGCGGGACATGGCCTCCGTGGAGGCGGCCGAGCAGGAGGAGCTGACCCGCCGGGCCGTCCGCTACCGCGCGGGCCGGCCGAGGGAGGACCTCCGCGGCCGGACGGTGATCGTGGTGGACGACGGCATCGCGACCGGCGCCACGGCGGCCGCCGCCTGCCAGGTCGTACGGGCGCAGGGCGCGGCCCGGGTCGTGATGGCGGCCCCGGTGGCCCCGCCGGACGCGCTGGGGCGGGTGGGCGAGGTGGCCGACGAGGTGGTCTGCCTGTCCGCGCCGCCTGGGTTCTCCTCGGTCGGCCAGTGGTACCGGGACTTCTCCCAGACCCCGGACGAGGAGGTCGTCTCCCTCCTCGCCCAGTCCCCGCGCCGGCCGGACCCGCCGGAGCGGGCCGAGGTGGAGGTGCCGGTGGAAGGGGCCGCGGGGCTGCTCCTGCCCGGCGACCTCACCCTCCCGCCGGGCGCGGGCGCGGTGGTCGTGTTCGCGCACGGCTCGGGCAGCAGCCGCAGCAGCCCCCGCAACCGCGCCGTGGCCGCGGCCCTGAACCGGGCCGGACTGGGCACCCTGCTGTTCGACCTGCTCACCCCGGCCGAGGAGGCGGACCGCTCGAACGTCTTCGACATCGAGACCCTGGCCGCCCGCCTCGCCGCCGCCACGGCCTCGCTCCGTACCTGGACCCAGGCCCCGCCGGCCTACTTCGGGGCCAGTACGGGCGCCGCGGCAGCCCTCGCGGCCGCGGCCTCCCCGGACTCGCCGGTCTACGCGGTGGTCTCCCGCGGCGGCCGCCCGGACCTGGCCGGAGCCCGCCTCGCCGGGGTCCGGGCCCCCACGCTCCTGATCGTCGGCTCGGAGGACCACCAGGTCCTCGCCCTCAACCGCGAGGCCCAGACGCACCTGCGCTGCGAGAACCGCCTGGAGATCGTCCCGGGCGCCACCCACCTCTTCGAGGAGCCCGGGGCCCTCCACGAGGTGTCCGCCCTCGCCGAGGACTGGTTCGCCGCCCACCGCCCGCGGCCCGCGGCGGGCGCGGGAGCGGGGCCGCACGGGTGATCGTCGCCGCGACATGGGTCGCAAACTGATCATTTGACCACAAACCGTCCACAATGGCTGCGTTCGTAGCCAGAGGCGCGCGCTGGAAGGCGCGACCCCTCCCAGTCCCGTGAGGACGGTTCTCTTGAGTCATCGAACGATCCGAACCAGACGCCTGAAGTCCGCCACCATGGTCGGGGCGGGCGTGCTCGCCGTGGCGCTCAACGTCGTCCCGACCACGACGGCCATCGCCGACGCGATCCACCGTTCCGGCACCGACAGCGCCGTGGCGCTGCCCGGCCCGGCCGGTGTGGTCACGGGCGGCGACCACGGCGGCAAGCGCGGCCCGCAGGGCCCCCAGGGCAAGCCGGGCCGCCCGGGCCACCCGGGCCGACCGGGAGTCCAGGGCCCCCAGGGCTTCCAGGGCGAGCCGGGCGAGCGGGGTCCCCAGGGCTTCCAGGGCAACCAGGGCTTCCAGGGCACGCCGGGCACCGGCAGCCAGGGCACCCAGGGCTTCCAGGGCGAGCCGGGCGAGCGCGGTCCCCAGGGCTTCCAGGGCAACCAGGGCTTCCAGGGCTTCCAGGGCAACCAGGGCTTCCAGGGCGAGGCGGGTGCGACCGGAACGGTGACCACCTACGTCAACTCCGCCACCGAGGACTCCACGGTGACCGTCACCTGCAACACCGGTGACCTCGCCACCGGCGGCGGATTCCTGACCGCGACGGGCGCCGTGCGCGTCAGCCGCCCCATCGGCACTCCCCCCAACGGGTGGCAGGCCACGACCACGGCCGAGCAGCCGATCACCGCCTACGTGGTGTGCGTCGACTCGACGCCGTAACCCTCCCCGCAGAACGGCGGCGCCCCGGGGCCTCGGCCCCGGGGCGCCGCCGTGCGTGGTGCCCGCTCACACCAGCAGCGGACCGCCGCACCGCGCGGCGCCCTCCTTCATCGCGATGAGGTTGGCCACCACGTAGGAGATGTCGTTCCTCGAGTGCCACTCGCTCGGGAAGTACGTGACCAGCCTCGACGACTGGAACTTGGCCTCGATCGTCGGCACGAAGGTGCGGTACTGGTCGTCCGTGTAGTACCAGAACGAGTTCTCGTTGTAGTACGCCACGTGCGTCGGGTCCTGGTAGGCCCCGCGCCCGTCCGAACTCGGCGTCATCGTCAGGAGCATGCCGCCCGGTGCCAGCAGCCGGTACAGCTCGTTGATCAGCGGCACCTTCGACGGCACGTGCTCCAGGAAGTCCACCGCCCGCATCAGGCCCACCGAACCGTCGGGCAGGTCCAGCTTCCCGGGCAGCGTCGCGACGATGTCGACGCCCTTGCCCGGGTACTGGTCCACGCCCAGGTAGCCGGGCGGCTTGCGGTGGGCCGCGCCGAGGTCCAGCGCGAGCAGGCCGCGCCGCTGGGTCCACGCGAGGGCGTTGGCCTCGATGTACTTGTCGTACAGGACCACCGTCTCGCGCTGGATGTGCGCGTTGATCTCCGGGTCGCTCTGGGTGTTCGCGGGGTGCACCCGCTGGAGGTACAGGCAGCGGTCGATGTGGTGGAAGTCCCCGATGTGGAACAGGCGGCACATCAGGTCCTGGTCGTCCAGGACCGTCCGCGCGGCGTCGTACCCGCCGGCCTGCTCGTAGCTCTCCTTGCGGAACGCCCTTACGTGGTTGGGCGCGTACCAGATGTAGGAGACGTTGTGGGGGGTCGGCGCCAGCGAGACGATCTGCTGCAGCTTGCGGCCGTCGACCTCCACCTCCTCGTACTGCCAGCCGCAGGACTCGTCCCACCGGGTGTCGTCCCGGCTCCCGTCCTCGGTGATCTGCGCGGTGTTGCTGTAGACGAAGACGGCTTCGGGGTGCTCGTCGAACGCCGTGCCCAGCTCGGCCAGGCAGGCCTTCGCCAACAGGTCGTCGTGGTCGAGCTCCACGAGGATCTCGCCGCGGGCGAGTTCGCAGGCCCTGCGCTTGGCCGCGCCGACGCCCTGCACCTCGTCCGCGACCACCACGCGGACCCGGTCGTCGGGCCGTTCCGGCCGCCATCGGGCGCCGCTGTTGAGCAGGACGATCCACTCCCAGTCCTGGCAGGTCTGCGCCTGCAGGGTCGCCAGGCACTCGTCGAGGAAACGAGGCCGGTGGCTGGGGGTGAAAACGGAGAACCTCGGTGTCGCGGTCGACGTCATCTGGTGCTCCCGGCTGGGGTCGGTGTGGATTCCGGCGCAAGGGCCGGTGTGGGTGCGGGACTTGTGGAGTCCCTGAACTGCTCCGGTACGCGGCCGCGCAGGGCGGGATCGGCCGCGACGGCGCGGCCGAACTCCTGCGCGGCCTCGTCGGTACGGCCCTGGTCCGCCAGGATCCGGCCGAGGTGGAGATGGGCCGTGGCCGCCTCCGGCCGGGCGGCGATGGCACGCCTGAGGAGCCCTGCGGCCCGATCGGGCTCGGCCTGCTCGATCAGGACCGCCTCGTTGAAGAGGGCCGAGGGGAACGCGGGGTCGATCTTCAGGGCCTTGTCGTAGGAGGCGACGGCATCGGCCGTCCTGCCCTCCTGCTGGGCGATGACCCCGAGGTTGTACCAGGCGAGCTTGTTGCGGGGATCCAGCTCCACCGCGCGCCCGAGGGTGCGGCCGGCCCCCTTGGGGTCGCCCTGGTTCTGCTGCGCAAGGGCGGCATCCAGCAGTGCACTTGCCTCCTGCGTTCGCAGCCGCGCCGGCGAGGTCTTGGATTCCCGGGCGGGAGCCGGGTGGGGCTGGAGCGCCCATACGGCCACCCCGGCGGAAGCCGCGGCCAAGCCGGCGATACCTGCCCACAGTCGCGTACGTTTCATTTGCCGCGACGTTACGAGGGCGCCCGGGCGATGCCGCCCCATGGCAGGCGGTCAGCGCCCAAGACCACTCGAATGTACGGTCAGACCAGCCAGCCGGCGTCGCGGGCGATGCGGATCGCGTCGACGCGGTTGCGGGCCTTCAGCTTCATCACCACGGTCGTCAGGTAGTTCCGCACGGTCCCGGTGGACAGGTGGAGCTCGCCGGCGATCTCGGCGGCCTCCGAGCCCTGGGCCGCCATGCGCAGCACCTCGGTCTCGCGGTCGGTCAGCGGGCTCTCCAGGCCGTTCCAGGCGGCCACGGCCAGCTTGGAGTCGATGACCCGCTGGCCGGCGACCACCCGGCGGATGGCGCTGGCCAGTTCCTTCGGGGAGTCGTCCTTGAGGAGGTAGCCGGAGACCTGGGCGGCCAGGGCCCGGCGCAGGGTGCCGGGGCGGCCGAGGCTGGTGAGCATCAGGGTCCGGCACTCCGGCAGGTGCTCGTGGATCTGCATGGCGGCGCTCAGCCCGTCGAGCCCCGGGAGGTCGATGTCGATGATCGCGATGTCCGGCCGGACGTCGAGGGCGGCGGCCAGGATCTCGTCCCCGCGCGACAGTTCGCTGACGACCTCCAGGTCGTCCTCCAGGTCGAGCAGGGCGACGAGCGCACCGCGCACCATGTGCATGTCTTCGGCCAGCAGGATTCTGATCACCGTGACGAGCCCCCCGTCCGCGCGGTCGATCTTGTACTTACGATCATAGCAACCGGCCCGGTCCGGAGGCCGGTTGGCGGCCGGCGCGCACCGTCACCTCAGGCGACGAGCCAGCTGCGCTCGCCCTCCGCCGGCTCGTCCGTCTCGTCGAGGTCGCGGTCGACGTCCCCGTGCGCGGGAACCTGCGCCACCAGCCGGAAGAGGGTGCCGGGGCCCCGTTCGACCGTCAGCTCCCCGCCCACCGCCCGCAGGCGCAGTCCCAGGTTCCCCAGGCCGCTGCCGCTGTGCGGCGAGGTGTCGCGATAGCCCTCGGTGACGCCGTCGTTGGTGACGGACAGCGTCATCAGGCCGTCCTCCTCGATGGCGGTGATCTCGCAGTGCACGGCGCGGCTGTGGCGCAGCACGTTGGTGACGGCCTCCCGCAGCACGGTGGCGAGCACCGTGTCCACCGGCGAACTGACCTCCCCCATGCGGATGTCGGTCACCGCGTCGACCTCGGCGGCGCCCAGGACCGACTTGGCCGAGGCGATCTCCTCCTCCAGCGACATGTCCCGGTATCCGCTCGCCACCCGTCGTACGTCGGCCAGCGACTGGCGGGAGATGGCGAGCACGTCCTCGATCTCGTCCATGGCGCGGGCCGGATGGGCCGGGATCAGGCGGTGGATGAGCTCGCCCTTGAGCTGGATCGCGGAGAGGCTGTATCCGAGCAGGTCGTGCAGATCGCGGGCGAAGCGCAGCCGTTCGCGGGTGACGGCGGCGCGGGTGAGTTCGCCGCGGCTCTCGTGCAGGACGCGGACCAGCTCCGACAGCCGGGTCAGGCCGAAGGTGACCAGCCCGGTCAGCAGGGTGGTCTGCACCAGGTAGATGCTGTCGAGTACGGGCCGCCCCTCCAGCAGCGGGGGCACCAGCATGCTGACGCCCACGAAGCCGTACAGGATCCAGCCCAGCCGCGGGGGCAGGAGCAGCAGCAGGGAGCCGGCGAGGAAGCCCGCCATGGCGCCCCACTGCGATTTCAGGGCGATCAGCGGCAGGTAGGTGAAGGCGGCCTGGGCGCCGAGGGTCACGGCCCTGCGGCCGGTGGGCACGCGCTGCGTGCTCGTACGGGAGTGCAGGAGCTGGAGGGCGAAGACCGCACCGAGGCAGCCGAAGGCGGCGGCCAGGGCCGGCCCCTCGACGCCGGCGCTCAGGATGTTCAGGGCGGTGATGCCCACGTAGCAGAGGAGTGCGGCGATGAGGATGACCTGGGCCATCCGGGGTGCGGGTAAGTCCCGGCTCCGTCGCAGAATGCCCTCGACCAGGACCGCCTCCGACGGTCCATCCGAGGACTTGAGGCGGCCAGGCATGTCAATCCCCCTTAAGCGTTCCTCTGTTACACGCCAGGTGTGAGCATAGGGGAGGGGCGTGGGCAAGGGGCGCGAATCGTTCCCTCATACGAACAGCGGGACGGGGTTGAGCTGGTCGTACGGTGTGGGTTCGGCCAGTCGGCCGAGGTGCACGGGGACGTCGAAGAGCCGGCCCGACCCGTACCTCGCCCAGAAGTGCCGCAGTCCCGGTACGACCACTTTCGTCACGGGAAGTCCGAGGTCAGGTCGGCTCTGGTCGAGTACGAGAAGGTCCATGCCTTTGCTCCGGACCAGCTCCGTGACCACGCGTACGTCGTCGAGCAGATCGGTGCCCCGGACCGACGGCCAGTGGCCCGGCGTGCGGGTCTGCGCCATCGGATCGGCCGCCAGATATGGCTGGTTGGCGACGGTGGCCCGCCGCCACCACGACAGCGGCTCCGGATCGGTGATCCGGTATCCGCCGCCGTCCCCGCGCGCCCCGCCGACGGCCGGCAGCAGCTGGCCCAGCTCCGACAGCGCCCGGGACAGCGCCACCCGGGGGTCGAAGTGCGCGCCGAAGCCGAAGACCACGTCCTCGGCGGGCTTGTCGGTCCGCCGGGACAGCGCCGCGAACACCGGGATCCCCAGGTCGGAGGTGAGGTCGAGGGCCCACACCTCCCGGTTCGCCCGGCGCAGGCCGTGGCGGATCCGCTCGACCCACTCGTCCTCGAAGGACCCCAGGTCCACCCCGGGTTGACGGGTGCGGTTGTACCACCACAGGGCCACCGCGTCCCGCTCCACCAGCTCCAGGAAGCCCTGCACCACCGCGTCCTCGGGGCTGCTGCCCGCCGCGTTGCCGTTCGAGTCGGCCCAGGGCTCGTCCGCGGCGGGAGCCGCCCCCCGCCCGAAGTACAGCATCGAGGTGGGGAGCAGCCGCCCGCGTCCCTCGGTGAGCGACCACACCGGGGTCCACTCGGTCGGCCGGGTCTCGTCGAACGGCGCCGGTACGTGGTGGAAGCGGGAGTGCCGCGCGTTCCACAGCTCCCGCTCCGCGAACTGGCGGCGGCTGTAGAGCTGGCAGTCGTTGGGGTGCACGGCCGCCTCGCCCAGGCCGCGCAGGGAGTCGCGGACCACCGGCTCGTCTCCGTGCCGCGTCCCGCTGTAGCGCTCGACCGCCTCGCACAGTGCGCTCGTCCGGGCCTCCTCGGCGGTGCGTCCCTTGCCGCCGCTGAGCGCGCGCAGGCCCGAGCTGAGTCCGGCGAACGAAGCCGACTCCATCGCCAGGTTGTGCCCGGAGGTGTACGCGTGGACGAAGTCCGGGGCGCCGGAGGCCTCGCGGATCTCCTTGACCACCCCGGTCACCGGGTCCACGAGGTGGCCGTACGTACGCAGCATCTGCGCCGGGGTCAGCGCGCGGTCCCCGCCCCCGGTCGCGGCGGCCTTGGGCCGGGACACGGGGACGAAGGGCGCGCCGGCCCGGCGGGCCACCAGGCCGGGGTCCCCGCAGGCCGCGCACTGCGGGAGCCGGGACACGGGGTGGCTGGCGGTGCTCAGGCGCAGGGTGTCGAAAGTACGGATGTGGGCCTGCTCGGCATGGCGCAGCCCGGCCAGCCACTTGGCGGCCTCCAGGACGGCGAGGTTCACCGCGAGCGCGGTCCCGGCCGCCAGCCCGGCGGCCGGCCGCGGCACGGGCCCGTCCAGGCCCAGCGCGCGCCGCACCGGCACCTCGGAGTGACGGTGACCGCGCAGCCGTACGGCCAGGCAGTGCCAGCAGGGGCCGGAGCCGGGCTGGAAGAACGGGCCCACCCAGGGGTCCGTCCCGCACAGCTTCGCCGGCAACCACGGCCGGCCCGCGGCGCGCTGGCGTGCGTCCACGGCGGCCAGCGCGGGGGAGAGGTAGTCCTCGCACAGGACGAGGACCAGGTCGGCGGCGCCGGGGTCCGCGGCGACCGCGATGCCCGACTCCCGGCAGGCCTCGGCCACCGGCCGCGGGTCCACGCCGGGCAGCGCCTCGATCCCGACGGCGGCCCGGGCCAGCCCGGCGGCGGCCATGCCGCCGTCCAGCCCGGCCAGGTCCCAGTACGCCTCGGCCTCGGCCTGCGCCGCCGGGGTGGTGGAGCGGATCAACCCGGCTTCGGCCAGGGAGAGAAGGGCCGCCTCGGCGTCCTCGGCACCCAGGGTGAGCGCGGCCTCCTCCCGGACCGCCAGGGCGGTCCGGGTGCCGTCGAGCAGGGGTACGAGGATCTCCGCCCCGCTCCCGCTCAGGGCGGTCACCCCGCGCCGGGACACCAGGTAGGCCGCGTCGCCGGGGACGACCGTCGGCCGCAGATGGGACTTGAAACCCACCAGCGCCTCGGCGCTGCCCGGCGGGGCCGCAACCGGCACCGCCGGCCGCTCGCGCTCGGCAGCGCTCATGCCCCGAGCCGTCCGGCGATCGGCGCCGCCGGGCCCGTGAGCTGCGTCTGGCTGCAGACGGTGAACAGGGCGTACGCGGTGTCCGGCAGGGCGTCGAGGTTCTCGATCACCAGGCCCGGCCGGGAGGAGCGGACGGGTGTCGGTACGGATCCGGTGCTGGGACTGATACGGGTGTTGGCCGAAAGGCTGGTCATGGCGGTGGCGTTCCCTCTGCGTCGTCGTGGCGCGGGTCGGTCCGTTCACTGACGATTCTGCGAGGATCCGGTGATCGCGGGACAGTGCCCCGGTCACCAGCGAAAGGTGAAGTTTTCACATGGTGCGCCGCCGCCGGCGGACCTGAACGGTCAGCTCCGCCAGCGGACGGGGAGCCTCCGGGGGCCGCGGATGAGCAGGCCTGTGCGCCAGGCGAGGTCAGAGGGGTCGGCGTCCAGTGACAGGGCCGGACAGCGCGCCAGGAGCGCGGTGACGGCCGTACGGGCCTGCAGGCGGGCCAGCGGGGCTCCCAGGCAGTAGTGGATGCCGTGGCCGAAGGCGATGTGCCCGCCCGCCGGGCGGCGGATGTCGAAGCGGTCCGGGTCGGGGAAGCGCGCGGGATCCCTGCCGGCGTCGGCGAGCGCGACCAGCACCAGTTCGCCGCCGCCGGGGACCGGGGTCCCCGCGATCTCCACGGGCCCGGTGGTGAACCGGTACGTGGTGGTCTCGACCGGCCCCTCGTACCGCAGCACCTCCTCGACGGCGTTGTCGACGAGCGAGGGGTCGGCGCGCAGCGCGGCGAGCTGGTCGGGGTGGCGCAGCAGCGCGAGGACACCGCCGGAGATCAGCTGGACGGTGGTCTCGAAGCCGGTGACGAGCAGCAGCCAGGCCATGCCGATGAGTTCGTCGGGGGAGAGCCGGCCGCCGTCCTCGTCGGTGGCGCGGATCAGGGCGCTCATCAGGTCGCCTCGGGGCCGCTCGCGCATCGCGTCCGCCATGCCGACGAGGTAGCGGGTCATCGCGGCCGTGGCGGCGGTCCGGGTGGCCTGATCCGGGCTGCTCAGTGCCTGTTCGGCCCAGTCGCGGAAGGCGGCGCGGTCGAGGGAGGGCACGCCGAGGAGTTCGCAGATGATCCCCATGGCCAGCGGGAACGCGAGGGCCTCGACGAGGTCGGCCGCGCCGGCCGGCCGGGCCAGCATCGCGTCGAGGAGCTCGCCCGTGAGGGCCCGTACCCTCGGGGCGAGCGCCTCGACGCGGCGCGGGGTGAACTCCTTGGCCACCAGCCTGCGCAGCCGGGTGTGGTCGGGCGGGTTCGAGCTCAGCAGGTTCTCGCCCGCGGAGAGCCGGGCCAGCGGCAGCGAGGGCGAGGCGTCCCGCCAGGACTTGGACAGGGAGGGCTCGGCGAGCGCGGCGCGGCAGGCCTCGTGGCCGACCACGAGCCAGGCCTCCGCGCCCTCCGGCACGCGGACCCGGTGCACCGGGCCCCGGGCGCGGAGCGCCGCGTACACCGGATGGGGATTCCTGGTGAACTCCTCACCGAGCGCCCCGAAGTCGGCCGCGATCTCCGCCGTGCTGTCCATTTCCACGGATCAACCTCCTATCGTCCTGCCCCCGTTCCGCCCCGCCGCCCTACCGCACCGGGGTGTTGCGCTTCTCGAACACCTCCCTGGCCACGCCGATCGCGTTCAGCACCCGCGGGAATCCGGCGTACGGCACCACGTGGATCAGCGCCTCCACGACCTGCGCCGGAGTCAGCCCGACGTTCAGGGCCGCGCCGATGTGCACCCGCAGCTGCGGCGCGGTGTCGCCGAAGGCCGTCAGGGCCGCGACGGTGACGAGCTGGCGCCGCCGCGGCGTGAGCCACGGGCGGTGGTAGACGTCCCCGAAGGTGAATTCGACGATGAACCGGCCGAGGTCCGGCGCGATGTCCTTGAGCGACTCGATGACCTCCAGGCCGTGGTGCCCGTCGATCTCCACCAGCTTCTCGGTCCCGCGCACGTAGCGGTCGCGCGCGTCGTCCATGACCGGCGGCTCGAAGGCGACGCCCCGGTCGGCGAAGACCTTCCGGGCGACGCCGACCGCGTTGAGCGCCCGCGGGAACCCCGTGAAGGGGACGATGTGGATCAGGGCCTCGACGACCTCCTCCGGCTCCACCCCGACGTGCAGTGCCGCGTCGATGTGGAAGTCCAGCTGCGGGGCGGTGTCCCCCTGGGCGGCCAGCGCCGCGACCGTCGACAGCTCCCGCTCGCGCAGATCGAGTCCCGGCCGGGCGTAGACGTCGCCGTACGCGAACTCGACGACGTAGCGCCCGAGGTCCGGGGCGATGTCCCGCAGCGACTCGATCACGCCCGCCCCGCGCTCGCCCGAGGTCTCGTGCAGGACGGCCAGCCCCCGCCGGTAGCGGGAGTCGTCCCCGGAGGTGGCCGCGGCCGCGGCCGACGCCGGGTTCAGCAGGCCCTCGGCGAGGCCGATGCCGACGAGGGCGCCCCCGGTGAGGGTGGCGCGCCGGGTCATCTCGGCGGTGCTCCGTACGTCGTTCATGGTGTGTCGTCTCCATCCATCGATGCGAGCGGCACCCTGCCGATCGCGATGACGTTTCCCTCGCTGACGTATCCGTCCGGGTCGCGCAGCGGGCCCGCCGGGTCCTCGGGGTCGAGGAAGGGGGCCCAGTCCCCCGGGATGCCCTCGTCCGCCGCCTGCCGGGCGAAGCGCGCGCAGGCGTTCGCGTAGAACCGGAGGGCGGCCGGGGCCAGCGGAGCGTGGTGCTCCATGAGGACCGTGCGCTGCGTCACGTCCGTCAGGCCGGCCGCCCGCAGCCGGCGGTACAGGTCGCGGCCGCGCAGCAGCTGGCGGGCGTAACCGGGGGAGGCGGCGGACGCCCGGAGGAAATCGGTGATCAGGAACGGGTCCGCCGGGCGGACCGTGCTCAGCGAGCCGTCCACGTCCTTGACCGCGACGAGCCCGCCGGGCCTGGTGACCCGGCGCAGCTCCGCCAGCGCACGCGCCAGCTCCGCGTCGTCCAGGTACTGCGTCGTGTTCGAGCACCAGACGGCGTCGAACATGCCGTCCGCGTACGGCAGGTCCAGGACGCTGCCCTGCCGTACCACCAGCGGTGCGGCGGTGGGGTGGTCCCGCAGCCGCCCGGCGGCGCGCCGCACGTTCTCCGCGGCCAGGTCGACGGCCGAGATCCGGCCCGCCGGGCCGACGAGTTCGCAGATCCGGGGCAGGAACGCGCCGCTGCCGCAGCCCGCGTCCAGGACGTGCCACCCGGGCCGGATGCCGACCCCGTCCAGGGCGTCCAGGTAGTGGGCGGCGCAGGCCTCGAAGTGCGGGTCCACGATCTCCTCGTGGGTGAACGGAAGCCCGGTGGACGTCGCGTACCCCCACCCCGCCTGGTCGGCCGTCAGCATGCCGCCGCCTCCGCTTCCGCCCGTACGCGCGCCTGCGCGAGCAGGCCCGCGAGGATCTCCGCCGTCGCCTCCGGCGCCTCCAGGGGCGCGAGGTGGCCGACCCCGGGGAGGACGACGAGCCGGCCGCGCGGCAGCGCCTCGGCCGTCCGGCAGGCCTCGTCCAGGGAGACGAGCTCGTCCTCGGCGCCGATCACGACCACCGCGGGGAGGTCCGCCGCCCGCAGGGTGGCGGTGGAGTCCGTACGGGCCGCGATGGCGCGCTGCGCCCAGGCGACGGAGCGCGCAGGGGCCGCCAGCGCCAGGTCGCCCACCCGGGCCGTCAGCCGCGGCCGCCGGGCCCGCGTGGTGGCGCCCAGCAGGGAGGGCGTGGTCGCCGCGACGAGCCCGGCCCGCGCCGGCTCGTCGAGGACCGCGTCGGCGAAGCGCAGGCGCCGGCCGGCCGCCTCCGCGGAGTCGGCCGTACCCCTGGCCGCGAGCAGGCCCAGCGCGCGGACCCGGTCCGGATGGCGGCGCAGGAAGGCCATCGCCACGTAGCCGCCCATGGAGCAGCCGGCCAGGGCGACTTCGCCGATGCCCTGCCGGTCCAGCTCCCGGGCCAGGCCGTCGGCCACGCGATCGAGCGAGGGCGGCCCGTCCGGCGGCGGTGCGGCGCCGAAGCCGCACTGGTCGGGGGTGAGGACCTGGTGGCCCGCCGCGCGCAGGACCCGGGCCGTCCCGTCCCACAGGGAGGAGTCGAGGGGCAGGGCGTGGAGCAGGACGAGGGGGAGGGGCAGGGGGAGGGGGAGGGGCAGGGGGAGGCTCATCGCAGCGCCGCCCGCTGCGCGTCGGCGACGAACCGCCGTACGTGCTCGGCCGGCCCGGTGTCCCGCAGCCAGGCGAAGGCCACCGGGGAGGGCGGCAGATCGTGCACCGGCACCACCTTCACGTCCGGCGCGACCACGGCCTCCAGGGACCGGAACGAGAGGTGGACCGCGTACGTGCTCCTGAGCAGCTCCGTCATCGCGGTGAGCGTGGTCATGGCGTGGATCCGGCGGATCGGCCGGCCCAGCGGGGTCCGCGGCGGCACCACCAGGTCCCAGACGTGAGGGGGGAACTCCCCGGGGCACCGGAAGCCCCCGTACTCGGCGACCTCCTCGACCGACACCGAGGCCCGCCCGGCCAGCGGATGGTGGGCTCCGACGAGGACGGCCCGCCCGTCGAAGCCGACCGGCCCGCTCACGGCGAGGTCCGGCTCCAGCGGGTCGTACTTGACGATCATGATGTCCGCGTCACCGGCCCGCAGCGGCCCGAACGGCTCGGTGACCTCGTACGGGACGTACTCGACCGACTCCGGCGCATGGCCGGCGGCCGCGACCAGGCGGGAGGCCAGGTGCGTCGAGCCGTGGACGCCCATGCGGACGGTGCGCGGCGCGGTGCGGGTGGCGGCGGGGGTTGGGGCGGGGGTGGGCATTTCAGACCTCCGTGGTCAGTCCGGCATAGGCCTGGAGTTCGTCCGGGCGGTGGACATCGGTGTCGACGCGCAACATGGCGAGCTGTGCGCCCAGGCCGCTCAGGCGCGGTACGAACCGCAGGGTCAAGCGGTCCCCGGGACCGATCAGCCCGTCCAGGACGGCCTCGGCGAGCAGGTGGTTGACGTGCACGAGCGCCTCGGTGACCGACACCCTCGCGGTGGCGATGAACAGCTCGCGGTGGGCCGGGGGACGGTCCCCCGGGCGGCCGGGCACGGTCACGGTGGCCGAGCGCTGAGCGGTCAGCTCGTGCGCGGCCTCGAAGGTCTTGAGCAGCCGGCGCAGCGTGGCCGTCTCGGCGCCGGGCGCGGGCCCGGCCCAGGCCACCGAGTCGTCCCCGGCGACGTGGGTGAAGGCGAACCGCTCGCGGAGGTTGGCCGGGCTGCCGGCCAGATGGACGGTACGGGTGAACGAGCGCCGCCACGCCTCCCGTTCCCCGGGGGCCAGCGCGAGGGCGAAGGCGCAGGTCTCGCGCACCCACCGGGGCAGGTCGAGCCGGCCGATGACGACCACCGCCGACACCTCCTCGCCCGCGGCGGTCCGGGAGCCGTGGAGCCCGGCCCGTAAGGCGTTCAAGGCCTGCGCGCTGGACAGGTCGAGCCCTTGCGCCAGTTCGGGCCGGGCGGACCGGACGCGGTCCGCGGCCGACTTCAGCAGCGCCGCGGAGGACAGGGGGAAGGGGGTCACAGGAACACCGCCGACAGCAGTGAGGGATCGGGGGCCGGGCGGCCCTTGCCGAGGAGCGAGCAGGCCAGCCGGTAGGGGTCGACGTACGCGTGGCCCCGCCGGTGCGGCTCCAGCACCTCGGCCAGGTCGCCCGCACCGGTTGCGGACCCCGAGCGCCTCAGGAGCCGGGCCGCCACGGCCAGGCAGTGGCGCAGCAGGTCGTGGCGGAAGGACTGCTGCTGCCCGGGGCCGAGGGTCGCGATGAAGTACAGGCGCATGCCGAGCCGGAGCGCGTCGTCGCCGGCGCCTTCGCCACCGGCGCCGTCCCCCGTCGCGGCCCGCAGCAGCGCGCCCGCCGTGTGGTCGCGCCAGCCGCCGTGCCGGGCCGAGGTGATCCTGCCCTCGATGGGCACCCGGCCGATGGGGACCCGGCGCACCGGCGGCCCCAGGCTGGTCAGCACGCGGTGCAGCAGCCGGTAGTCGGCGTCGAGTTCGCGGTCGTACAGCAGGACCACCTCGTCGTACCAGGGCACCAGCGGCAGCAGCTCGCGCAGGGCGCAGGCGAGGTAGTTGGGGCGGCCGTCCGCGGTGACGATCCGGCGCAGCGGCATCCCGTACCGGGTGAGGTCCAGGTAGACGGGGCCCCCGCAGTGCCGCTGGTCGAGGACCAGGCCCACGGCGCCGAGCCGCTGGACCATCTCCTCCAGCCCGAGGCCGGGCGGCTGGTGCTCGCGCAGGCCAGGGTCGTGCATCCCCAGCCGCTCGTAGTGCCCGGCCCACAGCCGCAGCATCCGCTCGCTCGCGGGGTGCACCCAGCCGCCGTGCTCGACGGCGTCCCGGTAGGGGCGCAGGGCCTCGGCGCTCTGGGACCGCTCCTCGGAGCGGTAGCGGACGTACAGGTCCCCGATCTCCTCCTCGGAGAGCTGCGCGTAGTCGGTCTCGCCGCGGGTCCGGTCGAGGTACTCCCAGAAGCCGACGGTCTGTTCGGTCACGTGGTAGGTGGTGTGGCTGTAGCGGTAGGTCACCGCGGCGACGGGGGCGGTGGCCCGGAACATCACGTCCGTCCACAGCAGGCCCTTGAGGTGGCTGGGGGTCAGCGGTTTGGTGGGGGTGACCGTCACCGGGGCCAGCAGGACGTTCTTGCGGGGCGGCACGTTCATCGTTCCTCCCGGTCCGAGGCGTGGGCGCAGACGGTCCGCCGGAGTTCGGCGTACGCGGGCGGGCGGGGTCCGGCGGGCGCCGGGGCGCCCGGCGCCGCCGCCCGTACGCGGGCCAGGAACTCCGGGTCGGCGAAGACCTCGGCGGGGGTGGCCAGGCCCGTCCCGATCCGGGTGACCCCCCGCCATGCGGTGCGGTCGGTGGCGGCCGCGGCGGACGCGGCCGCCCGCAGCGGCTCGGGTACGGGCGGGACGGGCTTGGGCGGGCCGGGCCGGTCGGGTCCGTGGAGCGGCGGTGCCCCGGCGGCGGCGCCCCACTTCTGCGCACGTGACCAGGAGTCGTACACCCCCAGCTCGTACCAGGGCCGCAGGACGCGGTCGGTGAGGTCCGCCGCGGCCAGGCCCAGCCACTCGTCCGCCAGCGGGCGTTCCCCGATCAGGTCCGCGAGCCGGAAGGCGTGCGCGAGGGCGAGCGACAGGCCGCGGCCGAACATCGGGTCGGTGACGCAGGCGGCGTCCCCGACCCGCAGCAGCCCGGCCACCGGACGCTGCCGGCCGGGTCCGGCACCGCGCAGGACGTTCGGCGGCATGGCGATGGCCCGGACCGGGCCGAGCGGCAGCGCCGCGCCCTCGTCGACCCAGGGGGCCAGGTACGGCGAGAGGCGGCAGGCGGCGGTGAAGGCGGCGGGCGTGCGCAGGGCCGCCATCGCCCGGTCGCCGGGCAGGGCGCCGAAGGTGATGGCGAAGACCCCGTTGTCCGCCGGGTGCAGGACGGCGGAGTAGTGGTCCCAGATGCCGCCGGCCGCGTTGCCCCGGTTCAGCGGGCCGGGCGGCGGGCCGCCGGGGTCGCGCAGCCGGTGGAAGCGGCCGAAGGCGTGCAGCCGGCTGGGGCCGGTCAGATCGCCCGCCGCCGGAAAGCCCGCCGCGGCCAGCCAGGACCGGGACGCAGACCGGCGGCCGGACGCGTCCACCACCAGGTCGGCGGGGATCCGCTCGCCCCCGTCCGTGACGACGCCGGTCACGCGCCGCGCCGTCGGCCCGGACGGGGCGGTCAGCACCCCCGCGACCGCGGTGCGGTGGCTGACGGTCACGGAGGGCAGGGCCAGGGCCGCCCGGTGCAGGACGAGGTCCAGGACGCACCGGCGGACGAGCAGCGTGACGAGCTCCTCGTCCCCCGGCTCCGCGGGACCCGGCGGCGCCGCGACGGTGAGGTCGGCGAGCCGGGCCCCCTGCGCCAGCGCCGCGTCGAGCACGGCCGGAGCGTGGGAGCGCAGCACGCGCACGCCCAGCGCGTTCAGGATGTGGTCGTGGCCGGCCTGGGGCACCGAGGGCCGCTCCCACAGCTCGGCGCTCTTGACGAGCGGCCCGTCCGGCGGCGGTTCGCTCCGCTCCAGGACCCGCACCCGGTGGCCGCGCCCGCCGAGTGCCAGGGCCAGGGCGAGGCCGGCGGTGCCGCCACCCGCGATCACGGTGCTCGTCATGGTCAGCGACGCCTGCCGTGCACGAAGTACACCCGCCGCACGTCCTTCACCCCGCGCGGCGGCACCTGGTCCGGCCACCTCCCGAAGTCGGCCCCCGGCTCGCCCGGCTGGACGGCGCGCACCTCGAACCCGTACCGCTCGAACAAGGCCTCCGGCTCGTCGGTGCCGAACACCCACGGGCACCCCCAGCCCGCGAACACGTCCAGCAGGCCGCGCATGTGGGGGAGGGTCAGGGCGGCCCGGTTGACGATGTCGGCGGCGATCCGGCTGCCGGGCGCGGAGATCGCGGCGACCCGCTCCAGCATGCGGCGCGCGTCGGCCTCGGGGATGTAGTAGAGCAGTCCCTCCAGCAGCCACGCCGAGGGGACGGCGGGGTCGTAGCCGGAGGCGACGAGGCGCTCCTCCCAGTCGTCGGCGGTGAGGTCGACGGCGACCGTACGGTGGTCGACCCGGGGCTGCGCTCCCCGCAGCCGCTCGGCCTTGAAGTCGAGCACCGCCGGGCGGTCGACCTCGAAGTAGCGGATGTGCCCGGGCCACGGGAGCCGGTAGGCGCGCGAGTCCATGCCGGCCGGGGCCAGCACGAGCTGGGTCGTCCCCGGGTCCTGGGCCGCCTCCTGGAGCAGGTCGTCGAAGAACCGGGTGCGGATGGCGTTGTAGTCCGGGGTGCTGGGCAGGGTGCGCGGCCGGTCGGGCGGGAACGTCGCCGCCCGGATCTCGGCGAGCAGTTCCGGGCCCGCCTCGCCGACCAGCCCGGCGGCGTACGGGTCCTCGTACAGCCGGTCCTCGCGGCGGGTCTCGGCGGCCCGCAGGGCGGCGGTGAGCAGGGCGGTCCGTTCGACGGGGTTGAGCACGGGCATGGTGGCTCCTTGTACGGGGGTGCGGGTGCCGGACGGCCGACGTGGGGAGGGGCGGGGGAGCGGGGTCAGGCGAGCGGGGCGCGGGGGTCGCGGGTCAGGCGCTCCCAGAGGGCGTCGTCCTGGCGGAAGAGCCGGTCCTTGACCTGGGTCGGGCGGATGCCCGTGCCGACCGCCTCGTGCCAGTCGCGGTCGAAGGCCTCGGCGTCCAGCAGGCGCACGGCCGGGGCGGCCAGCCGCCCGGCCGCCCGGGCCCGCCCGTACCCGGCGGACTGCGCCGCGAGGGAGCGGTCCAGGGCGGCGGTGAAACGTACGGTCTCGGCCGCCTGCCAGGGGCTGCGCGGGGCGACGGCGAAGACGTAGCGGGGGGCGCCGGGCCCGGTGGGGCCGGCCGCCGGCTCCACCCGGCACGCCACGTTGCGCAGCGCGAGCCCGCCGGAGCCCAGGGCCGCGTGCAGGGCCCGGACCACCTCCGCGTCCCGCAGCCGCTCGCCGGCCGCGTCGGACCGGCCGCCCCGGCCGGCGTACTCCAGCCGCGGGACCCCGCCGGGCAGGTCCACCACCCGGACCACGTCGCCGACGGCGTACCGGTACAGCCCGCCGACGTGGCTGAAGATCACGTGGTAGTCCCGGCCGGCTTCGAGCTCGTGCGGCAGCAGGGTGGCGCAGTCGGGGGCCAGGTCCTGCTCGGCCGGCACGAACTCGTACACCGACGCCGACGCGACGAGGCTGCCGGCCGACGGGTGCCGGTCCAGCGCCACACCGACCGGGCCCTCCGAGGCGGCCACCGGCGCCGGCAGCACCGTGACGCCGGCACCGAACTCCTCCCGCAGGGCGGGCAGGTACAGCGAGGCCACGCCGGTCGTCCAGCAGAAGAGCGCCCGCAGCCCGGGCCACACCTGCGCGGGCCGCACGGTGCCGAAGTACTCCGCGAGGTGTTCGAGCTCGGCGGCCCGCTCGGGGTCCGGCGCCCGGTGCGGCAGACCGCCGAGGGTGCCGTCCCGGACCTCCTTCACGATCCGCGGCCACCACAGGTTCAGCTGGTACGGCACGGCGGCGACCATCGCCGGGTTGATGCCGATCAGCGCCCGCAGATCGCTCTGCACCGCCAGCCGCAGCCGCAGGTACGCCCGCTCCAGGTGGTCGCCGGGCTCGGTCGATGCCGGGAGCCTCGCCCACGGTGCGCCCGTGCCGGGCTCGGCCGAGAGGGGTTCGCCGAAGCGGGCGCCGAAGTCCACCTGGCTGGCGCCGACATGGGGCCGGCCGTCGCCCGTGGTGGGCGGGGCGCTCAGCGGGTCGTGCTTGAGGTTGAGGACGGCGTCGGGCCGCTCCAGCACGTCGGGGAAGTGCTCGATCAGCGGGGCCCAGGCGGCGAAGTAGAACGGCATGAAGGTCGTCCGCATGAAGCGCGGGGTGACCGGCACCTTCTTGTGGGCTCCGGTGCTGCCGCTGCTGGTGAAGTAGACGGCGGGCGCGTCGGCCGACAGCAGGTTCCGCTCCCCGGCGGCCGTCCGCTCGATGAGGTCGGCGTGGTCGGCGTAGTCGCGTACGGGGACGGCCTCGCGGAAGTCGTCCACCGTCAGGACCCGGCCGAGGCCGTGCCGCCTGCCGAACCGGGTGGAGGCGTTGAAGCCCACCAGATCGGTGAGGGCGCGCTGCTGCGCGCCGCGCAGGTCGGCGTGGTCGGCGGCCAGCCGCTCGCGCGCGGCGAACACGCGCTCGCGGTAGCGGCCGGCATGGCCGGGGGCGTGCCAGACGGAATCGGCGTTCACGGGGTCAGCACCTCCCGTACGGCTTCGGCCGCCCGGTCGGCGTCGGGCTGCTGCGCCAGCATCGTGACCGGGACCTCCCGCACCTCCTCCAGCAGGAGCTTGCGCAGGTTCCGCTGGTAGCGCTCGAACTCCGCCCAGCTGCCGTCCTGCCCGTCGTACTCCAGGGCGTTGAGCCGCGCGCCGTCCCCGCGGCGGCGCCAGGCGGACTCGGGGGAGACGTCGAGGAAGACCACCCCGCAGGGCTGCGGGAAGGAGCGCCACCAGGTGTACATCGCGCGGTCCTGCACCCCGGCCATCCGGCACTTCGCCAGGATCTTGTAGTAGTACGAGTCCACCAGCACCGGCACCCCGGGATCCGCGTCCCGCACCTGGTCCCGGAGGTGGACCACGGCCGTCTGGAGCACGCTGGCCATGAAGTCCGCGGAGTAGGCGGAGCCGAGACCCGGCAGCAGGTGCTCGTGGACGTCCCGGCGCAGCCGGGGGATCAGGGCGTGCTCGGGGGCGACGAACGCGCTGTCCGTCGACACCATCCGCCACTCGGGCAGCATCGACACCAGACGCCGCATGACCGAGGACTTGCCGGCCCCGTCGGGGCCGAGCAGGACGTGGAACCGGGGCCCGCTCATCGCGCGGCGATCGTCGCGGGGCGCAGGGCCGCCAGGCGGGCCCGCAGTTCGGGGTCCTCGCCCACGGCCACCGGATGCCCCACGAGTTCGAGCATCGGCAGGTCGGAGACGTGGTCCCCGTACGCGAAGCAGTCGCGCGGGTCGACGGAGGGCCGCTCCGCCAGGTGCGCGAGCACCGCGGCGCGTTTGCCCTCGCCGATGACCGGGGTGGCGACCTCGCCGGTGTAGAGGCCGTCCCGGATCAGCGGGCGGGTGCACAGGACCGTTTCCGCACCCAGCTCGCGCGCCAGCGGCTCCAGGAGGGGCGGGAACGAGCCCGAGACCAGGACCAGGGGGGCGCCGGCGGCCCGGTGCCCGTGCAGGGCACGGCGCGTGGAGTCGATGTAGAAGCCGCGGGTGGAGGCGGTGCGTTCGGTGAACCAGTCGTCCGCCAGCCGTGCGACCGTCTCCACGGACTCGCCCGCGTAGTGGCTGTAGTAGAAGCGGTTGATCTCGGAGCGGGGGGCGCCGTCGGCGGCCCGCCGGCCGATCACCGCCGTGATCCGCTCGTACTCCTCCTCGCCGGCCGCGCCGTGCCGGCGCACCAGCTGGTAGTGGAGGAAGTCGAACATGCTCTTGACGGTGATCAGCGTCTCGTCGACGTCGCTGAAGACGATGTAGGGCCGGTTCGTCCCGGACAGGGACGCGCGGACGTACTCGGCCATGTAGCCGGGCAGGTGGTCCGTCATGACGCGGGCACCTCCGCTCGGGCCTCGGCCCGGGCCTGCGCACGGACTCCCGCCCGCGCCGGAGCCGCGGCCTCGGCGGCGGCGGCCGCCGTGGCCAGAGCCACCCCGTCCTGCAGGGACCGCTGCGCGGCCCGCGTCTCCTTGGCGTGGGAGACCTGGGTGTCGAAGGCGGTGAACCGGACCTCCATGCCCGCGGTCTCCGACCCGCCCTGGCTCACGGAGAGTTCGCAGTGGAAGGTCATCCGGGTGCGGTGCGGGGTGCGGTGGGCGAGGACGCGGCAGCGCACCACCGCGGGGAGCGGGAAGAGGAAGTTGCGGTACCGGGTCGCGAAGGAGTCGATGACGAAGTAGCTGCTCCCGACCGCCTCGGGCGGCAGGTAGAACTGCTCGGCCACCGCTATGAACATCTGCCGGCCTGCCTCGGTGGCCAGCATCCCCTGCATGTGCTGTCCTGTGAGGTGGTCGGACATCACCTCGTTGTCCCCGTCGACGAGCAGGTCCGCCTCGTACCAGTCCTCGCCGACCGGACGGGGTGCGGAGATCAGCACGTTCTCGGGACGGTGCTTGTGGGCGATCTCCCGGCCGGCGCGGGTGTGCAGGGCCTGGTCGTCGATGACGACCAGCTCCGTCAGCCCGCGCCGGGCCAGGGTGTCGCGTACGTACTGGACGTCGAACAGGGAGACGCCCTGCCCCACGCTCACGCGGACCCCGCCGGCGCGGTCGGCGCCTTCGGGGAACGTCCCGTTCCTGATCAGGCGGGCCAGCTGCGAGACGGTGAACACGCCTTCGTGGTGGGCGAACTCGGCGAACACGTCGCCCACGAGGAACAGCGTGCCGGGCTTGGCATCGGTGGCCTGGGACGACTCATGGGGCAGGGGCACGGACATGGCTTCGACCTTTCCTGTTCGGGTGGTGGAGGGGGTCACGTCATTCGGTCAGGCGCCGGCTCAGCACCGGGAACTCCGGGTCGCTGCCCAGGGCGCCGCCCTCCGTCCAGCGGTTGCGCGGCACCTCCTGGACGTAGACCGTGATCTTGTCCAGGGGTGCTCCGGTGACCTTCCTGACGGTCCGGGTCAGCTCCTCCATGAGCTCCCGGCACTGGGCGTCGTCCTGGCCGTCCCAGGTGGTGACGGAGATGATGGGCATGGGCGGGACCTCTCAGGGTGTGGTGCGCAGGTCCTGGAAGGACGGGCCGCGCAGTTTGAGGTGGGCGTGGATGTCCCCGCCGAGGCCGAACTCCCCGATGGCGCCGCCGTAGCTGCGCTGGTAGCTCATCCACAGCACGACGACGTTGATGATCCGGTTGGCGCCCGGCAGCTCCGGGTCCGGGAAGGGGTCCGGCATCGTGGCGTGGTAGCGGCCGGAGCCGTCCGCGTCGGTGACGAAGACGTTCGGCACCCCGAGCGGGCCCGGCCGGGTGGGGCCGGCCGGATCCAGGTCGCGGGCGCGCAGCGACATCACGGTGTAGACGCTGTCCGGCACGAGGCGGGAGAAGTCGAAGTCGAAGGTCCCGGACCGGCCGTCCGGGGTGACCGCGACCTCCAGGGTCCCGCTCGCCTCCATCCAGCGGCCGAAGGTCACCGGCTCGACGACCTTGGGCCCGTCCTGCGCACGCAGGTCCGGGATCGGCACCTCGTGGAAGGCGTGGCTCGGCCGCCGGACCCGGTCGGCGTCCGGCCGTTGCTCCGGCGCGAACACCATGGGGTAGTTGTTGCAGGGCAGCGGCAGCGGCAGTGTGTGGAGCACGAGGTCCCGGTCCGCCCCGCCCGGGTCGGTGTCGAGCTCGCGCACCACCGTGTACGGGGCGAGCCGGCCGAACTCGGGAACCGGACTGGCGGGTGAGACCACGGCCGCGCCCCACTCGGGCGCGGTCCCGCCGTCGGCGGCGGGCCGGTTGATCACGCCCACCACCACGAAGTCGCCCGCGCCGTCCATGACCTCGCTCGGCGGGTACAGCGGACCCTGGGTCGTGACGGAGAGCTCGTACGACTCCCGGCGGTTCGGGGTCGCGGCCGGGCGGGCCGCCGTACGGGTCGCCGGGCGGGCCGCCGTACCGGTCTCAGACATCGGCGCGCTTGTAGACGCGGGTGTACAGGCCGCTCTCGCCGCCCACGATGTAGCGGTCGCCCGCCTGGCGGACGATCTCCTGGTACTCCGGCGAGGTGAAGACGGCCTGGTAGTCGGCCGGTTCGACCTCGAAACCGGACACGAACATCACGCCCGGCTGCGAGCTGATCAGCGAGTGGTAGGCGAGGAACGTCTTCACCTCGTCCGCGCGCCGGACGACGTCGAAGATGGTGTTCTCGCGCCACTCGCGGTACGCCGCGTACTCGCGGGGCTTCACCTCGATGTAGCGCAGCTGGACGTACGGGGTCTGCGGCACCGGGTCGGCGGTGTCCTTGGGGGCCTCGACGAACTCCAGGAGGTGGCGCCGGAAGTCCGTGACGAGGTCATCCGAAACGGCCTCCCACAGCTGCTTCCAGCCCGCGTTCAGGCCGTCCAGCTCGGAGAGCTCCTTGACCGGCGTGATCTCCAGGACGTTGCCGTCGTCGGCGCTGACGTACAGCGCGCGGCCGGCCACCGGCTCCTTCCGGTGCAGCCGGCTCCACTCGGCGAGGACCTGGTCCAGCCGACCGGGGGCCACGGCGACTTCATTGAGGACGAGCAGGGTGGAAGACATGGGTGTGCCCTTTCATGAATACGTGAATGCGGGAAATGTGTGTGTGGGGGAATTCCGGGGGAGGTGCCGGGGGAGAGGGGAAACGCGTCAGGAGACGGTGACGCCCTTGGCCGCGATCACGGCGGCCGCCTCGGCGACGGTCTGCTCCGGGACGAGTTCGCCCATCTCGATCTCGACGCCGAATGTCTTCTGCAAGCGCAGTGCCAGTTCTTCCAGCAGCAGGGAATCGATCTCCATCGCCTCGAACGTGGTGTCCGGCGTGACGTCCGCCGTCTGCACGTCCAGCTCGCCCAGGACCGTGATCACCCGGCTGACGATCGAAACATCCATGAGAATCCTCCGTGAATCACTTGGAACGCCGACTTTCGCGTTGCGGGATCGGAGCTGGTGAATTCAGCGGATCGAATTTCCTCCGCGTCCCACGGATTCATCATGGGATCCGGGAACGGGTGGAGGAAGTGTCTCCTGATCATGGTGGTGCGAACACCACCGGCAGGGGAATCAGGCGGCCTCGGCATGGCAGCCGGCCAACTCGCGCGGCCGCACGGCCGATTCCGCACCGGGCCGGGCCACATACAGGGTCAGCAGGGATTCGGGGCTCTCCGGCACGCTCATCACCACGCGGTCGAAGACCCGCACCCCGGCCTGCGGGATCGCGATCCTGCGCCGGCTCTGGTTGGGGCCGACCACCTCGTGACAGTCCCACAGCGTGGCGAAGCGCGGACTGCGCTCGCTCAGCCGCTCGGCGATCCGGCCGAATTCCCGGTCCTCCGGGAAGCGGGCCGACTGCGCCCGGAACTGGGCGACCAGACCCCGCCCCACCTCGTCCGCCTCCGGGTACTTCTCGCGCGTCGACGGCTCGGTGAAGAACTTCAGCACGCAGTTGTCGCCGCGGGCCTCGATGCGGAACAGCGAGCGGGCCGAACGGCTGGCCAGTTCGATGCGCCCGTACCGGTCGGTGATGTACGCCGGATTGCGCGACCACCCCTCGACGAGCGCGTTCATCCGCGCGTACTCGCTGTCCCACCGGCGGCCCGCCGTCGGCTGCGGCGGATTGTGGCCGGCCAGCCGGTAGAAGTACGTGCGCTCCGCGTCCCCGAGCCGCAGCGCATTGCTGACCGCGTTCACGATGCCCTCGGAGACGTTGATGTCCCGCCCCTGTTCGAGCCAGGTGTACCAGGACACCCCGACCCCGGCCAGAGCCGCGACCTCCTCGCGCCGCAGCCCCGGCGTACGTCTGCGCTCCACGTACACCAGGCCGACTTCCTCCGGCGTGATCTGCTCCCTGCGCGCCCGCAGGAAATGCCGCAGCCGCGTCCGCCGTAAAAGTCCCGATACCGGAGGGGAAGCAGTCTTCTGCATTCCTCGACCTCTTTCTCTGTCCGATTTCTCTGTCCGACTGAAGGAAATCCCGGTGGATCGCGCCCGGCCGGCAGGCCCCACCGGTGGTGGTGGCACCACCCCGTTCGACAGACACTCCCTCCCGCCGCAACGGCCCGCCACACTGGCGGCATGTTCCACACAGCGGCGAACATCCCGGCTGCCACGGCGGCGGGTACGGCGGAGAGCATCCCGGCGAAGAACGAATCGGCCCGGCTGCGCCTGTTCTGCTTCCACCACGCGGGCGGCAGCGCCTGGTCCTTCTCGGGCTGGGGGCAGTGGCTCGGCCGCGGCGTGGAGGTGGTGCCGGTGTCCATGCCTCCCAGGTCGGCGCCCGCGACCGGCGTCCCCGGTGCCGTCAGCACGATGGACGACCTCGTACGCGAGGTGACAAGTCAGCTGACCCCCTTCCTCGACGAGCCGTACGCCTTCTACGGACACAGCATGGGAGCGCTGGTCTCCTACGGCGTGGCACAGCGGCACATCGCCGCCGGAAGGCGCCCGCCCGCCTGTTTCGTGGCCGGGGCCCACCGGGCGCCGCATGTCCAGGCTGCGCCCGACCTGACCGTAGGGCTCTCGGATCGAGCCTCCCTTGAGCTGCTGTTGGGTCTGGGTGGAGCCGGACGGCTGCTGCGGGAGAACCCCGTACGGATGAAGACCGTGGTGGAACGGCTCCGCGAGGACCTGCGGGTATGCGGTACCTACCGGCATCCGCAAGCCGGCCACCGGCCGCTGCCCTGCCCCGTCCACGTACTGCTGGGCAGCAGCGACCCGCTGGTGCCCGCGGCGGACGCCGAGGCGTGGCGCGCGCACACGAGCGGACCCTTCTCCTTCCGCACCCTCCCGGGGGGCCACTTCTTCAACCGGGAGCACAAGGACCTGTTCTTCGCCGAGTTGGGGCGCATCCTCGGGACGGCCGAAAACCACACGGTGTGATTCCCGCCGCTGACACCGCGTGGCGGTGTGACCTACCTTCGGGCGGTATGGACGCCATGCCGTTAGGGACCGACCGGACCGACCACCACGACCGCGACGACCGCGGCGACCGCGCTGACCGCGCCGACCGTACGAAGAAGAAGCGCACCGAGCTGGCGCACTTCCTGCGGAGCCGCCGAGCGGCACTCTCCCCCGGGGACGTCGGACTGGCGACGGCCGCCCGGCGCGCCCGGGTCGGGCTCCGCCGCGAGGAGGTCGCGGTCCTGGCCGGGGTGAGCGCGTCGTGGTACGCCTGGCTGGAACAGGGCCGCCCCATCAAGGTCTCGGACGGGATACTCGACGCGATCAGCCGCGCCCTGCGCTTCAGCGAGAGCGAGCGGGTGCACCTGTACCGGCTCGCGGACGCCAACCCGCCGCTGCCGCTGTCGGCTCCCGACCTCCCGGATTCCGGCCTCTTCCAACGGCTGGTCGACACCCAGCTGTCGGGGCCCGCGTGCGTCATCGACCGGTACTGGGAGGTGCTCGCGGTCAACGAACCGGCCGCCGAGGTGCTGCGCCTGGGCCGCGACGGCAACGACAACTTCCTGACCAGCCTGTTCACCGGATCCCACGGCGAGCGGTACCTGAACCGGCCGCAGCTGGCCCGCCGGATGACGGCCCGTTTCCGCCTGCAGTCCTCCTACGGTGCCGACGATCCCCGGTACGAGGAGATCGCCGACGAACTGGCCGAGAGGGACTCGCGGTTCGCCGAGCTGTGGGAGCGCCACGAGGTCGAGGAGTTCGCGCCGACGACCGTGGAGGTGGACCGTCCCGGCGAGGGGCGGGTCCCCTTCGTGCTCTTCACCATGGACCTGGACGAGGCCGCCCGCACCCGCCTCCTGGTGTACCTCCCGCCGGGCGCCGCCGGGCCCGTGTCGGCCTGGTCGTAGGGGGACCGCGGGGAGGGTGGTGGTCCCACCACCACCGGTGGCGCGCTCTGGCTGGGTTCCGGCCGCCGCCGCAGACTCGTCGGGTGGCCGGCCCCCGAGCGGAGAGCGGCCCGTTCCACCGTGCCCGGTAGCGGCGTCCCGCACCGGCGACTATGGAGGCCTCCCTTGACTCATGCGACCGATGCGACCGATGCCACCGATGCGTCGGGCCGCGGCCGGACGGCGGTCCTCGCCGGGCTCGGGACGTACGTCCCGCCCCGCGTCGTGACCAACGAGGAGCTGTCCCGGACCATGGACACCTCGGACGAGTGGATCCGCACCCGCACGGGCATCACCCGGCGGCACTGGGCCGACCCGGGGACCGCCACCGGCGACCTCGCCGTGGCGGCGGGCGAGCGGGCGCTGAAGTCGGCCGGCTCCGGGGAGGCCGACCTGGTGGTGCTCGCCACGACCACTCCGGACCACCCGTGCCCGGCGACGGCTCCCGAAGTCGCCTCCCGGCTGGGCCTGGAGGGCGTGCCCGCGTACGACGTGGCCGCGGTGTGCAGCGGCTTCGTCTACGGACTCGCCTCCGCCGCGGGCGCCATCGCCGCCGGCATCGCGGAGCGCGTCCTGGTCATCGGGGCGGAGACCTACTCGACGATCCTCAACCCGCAGGACCGCACCACGTCGGTCATCTTCGGCGACGGCGCCGGAGCCGTGGTGCTCCGGGCCGGCGACCCCACCGAGCCCGGTGCGCTGCTGGGGTACGACCTGGGCAGTGACGGCTCGCTGAAGGACCTGATCATCGTCCCGGGCGGCGGCTCGCGGCAGCGCTCGGCCGCCGCCGCGCCCGGCGCGCCCGAACCGGACCCCGCCGACGCGTACTTCGCCATGCAGGGCAAGTCGGTGTTCCGGCACGCCGTGACCCGTATGGCGGCCTCCTCCCGGGCCATGCTCGACCGCGCCGGATGGGCGGCGGAGTCGGTGGACTGGTTCGTGGGCCACCAGGCGAACGTACGGATCCTGCACGCCGTGGCCGACCAGCTCGGCATGGCGAGGGAACGGACGGTCGTCAACCTCGACCGCGTCGGCAACACCTCGGCCGCCTCCATCCCGCTGGCCCTGTCCGACGCCGTCGCCGCCGGCCAGGTCACTCCGGGCGACCGGGTGCTGATAAGCGCCTTCGGCGGTGGCGTGACCTGGGGCTCGACCGCCCTGGTCTGGCCCGAGATCACCGCGTACTGAAACGACCAACCCCCAGAGTCGGCCGCCGGTCACCGTGACCGGCGGCCGACGCCGTACGTACGGAAAACACGGAGCGAGGAGATCCCCATGAACATCGGCATCCTGGGCGCGGGCAACATCGGGCGCCCGCTCGGCCGGCACTGGGTGGCCGCCGGTCACCGCGTGACCTTCGGTTCCCGGGACCCGGGCCGGCTGGCGTCCTTCGTCGAACCGCTGGGCGGCCGGGCACGCGCCGCGGCGTACGCCGACGCGGTCGGGGCGAGCGACGTCGTCCTGCTGTCCGTCCCGCATCCGGCCCTCGACGGTCTGCTGGAGCAGCTGGCGGGCACGTTGGCCGGGAAGACCGTGATCGACGCGACCAGCCCGATCGGCGTCTCGGACGACGGACTGTTCGTCTCGGTGCTCGGGCCGGGCACCACCCGGGGGAGCAGGACCGCCGAGCTGCTGCCCGACAGCCCGCTCGCCCGCGCGTTCTGCCACTTCCCGGACGAGCTGCTGTGGTCGCGCGGCACCCTGCAGCGGCACTTCTGGGGCATGGGCACCGCGTCCGACGACCCCGGCGCCCGGCGGCTCACCGAGACCCTGGTGCACGACGCCGGCTTCGTACCGGTCCACATCGGCGGGCTGGCGCAGTCGGCCGCCCTGGATCCCGGCGGCGCGCTCTTCGGCCACGTGTCCACGGCCGCGGGCCTGCGCGCCGCGGCCGGCCTCTGACCCGCGCACCCCACGCACGCCGGGACCGCCTGGTCCCCCCGGCCGCGGCCGGGGGGACCAGGCGGTCCCGTTCCTCGTGCGCGTACGGTCACCCGGTGGGGGCGGAGCCGACCCTTTCGCCCGCGCCCCGGACCGCCAGGGGCCGCGGCTCGGCGGCGGGGGGCGCGGCCGCCACGAGCTTCTTCCTCGGGTTCGACCAGCGCCGGGTGATCGGCCGCTCGACCAGGGTGAACAGCGCCCACGAGGCCAGGATCGCGACGGCCATGGCCAGCGCCATCAGCCCGACGGCCGCCGCGTTCGAGTAGGCGTGGCTGCCGAGCAGCTTCCACACCGCGACCATCACCGTGTAGTGCACCAGGTAGAAGGCGAAGGAGATGTCGCCGAGCCAGACCATCACGCGGTTGCGGAAGGGCGTGAACCGGCCCTCGTCGTCCGCGATGGCGCCGGCCGCGATGAGCAGGGCGGCGGGGATGACGCAGACCGCGCGCGTCGAGTAGATCGGCGGAGTGAAGTAGCCGAGGACGAAGGCGGCGGCGAGCAGGACGCCCGACCAGACCATGCCGATGTTGCGCCAGCGGCCCGCCATCACCGAACGGGCCACGAGGATGCCGAGGGCGAAGTCCAGCACCCGGGGCAGCGGCAGGATGTAGGAGAAGAAGTACTGGTTGACCGAGGTGTCGGGCTCGGTGGCCATCATCGCCCCGGCCGGCACCAGCAGGGTCGACAGCAGCGGGGTCGCGATGATGCCGGCGACGGCGCCGACGACCCAGAAGTTCAGCCGGTGGGCCGGGATCTTCTTGATCCAGTGGAGCAGGACGGGGAAGAGGAGGTAGAAGACCGCCTCGACGCCCAGTGACCAACCGGCCGGGTTCACCCCGAAGTTGATCGCGAAGTCCGGGTACCAGACCTGGACCATGAACAGGTTGAGCAGGCCGATCGTCATGTCCGTGATGGGCGCCGCGAACACCAGCATGGCCAGCGCCCAGGCGATCACGTAGTTCGGGACGATCTTGAGGAAGCGCCGGCGCCAGAAGCGCGGCGCGGTATCGGTGTCCCGGGCCGACCAGGTCAGTACGAAGCCGCTCAGCACGAAGAAGAACGTGACGCCGACGGCGCCGACGTGGGCCACGGCGTCGTAGTACGTGGTGACGGCCGAGCTGCTGCTCAGCCAGGGCACGCCGAGGAAGGCCAGGAGTGCCGCGTGGTACAGGAACACCACGAAGGCGGCGGGAAAGCGCAACCCGGTCAGCGTGTCGAGGCGGGTCACCCGGGTACGCATTCTGTCCGTCGACACGATGCTGCTCCTTCAGAAGAGGGATGCTGGGAAAGACGCCAGGAAAGCTACCCGAGCCGCGGCCCAATTGCCTGGGCGTGCTTATCCAGTTGGTGCCACCACCAGCACTTGCAGGCACTTCATCCCCGGGTGCGGGCGCGGAAGAATTCCACCGACGGAACTCTCCGCTTTTGAAATACGGGCGTCATCGCATGGCGCCGTTTCGCGTTTCGCGCATATTCCTCGACCCGGGAGCGACCATGTCCACCAGCGTGACCAGCGGCACCAGTGTGACCAACAGCAGCAGCACGACGCCCCCGGCGGCGCAGCCGCCGAGCCCCGCGGCCGCCGCCCCACCGGGCTCGGCCTGGCGGTCCTGGCTGGCCGTGGTCGGACTGGCCCTCGGCGTCTTCTCGTTCGTCACCACGGAGACCCTGCCCATCGGCCTGCTGCCGTCCATCGCCGAGGGCACGAAGGTCTCGCTCGGCTCGGCGGGCTTCCTCGTCACGGGCTTCGCGGTGCTCGCCGCGGTGACCGCCGCACCCCTGACCGCGCTCACCGGACGCGTGGACCGCAAGTGGCTGCTCGTCGCCCTGATGGTCCTCTACGTCGCCGGCAACTTCATGGCCGCCGCCGTCTCCGGCTACGCGCTGCTCCTGACCGCCCGCCTCATCGTGGCCCTGGCGCACGGGGTGTTCTGGTCCATCGCCGTGTCGATCGCCGTACGGCTGGTCCCCGAGCGGCACGCCGTCCGCGCGACCTCGGTGGTCCTCGGCGGCATCTCCCTCGCCTCCGTCGCCGGCACCCCGCTGGGCACCGCGGTGGGCCAGTCCGCTGGCTGGCACGCGGCCTTCGTGTGCGCCGGCTTCCTCGGCTTCCTCGTCCTCGCGGCGAGCCTGCTGTTCATGCCCGCCCTGCCCGCGAAGGGCAGCGGCAGCCTCGCCGCGCTGCTGCACGTACTGCGCCACCGCGCCCTGCGCGTCGCGGTCGGCGTCACCGCGCTGATCATGAGCGGCCACTTCCTCGCCTTCACGTACGTGGCCCCCTTCCTGCAGGAGGTGACCGGCGTCCGGGCCTCCCTCATCGGCGTGCTGCTCCTGGTCTTCGGCGCGGCCGGACTGGCGGGGAACTTCGCGGCCGGCGCCGTCGTGGGCCGGGCCCTGCGGACGAGCATCATCGGCTGCACCGGTCTCCTGGCCGTGGTCATGGCGGTGCTGTACGCGGGCGGGGCGAGCGGCCCGCTCGTCATCACGATGCTGGTGTGCTGGGGCGTGCTCTACGCGGCGCTGCCCGTCGCCCTGCAGACCTGGGTCATGCGGCTCGTCCCCGAGGAGAGCGAAGCCGCCTCGTCCCTGTACGTCGCCGCCTTCAACGGGGCCATCGGCGTCGGCTCGTTCATCGGCGGCCTGATCATCGACTCCAACGGCCCGCGCCTGGCGATGGCCGTGGCCGGCGCCTTCGCACTCGCCGCGATGCTGGTGACCGCCGTTTTCGGCCGGACCGGGGGAGGGGCCCCGCGGTCCGCCCGTTCCTGACCACGACGCGTCCGCCCCTTCCGACCGGGCCCGTGTGAGGGGCCCTTGGGGACGGTGTGAGGAATTCACAGTGGCCGTATGGCACACGGCCTGTCGTGAGGCTCGGGCGCGCGGCCATACTCGTGAAACCCTCCGCCCGGCTAGAGAGGTGCAACATGCGGTATACGACCGGGGGTGTCCAGACCTTCCATCTCTGGTCGCTGTCCGAGGACGTGATCGTCGATCAGGGGGCCGGCGGCGACGTACTCCTGCTCACCAGCCGCTGGGGCCAGGACCGGCTCGACCGGCCCAGCCCGGCGGTGCGCGAGGTGCTGCGCCGGATGGAGCTCGGGCCGGTGCTGCTGGCCAATGCCCTGAGCGAACCCGAGGAGCAGTGCCCCTTCACGCTCCCGGCGCTCAGCAAGCTGTCGCACCTCGTGGTGCGCACCCTCGGAGTGGACGACCTGAAGGGGCCGCTGCTGTCCGTGGTCCCGCTCTCCTCGGCGGCCTCGTTCGTCCTGATCAGGCCGGCCGGTGAGCGCCGCGTATGCCTGCCCCGGCACGTCGCGTTCACCGTGCCGGAGTCGGGCACCGGATGCGTCCTGGAGTCCGACCGCTCCCCGCACCGTGTCGTCCTGCACCGGCAGGAGGCGGCGTGGGTGGCGATGACGCTCGCGTGGCCGACCACGCTCACCGCGGTCTCGGCGGCGCTGCCGCTGCCGCCGCAGGTGACCGAGGACATCGTCGGCTACCTGGCGGCCGCCGGGCTGGTCACTTCCGTGGACGAGCCCGCGTAGGGGTTCTGCGGCTGTGCGGCTGTGCGGCTGTGCGGCTGTACGGCTGTACGGCTCAAGGGACGCTTGGGTTCCGGCCGAGTTCCCGTCCAGACGGTTTCAAGCCACTTGACCGATAGTGCGGCGCATGCAGCGGGAAAATCCCGTAACCGACTCGACGGAGTGGCCCTCATGCTGGACACGGATACCTTCCGCAAGGTCTTCGGTTCGTTTCCGACCCCTGTCGCGATCGTCACCGCACTCGGCGTGGACGGCGAACCGGCCGGCTTCACCTGCAACGCGTTCTCCGCCGTGTCCGCGGCGCCGCCCCTGCTCCTGCTGTGCGTGGGCAAGGGGTCCAGGACCCTCCCCGCGATCCTCGCCTCCGGGGTGTTCGCCATGAACTTCGTGGCCCACCACGGCCGGGACACGGCCCTGGCCTTCGCCGGGAAGGGGGAGCGCAAGTTCGACGCCGTGACGTGGCGCCGCGGAATGGCGGGGGTCCCCGTACTCACCGAGGACGCGGTGGCCTACGCCGGCTGCACGCTCGTGGAGACGGTGGAGGCGGGCGACCACCTGCTGCTCATCGGGCGGATCGACGAGAGCGAGACCTTCCCGGGCACGGCCGCCCTGTATCAGCAGGGCGCGTTCGGCACGTGGGAGCCGGACCGCCGACTGGCCGTGCAGCACTGACCGCGGCAACGGCGAAGCTCCTGGCGGACACGGTGTCCGCCAGGAGCTTCGTCGTTCGTACGGCGCGGCCGTATCGCCTCGTGGGGGGCGGCGCAGGCTAGGCCGAGAGTGCATGCAGGGTGGAGGAAGGGGCCTGCAGGCCGGTGTCGTTGGCCAGGATGGCCTGGTGCAGCCGCTGGAGCCGCGGGGACGGTTCGACCCCCAGCTCGCTGATGAGCGCGTGGCGCAGCGACTGGAAGGCGTCGAGCGCACGCCAGGGGTGCCCGGCCCGGTACAGGGCCGTCATCAGCTGGGCGGACAGGGTCTCGTGCAGCGGCTGCCGGCTCACGAGCATGCGCAGCTCGCCGAGGATCTCCGCGTGCCGGCCGAGGCTGAGGTCGGCTTCGAGGCGCATCTCCAGCGCCCAGTCGCGTTCCTCCTGCATCCCGATGACCTCGGTGGCGAGGACCTCCCCGACCGGTACGTCGGTGAGGGCCGGGCCGCGCCACAGGTCCAGGGCGCGGCCGAGCTGCTCGGAGGCCGCCCCCGGGTCGTTCTCGGCCATGGTGCGGCCGCCGGCGCGCACCAGCTGCTGGAACGTCAGCAGGTCGAGGGAGAATTCCTCGGGAGCGAGCCGGTAGCCCCCGTAACAGGTCGCCAGTACGTCCTTGGCGCTCCGGCCGGATTGCTGCTGCACGCCGGCCTGCGTGAGCTTCCGGCGTAATTGGAGGATGTAGGTCTGGAGCGTGGTGGCGGCACTGCGGGGAATTTCGTTCCCCCACAATTCGGCCATCAGCGTTTCCACTTGTACGACGCGTCCCGCGCGGATGGCGAGCAATGCCAGGATCTGGCGGGGTTTTCCGGCGGTCGGTGCGATGGACATGCCGTGCATACGGGCTTCGAGCGGTCCGAGAACTCCGAATTCCATGGACTCAGCATCGCAGCCGCCTCGAGCGGGCGGCCAGTGACGGCTGCACGGCCGGACATGAAGTTCTCATATGCGTCCGCCCGCCTGCACGGATGCGGGCGGGCGGGCGGACGGGTGGGCGGGCGGGTGGACGGGCGCGCGGGCTCAGCCGTTGACGAAGGTGAGCCCGGTGGCGTCGTAACGGGTGCCGGCGATCTCCTCGGGCGGGGCCGCGGCCTCGATCGCGGCGAGGTCCTCGGGGGTGAGCCCGACGGCCAGGGCCGCGAGGTTCTCCTCCAGGTAGCTCTGGCGCCTGGTGCCCGGGATCGGCACCACGTCCTCGCCCCGGTGCTGCACCCAGGCGAGCGCGAGCTGGCCGGCGGTGACCCCCTTCGCCGCGGCGAGCTCGTCCAGCTTCGCGACGATCGCCAGGTTCCGCTCGCGGTTGCCGTCGGCGAAGCGCGGGTGCCCCCGCCGTACGTCGGTCTCCGCCAGCTTCTCCACCGAGCCGTACCGGCCGGTCAGGAACCCGCGCCCGAGCGGGGCGTACGGGACCACCCCGACGCCGAGCTCGCGGCAGACCGGCAGGATCTCCGCCTCCAGGTCCCGGGACCACAGCGACCACTCGCTCTGCAGCGCGGCGATCGGGTGCACCGCGTGCGCCCGGCGGATGGTCTGCGCGCCGGCCTCGGACAGGCCGAGGTGGCGCACCTTCCCGGCCCGCACCAGCTCGGCCATGGCGCCGACGGTCTCCTCGATCGGGACCTTCGGATCGACCCGGTGCTGGTAGAAGAGGTCGATGTGGTCGACCCCGAGACGGCGCAGCGACGCCTCGCAGGCCTGCCGCACGTACGCGGCGTCGCCCCGTACGAGGGTCGGGTCGCCCAGCCGGTTGGCGAAGCCGAACTTCGTGGCCAGCACGACCCGGTCGCGGCGCCCGGCGACGGCCCGGCCGATCAGCTCCTCGTTGTGCCCGCTGCCGTAGAAGTCGGCGGTGTCCAGCAGCGTCACCCCGAGGTCGAGGGCGCGGTGCAGGGTCGCGATCGACTCCGCGTCGTCGGTGGCACCGTAGCCGTGGCTCATGCCCATGCAGCCCAGGCCCTGCGCGGAAACGGCCAGTGCACCCAGGTGCCGGGTGGGGATGTCGGTCATGCTGCCTCCAGGGCGAAGGGACGGGACGCGAAGAGAACGGCGGCCGGATCGAAGGCCAGGGCGATGTGCGTGGCGATGGAGTTGACGTCCCGCCAGGCCCGCTCCAGCGGGCTTCCGGTGCTCTGCCCGGACGTACCGGAAGCCGCGTACATCCGGTTGACGGCGGCGACGAGGAGCTCGGCGGACAGCGCGTAGTCGCGCACGTTGCGGGCGATCTCCGCCTCGGTGATCCGCACGCCCCGGTCGGCGGCGTGCGCGGCCCGCTCCAGCAGCAGCGCCGCGGCGTCGATCTCACCGGAGCTGCGGGCCAGGACGGCCTCGTACGTACTGAGGGCGGGCCCGGGGCCCCCGGTCTTCCCGCCGCCGCGCGCGAGCCGCCGCGCGGTGTCGGCGGTCCACACCCCGAGCGCGCCGCGGGCGGCGCCGAGGGCCGCGGGCGCGCAGGACAGCCCGTTGACGGCCTGGATCGGCGCGGCGGCGCCGTCGGTGAGCCGCTGCCGGTCCACGCTGCGCGACTCGGGCACGAACACGTCGTCGACGACGACCGTGTTGCTCCCGGTACCCCGCATGCCGGACCCGGTCCAGGTGTCCTTGACGGCGTAGGCCCCCCGGGGCAGTGCGAACAACCGCGCGCCCCCACCACCGGGCAGGACGGCGCACACCACGACCCAGTCGGAATAGTCGACGCCGCTGATGTAGGCCCAGCTCCCGGACACCCGCCACCCACCGGGCGCCGGGACGGCCTTCCCCAGGGGCGAGAGCGACCCGACGACGTACGCGTCAGCCCCTCCGCCCCAGATGTCGACCTGCCCCTCCGAGGGCAGAAAGGCGGCCACCCGAGCCAGACTGGAGGCGACGGAGGCGCACCAGGCGGCAGCGGCACACCCCTCGGCGACGACGGCCACGGCGCGGGCGAACTCACTGAAGCCGCCCTTCACCCCACCGAACCGGACGGGCACGAAATGCCGGGCGAACCCGCTCTCCAGCACCCCGGCCACCACATCCGGAGCCAGCCGCCGCTGCTCCTCCGCGTCGCCGGCCCGCCGCCGCGCCAACTCCCTCAACTCCCCGGCCCGCTCGACAAGCCCGGTCCCCGTAACCATCCCGCCTCCTAGAAAGACACCGATGAGCGGCCGGACCATCCCACACCCCCCTCAACCCCCACTCGCACACGCCTGGAGCCGGCCCCTCGCGACCAGCGCGCGACCCGCGTGCACCGGCCGTTCCCCATGGGCGCGATTCAGCCGTGTGGCCGATATGGGCATCTATCCGAGATGGCGGGTTTTCATCACACTCTGGTGGGAGTGAGCGAGATATCCACTGGCTGGTGCCGAGTGCGCTGGGGGAAGCCGTTGGCATACGTTCCGATACTCAAGGGCAAAGCCGGGGAGTTCTCGGCCCTCGAGCACGTCACACCGACCGTCCGCTCCCGCATCCGCCCCGTCATGGAGCTGGTCCCCGACCCGGACGTGCGGGATGTCCTGGAGACCTTCTGCGACCGCGCGATGGACGCGGTGCCGAAGGGCGCCGTCCTGACGGTGGACAGCGGCGCCCTGCCGACGGCGCGAGTCCTCGAGGGCGACGCGGGTGGCCCTGTGGCCCGTCTCGGCGAGTCTCTCGCCCTCCGCGGCGTGGCCATGTGCCCGGTCGTCCGGCACACGGATTCGCGCGAGGTCCTGGCCGAGGCTGCGCAGGCGATCGCTCTGCACCAGAGCGGTGTCTGCCTCCGTCTGTCCGTCGCCGCCGACACGGCGGAGTCCATTCCCGACCACGGGCAGATCCGGGGCCTGCTCAAGGCGCTCCACCTGGATCCGGAAGAGGTCGACCTGCTCATCGACGCCGGGCCGGTGCAATCGAGCATCGTGCGAGATCGGTCGGCCGACCGCGCTTTGGCCGCACTCACGGCACTCTCCCCATGGGGCTGGCGCCGCGAATGCATTGCCGCCGGAGCTTTTCCCGCCAACCTGACCGGGTTCCCGAGGGGCCGGGCGACGCCGGTGGCCCGGCATGATGCCCAGCTCTGGAGGCGGGTCCTGAGCGGATGCCGCGGAAGGTCCCCGGACTTCGGGGACTTCGGTGTGACCCATCCCCGGATGCCGGCGCAATCTCGTGGAACTCCGGATCCCAACATGCGCTACACGACACCGGACGCATGGCAGGTCTTCGTCTATCCGCGGGTCCGCTCCGGCAACGACGACTTCTTCACCCTGAGCGCCGACCTCGTCGCATCTCCGCACTGGCCTGCGACGGGGGCGCGAACCTCATGGGGCGATGCACGTCTGAACGAGTGCGCGCTGGGACGGAGGTCCAAAGCCGGCGGCGGTACGCAGTGGCGGGCCTGGGCAACCTCGCACCATCTGGCAGTGGTGACGGCCGACCTCGACGCGTCGGGACACCTCTGAGATCCGTGAGCCTGCGGTCGGATGGAGTAACACCGTGGGCTGAGGACCGTGATCCGGGGCCAGAGTAGGAGCATGGTCGACAGCGATGACGGGACGGCGGCGGCTCGGAGCAGTCGTTTCGACGCCGTGCACAAGTGGGCCGCCACGGTGGCCGCTGTCGTCGCCCTGTCCTTCTCGCTCTACAACTTCACAGAACTCCAGAAGAAGCCGGAGACCGATCTGGCACTTCCCCATCTCATGCGCATCGGGATGATGGGCATGGACACTCACTTCTACGTTCAGCCGACCGTCTCCACGAGGGTCAGAACGCAGGACGTCGAGCTTGTTCGGGGCGCACGCCTCGACCTGAGGCCGGCGGGCGCGACGTCCCCTCCGAAGAGGCCGACCTTTTACTGGAAGGAGGTCGGCACATGGAACTTCGACCCGGCTCAGGAGTGGCTTTCGTACCGGTGGTCCGGCGATCCCGCACCGTTCATGGTCAGTCAGGACAAGCCTCAGCAGCCGATCTTCCTGTTCCAGGCCGACCGCTGGAGCTTCCAGCCCGGCAGGTATGAGGGATCGCTTCAGTTGGACCGGGCGGGCGGTCGCGGTCCACTGGCGAGCAAGTTCTGCATTCTCATCTCGAAGAAAGCCGCGGACGAAATCCGCACGGGAGCGAGCCGAGAGGGCATCTACTTCTTCCGGAACGACTTGCCCAAGTTCTCCGGCAGCGCATACCCGGGGTGCTACGTACGGGAAACGGACTGAGCCCGGGCCGCCCGCCGCCCGACGCGCAGAGCGCCCCTGCCCACTCACGCACCCCTCACGCGCGGACAGGCGAGAGACAACGAGAAAGCCCCGGACCCAGTGGGACTGAGTTCGGGGCTTCTTCTTTGGCACTTCAGCTGGTCAGCGACACTTACACACTGCCTAGCTGGAGTGCCCCCGGCAGGATTCGAACCTGCGCACACGGCTCCGGAGGCCCCCTGCGCATCACGTGTTTCAGCAGCTCAGAGAGCTGGAAGGATGAAGATGCGGCTCAGCCGTCCACAAATAGGCCGTGTCCGGCACGCATCACTGCGGCGCGTCCGGATAAGGAAGGTCCTGCGGACCGAGCCCAGTTGCTCGCCGGGCTACCCCCCTGTAGGCGCCGTTCTGCAAGACCTCCTTTGTGCGAGCTACTTCGATGGATTTCCGGGTGAAATGTGAATCTTCCGTGTTTCCTTCGAGTACAGATCGGTAATGTTCATAATGCGAGCGAATCCGCTCATGAATCTCTCGCCAAGTGAGCAGGCCTCGATCCGGCTGGCTTTCCCACATTCTTTGCGTACTGGCGTCGATGTCGTAACTATCGCCTGAGATAAATGCCCTGTAGCCTACTTTCTGCGCGCGGCCTAGCCGCGTCGCATATTCTTCAAGATTGAATAGGTCACGGGTAGTGACTACATGGCCGGAGCGCTTGATCTCAATTACCACCAGCTCTCCATCTCCGGCAAGCGCGATGAAATCGTACCTGCCGGCGTACTCGGGATCGCCGATGTCGGCGGCACCCCATTCGCGCAGCTGGGTGGTAATTCGCTTTTCTTCGGAAAGTACCTGCCATTCGGGATTGATGAGCCACGGATAGTCGGCGATCAGGTCGTGCAGGTTCTCACGCCCCCTCTGTTTGGCAGTCTCGGGGGTATCATTGACGATAAAGTCATAGAATTTGTCGACTATGTCAAGTCGCCCCTTGATGATTTCCAGGACTGCGCGACTCTCCAGGAGCCGCCAATCCTTCATGTGTGTTACTACAAGTGCGAATTCATCGGGATCTGTGGACGCTGCTGCCGCGTCAAGCGCGGTAATGAAGTCGTGGAATTGACGGTATTCGAATGCTCGAAGAATTGTGTCGGCCAGCGGGTCGACACGGTCGTTCTCCGTCCCTGATCGTCCGAGTAGGTTCAGGAACTGTCGAACTCGTGATGCCGATTGCTGGTCTAGGCGGGAGATTCGTGCTGAGAATTCAGGCTGATTGTCGACGTAGTTCTCGACCTGCGTACCTCTCGCCTCCACCCGGTCGCGAAGCAGCCGTCGAGTCGTCTCATCACCCCAATTCCTCAGCGGTTCGGAGGCGGTGTCGTCCCAGTCGATCTCCTGGCGGTCCGTGGAGACTCGATCGCTCTCGTCATCGGATTCTTCGTCCAGGTGGTCTGCTTCGATTACGCCAGTCAGGTACTTCGTTCCGTGCTGTCCACTCGCCGTGCCTTCCACATCAAAGAAATATGGAGGAGCTTGAGCTGTTTTTCCGTTTACCTGAATGGTGAATCCCTGGAGTTCCTTCGGTAGCACTTTTGAGCTAAATCCCGCCCACCATTTAATCGCGTGGCCGTCGCTCAGGCGCTCCTCTTTGAACCCGTCGGTGGGGTAGCGAATTTCGAAATCTACCTTAGGTTCTCCCACGCGGTTACCGTTGACGAAGATCTCCATCTCTCCGAGAACCGTCCTGCTAAACCGCCTGCCAAGCGCCTGCGTGAGACTGTCTGTGTCCACCGGCGTTTTATGCTTGAGATTGCTCATGGTGATCCGCGTTCCGGACTGAGTGGTTACAAACGCGGGCGTGGGTCCGATGTGTCCGGGCACCGTTACTTCGCGAGTCTTGTTAGGTTCTGCCTTGAGGTTCTTGGCGTTGAGCTCGATAGTGCAAGATTCTTCCTCGCGCCAAGTCAGGACCTGCATGTTCCTCGCGAAACCAAAGCCGGCGAGCTTTCCAACGCCTTTCCGACCCATGATGCGTCGATTTTTAGCCGCCTCTTGGCCCTCGGTCCTCCGGTTCCGGCCGATGACAAGGTAGTTCTCCTCCACCTCCTCATCTGACATTCCGACGCCGTTGTCCTGAACCACTACTTCACTTAGGTCTGGGTCGTATGCACTCGACGAGGGAAGGCTGATATCTACACGGGTGGCACCAGCGTCCCAGCAGTTTGCGACCAGCTCAGCGATGGCGACGTCGCGTCGCTTGTACATCTGAGTGCCGAGATGTTCCAACGTCCGCCCGAGCACGGTCAGTTTGAATTCGCGAGGGCTCTCAGTAGTCGACATGAGGCAGACTGTAGACGTCTCTGGTGCCCGTTGGCAGTGCTTGGCGCGATTGCGGGTGCTTGGTCTGCTAACGGGCGCGCAACCGGTCCTGGGGGCCTGCCTCAGGGAGGCTTGATCAACATCAACTCATGCCGTGAGGCGTGCGTCAGGTGGCGGAGCCTGATCGGCTGACTTCTCTACTCCTACTCAAGGAGAATCTCTTCCGGACGACGGTTCGTGACCGCAGTCTCCCGCCCCGTCAGTATGTGCTCGATGCATGCTTCGAGGTCTCCGCCGTGATCGTCCCGGGCCATGCTCCTGAGCTCCCGAGCCAGGTTCAACCCGTTGATGAGGACGATCGGGTACTGGTCTTCGACCATTTCCGTCTGTGCGGGCACTGAGTAGGCCCCAGTCGTGACGTACACGCCGATCCAGCCACGTCGCAGCCGAGCCACGACGCGAGCGATCTGCTCGGCGGTGACCAGGTTGTCGAGCTTGACGCACTTGGCCTGGCCGAGGACGACGAGACTGGTGCCGGCGAGCCCGCTGCCGATGTCGAGCCGGCCCACGAAGTCTGCCCCGCCATCGCCTGACCTGCGTGTCAGCCAGCCCTCGACGTAGCTGTTCCCAGCCCCGCGCAGCACACGGGCCGCGACCGCGGAGGCGACGGCTTCGAAGTCGTGCTTACGGCCGTCGAAGTACTTGTAGATCAGCTCCAGGTCCTTGGCTTCGGTGGTTCCTGGCTTGGGGCGCTGCTCGGGCACCTTGGTCACCTTGGCCCGGGCAACCCGCCGGCGGATCCTGGGCAGGGCTGAGTTCCCGTGCTTGACCCACTCGCGCCAAGCCCGCGGGGCGAGTTCGAGAGTCTCCGTGTCGGGCGCGGTCTTGTCCCTGCGGGAGTCGATCCACTCCCATGAGACCTTGTCGTCCTCGTCCGTGAGGTCGATGAGAGCGATGTCGTAGACGTAGTTCGTGAACGTCGTATGGTCGCTGCCGCCCCACTGCACCAGCCGCTCGGCCCGCTCGATGATCCCCAGACCGCAGAACTCGACGTGCCCCTTGACCTTGCCGCTGCGCGAGACCGCGCGGAACAGCAGCAACGGAATGGCGGTGGCTCGCTCCTCGGGCGTGTGCCCCTGGTGCCCGGTGAAGGCATCAAGGAGGGCTGCATTGCCGTTGGTCTTCCCGGGCGCGACGGTGGTGGTGGCCTTGTGGTCGCCGAAGTATCGGACGTGCCCGTTGTCCATGTCGAACACGTCGTGCCAGGGCGTCTGCTCGGTGCCGGCCTTCCAGGGACTCGACCGGATGAGAATCACCGGCCGCCGCTCCCCGTCCGGTGTCCGAACCCTCGCCATCCCGTTGATCCCGGCCTCCAACAGGGCGCGGGCGAGTTCCGGTGAGTGAGTTACATGGTGGAAGTTGGGGTATCCCTGCAACTCCTCAGGCACCGGATCCTTGCCGGTCGCGTAGCGGTAGACCTGACCAACACGCAACTGACCACCCACGTATACCCCCATAGCGGCACGGGTCTGACGATCTTCAGTGACAGTAGCGGCCAGCACTGACAGGCAGGTCGTACTTCATCGCTATGAGCTTGGGAATCACCGATCTTGCACCCATCATCCGGCCGTTGACCAGCGAAGACGGGCGTCAGAGAGACCCTTGGGCTTCGTCCTGACACCCGCCGTTGACCGCAGTTCGCTGCCCTACCTGGCACGCGTCTGGCACAGCCGGCCTTCCGACCCATGGCTCCAGTCCGGATGGCGACTCTGAAGACTCGGAGGTTCGCAGTCTCCGGAAATGGACTGACATGGCTCCGGTACCTCGATGCTGGACTGCTAGCCGAGTGTGCACTCAGGTGGCAGTGCCCCGCTCCCCAGTACTTGATCTCCGCTTCCTCGGTAGAACCTTGTGAAGGCCATCCAGCGGATCTAGGACGTGGCCTCTCCTTCTGCGAATGCATCGCTCTCGAGTAGCGGCCACCTCGGCTCGGTCTGGATACGCGCTCTGGGCGTCGCGATCGGCGGCGTAGAGGTACTCGCTCATCCATCGGTACTGGTCCTCCAGAGACTGAGCTCGGCTCGGTTCTGGATGCCTCCCGAACCGCTTCTGCACCGCCGTTCGGCCGACGCGGAAGCACAGGGCTATCCGCCCCCAGGAGTACCGCTGGGTGCGAGCTTCAGCTACGACATCGCCCACCACGCGACGCACCGCATCCTCGAATAGGGCAGCCGCCCTCAGGGTGGTCATCCCCTCCATGCCTCCCCTGAGATACCAGATGCCGAACCGCACAGCCGCATCGGCAAGATCTTCCTCGTTCATGGCGATCCATGGCTCCAGAGGCCATGCGGGATCGTCGTAGGAGACCCAAGGCCATGGTCGGCCAGGGTCGAAGCTGTACCTTGCCGTTTTGTTGATCAATGAATTTTCGCCAGGTACCTCGTCCACGCGTCCACGTTACGTGGACATATAAGGCCCTCACCTCGGAAATGACTCAACTGGGCATGCCAACATATCTGCGTATGAGCGGAGTTGATGTCCGTAGCCGCTCATGCGTGGGCAAAAAGGGAGCATAGGAACGGAGGTTGTCCGTGGCCGAGATCTACATGTACGCCGATGAGACAGGCGACTTGGACATGTCGGGTTCGCCGGGCGCCAGTAGGTACTTCGGCTTCGGTACGGCCGTGTTCGTTGGTGACCACGGCCACGCTCTCTGGGAGGGCCTTCAGCTCAGGTGTCGGCTTGAGCGTCGAGGTGTGTCGGTGCCTCAGGGGCTGCACGCCAAGAACGACTCGCACACCACGAGGGGTGAGGTGTTCGACCTCATCAGAGCCCAAGCTCCCCGGTTCGACACGACCTTCTTGGCGAAGGAGAACGCCTACAGCTACGTGCGTGCCGCCGGCCAGATGCGTCTCTACAAGCTGGCGTGGTACCTGCACTTCAAGGAGATAGTTCGACGGGTCAGCTTGCCCGGCGACACCGTCTACGTGATAGCGGCCTCCCTGACCACCAACAAGAAAGAGGGGTCCGCCCGGGATGCTCTCGAAGACGTCTGCCGTCAGTCTGCAACGGATCGCGAGATAGTCCTCTGCGTCTGGAACGCTCCAACTTCGTGGGGTGTTCAAGTCGCCGACTACGGGCTCTGGGCGGTGCAGCGAGTACTCGAAGATCGAAAGTGCCCCTGGTACGAGTCGAGCGTCGAGCCGACACTGGCGACGACCTTCAGGCCGTGGGGGCTGGCAAAGTAGAGGGCCAGCTATCCCAAGATCTGGGAAGAGGTCCCCTGGACCCCTTGTCACTGGCCATTTGCAATGCAACCCGAAGACGTACGTGCCGTCAAGCGTGCTGCACCTTTCATGCCGATTCTAATTCGAACGCGTGATCCAATAAAGCCTTGCGGAGCATGCTCTCGGACGGCGTGAGGCAGGGGCACCATCACGCACACCCCCAACTCCCATCCCGTCTGCCGTCGGCCCACACGCATGTGGAGCAGGCGCGGTGCCGGGCGTCCAGGTGGAGCGCCCAACTGGACGTACGACCTGGACGCCCGGTGCCGTGTCTGCTCGGCTTGTCCTGGGCCGATGGCAGACGGGATGGGAGTTCCCCACCCCAGCCATCCACGGCCGGCACCCGCCAGCGGCGCCCCCGCCATCCTGGAGCCTGAGGCCCCCGCCGGAGGCATGTCGGTGACAGATGGAACCGGAGGCCGTAGGGGACTGCCTCATGCCCTTTGGCCTATCCCGTCTTGCAGGGGCGGGCGTCGGCGCAGCGGGGGCGGAGCGGGCCGAAGGCAGGAGCGTCGCCCCGAGCGGAGCCGGGAAGCCCGCCCGGCGGAGCGGAGCGCAGCCGGGTGCTTGATGAGGTAGAGAAACCTGTAACAGGTCCCCCGCTGCTCCTCGGCTACGCCGTGGTGAGTGCGTCGGCGATGGCCTGCATGTCGTCCGTGACGGCATCAGCTTGCGCCTCGGCGAACAGATCAGCCTTGTGGGGCTTGTTGGCGTAGCCGATGACCGTCGTCCCTGCGGCATGAGCGGCCTGGATGTCCGTGAGCGAGTCACCGATCAGGGTGCAGTGCGTGACATCCATCTGCATCTGCTCCGCCGCCCCAATCAGTGGGAACGGGTTCGGCTTCATCAGGTGAGGCTGCCCGGACGGTCGACCGATGACCTTCACGACGTATCCCCCCAGCCCGTGCTCCTCCAGGAAGCGCTGGACGCATTCGGCGGAATTGTTGCTCACTACCGCCACCGGCCGCCCCGAGGCACGCGCGGCCTGAAGGGCTTCCATCGCCCCCGGGGTCGGCGAGCCGGCCACCGCCACGGCTTCAACCTCAGCTGCCGTCAGCGCCTGTTCTACCCTCCGGCCGATCTCGTCGCCGACCTCGTGCGCGATGCGCATGACCTCGATCGGATCGTCTGTCGCGGCGGCCTTGGCACCCGCGGCCTCGTCCTGCGCTGCGAGCAGTGCGGTGAGCTGCTTGGCGACCTCCGGGGCAGGAAGTCCGGCGAATACGTCGCACACGGGCCCATCGAAGTCGAAGAAGATCACGCGCGCGCTCGCGAGGACTCCCGGTAGGCGGTCATCGTGCGTCAAGGTCGAAGTCCCTTCCGATGGTCTCTCGGTCGCTCTCGAACCGTATGCCTCGCTGCGCCCAGGTGTACTCCCCGGTCGTCACTGCTGCGCCTGGCTCCGAGCCTGACCGGCGTCGTTCAGCAGGAGTCGGTTCGTGAAGCCTCGCTGGCACAGCCGCTCGTACGCCTCGGTCACGTCGTCCGGTACCGGCTGGCTGATCATGAAGCCCTGCGCCGGGTAGATCAGTAGGCGTTGCAACGCCCCGACCAGCATGTCGATCACCAGGCGGGTGTCGCCGATGGAATCGACGTACTCCTCCAGCGTCATCGGGCTGGAAGCGCTGACGATCTCGACCTCGGGCCACAGCTTCCGCGCCGTGGCGTACGCGCGCCGCTCTTCGTAGGGCTTGCTGATCAGCAGCACCGAGGACACCTCAATGCCGGCCTCTTCGAGCAGCTGCCGGGAGAAGCGGATGTTCTCGCCCGTGTTCCGAGCTCGCGGCTCCACCAGTACGGCAGAGCTGGGGACACCGAGTTCGAGCGCCCGCTCTCGGTAGTGCACGGCTTCGCCGCGGGGCATCCGTTCACGCGTCGTCGGGCTGGTGGCTCCGCTGAACACGAGCAGGGGGGCCATTCCACTCCGGTACAGGTCGGCCGCAGTGTCGGCTACGCCAAGGTCGTGGCTGCCGAGCCCGAGCGCGACGGAGCACGGTTGGGGTGCGTGGCCCATCTGGTGGTACTCCCAAAGGCGCCGCGTGTCTGCCCAGTCCTGCGTCGAGATCACTCCTGGCCTTCCCTGTCCTTCGTGGAGTCCGGGACGTTGAAGTCGTACTCCCAGGCGAATCGCGACGCAGCGTGCACGCCGATGGCGTATTCGACCACGGTGCCGTCTGCCGTGTAGGTCGTCCGGTGCAGCTCGACGACCGGTTCACCCGGCGGCAGCTGCAAGAGCTTCGCCTCGTCCGGTGTGGGCGTACGGGCGAAAATTCGCTCCTTCATGTGGTCGATCTCGTAGCCGGCGTCGTACAACACGCGAAATCCGCCACCTCGGCCGGCCGGGCCGGGGGTCGGATCCACCAGGCGCGTGCCTTCCACGTGCTCGGGCCGGTAGTAACTGGTCAGCGTGTGTGTCGGCTGGTCGCCTTCCTTCACCAGTCGGGCACGGGCGTAGACCTGTGCGCCTGCCGGCAGTCCGTGCGCGGCCGCTGCCTCCGGGGGTGCCTCGACGAGGCTGACTGACTGGGTCTGCTCATTGCGGCGGTAGGTCCGCCCTGAGGCCACGCGGTCCGCGATGAACGCCACCTCGTCCCCGTCGCGCCACTTGGCCTTGTCGTAGCGGGCGATGCCAAGTCGCTTGAGCGGCACCTGCTGTCGCACCACAGTGCCGTGGCCCCGGGAAGAGGTGACCAGGCCTTCCGCTTCCAGCGCCTTGTAGGCGGCGTGGACGGTGGCCTTGGAGCCCTCGCCGGCGTCGACCTGCTCTCTGATGTGCGGCAACCGCTGGCCCGGCGTGTAGTCACCCCGCCTGATCTGCTCCGCCAGCTTGTCCGCCAGCTCCCGCCACTTGGGCGCCATCTAGAACTCCTCTCGTCGGAATCAGTCAAACATAGTCCTAGGACTGTTGACAGTCCTAGGACTGCGATGCACTATCTCCTTAGTCGCTCGCAGTCCTAGGACAGCGAGCCTCGGCAGTCCTCTTCGGGCTGCTCCGACAACGCTGGAGGTACTGATGCCGTCGTTCAAGGTGGACACGTCGACTGCCGTGGTGTTCGTGGCCACGGCCCCGACCCCGAAGCTCGTGAGCAAGCAGACCGGTGAGCGCGCCGTCGACCGGGAGACCGGTGCCGGGCTGTCCACGGTGGGCCTGCTGATCTCGGACGAGGGGGAGGGCAACCTCTACCAGGTGACCGTTCCGGAGACCGGTCTCCCCGCGGGCCTGATGCCGGGCATGCCGGTGTCGGTGATCGGCCTGAAGGCGCGGGACTGGGAGAACACGTTCAACGGCCAGACCCGGCACGGTATCTCGTTCCGCGCCGTCGCCCTCACCTCGGTCGGGGTCTGACCATGACCGACCTGTCGACGTTATGGGAGGTCGGCCTCCCCCTGGCCGGTGCGGGCGGTGGTCTCGGATACGCGAAGGTCCGCGCGCCCCGCGTGTTCTGGGCCATGGCCGGTCTGCCCGTGGCACGGGTCCGGTTCGCGGTGACGTACCGGGCCACGATGGACGTGTGCGGGCTGACGGTCCAGCCGTCCCGCCTGCGGGCGTTCCTGATCCGCAACGTCGCCCGCCGCAGCGACGTCCAGCCCGTACCGCCGAAGGTCCGCCGCGTACGCGGTTCCTCGACCGGAATGCGGGTCACCCTGCGCCTGCCGGCCGGACTGGAGCCCGCCGACGTGGTCGCGGCTTCCGAACGGCTGCGGCACGCCTGGGGCGTCCACTCCATCACCGTCTTCGAGACCAAGCCCGGGTTCGTCGAGCTTCGGATGACCGGGTACGACGTACTGCGCCGAGTGAAGATGCCGCGCAGGCTCCCCTCCGGGCCCATGACCGTTACGGTCGCGCTCCGGGAGGACGGCACCGCGTTCGTACGGGACTACCTGAAGGTGCCGCACGCGCTGACGCTCGGCGCCAACCAGTCGGGGAAGTCCATGTACCAGCGCAACCTGGTCGCGGGCCTCGCCCGGCTTCGGGTCGCTCTGGTCGGGATCGACTGCAAGCGCGGTGTCGAGCAGCGGGGATACGCGCCCCGGCTGTCGGCGCTGGCCATGACCCCCGAGACGGCGTCCGGACTCCTGGATGCGCTGGTGGGCGAGATGGAAGACCGTTTCGATCTGCTGAGCGACTACGGGGCCTCCGACGTGTGGGCGCTGCCCGAGGACGTTCGTCCGGTGCCGATCGTGGTGCTCGTGGACGAGGTCGCGGAACTGTTCCTCGTGGCCAGCAAGAAGGAAGAGGACCGCCGGGACCGGATGGTCATGCAGATGATCCGCCTCGGACAGATGGCCCGCGCGGCCGGCATGTACCTGGAGATCTGCGGCCAGCGCTTCGGCTCCGACCTCGGCAAGGGCGCCACCACCCTCCGGGCCCAGCTCACCGGACGCGTGGTCCATCGCGTCAACGACAAGCAGACCGCCGACATGGGTCTCGGTGACATCGCCCCGGACGCGGTCATGGCCGTGACGGCGATCGCGCCCGACCTGCCCGGCGTCGCGGTGGCCGGCGACTCCTCCGGCGGCTGGTCCCGCATCCGTACGCCCGAGTTGAGCGCGGCCAAGGCTGCCGCGGTGTGCGCCGAGTACGCCTACCTGACACCGGCCCTTCCGGCCCTCGCCCCATACCGGCCGGTGGTTCCCGCCTCCGCCGCGTTCCCCGGGTCTGTCCCGCTGGTGAAGCCGACTCCGGCAACGCCGTAGCAGTTCTCTCCCCCTCGGTCGGCGTGACCATCTCGCGCCAGGTCCCTACCCGACCCATGCCCGAATCCGAAGGGAACCGCCATGAGCGCTGACACGAAGCCGTCGACCCGCCGGCCGCGTTCGGCCAAGCCCGCTCCCGTCCCGCCGTCCTGTGACACCTGCGACGGGACGGGGGAGACCACGACGACCGTCCGGGTCGGGCGCAAGCGCCGGGAGATCGGCGCCACACAGACGGGGCTCTGCCCGAGCTGCCTCGGCACCGGAACCGCCTGACTCGAATCCTCCCCGAAAGGAGGTGACTCGTGTTCCGTACCCTCCGCCTCGACGCCGTTCTCATCCAGGCCGTCATTGCCGGTGCCCTGTCCTTCGCCCACCTGCACGATCTGGCTGCGGCGGCCGGACAAGACGGATGGAAGGCGTGGGCCTACCCGGTCAGCGTCGACCTGCTGCTGGTCGCCGCATGGCGCCGGATGCGCACCAACGCAGAGAACCGCGACGCCTGGCTCTGGTTCGCCATCGCCCTCGTCGCCTCGCTCGGTGCCAACGTCGCCACGGCCGGACTGCTCGACCTGCACAACGTTCCGCCCTGGCTGCGCATCCTCGTCGCGGGCTGGCCCGCACTCGCCTTCCTCGGCGGCACCCTCCTCGCCCACGCACCCACACCGGCGCCAGAGCCTGTTGATAAGCCCCACGTCGAACCCGTTCCGGACCTGACCGTGGAGCGGGACCCGGAACCGGCTCCCGAGCTGCCGCCGGCCGAACCCGCCCCGGATCACGTACCGCCGCAGCCCGCGCTCACGCCGTCCGCGGTATCTGTTCCGCCCGCGCTTCTCGACCACGCCCGAAAGATCGCGGACGCCCACCAGGCACAGACCGGTGCCCCGATCGACGCGGCAACCCTGCGCAGCCGCCTCGGCGTCCCGCACGCTCTCGCGGACTCCATCGCTCTCCAACTCGCCTGACACGAAGGGAGACAGACCTCGTGCGCCCGAACCGCTTCTACAACGTCGCCCGCTTCGGACCGGTGCGCGTCGCCACCCACCACGACGGCCGGGGCCGCACCAAGCACACCGCCGTGTGCACCGCTCCGGGCTGCGACTTCTCCGCCGACTACTTCACCCGCGCCAGCGCCGAACTCGCCGCCCGCACCCACCGCTGCAAAGCCTGAAAGGAGATCGCTCATGCTCACGCCGAAGTACCCGAAGCCCGACACCTACACCCCGGTCCACCTGGTCCCCGAACCCGCCGCGGTCCCGATGCCGACCGCCCCGGCCCCGGTACCCGCTCCGGCTGCCCGCCCGACCGTCCAGCTCACGCCCGGCAGCGTCGCTGCCCTCGTCGCCGGTGGTGGCGCCGCGGTCCTGGTCGTCGGCACCGTCCTCGTCTCCATGCTCCTCGCCGTCGCCATCACGGCCGCCTCGGTCGCCGTGTGCGCCGTCGTCATCCGCTCCTTGCTCAACAACCCGAAGGGTCACTGACATGGGCATCTTCAGCCGCAAGAACAGCACCCCCGAGCCCGCCCGCAACGAAGAGATGGCCGAACTCGGCCGTGAGTACGCGATCGCGCGCCGCCATCGCGACACCAAGGCCATGAACCGGATCATGCGGCAGGTCGGCAACGACAAGGACGTGACCGACCTGAGCGACTTCCGCGACGGCCAGGAGTCCTACGACTCCATCCCGCCCATCCCGCGCAGTCACAACCGCCGCCGCTGAACGGCCCCGGGGCGGCCCTCTCGCCAAAGACCGCCGCCCCGGCGCCTGCACCCACTTCCAGATCCAACGGACCCGAAAGGGAAGCCTCATCATGCCTCAGCACGCCCAGACCAAGCCCGTCTGCCGCGACTGCGACGGCTTCGCCACCGCCACGATCACCACCGGCACCCGGACCCCCGACGGCACCCGCACCACCATCCGCGTCAACTGCCCGACCTGCCGGGGACTCGGCCGCACCGTCCCCGCCGTCCGCGTCCGCATCGGTAGGTGAGCGCCGTGTCGAACCTCGCGCCCACGGCCAACACGCCCGGTCTGCACGTCAGCAAGCCCTCCCCGTCCGAGCCCGCCACCGCCTCTGCCGTCTGCCACTGCGGTGCCACTGCCACCGCCAAGGGAGACGCACAGGTCGGCGCCCTGATCGCGGGTTGGGACGCCAACCACGGCTCCGCGCACATCGAAGGTGGCTCCGCATGACCAACCGGCCCCGGGTCCTCGACCTCTTCTCATGTGCCGGCGGAGCTGGGGTGGGCTATCACCGGGCGGGCTTTGCGGTCGACGGTTGCGACATTGCTGACCGCCCCCGCTACCCCTTCGCCTACCACCGCGGCGACGCCCTCGAATACCTCGCTCACCTGATCACTACGGGGACGATCGCGGAGTACGCCCTCGTGCACGCCTCGCCGCCGTGCCAGGCCCGGTGCGGCCTGACCGTCGGCACCAACCAGTCCCAGGGATGGGGCGGGCCGCACACCGACCTTGTCGCCCCCACTCGTGAGCTCCTCGACGCTTCCGGCCTGCCGTACGTGATCGAGCAGCCCAACGGACGGGCCGCGATCCGCAAAGACCTCACGTTGTGCGGCGAAATGTTCGGCCTCGGCGTCCTACGACACCGCAACTTCGAATTCGGCAACTGGTCCACCGCGAAGCCGGCCCACCCGCGACACCGCGGATACGTGCGCGGCCACCGCCACGGCGTCCGCCGCGAAGGCCCTTATGTGGCCGCCTACGGCAAGGGCGGCGGCAAGGCCACCGTGCCCGAAATGCAGGACGCCATGGGCATCACCTGGACCGACGTCCATACGGAACTGACCGAAGCCATCCCGCCCGCCTACGCCCAGTGGATCGGCACCGCCTTCCTGACCGCACGGCAGGAGTTCCTCGCGTGAACGACACCGCCACCGCGGCGGGCCTGGACCCGGCCACCCTGAGCGATCTGCTCAGGCTGGCCGGTGCTCCCGACTTCGACCGGCTCCACGAACAGATTCGCCGCACCGGAGGATGCACCGCACCCATCCGACTCGATGGCGGCACGAAGATCCTCGACCCCGCCACCAAGACCGTGCTCTACGCGTACAACACCGACTCCGAACCAGGGGGAGTTCTCCGCATTGCCTGCGGCAATCGCCGGGCATCGCGGTGCCCCGCCTGCGCCTGGACGTACGCCGGAGACACGTACCACCTGATCCGCTCCGGCCTCATCGGTGACCCCCGCAAGGGCACACCTGAGACGATTCGCGACCACCCCCGCGTCTTCGCCACCTTGACCGCCCCGTCCTTCGGCCCCGTCCACAACCGCCCCGGCACCCGCCCCTGCCGTTGCGGCACCCGGCACGACGAGAATGCGGCCGAACTGGGTACCCCGCTCGACCCGTCCACGTACGACTACGCGGGCGCGGTGCTGTGGAACAACCACGCCTCCGAGCTGTGGCGCTACTTCACGATCTACCTCCGCCGAGAGATCGCCCGCCGTGCCGGCCTGACACAGAAAGCAGCGCGCGAACAGTCGCGCGTTTCATTCGGCAAGGTCGCCGAGTACCAGAAGCGCGGGGCCGTGCACTTCCATGCAGTGATCCGCTTCGATGGACCGAAGGGGCCTGAGACCCCGCCGCCAGCCTGGGCCACTCTCACCCTGCTCACCGAAGCAATCCGGGCCGCCGCTGCACGCGTCCGCGTCGTCGTGCCCGCCAGCCGAGAGCACGGCTTCGAGAACGACTGGGTGCTCCAGTGGGGCGAGCAGGTCGACGTTCAGCCCATCAGCGCATTTGGGAAGGGAGAAGACTTAACGGAGCAGGCGGTCGCCTCCTATGTCGCCAAGTACGCGACCAAGGCCGCCGAGACGACCGGCACCGTAGATCACCCCGTGGGCAACAAAGAAGCGCTGATCCTCCTCGGCGTACCTGACCACCCGCGGCGGCTGATGGAAGCCTGCATGGACCTTGACCGGGCTTACCCGGACCGGCGCCTGCGGGCCTGGGCGCACATGCTCGGCTTCCGCGGCCACTTCTCCACCAAGTCCCGCCGCTACTCGACCACCCTTGGTGCCTTACGTCAGGTCCGCGCCGACTACCGCGCCGCCCAACAACGGGCCTCCCTCGGCCTGCCCGACCTCGACGACCACCCGGAAGCAACCCTCCTCGTCGTCGCTCACTGGTCCTACGCCGGCCACGGCTCCACACCCGGTGAATCCTGGCTCGCCGCCAACATCCGCCGCGACATCCGGCTCAACCGTGAAACCGCCCGCGAAGCCCTGCTCGATTTGGAAGGAGACGTGACGTGAAGGACGAGCTGATGACCACGGCGGAGGTCCTATCCGAGTTGAAGGGGATTTCGCGGCGGACCTTCTACCGGTGGCGTGAACTCGGGAAGGCGCCCAAGGCATTCACGCTGCCGAACGGAGAGCTGCGTGTCTGGCGGAGTGACTTTCATGCCTGGCTTCGGAGCCGGGAAGGGGCTGCCGCGTGAAGTCCACCGATGTTCGGGTCTGGTCGATTCGGGTCAAGCCCGGGAAACGGCCCTCCTATGAGGTGCGATGGAAGGTTGCCGGGCTGTCTTTCTCTGAGACACGTAAGACGAAAGCGCTCGCTGACAGTTTCAGGTCGAAGCTGCTTCGCGCCACGCGCGACGGCGAGGAATTCGACACGGTTTCGGGCCTTCCCGACTCCATGGCAGAGCGCAAGGCGTCCCTGAGCTGGTACTCCTTCGCGTTGCAGTACCTCGCGATGAAGTGGCCGCATGCCGCCCCGAACACCCGTGACGGGATCAACGAATCATTGACCTCCGTCACGCTGGCCCTGTTGGACGACCGGCCCGGTCGCCCCGAGGAGAGAGTTCTCCGGCGAGCGCTGCGCAACTGGGCATTCGTCATACCGGGGCCTGATGATCGAGAAATCCCGGACGAGATCGCCAACGCGCTTCACTGGGTGTCCAAGGCCTCTCGTCCCCTCGGAGATCTTGCGGATCCCGTCGTGGGGCGTGCAGTGCTCGACTCCCTCAAGATCAAGCTGGATGGAACAGCTGCCGCGGCGGAAACCGTTCACCGGAAGCGGCGCACCTTGGTGAATTCCATGCACTACGCGGTTGATCTCGGTGAGTTCCAGGAGAATCCGCTCGGTGCTGTTCGCTGGCAGAAGCCGAAGGTGGCCAACGACGTGGATCCCCGTGTCGTGGCGAATCCGGAGCAGGCGCGGTCACTGCTGTGCGCGGTGTCCTATGTCGGCGGCTTCAAGCGGGCCCGCGGCCGGCGCCTGGTCGGGCTCTTCGCCGGGATGTACTTCGGAGGCTTCCGGCCCGCCGAGGCAGTGGGGCTCTCCTTGTCGGATCTCACCCTCCCTGCCTGCGGCTGGGGAGAGGCACTACTGAACCGGTCCCGACCGAGTGTGGGGCGACAGTGGACCGATTCCGGCCTGAGCCATGACGACCGCGGGCTCAAGAACCGGCCCGCCGAGGAGGTACGGCGCGTGCCGATCCCGCCCCAGCTCGTCTCCGTCCTCCAGGAGCACATCGACACCTTCGGGACCGCTGAGGACGGGCGACTCTTCTTCAGCGAGGGCGGGGGAGTGGTGTCCTCCTCCACGTACTACCGGGCCTGGCAGGAGGCGCGGCTCCTGGCCCTGCCGCCGGCCGCCGTAGCTTCTCCGCTCGCGCGGCGCCCATACGACCTGAGGCACTCCGCGCTCTCCACCTGGCTCAACGCCGGTGTCGACCCGACCGAGGTTGCGGCACGAGCCGGGAACAGCGTGGAGGTACTGCTCGGCCGGTACGCCAAGTGTCTCGACGGCCGGCAGGAGGTCGGCAACCGGCGCATCGAGGAGCTGCTGCGCGAGTACGAGTGAGAGGTGGGCCGTTGTGGCCCGAGGCCCCTAGGGAAACCTGGGGGCCTTCGTGTTTCCCAGGCTGACCTGGGGAGTTGTGGAGGCGTCCAGGCCGCGAATAGGCCGCAGGGGCTGTCATGGGGCTGCATGGCCTGGCGTATGGCTGCACATACGCGAAGACCCCGTCTCAGCGAACTCGCTGATGGCGGGGTCTTTGGGCACTTCCTGCGAAGTGCCCCCGGCAGGATTCGAACCTGCGCACACGGCTCCGGAGGCCGTTGCTCTATCCCCTGAGCTACGGGGGCGTGTCGTTCGCGTTGCGGCGACGGGTTGAACACTACCAGCTTCCACGGGGTGATCAGGAACCGTTTACGGGGTCGGGGGGCGTGGGTCGCTCGGAGGGGGTGGAAGTGGCAAAAACCCGGACGCGGGGGCTTAGGCGGACCTACTCTCGAGTTGTGCCAGGCGCCTCGGGCCGGGTGCTTGTTGTCGACGACAACAAGGTCATCCGGCAGCTGATCAAGGTCAATCTCGAGCTGGAGGGCTTCGAGGTCGTGACCGCGAACGATGGTGCCGAGTGCCTGGACGTCGTGCATCACGTGTGTCCCGATGTGATCACCCTTGATGTGGTCATGCCCCGGCTGGACGGGTTCGGGACCGCCGCGCAGCTGCGCGCCGATCCGCGCACGCGCCATCTGCCCCTCGCCATCGTGAGCGCCTGTACGCAGTACGAGGTGGAGTCCGGGATCGAGGCCGGGGTGGACGCGTTCCTCGCCAAGCCCTTCGAGCCCGCCGAGCTCGTACGGGTCGTACGCCGGCTCATCGAGCGCAAGGACCGGCGCGAGCGGAAGGGTGCGCCGGCCGGGCGGGGGAGAGGGTAGCGCCGGGCACCTGTTCACATGGCGAAACCGTTCGCGGGATGGGCGGGCTTCTCCCCTAGGCTGGTCCCGTGACCCCCGCCGACCTCTCCAGCACCGTCGCACGCGCCGTGCGCCGTGCCGTCGAGGACGGGGAGCTGCCGGCCGGGGCGGACGTGCCCGAGCGGGTCGTCATCGAGCGGACCCGGCCCGGGGGAGTGGGCGACTACGCCACCCCCCTCGCCTTCCAGGTCGCCCGGACCGCCGGGCGGCCCCCCGCCGAGGTCGCCCGGGTGATCGCCGCAGGCCTGGCCGCCGAGCCCGGGCTCGAGCGGGTCGAGATCACCGGCGCCGGGTTCCTGAACTTCACCCTCGCCCCCCGCGGCGCCGCCGGGCTCGTCCGCGAAGTGCTGTCGCGCGGACCGCGCTACGGGTACGCGGACGACGCCGTCGAAGCCGAGCCCTTCCCCCGGCCCCCCACCGCCGGGTTCCGACAGCGCGCCGTCCACGAGGCCGTCGTACGCATCCTGCGCAGCCAGGGACGGGAGGACGGCGGAGCGCCGCCCGCCGTCGCCCCCGTCGCCCCCGTCGCGCGCCGCGACGGGGACGTGGTCGCCACCTACGGGCGGGACGCCGCCACCTGGGCCGTGCTCGCCGTTCCGGCCCGCGAGACCCCCCAGTTCGGGCCCGGGCTCCTGGTGCAGGACGAGTCCAGCGAGTTCTTCCTCGTGCGCTACGCCCACGCCCGCGCCGAGGCCCTGGGCCGCGGCGCCGCCCGCCTCGGCTTCCACGCCGAGCCCGGTCAAGTCGATGCCCCCGGCGAGGCCGACGCCCCCGGTGAGGCCGACGCCCCCGGTCAAGTCGATGCCCCCGGCGCGGCCGCCGCCCCCGCCCTGCTGCGCCTCCTCGCCGAGTACCCCCTCGTACTGGAGGCCGCCGCGCACCGGCGGGCGCCGGAGCGGCTCGTCCGGTTCCTCGTCGCCCTCGCCGACGAGCTGCTCGATTTCCAGCACTGCGTCCTGCCCAAGGGGGACGAGAAACCCTCGGCCGCCCACCGCGCCCGGCTGGCTCTCGCCGAAGCCGCCGGGACGGTGCTGGCCGGCGGCCTGGCCCTTCTCGGCATGGATGCACCTGACTGCCTGTGATCTGCGAAGAGAGATACCGATGAGCCGTTCCGCGCACCCCGCCGGGCCCCGCCACGCCGACGTCCTGCCCGAGGGCCACTACTCCCCGCCGCCCGCCGACCTCAACGCGCTCGACGAGAAGGTCTGGGCGCGGACCGTACGGCGCGACGGCGACGGAGTGGTGACCGTGGCGGGCATGCCCGTCACCGCGCTCGCCGAGGAGTTCGGTACACCCGCGTACTTCCTCGACGAAGAGGACTTCCGGGCGCGCTGCCGGGCCTGGGCGCACGCCTTCGGGCCCGACGCCGACGTGTTCTACGCGGGCAAGGCGTTCCTCTCCAAGGCCGTCGTGAAGTGGCTGCGGGAGGAGGGGCTCAACCTCGACGTCTGCTCCGGCGGCGAGCTGGCCACCGCCCTCGCCGCGGGCATGCCCGCCGAGCGGATCGCCTTCCACGGGAACAACAAGTCCGTCGACGAGATCACCCGGGCCGTCACCGCCGGCGTCGGCCGGATCGTGCTCGACTCCTTCCAGGAGATCGCCCGCGTCGCGCACATCGCCCGCGAGCTGGGCGTGCGCCAGCCCGTCCAGATCCGCGTGACGGTGGGCGTCGAAGCGCACACCCACGAGTTCATCGCCACCGCGCACGAGGACCAGAAGTTCGGCATCGCCGTCGCCGACGGCTCCGCCGCCGAAGCCGTACGGCGCGCCCTCGGGCACGACAGCCTCGAGCTGCTCGGCGTCCACTCCCACATCGGCTCGCAGATCTTCGACATGGCCGGCTTCGAGGTCTCCGCCAAGCGCGTGGTCCGGCTGCTGGCCGCCGTACGGGACGAGCACGGCGTCGAGCTGCCCGAGATCGACCTCGGCGGCGGCCTCGGCATCGCGTACACCCCCTCCGACGACCCGCGCGAGCCGCACGAGATCGCCAAGGCCCTGCACGAGATCGTCGCCCGCGAATGCGAGTCGGCCGGCCTGCGCGCCCCGCGGATCTCCGTCGAGCCGGGACGCGCCATCGTCGGCCCCACCGCCTTCACCCTCTACGAGGTCGGCACGATCAAGCCCCTCGAAGGGCTGCGCACGTACGTCTCCGTCGACGGCGGCATGTCCGACAACATCCGCACCGCCCTCTACGACGCCGAGTACGCCGTCACCCTCGTCTCCCGCGTCTCCGACGCCGAGCCCATGCTCGTCCGCGTCGTCGGCAAGCACTGCGAGAGCGGCGACATCGTCGTGAAGGACGCGTTCCTGCCGGCCGACCTGGCCCCGGGCGACCTCCTCGCCGTACCCGCCACCGGGGCGTACTGCCGCTCCATGGCCAGCAACTACAACCACGCCCTGCGCCCGCCCGTCGTCGCCGTGCGCGACGGACAGGCCAGGGTGATCGTCCGGCGCGAGACGGAGGAAGATCTCCTGCGTCTCGACCTCGGATGATCCGGTTGTTTCAGGGAGAAGCCCCCATACCCCCAAAATAGGTGTCTCACTCAATGGACCGAGGATGGAAAGTGCTGTCCATTGAGTGAGACTGGTTGAGACCCGGCGCGCAATACCGCACGCCGGGTGGTGATGGAAGATCGAAAGGCGTAGGTCGAATGATGCGTACGCGTCCGCTGAAGGTGGCGCTGCTGGGCTGTGGAGTGGTCGGCTCAGAGGTGGCGCGCATCATGACGACGCACGCCGACGACCTCACGGCCCGCATCGGCGCGCCCGTCGAGCTCGCCGGCGTGGCCGTGCGCCGCCCCTCCAAGGTGCGCGAGGGCATCGACCCCGCCCTGGTCACCACCGATGCGACCGCCCTCCTCAAACGCGGCGACATCGACGTCGCGATCGAGGTCATCGGCGGCATCGAGCCCGCCCGCACCCTCATCACCACCGCCTTCCAGCACGGCATCTCCGTCGTCTCGGCGAACAAGGCGCTGCTCGCCCAGGACGGCGCGGCCCTGCACGCCGCGGCCGAGCAGGCCGGGCTGGACCTGTACTACGAGGCCGCCGTCGCCGGCGCCATCCCGCTGGTCCGCCCGATGCGCGAGTCCCTCGCCGGCGACAAGATCAACCGGGTCATGGGCATCGTCAACGGCACGACGAACTTCATCCTCGACAAGATGGACTCCACCGGCGCCGGGTACCAGGAGGCGCTCGACGAGGCCACCGCCCTCGGGTACGCCGAGGCCGACCCGACCGCCGACGTCGAGGGCTACGACGCCGCCGCCAAGGCCGCGATCCTGGCCGGCATCGCCTTCCACACCCGGGTCCGCCTCGACGACGTCTACCGCGAGGGCATGACCGAGGTCAGCGCCGCCGACTTCGCCTCCGCCAAGCGCATGGGCTGCACCATCAAGCTCCTCGCGATCCTGGAGCGCGCCGCCGACGGCGAGTCCGTCACCGCCCGCGTGCACCCGGCGATGATTCCGCTGACCCACCCGCTCGCCTCCGTCCGCGAGGCGTACAACGCCGTCTTCGTCGAGGCGGAGGCCGCCGGGCGGCTCATGTTCTACGGGCCCGGCGCGGGCGGTTCGCCGACCGCCTCGGCGGTCCTGGGCGACCTCGTCGCCATCTGCCGCAACAAGCTCGCCGAGGCAACGGGGCCCGGCGAGTCGGCCTACACCCAGCTGCCGGTCAGCCCCATGGGCGACGTCGTCACGCGGTACCACATCAGCCTCGATGTGGCCGACAAGCCGGGCGTCCTCGCCCAGGTGGCGACGACGTTCGCGGAGCACGGTGTCTCCATCGACACCGTCCGCCAGCAGGGCAAGGACGGCGAGGCCTCCCTCGTCGTCGTCACCCACCGCGCGCCCGACGCCGCCCTCTCCGGGACCGTCGAGGCACTGCGGAAGCTGGACACCGTGCGCGGTGTCGCCAGCATCATGCGTGTTGAAGGGGAGTAAGGACCCATGAGCAGCAATCGCACCCACCAGTGGCGCGGCATCATCGAGGAGTACCGGGACCGCCTGCCGGTGACGGACACGACTCCCGTGGTCACGCTCCGCGAGGGCGGCACTCCCCTCGTACCCGCGCAGGTGCTCTCCGAGCGCACCGGCTGCGAGGTCCACCTCAAGGTCGAGGGCGCGAACCCCACCGGGTCCTTCAAGGACCGCGGCATGACCATGGCGATCACCAAGGCCAAGGAGGACGGCGCCAAGGCCGTCATCTGCGCCTCCACGGGCAACACCTCGGCCTCCGCCGCCGCGTACGCGGTGCGCGCCGGGATGGTCTCGGCCGTGCTCGTGCCCCGCGGCAAGATCGCGCTCGGCAAGATGGGCCAGGCGCTCGTGCACGGCGCCAAGATCCTCCAGGTGGACGGCAACTTCGACGACTGCCTGGACCTGGCCCGCGCGCTGTCCGACAACTACCCCGTCGCGCTGGTCAATTCCGTGAACCCGGTGCGCATCGAGGGCCAGAAGACGGCCGCGTTCGAGATCGTCGACGCGCTCGGCGACGCCCCCGACATCCACGTGCTGCCCGTCGGCAACGCCGGCAACATCACCGCGTACTGGAAGGGCTTCAAGGAGTACAAGGCCGACGGCCTGGCCTCCCGTACGCCCCGTGTGTGGGGTTTCCAGGCCTCCGGCTCCGCGCCGATCGTGCGCGGCGAGATCGTGAAGGAACCGCACACCATCGCCACCGCGATCCGCATCGGCAACCCGGCCTCGTGGGACTACGCGCTCGCCGCGCGCGACGAGTCGGGCGGCTTCATCGACGAGGTGACGGACCGCCAGATCCTGGCCGCCTACCGCCTGTTGGCCGCGCAGGAGGGCGTCTTCGTCGAGCCCGCCTCGGCGGCGTCCGTCGCCGGCCTGCTCAAGGCCGCCGAGCTGGGCCTGGTCGACCCCGGCCAGACGATCGTGTGCACCGTGACCGGAAACGGCCTCAAGGACCCCGACTGGGCCGTCGCCGGCGCTCCGCAGCCGGTCACCGTCCCGGTGGACGCGGAAGCCGCGGCCGTCCGCCTCGGCCTGGTCTGACCCCGGCCGGACCGCGGTTCGACCCGCAGTACCCCGGTTGCCGGATTCCGGAATGCCTCCCGCAGGCTTCCGGAATCCGGCAACTCAGGCCGTACGGCACAAAAGTCAACGGCATTCAGCGGTATCCACCGGAAGACACCGACACGCATCGTGCGCCTCCTGTGCGCCCTATGTCGCGAGAGAACCTTCCTTCGATACGCTGTACTTACATCCGCCACCGCGCATATGACCGTGGTGCTGCCCAGTGGGCCTTCGGGTGTCGTACGTTCTCCAGTACATTCGCAGCGAGCCAGCGAAGATCTCGTCTCGCACAGTCACAAGGAGTGTCATCGGACGATGGCCGGTCCAGCGTTCCGCGCCGCCGCCGTACGGGTGCGCGTCCCCGCCAGCAGTGCCAACCTCGGCCCGGGCTTCGACGCCCTCGGCCTGGCCCTGGGGCTCTACGACGACGTCGTCGTCCGGGTGGCCGATTCCGGCCTGAACATCGACATCGCGGGCGAGGGCGCCGACACCCTCCCGCGGGACGAGAGCCACCTGCTCGTACGCTCCATGCGCACCGCCTTCGACCTGCTGGGCGGGCAGCCGCGCGGCCTCGAGGTCGTCTGTGCCAACCGCATCCCGCACGGCCGCGGGCTCGGCTCCTCCTCCGCCGCCATCTGCGCCGGCATCGTCGCCGCCCGCGCCGTGACCATAGGCGGAGAGGCCAAGCTGGACGACGCGGCCCTGCTGGAGCTGGCCACCGAGATCGAGGGCCACCCCGACAACGTCGCCGCCTGTCTCCTCGGCGGATTCACCCTCGCCTGGATGGACGGCGGCAGCGCCAAGGCGATCCGTATGGAGCCCGCCGATTCCATCGTTCCGGTGGTCTTCGTCCCCTCCAAGCCGGTCCTGACGGAGACCGCGCGCGGCCTGCTGCCGCGCAACGTCCCGCACGTGGACGCGGCCGTCAACGCGGGTCGTGCGGCCCTGCTCGTCGAAGCCCTGACCAGGCGTCCCGAGTTGCTGCTGCCGGCCACCGAAGACCGGCTCCACCAGGAGTACCGGTCCCCGGCGATGCCCGAGAGCGTGGCACTCGTCAACCGGCTGCGGGCGGACGGCATCCCCGCGGTCATCTCCGGCGCGGGCCCCACGGTCCTCGCGCTGGTCGACAACGGCGCGGCCGACAAGGTCGCGCAGCTCGCGGGCGAGGGGTGGGCGGCGAACCGGCTCGCCCTCGACGCCGCGGGCGCAAGCGTCCTGCCGCTGGGAACCCAGGGCGGCTAGGCCGTAGGGCAGACCCGCCAGGGGCGGGCGGCCAGGGCAGGCCGCCCGCGCTGCAGGCGCGATTGCCGGTGATTGAGAGGGGGAATATCTGTTGGATCCGGTAGTGTTAGTCTCAAGTGCGCAGCCGAAGCCGCCATGGCTCGGCGCTCAGTGTCCCCATCCGGGACCACCTTTCTTCCGGGAGCCTCCCCGACTGCTTTGATCGCTTCCAGCAGTTTCGAGCACGCTCCGGAATCGGCGTGACATTCCCACGCTTCCAGCTCGGGGGCTTCTCGCCGGAACCACCCACGCACGTTTCTCTCCGCCGTTGTCTTTTTTCGGCGGACCACCGCCCCGGCACAGTCCATACACCTAGGACTGCTGTCGGACAGCACAACCGGTCGCCGAGCCAGACAGGCCGACGTCCGCTCCAGGGAAGGACCCTTCGTGAGCGACACCACCGATCTGATGGGCGCTGCCGACACCACTGTCGACACCAGTGCCCCCGCCGCGGGCGCCGCCCCCAAGCGTCGCCGCTCCGGCACCGGCCTCGAGGGCATGGTCCTGGCCGAGCTCCAGCAGGTCGCGTCGGGCCTCGGCATCAGGGGCACCGCGCGGATGCGCAAGAGCCAGCTGATCGAGGTCATCAAGGAGGCGCAGGCGGGCAGCAGTGCCCCCAAGGCCGCGGCTCCCGCCGCCGACGCCGCCGAGGCCAAGCCGAAGCGCCGCGCCACCAGCAAGGCCCGTACGGGTGAGGCCGCCGCCGAGGCGCCCGCCGAGAAGCCTGCCGCGCAGGCGCAGATCGAGATCCCGGGCCAGCCGGCCTCCGACGACGCCCCGGCCGGCGAGCGCCGCCGCCGTCGGGCCACGGCCCCCTCCGGCAGCCCGGAGACCGCGGCCCCCGCCGCCGTGCAGGTCGAGGCCAAGACCGAGACCGCCACCACCACCGCGACCGCTCCGGCCGAGGTCAAGGCCGAGGCCGCCACCGCCGTCTCCGCGCCCGCCCAGGAGGGCGAGGGCCGCGGTCGGCGCGACCGCCGCGACCGCGGTGACCGTACCGAGCGCGAGGGCGGCCGGCGCGACCGCCGCGACCGCGGCGCCAAGGCCGACGACCAGGGCCAGGGCGCCCAGGGCGGTCAGGGCCAGGCGGGTCAGGGCCAGGGCCAGGCCGGTCAGGGCGGTGGCCGCGGCGACCGTCAGGACCGCCAGCAGCAGGGCGGCCGCCAGGACCGCCAGCAGCAGGGCCGCCAGGACCGCCAGGGCCCCCAGGGCAACGGTCCCGAGGACGACTTCGACGACGAGGGCGGTCGTCGCGGCCGCCGCGGCCGCTACCGCGACCGCCGTGGCCGTCGCGGCCGCGACGAGTTCGCGCCGAACGAGCCGCAGGTCGCCGACGACGACGTCCTGATCCCCGTCGCGGGCATCCTCGACATCCTCGACAACTACGCGTTCATCCGGACCTCGGGCTACCTGCCCGGCCCGAACGACGTGTACGTCTCCCTCGCCCAGGTCCGCAAGGCCGGTCTGCGCAAGGGCGACCACACCACCGGTGCGGTGCGCCAGCCCAAGGACGGCGAGCGCCGCGAGAAGTTCAACGCCCTCGTGCGCCTGGACTCGGTGAACGGCATGGCGCCCGAATCCGGCCGCGGCCGACCGGAGTTCCAGAAGCTGACCCCGCTGTACCCCCAGGACCGGCTCCGTCTGGAGACCGACCCGGGCGTGCTGACCACCCGCATCATCGACCTCGTGTCGCCGATCGGAAAGGGCCAGCGCGGCCTGATCGTGGCCCCGCCGAAGACCGGCAAGACCATGATCATGCAGGCGATCGCCAACGCGATCACCACCAACAACCCCGAGTGCCACCTGATGGTCGTCCTGGTCGACGAGCGTCCGGAAGAGGTCACCGACATGCAGCGGTCGGTCAAGGGCGAGGTCATCTCCTCGACCTTCGACCGCCCGGCCGAGGACCACACCACCGTCGCCGAGCTGGCCATCGAGCGCGCCAAGCGTCTCGTCGAGCTGGGTCACGACGTGGTCGTCCTGCTGGACTCCATCACCCGTCTGGGCCGCGCGTACAACCTCGCGGCGCCCGCCTCCGGCCGCATCCTGTCCGGTGGTGTCGACTCGACCGCGCTGTACCCGCCGAAGCGCTTCTTCGGTGCCGCGCGCAACATCGAGGACGGCGGCTCGCTGACCATCCTGGCCACCGCGCTCGTCGACACCGGCTCGCGCATGGACGAGGTGATCTTCGAGGAGTTCAAGGGCACCGGCAACATGGAGCTCAAGCTCGACCGGAAGCTCGCCGACAAGCGCATCTTCCCGGCCGTCGACGTCGACCCGTCGGGCACCCGCAAGGAGGAGATCCTCCTCAACAGCGAGGAGCTCGCCATCGTCTGGAAGCTGCGCCGGGTGCTGCACGCGCTCGACTCGCAGCAGGCCATCGAGCTGCTGCTCGACAAGATGAAGCAGACGAAGTCGAACGCAGAGTTCCTGATGCAGATCGCCAAGACGACCCCGTCCGGCAAGAACGACGACTGATCCGCCGATCCGTCGCCGTACACGGCATCACCGGGACCGCCCCCACCGCAGCCGCGGCGGGGGCGGTCCCGTGTTTTCCGGCTTGTGCGCGCTCTCGCCGCAGGTAGCCGCAGGTGCGAGCTTCGCCACACCCGCCGCTTTCGTGAACCTTCCGGCCTCGCGCCGCGTCCCCCTGGGAAACCGCAGGTGGGCGCGGTGCGCCCGGCGGGGTCCGGGCCGCCGGTCCCGCCCCGGCCGCCGCAGTGCCCCCGTCGGAGGTGCCTTCCGGCCGTGGAACCCTGGAGGACATTCGTCCGTCTGTGTCAGAGGGCAGTGCGGGAGGCAGCTGGGCCGGACATCCGGCCGGGAACGTACTCAGGGACCGAGGAGAGCATGAGCGAGGACAGCAGGGGCGGCGGCAGGCGTGCCGCGGGCCGGCGCCGACGGAAACCGCCGAAGCGCCGCAGGGCCCTGGTCGTCGCCGCGTGGAGCGCCGCGGGCGTGGTCCTGCTGGGCGGGGCGGGTCTCGGCTGGTTCTACTTCCACCTGAACGGGAACCTCAAGACGGTCGACATCGACCAGGCGCTCGGCACGGACCGCCCGCAGAACGTGGACAACGGCTCGATGGACATCCTGGTCCTGGGCTCCGACTCCCGCGGCGGCGCCAATGCCGAGTACGGGCAGGACGACGGCGGCTCGGCCCGCTCCGACACGGCGATGATCGTCCACCTCTACGAGGGCCACAAGAAGGCCACCGTGGTCTCGATACCGCGCGACACCATGGTCAACCGGCCGGCCTGCACGACGGCCAACGGCAAGACCGACCGCGGCAGCTCGCGCTCCCAGTTCAACGAGTCGTTCACCATCGGCGGGGCCGCCTGCGCGGTCAAGACCGTCGAGAAGATGTCGGGGATCCGCATGGACCACTACATCGAGGTCGACTTCACGGGCTTCAAGAAGATCATCGACAACCTCGGCGGCGTCGAGGTGACCACCAACAAGCCGATCAAGGACTACGGGAGCCACCTCGACCTCCCGGCCGGCCCGAACAAGCTGAACGGCGAGCAGGCCCTCGGCCTCGTACGGACCCGCAAGACCGTCGGCGACGGCTCCGACCTGGGCCGAATACAGCTGCAGCAGGCCTTCATGAAGGCCCTGATCAAGCAGGTCAAGGGCATCGGCGTCTTCGACAACCCCAAGCGGCTGCTCGACCTCGCCGACACCGGCACCAAGGCGCTCACCACCGACAAGTCCCTCGGTGACGTGAAGTCCCTGATGGGCTTCGCGCAGAGCCTCCAGGGCATCGACGCCCAGGACATGAAGATGATCACCCTGCCCGTGGGCCCGGACCCCCGGGACGCCGACCGGGTCGCCCCGCTGGCCAAGGAGTCCAAGATGGTCTGGGACGCCCTGCTGGCCGAGCAGCCGGTCCCCGCCGAGGCCACCGCGAACTCCATGGGCGACAAGGGCAGCGCCGGGCAGATCGTGCAGTAAACCGCAAAATGCCTGGTCAGGCGCTTCCCTCGGGGGAGTGGAATAGATGTCCGACCCTCCTCGTTGAGGGAGGCGTCCTCAGAATTTTGACAGGCAGCCCGGTCCTGGCAGACTGGTCTGTCGGCCCCGGTTCACGCAGTGCGCAATTCGGCTCCTGCGACCCGGCGCCCTCCCGAATCTAGGAGACACCTTGAAGCGCGATGTTCACCCCGAGTACGTCGAGACCCAGGTCAGCTGCACCTGTGGCGCGTCGTTCACCACCCGTAGCACCCTGACCGAGGGCACCATCCGTGCCGAGGTCTGCTCCGAGTGCCACCCGTTCTACACGGGCAAGCAGAAGATCCTCGACACCGGTGGCCGTGTCGCCCGCTTCGAGGCCCGCTTCGGCAAGGCTGCCGGCTCGAAGTAGCGAGCCCCCGGCGCCGGACTCCGGCTGCACCCTGTCCACACGGGGGCAGCCGGACCGGCGCCTTTGTCGTCCCGCAGCCCTTTTTCGTACTTTTCACCCCAGGAGCCCCCGATGTTCGAGGCGGTCGAGGAACTGGTCGGCGAGCACGCCGATCTTGAGAAGAAGCTCGCCGACCCTTCGGTCCACTCGGATCAGGCCAACGCGCGCAAGCTCAACAAGCGCTACGCGGAGCTGACCCCGATCGTCGCGACCTTCCGTGCCTGGAAGCAGTCCGCCGAGGACATCGAGACGGCGAAGGAGTTCGCGGCCGACGACCCGGACTTCGCGGCCGAGGTGAAGGAGCTGACCGCGCAGCGCGAGGAGCTCACCGAGAAGCTCCGCCTGCTGCTGGTCCCGCGCGACCCCAGCGACGACAAGGACGTGCTCCTCGAGGTCAAGGCGGGCGCGGGCGGCGACGAGTCGGCCCTGTTCGCCGGCGACCTGCTGCGCATGTACCTGCGCTACGCCGAGCGCGTGGGCTGGAAGACCGAGATCATCGACGCCACCGAGTCCGAGCTCGGCGGCTACAAGGACGTCCAGGTCTCCGTCCGCACCAAGGGCGGCAACGGGGCCACCGAGCCCGGCCAGGGCGTCTGGGCCCGCCTGAAGTACGAGGGCGGCGTGCACCGCGTCCAGCGCGTTCCGGCCACGGAGTCCCAGGGCCGCATCCACACCTCCGCCGCCGGCGTGCTCGTCACCCCGGAGGCCGAGGAGGTCGAGGTCGAGATCAACCCGAACGACCTCCGCATCGACGTGTACCGCTCGTCGGGCCCCGGCGGCCAGTCCGTCAACACCACCGACTCGGCCGTGCGCATCACGCACATCCCGACCGGCGTGGTCGCCTCCTGCCAGAACGAGAAGAGCCAGCTCCAGAACAAGGAGCAGGCGATGCGCATCCTGCGCTCGCGCCTGCTGGCCGCCGCCCAGGAGGCCGCCGAGCAGGAGGCCTCCGACGTGCGCCGCAGCCAGGTGCGCTCCGTGGACCGCTCCGAGAAGATCCGTACGTACAACTTCCCGGAAAACCGGATCTCGGACCACCGGACGGGCTTCAAGGCGTACAACTTGGACCAGGTGCTCGACGGCGACCTCGATCCGATGATCCAGGCCTGCGTCGACGCGGACTCGGCCGCCAAGCTGGCGTCCGCGCACTGATCCCCGCTCGACCCCGCTCGACCGTGCACCACCCCCGCACCACCCCCGTACGACAGCAGCCCGGAGGACCAGCGTGAACTTGCTGCTTGCCGAGGTGGCCCAGGCCACCCAGCGGCTGGCCGCCGCCGGCGTGCCCTCACCGCGCTTCGACGCGGAGGAGCTCGCGGCCTTCGTGCACGGCGTCAAGCGGGGGGAACTGCACCACGTCAAGGACGCGGACTTCGACGCCCGCTACTGGGAGGCCGTCGCCCGCCGCGAGGCGCGCGAGCCGCTCCAGCACATCACCGGCCGCGCCTTCTTCCGGTACCTGGAGCTCCAGGTCGGGCCGGGGGTCTTCGTGCCCCGGCCCGAGACCGAGTCGGTCGTGGACTGGGCCATACACGCCGTCCGGGCGATGGACGTCGTCGAGCCGCTGATCGTGGACCTGTGCACCGGCTCCGGCGCCATCGCGCTGGCCATGGCCCAGGAGGTGCCGCGCTCGCGCGTGCACGCCGTCGAGCTGTCCGAGGACGCCCTGCGGTGGACCCGCAAGAACGCCGAGGGATCGCGGGTCACCGTCCACCAGGGCGACGCGCTGAGCGCGCTGCCCGAGCTGGACGGCCAGGTCGACCTGGTGATCTCGAACCCGCCGTACATCCCGCTCACCGAGTGGGAGTACGTCGCCCCCGAGGCCCGGGACCACGACCCCGAGATGGCCCTGTTCTCCGGCGAGGACGGGCTCGACACCATCCGCGGCATCGAGCGCACCGCGCACCGGCTGCTGCGGCCCGGCGGCATCGTCGTCATCGAGCACGCCGACACCCAGGGCGGACAGGTCCCGTGGATCTTCGCCGAGGAGCGGGGATGGGCCGACGCCGCCGACCACCCCGACCTGAACAACCGCCCGCGCTTCGCCACCGCCCGCAAGGCCATGCCGTGACGCCCCCGACCCACCCCTCCACCCCCCTGCTGCACGAGGAGTCCCGCTGATGGCCCGGCGATACGACTGCAACGACGCGACGGACCGCAAGACGGGTCTGCGTGAAGCCGCATCCGCCGTGCGCCGCGGCGAGCTTGTCGTGCTGCCCACCGACACCCTGTACGGGATCGGCGCGGACGCCTTCAGCGCGGAGGCGGTCGGCGACCTGCTCGCCGCCAAGGGGCGCGGCCGCAACATGCCGACCCCCGTGCTCATCGGCTCCCCGAACACCCTGCACGGGCTCGTCACGGACTTCTCCGAGCAGGCCTGGGAGCTCGTCGACGCCTTCTGGCCGGGCGCGCTGACGCTCGTCGCCAAGCACCAGCCCTCGCTGGCCTGGGACCTGGGGGAGACCCGCGGCACCGTGGCCGTACGCATGCCCCTGCACCCCGTCGCGATCGAGCTGCTGACCGAGGTCGGTCCGATGGCCGTGTCCTCGGCGAACCTGACCGGGCACCCGGCGCCGGAGGACTGCGACGCGGCGCGCGAGATGCTCGGCGACTCCGTGTCCGTGTACCTGGACGGCGGTCCGACTCCGGGGATCCAGCCGTCGTCGATCGTCGACGTCACCGGGAAGGTTCCCGTCCTGCTGCGCGAGGGGGCGCTGACCGCCGAGCAGCTGCGGGAGGTCGTACCCGACCTCGAGGTGGCCCCGTGAGCCCTGAGGGGCGTGGCATAGCAAGCGGGCACACCTCCGGCGCCGACCACGGCTGGGGGGACCCCCACCCGGCGGGTGCCGGCGGGGACACGTTCCGCATCCTCCACGTCAGCACCGGCAACGTGTGCCGCTCGCCGATCACCGAGCGGCTGACCCGGCATGCGCTGGCGCACCGGCTGGGCGGAATTCCGGCCGGCGACCTGATCGTGGAGAGCGCGGGGACGTGGGGCCACGAGGGGGCCCCGATGGAGGCGAACGCGGCGGCCGTGCTGGCGGACTTCGGGGCGGACGCCACCGGGTTCACCGGGCGGGAGCTGCTGGACGAGCACGTCATACGGGCCGACCTGGTGCTGACCGCCACGCGGGACCACCGGGCGCAGGTCATCTCGATGGGGCATTCCGCGGGGTTGCGGACTTTCACGCTGAAGGAGTTCACGCGGCTGGTGCGGGCCATAGATCCGGCCACCCTGCCGCCGCTGGACGACGGGGTCGCGGAGCGGGCCCGCGCGCTGGTGCGGGCCGCCGCGGCGCTGCGCGGGTGGCTGCTGGCGCCGTCGCCCGACGCGGACGAGGTGTACGACCCGTACGGGGCGCCGATCACGTTCTTCCGCTCCATCGGCGACGAGATCAACCAGGCGCTGGACCCGGTGGTCACGGCCCTGACGGGCGTCAACGCTCCCCGCTGACGGGGGCCGGCCGGAGGCCGGCGCGGCGGCGCGAAGCCTGAGAGGCCCCTGGGGGCCGAGCAGTGCGAGGGACGCGATCGGGAGGGGCCAACCAGGCGCTGGACCCGGTGGTCACGGCCCTGACGGGCGTCAACGCTCCCCGCTGACCCCGCGGGGGCGGCCGGGCCCGGGGACTCGGTCTCCGAAACGGGCAGAGCGGGACGTGGCGACCTAGAGTAGGGCTATTCAGGACAGCCCACTGGGAGTCGCGCCATGAGCGTCATCACCCCGCCCTCCGACCTGCTGCGGCAGCAGGATCCGCAGATGGCCGACGTGCTCGCGGGGGAGGCGCATCGGCAGGCGGTCACGCTGCAGCTGAGCGCCGCCGAGAACTTCACCTCGCCCGCCGTGCTGGCGGCACTCGGCTCTGCGCTCGCCAACAAGTACGCCGAGGGCTATCCGGGCCACCGCTACCACGGCGGCTGCGAGTACGCCGACCTCGCCGAAGGGCTGGCCGTCGAGCGGGCCCGGGCGCTCTTCGGCGTCGAGCACGCCAACGTGCAGCCGCACTCCGGGTCCTCCGCCGTGCTGGCCGCGTACGCCGCGCTGCTGCGGCCCGGGGACACCGTCCTCGCGATGGGGCTCCCGTACGGCGGACACCTCACCCACGGCTCGCCCGCCAACTTCTCCGGCCGCTGGTTCGACTTCGTCGGGTACGGGGTCGACGCCGAGACGGGTCTGATCGACTACCAGCAGGTGCAGGACCTCGCCCGCACGCACCGGCCGAAGGCCGTCGTCTGCGGCTCGATCTCCTACCCGCGCCACCCCGAGTACTCCGTGTTCCGCGAGATCGCCGACGAGGTCGGGGCGTACCTCATCGCGGACGCCGCCCATCCGATCGGGCTCGTCGCCGGCGGGGCCGCGCCCAGCCCCGTCCCCTACGCCGACATCGTCTGCGCGACGACGCACAAGGTGCTGCGCGGCCCCCGCGGCGGGATGCTCCTGTGCGGGGCCGAGTTCGCCGAGCGGATCGACCGGGCGGTGTTCCCCTTCACCCAGGGCGGCGCCCAGATGCACACCATCGCCGCCAAGGCCGTGGCCTTCGGCGAGGCCGCGGCGCCGGTGTTCACCACGTACGCCCACCGGGTGGTGGCCAACGCGCGGGTGCTGGCCGACGCGCTCGCGGCCCACGGGTTCGCGGTGACGACGGGCGGCACCGACACCCACCTGATCACCGCCGACCCGGCGCCGCTCGGCGTGGACGGGCCGACCGCCCGCGGCCGGCTCGCCGCCGCCGGGATCGTGCTCGACACCTGCGCCCTGCCGTACGGGGACCAGCGCGGGATCCGGCTCGGTACGGCGGCCGTCACCACCCAGGGCATGCGGGAGCCCGAGATGGCACGGATCGCCGGGCTGTTCACCGCCGCACTGCGCGGGGAAGGCGCCAAAATCCGGGCGGAGGTGTCCGAGCTGGTGCTCGGATTTCCCCCGTACGGGGAGTAAGAGGGGCAAGCGGGGCGTACCGCAACCGGGACAGCGCCCCCTCGCGTCCTCGGTGAGGGGTACATCGCAGCTAATGTGTGGGGCTGAGATGGCCGGCGATACATCTGGGGCAGCCCGTGCGTGAATATCTGCTGACGCTTTGCGTCACGGTCGCGGTGACCTACCTGCTCACCGGGCCCGTGCGGAAGTTCGCGATCGCGGCCGGTGCGATGCCGGAGATCCGCGCCCGCGACGTGCACCGCGAGCCCACTCCGCGGCTCGGCGGCATCGCCATGTTCGGCGGACTGTGCGCGGGGCTGCTGGTCGCGGACCACCTGCGCAACCTCAACGGCGTCTTCGAGCTGTCGAACGAGCCGCGGGCGCTGCTCTCCGGGGCCGCCCTGATCTGGCTGATCGGCGTCCTCGACGACAAGTTCGAGATCGACGCCCTGATCAAGCTCGGCGCACAGATGATCGCCGCCGGTGTGATGGTCATGCAGGGTCTGACCATCCTGTGGATCCCCGTCCCGGGCATCGGCAACGTGTCGCTGACCCAGTGGCAGGGCAACCTGCTCACCGTGGCCCTCGTCGTGATCACCATCAACGCGGTGAACTTCGTGGACGGCCTCGACGGCCTGGCCGCCGGCATGGTCTGCATCGCCGCCGCGGCGTTCTTCCTCTACGCGTACCGGATCTGGTTCGGGTACGGCATCGAGGCGGCCGCGCCCGCGACCCTGTTCGCCGCGATCCTGATGGGCATGTGCCTCGGCTTCCTGCCGCACAACATGCATCCGGCCCGGATCTTCATGGGCGATTCCGGATCGATGCTCATCGGGCTGGTGCTGGCCGCCGCCGCGATCTCGATCACCGGGCAGGTGGACCCGGACACCATGGCCCTCTTCGCCGGCGGTGAGCGCAACGCCACGCACGCGATGCTCCCGGTCTTCATTCCGCTTCTGCTCCCGCTGACGATCATCGCGATCCCGATGGCGGACCTGGTCCTGGCCATCGTGCGCCGTACGTGGAAGGGCCAGTCGCCGTTCGCGGCCGACCGCGGGCACCTGCACCACCGGCTGCTGGAACTCGGGCATTCGCACAGCCGCGCGGTGCTGATCATGTACTTCTGGTCGGGGCTGATCGCCTTCGGCGCGGTGGCGTACTCGGTGCACTCGGCCTCGATGTGGATCGTGCTCGCCATCGTCGCGCTGAGCGCGGCGGGCCTCGTACTGCTCCTCCTGCCGCGCTTCACCCCGCGCGCACCGCGCTGGGCGGAGGGACTGGTCCCGCCGCGCTACCGGCACCGCGAGCGCGCCGCCGAGGCGGCCGCCCTGGACGCCTCCGGCCGCGAGCCGGAGCCCGCCGGGCCGATCCGGGTCGGCGTCTCGGGCGTCAACGGAGCGACCGCGGTAGGCCCCCGTTCGCGCTTCCCCGACCGGCGTAAGGCCGAGTCGACGCGCTGACGCCCGCGGTACATGTCGGACATGAACCGCCTTTACCACACACAACGACGGCTTGTCGCGCACACACGGGCGGGTTAGCTCTCATGTGTGACAGTCAGCACACTCCGCAGGTAAAGCTCTCATCAAATAGTTTGTGATACCGTTCACTAAACCCGGCGACAGAGCCGAAGGACCGTAGTGCGACGGCCCATCGGCCCGAGGTTCGATCTCGGACCGGGCTTACGCTCGTCCCGTACGAGTTCCCGTACGAGTCCGTGCCCCCACCACCACGCGGAGCAAACCGCCATGCGGTCAGATGACGTCCGATCCCTCCTGCACGCCGCTGTACCCACGGCTGTCGCCGGCGCTCTCGCCGCCGTCATCAGTGCCGTGGTGGCAGGCGGCAAGGGGGCCCTTGGCGCAGTCATCGCCACGCTGGTCGTGATGCTGTTCATGGGCATCGGATTCGTCGTTCTGCAACGCACCGCGAAATCACTGCCGCACTTGTTCCAGGCCATGGGGCTGATGCTCTACACGGCCCAGATCCTGCTGCTGTTCGTCTTTGTCGCCGTGTTCAAGAACACGACGCTGTTCAACCCCAAGGCCTTCGCGATCACGCTCGTCGCCACCACCCTCGTGTGGATCGGCGCGCAGACGCGTGCTCACATGAAGGCCAAGATCCTCTACGTCGAACCGGACTCGACGAAGGGCGACAAGCCCGAAAATTCGGGGCCGAAGTCGTGAGGGGTAGGGCCGGAATAAGGGCGCGTTCGAGATGCTGCTATCGTCCGGTGCCAACTGCGGCATTGCGGGCGCGGGCATCTGAGCTGACGCCTGTTCCATCGCGAGGCTCGATGCCTGATCGCCGCCCCCACACCCGTAACACCAGTCCAGTGCCGAACAGCGGCTGTGCGCCGCGCCGACACAACGAGGTTGCCGTACCTATGCGCCACGCTGAAGGAGCCCGCGGTGAGTGCTGACCTGACGCAGGTGCTCGCTTTCGAGACCGACTGTCACATCTTCGACGGATGTGGCTTCCCCGGCCCGGGCCTGCACTCGTTCCTCTTCGAGCCGCTGTGGGGCGAAGCCGGCACCACCAGTGCGTACTTCAACAAGCCGATGCTGCTGGCCCTGCTGGGCTCGGTGATCATCGTCGCCTTCTTCTGGGCCGCGTTCCGGAAGCCGAAGGTCGTACCGGGCAAGCTGCAGATGGTCGCCGAAGCCGGCTACGACTTCGTGCGCCGCGGCATCGTGTACGAGACGCTGGGCAAGAAGGAGGGCGAGAAGTACGTCCCCTTCATGGTGTCGCTGTTCTTCTTCGTCTGGGTCCTGAACGTCTGGTCGATCGTCCCCGTGGCCCAGTTCCCGGTGACCGCGATCATCGCGTACCCGGCGGCGCTCGCGCTGATCGTCTACTTCATCTGGATGTCGGTGACGTTCAAGCGTCACGGCTTCGTCGGCGGACTCAAGAACCTGACGGGCTACGACAAGTCGCTCGGCGGCGTCCTGCCCCTGGTCATGGTCATCGAGTTCTTCTCGAACGTCCTGGTGCGCCCGTTCACCCACGCGGTCCGACTGTTCGCGAACATGTTCGCCGGTCACACCCTGCTGCTGCTGTTCACCATCGCCAGCTGGTACCTGCTGAACGGGATCGGGATCGCCTACGCGGGCGTCTCTTTCATCATGGTCATCGTGATGACGGCCTTCGAGCTCTTCATCCAGGCTGTCCAGGCCTACGTCTTCGTGCTCCTGGCCTGCAGCTTCATCCAGGGCGCGCTCGCCGAGCACCACTGAGTCCGGCCCTCCCCCAAACCCCCTGTCGTCCGGTGGCCAACCCCCACCGGTCCGTGAAAGAGAAGGAAGAACTGGCATGTCCCAGATCCTCGCTGCCGCCGATGGCGTCACCGGCTCCCTCAGCTCCGTTGGTTACGGTCTCGCGGCCATCGGCCCGGGTGTCGGCGTCGGCATCATCTTCGGTAACGGCACGCAGGCTCTCGCCCGTCAGCCCGAGGCTGCCGGTCTGATCCGCGCCAACCAGATCCTCGGCTTCGCCTTCTGTGAGGCGCTCGCCCTCATCGGTCTGGTCATGCCGTTCGTCTACAGCTGACGAACCGCGACCACTAGTCCGATTAGACGAAAGGCACTGATGTGAACCTCCTGGTTCTCGCGGCCGAGACGGAAAACCCGCTCGTCCCGCCGATCCCCGAGCTCGTCATCGGTCTGATCGCCTTCGTCATCGTCTTCGGTTTCCTCGCGAAGAAGCTCCTCCCGAACATCAACAAGGTTCTGGACGAGCGTCGCGAGCAGATCGAGGGCGGTATCGAGAAGGCTGAGGCCGCTCAGACCGAGGCCCAGAGCGTGCTGGAGCAGTACAAGGCCCAGCTCGCCGAAGCCCGGCACGAGGCCGCGCGCCTGCGCCAGGAAGCGCTGGAGCAGGGCACTGCGCTCAAGGAAGAACTGCGCGCAGAGGGCCAGCGGCAGCGTGAGGAGATCATCGCTGCCGGCCACGCCCAGATCGAGGCCGACCGCAAGGCCGCCTCTCAGGCGCTGCGCCAGGACGTCGGCAAGCTCGCCACCGACCTGGCCGGCAAGCTCGTCGGCGAGTCCCTCGAGGACGCCGCCCGCCAGAGCCGCACGATCGACCGCTTCCTCAGCGAGCTTGAGGAGAAGGCCGAGGCGGCCCGATGAACGGAGCGAGCCGCGAGGCGCTGGCCTCCGCGCGCGAGCGTCTCGACGCGCTGATGGACAACACGTCCGTCGACGCGGCGAAGCTCGCCGGCGAGCTGGCAGCCGTCACCGCGCTGCTCGACCGTGAGGTCTCGCTGCGTCGGGTCATCACGGACCCGGCGCAGTCCGGCGAGGCCAAGGCCGAGCTGGTCGGCCGGCTGCTGGGCTCCCAGGTCGGCGGCGAGGCCCTCGACCTGGTGTCGGGCATGGCCCGGTCCCGCTGGTCGCAGTCCCGCGACCTGGTGGACTCGCTGGAGGAGCTGGCGGCCACCGCCGACCTCACGGCGGCCCAGCAGGGTGGCGCGCTCGACAACGTCGAGGACGAGATCTTCCGCTTCGGCCGGATCGTCGCCTCGAACACCGAGCTGCGTGCCGCGCTGACCGACCGCGGCGCCACCGCCTCCGCCAAGAACGAGCTGCTGCGCAGCCTGCTCGGCGGCAAGGCGAACGCCGTCACCGAGCGTCTGGTCGCGCGTCTCGTCACGCACCCGCGTGGACGTAGCCTGGAAGCGGGACTGGAGTCCCTTTCCAAGCTCGCCGCCGAGCGCCGTGACCGCATGGTCGCCACCGTGACCACTGCGGTTCCGCTCAGCGACGTGCAGAAGCAGCGTCTCGGCGCGGTGCTGGCCAAGCTGTACGGCCGCCAGATGCACCTGAACCTCGACGTGGACCCCGCGGTCCTCGGCGGGATCACGGTGCGGGTCGGCGACGAGGTCATCGACGGCACCATCGCGGACCGCCTCGCCGAGGCGACCCGCCGCATGGCCGGCTGACCTCAGCCAGCAATAGAACAAAAGCATTCCTAGCGGCCCGGTTGGGCCGTGCAGAACTTGCAGAAGATTCCTGGGGGTCGCCCCCAGACCCCTAAGAAGCTTCAGGCCCAACAAGGAGAGCAGGGAACCCAGATGGCGGAGCTCACGATCCGGCCGGAGGAGATCCGGGACGCACTGGAGAACTTTGTCCAGTCGTACCAGCCGGACGCGGCCTCGCGCGAGGAGGTCGGAACGGTCAGCGTTGCCGGCGACGGCATCGCGAAGGTGGAGGGCCTGCCCTCCGCCATGGCGAACGAGCTGCTGAAGTTCGAGGACGGCACCCTCGGTCTCGCCCTCAACCTCGAGGAGCGCGAGATCGGTGCGGTCGTCCTCGGCGAGTTCAGCGGTATCGAGGAGGGCCAGCCGGTGCAGCGCACCGGTGAGGTGCTCTCCGTCGGCGTCGGCGAGGGCTACCTCGGCCGTGTCGTCGACCCGCTCGGCAACCCGATCGACGGTCTCGGCGAGATCGCGACCGAAGGCCGTCGCGCCCTGGAGCTTCAGGCTCCGGGCGTCATGGTCCGCAAGTCGGTGCACGAGCCGATGCAGACCGGCTACAAGGCCATCGACGCCATGGTGCCCGTCGGCCGTGGCCAGCGTCAGCTGATCATCGGTGACCGTCAGACCGGCAAGACCGCTCTGGCCGTCGACACGATCATCAACCAGCGCGACAACTGGCGCTCCGGCGACGTGAACAAGCAGGTCCGCTGCATCTACGTCGCCATCGGCCAGAAGGGCTCGACCATCGCGTCCGTTCGCGGCGCCCTGGAAGACGCCGGTGCGCTCGAGTACACGACGATCGTCGCCGCCCCGGCGTCCGACCCGGCCGGCTTCAAGTACCTGGCGCCGTACACCGGTTCCGCCATCGGCCAGCACTGGATGTACGCCGGCAAGCACGTCCTGATCATCTTCGACGACCTGTCGAAGCAGGCCGACGCCTACCGCGCCGTGTCGCTGCTGCTGCGCCGCCCGCCGGGCCGCGAGGCCTACCCGGGTGACGTCTTCTACCTGCACTCCCGTCTGCTGGAGCGCTGCGCGAAGCTCTCCGACGACATGGGCGCCGGTTCGATGACCGGTCTGCCGATCGTCGAGACCAAGGCGAACGACGTGTCGGCGTTCATCCCGACCAACGTCATCTCCATCACCGACGGCCAGTGCTTCCTGGAGTCCGACCTGTTCAACGCGGGCCAGCGCCCGGCGCTGAACGTCGGTATCTCGGTCTCCCGCGTCGGTGGCTCGGCCCAGCACAAGGCCATGAAGCAGGTTTCCGGCCGTCTGCGCCTGGACCTCGCCCAGTACCGTGAGCTGGAGGCGTTCGCCGCCTTCGGTTCCGACCTGGACGCCGCGTCGAAGGCAGCGCTGGAGCGCGGCAAGCGCCTGGTCGAGCTGCTGAAGCAGGGCCAGTACCAGCCGATGCCCGTCGAGGAGCAGGTCGTCTCCGTCTGGGCCGGTACCACCGGCAAGATGGACGACGTCCCGGTCAACGACATCCGTCGCTTCGAGTCGGAGCTGCTGGAGCACCTGCGCCGTGAGCGCAAGGACCTCCTGACCTCCATCGCGGACGGCGGCAAGATGTCGGACGACACCCTGTCCTCCATCGCGGACGCCATCGCCGGCTTCAAGCGCCAGTTCGAGACCTCGGACGGCAAGCTCCTGGGCGAGGACGCACCGGCCGTCAACGTCTCCAAGTGACGACGGAAGGGACCTGACTCATGGGAGCGCAGCTCCGGGTCTACAAGCGTCGCATCCGTGCCATCACGGCGACCAAGAAGATCACCAAGGCGATGGAGATGATCGCCGCCTCGCGCATCGTCAAGGCGCAGCGCAAGGTGGCGGCGTCGATGCCGTACGCGACCGAGCTCACCCGTGCGGTGACCGCGGTGGCGACCGGTTCGAACACCAAGCACGCCCTGACGACCGAGGTCGAGCAGCCGACCCGTGCCGCGATCGTGCTCATCACGAGCGACCGCGGTCTGGCCGGCGGCTACTCCTCCAATGCCATCAAGCAGGCGGAGCGGCTCACCGAGCGGCTCCGCGGCGAGGGCAAGGAGGTCGACACCTACATCGTCGGCCGTAAGGGTCTGGCCTACTACGGCTTCCGCGAGCGCAAGGTCGCGGATTCGTGGACCGGCTTCACCGACAGCCCGGCCTACGCCGACGCCAAGCGCGTCGCCGGGCCGCTGATCGAAGCCATCCAGACGGAGACGGCCGAAGGTGGCGTCGACGAGCTGCACATCGTCTACACGGAATTCGTGTCGATGATGACGCAGAACCCGGTCGACGGCCGGATGCTGCCGCTCAGCCTCGACGAGGCTGCGGAGGAGAGCGGTACGAAGGGCGAGATCCTTCCGCTGTTCGACTTCGAGCCGTCGGCGGAGGACGTCCTCGACGCCCTTCTGCCGCGCTACGTCGAAAGCCGTATCTACAACGCACTGCTGCAGGCAGCCGCTTCCGAGCACGCCGCCCGCCGCCGCGCGATGAAGGCGGCGACCGATAACGCCGGAGACCTCATCAAGAGCCTCTCCCGGCTTGCCAACGCGGCCCGCCAGGCCGAAATCACCCAGGAAATCAGCGAGATCGTCGGTGGCGCCAGCGCCATGGCCGACGCGACCGCGGGGAGTGACAAGTAATGACGACCTCTGTTGAGACGGCCGCCGCCTCGGGCCGCGTCGCCCGGGTCATCGGCCCGGTCGTCGACGTGGAGTTCCCCGTCGACGCGATGCCCGACATCTACAACGCGCTGAAGGTCCAGGTCGCCGACCCGGCCGAGGACGGCGCGCTGAAGACCCTGACCCTCGAGGTCGCGCAGCACCTGGGTGACGGCCTCGTCCGTACCATCTCGATGCAGCCGACCGACGGCCTGGTCCGCCAGGCCCCGGTGACCGACACGGGCGAGGGCATCACCGTCCCCGTCGGTGACTTCACCAAGGGCAAGGTCTTCAACACCCTGGGTGAGGTGCTGAACTACCCGGAGGAGAACGCCAACGTCACCGAGCGCTGGCCGATCCACCGCAAGGCGCCCCGCTTCGACGAGCTCGAGTCGAAGACCGAGATGTTCGAGACCGGCGTCAAGGTCATCGACCTTCTCACCCCGTACGTCAAGGGTGGAAAGATCGGTCTGTTCGGTGGTGCCGGTGTCGGCAAGACCGTTCTGATCCAGGAAATGATCTACCGCGTCGCCAACAACCACGACGGTGTGTCGGTCTTCGCGGGCGTCGGTGAGCGTACCCGTGAGGGCAACGACCTCATCGAGGAAATGGCCGACTCCGGCGTCATCGACAAGACGGCGCTCGTCTTCGGCCAGATGGACGAGCCCCCGGGCACCCGTCTGCGCGTCGCCCTGGCCGGTCTGACCATGGCGGAGTACTTCCGCGATGTGCAGAAGCAGGACGTGCTCTTCTTCATCGACAACATCTTCCGTTACACCCAGGCCGGTTCGGAGGTGTCGACCCTTCTGGGCCGCATGCCGTCCGCCGTGGGTTACCAGCCGAACCTGGCTGACGAGATGGGTCTGCTGCAGGAGCGCATCACCTCGACCCGCGGTCACTCGATCACCTCGATGCAGGCGATCTACGTCCCCGCGGACGACCTGACCGACCCGGCGCCGGCCACCACCTTCGCCCACCTCGACGCGACGACGGTTCTCTCCCGTCCGATCTCCGAGAAGGGCATCTACCCGGCCGTGGACCCGCTGGACTCGACGTCCCGCATCCTCGACCCGCGGTACATCGCGGCGGACCACTACGCCACGGCGATGCGCGTCAAGGGGATCCTGCAGAAGTACAAGGACCTCCAGGACATCATCGCGATCCTCGGTATCGACGAGCTGGGCGAGGAGGACAAGCTCGTTGTCCACCGTGCCCGTCGTGTCGAGCGCTTCCTGTCGCAGAACACCCACGTCGCCAAGCAGTTCACCGGCGTGGACGGTTCGGACGTTCCGCTCGACGAGTCGATCACCGCGTTCAACGCGATCTGCGATGGTGACTACGACCACTTCCCCGAGCAGGCGTTCTTCCTGTGCGGTGGCATCGAGGACCTGAAGGCCAACGCCAAGGAGCTGGGCGTCTCCTGATCGGGCGCGCTCCTCGCGGGGCGCTTCCGGTTCGAAGGCTCCGCCGGCCCGCCGGCTGGTGTCTCGTAGGAGAGGGGCGGGTGTGTCCCGTCCCTCTCCCCACGCCCATTAGAATTTGACCCAACACCCGGCTGACCCGCCGGGTGGTGACCCGAGGAGCCACCTTGGCTGCTGAGCTGCACGTCGAGCTGGTCGCGGCGGACCGCAATGTCTGGTCCGGCGAGGCCACCCTTGTTGTCGCCCGCACCACGTCCGGCGACATCGGCGTCATGCCCGGTCACCAGCCGCTTCTCGGTGTGCTGGAATCGGGCCCGGTGACCATCCGCACCAGCGAGGGCAACACTGTCGTCGCCGCGGTGCACGGCGGATTCATCTCGTTCGCGGACAACAAGCTGTCCCTGCTGGCCGAGATCGCCGAGCTCGCTGACGAGATTGACGTCCAGCGTGCGGAGCGGGCACTGGAGCGCGCGAAGTCGGAGGCCGATGCGGCCGCCGAGCGTCGCGCCGATGTCCGGCTGCGCGCGGTCACGGGGCACTGAGCCCCGTACCGAACAGGTTTGAGACCTCAGCCGCGGTCCGGTCTGGAATTTTCCAGACCGGGTCGCGGCTGAGGCGATGCAGGTCGTTTTTCGTTTGAGGTATTCGATGAGCGAGGAGGTCGGTGAAGATGCTCCTCGCTCTGCTTGTGAGCGGCCTGGTCGTAGCCCTGGTGGTGATCGGGCTGTTTGTGTTCGGGCTGCGCCGCAGACTGATCCAGCGGTCCGGCGGCACCTTCGACTGCAGTCTGCGCTGGGGGGTCTCCGAGGAACCCGACATCTCCGGCAAGGGCTGGGTGTACGGGGTCGCCCGCTACAGCGGTGACCGCATCGAGTGGTTCCGCGTCTTCTCGTACTCCCCCCGGCCGCGCCGGTTGCTGGAGCGCTCCTCCATCGAGGTGGTCGCCCGCCGCGCCCCCGAGGGTGAGGAGGAGCTGGCGCTGCTGTCCGACGCCGTCGTGCTCGGCTGTCTCCACCGCGGGACCCGCCTGGAGCTGGCGATGAGCGAGGACGCGCTGACCGGCTTCCTGGCCTGGCTCGAGGCGGCGCCGCCCGGGCAGAGGGTGAACGTGGCCTGAGCCTTCGAACGATGCGGAGAAGCCGGGGAGACGGGGGGGCGGACCCCGTCTCCCCGGCTTCGTCGTTCACCGGGCCGGCGGGCGTGGGTTACTGGAGCCCGGTGTGGACCGCGTTGGCGAGCTCGCCGTTCGCCGTGTCCCCGCTGAACTCCCAGTAGAAGGCGCCCCTGAGCCCCTGCTGCTTGGTCCAGCTCATCTTCCCGGCGATGGTGGCGGGGGTGTCGTAGCTCCACCAGTTGCTGCCGCACTTGGCGTAGGCGGTGCCGGCGACGGTGCCGGTGGCCGGGCAGCTGTTCTTGAGCACCTTGTAGTCCTCGATGCCCTGCTCGTACGTGCCGGGGGCGGGCCCGGTCGCGCTGCCGCCGGGGGCGGCCTGCGTGACGCCGGTCCAGCCGCGGCCGTAGAAGCCGATGCCGAGGTTGAGCTTCGAGCCCGCGATGCCCTTGCCCTTGAGCTTGGTGATCGCCGCCTCGGAGTTGAATCCGGCGATCGGGATGCCGGCGTACGAGGTGAGCGGGGAGTGCGGGGCGGTCGGGCCCTTGGCGTCCCACGCGCCGAAGAAGTCGTACGTCATCACGTTGTAGAAGTCGACGTACTGGGAGGCGCCCGCGTAGTCCGCGAGGTCGAGCTTGCCGCCGTTGGAGCCGTCGGCGGAGATCGCGGCGGTCACCAGGTTGCTGCTGCCGAACTTGGTGCGCAGCGCGGACAGGACGTTCTTCAGGGAGGCGGCGCCGCTGGTGTCGCAGGACAGGCCGCAGGCGTTCGGGTACTCCCAGTCGATGTCGATGCCGTCGAAGACGTCCGCCCAGCGCGGGTCCTCGACCAGGCTGTAGCAGGAGTCGGCGAAGGCGGCCGGGTTGGCCGCGGCCTGGCCGAAGCCGCCGGACCAGGTCCAGCCGCCGAAGGACCACAGCACCTTGATGTGGGGGTACTTCGCCTTGAGCTTGCGCAGCTGGTTGAAGTTGCCGCGCAGCGGCTGGTCCCAGTTGTCGGCGACGCCGTCGACGCTCTGGTCGGCGGTGTAGGCCTTGTCGTAGTCGGCGTAGGCGTCACCGATGGTGCACTTGCCGCCCTGGACGTTGCCGAACGCGTAGTTGATGTGGGTGATCTTCGCGGCGGAGCCGGAGGTGTCCAGGTTCTTCACGTGGTAGTTGCGCCCGTAGACGCCCCACTCGGTGAAGTATCCGAGCTTCACCTTGCCGCCCGGGTCCGGGGGAGTGGTGCCGCCGCCGGTCGTGGTGACCGAGACGGAGCCGGAGGCCGGGCCCGTCTGGTCGGCCGTGTCGCGGGCGATGACGCTGTAGGTGTACGTCGTGCCCTTGGTCAGGCCGGAGTCGGAGTAGCTCGTACCGGTGACGGTCGCGATCTTGGTGCCGCCGCGGTAGACGTCGTAGTTCTTGACGCCCTTGTCGTCGGTGGCCGCGGCCCAGCCGATGGTCAGCGCGGTGTCGGTGACCCCGCTCGCGGTGGGGGTGCCGGGGGCCGACGGCGGGCTGTCGGTGGGGGTCGAGCCGCCGTCGCAGGAGCCGCCGTTGACCTTGCAGCCGCTGGGGGCGCCGGAGCCGGCGCCGTTGAAGCCGAAGCTGATGGTGGCACCGGGGGCGAGGGTGCCGTTCCAGCCGACGTTCTTGCCGGTCCAGTGGGTTCCGGAGCTGGTGACGGTGGCGTCCCAGGCGGAGGTGACCGTCGTGCCGGAGGGGTAGTCCCACTCCACGGTCCAGCTGGTGAGGGTGGTGGTGCCGGTGTTCTTCACCGTCCACTTGGCCTCGAAGCCGGTGCCCCAGTCGGAGACCTTGGTGTAGGTGGCCGTCGCGGAGGCGGCGGCCTGCGCGGGGCCGGCCAGGGCCACGAGTCCGGCGATGGGCAGGGCGAAGGCGGCCACGCTCGCGGCGAGCCTTCGCAGCAGTCGCTTGCGGGGTGGGGGTGCCGTGCCTGTTGCGCGTGCTGTGCTCAAGGGTGCTCCTCCGTAGGTCCGTCCCGGTCGTGGGGCCGACCGGGACTGGGGATGGGACCTGCGCCGCCCGTGAGCACGCTTGTCATGGCACGCTCACCACAGTTGCCGCGAGCGTAGAAAGGTCTGGACCAACCGTCAAGAGGTCCAGACCTTCGCTCCGGTGTGCCTCTAGAGGCCCAACTCCTGGGCCAGCACGGCCGCCTGAACCCGGCTGCGCAGCTCCAGCTTGCCCAGCAGCCTGCTGACGTGCGTCTTCACCGTCGCCTCCGCCATCTCCAGCCGCAGCGCGATCTCCGCGTTCGACAGCCCCTCGCCCAGACAGCCGAGCACTTCCCGCTCCCGCCGCGTCAGCGAGGCCAGCGCCGCGGCCGTCTCCGGCGCCACCGGGGCCTTCACGGGCTGCGGAGCCGCGAACTCGGCGATCAGCCGCCGGGTCACCGCCGGGGCGATCAGGCCCTCCCCGCGCGCGACCGTCCGTACGGCCTCGATCAGCTCGGCGGCGTCCGCGTTCTTCAGCAGGAAGCCCGCGGCCCCCGCGCGCAGCGCGCCGAACACGTACTCGTCCAGGTCGAAGGTGGTCAGGACGAGGACGTCCGCCAGCCCTTCCGCGACCACCTGGCGGGTCGCCGACACCCCGTCCAACCGCGGCATCTGGACGTCCATGAGGACCAGGTCCGGCCGCAGCTCCCGGGCCAGGCGCACGGCCTCCTCCCCGTCCGCCGCCTCGCCCACGACCTCGACGTCGCCCGCGCTGCGCAGGATCAGCACCAGCCCCGCCCGTACCGCGCTCTGGTCCTCGGCCACCACCACCCGGATGCTCATCCGGTCACCGCCTTCTCCTCCGCGGGCAGCTCCGCCCGCACCAGCCACACCGATCCCGTACGGCCCGCCGAGAACTCCCCGCCCAGCAGCTCCGTCCGCTCCCGCATGCCGATCAGCCCGGCCCCCGAGCCCGGGGCGCGGGGGCCCGGCCGCTCCCCGTAGGGGGACTCCACCCGTACGGTCAGCCGCCCGTCCGCGCGCGTCACGCGGACCCGGACCGTGCCCGGCACGGAGTGCTTGAGGGTGTTCGTCAGCGACTCCTGGACGATCCGGTACGCGGCCAGCTCCACGGGGGCCGGCAGCGGTTCCCCCGGAGGCCGCTCGTCGAACAGTACGAAGTCCAGCCCGCTCGCGGCGCCGTTGGCGCGGGCCTGCGCCAGCAGGGCGTCGAGCCCGTCGAGGGAGGGCGTGGCGACCGCCTCCTGTTCGGCGCCCGCGTCCCGCAGCAGCCCGATCAGCCGGCGCATCTCGGCCAGCCCCTGCACGCTGTTCTCCCGGATCACCCCGAGGGCCTCCCGGCTCGTCTCGGGGGAGTCGATGGAGAGCGCGGCCGTGGAGTGGATGGCGATGGCGGAGAGGTGGTTGGCCACCATGTCGTGCAGCTCGCGGGCCATCCGGGCGCGCTCGGCGACGACGGCCTGGCTGCGGTCCATTTCGGCCAGCAGCGCGGTCTGCTCGGCGCGCAGCCGGGCGGCCTCGGCGGCCTCGCGGTGGTTGCGCAGGGTGGCGCCGGTCAGGGCCGGGCCGAAGCAGACGATGCCGGTGATCACGCCGATCATCAGGGCCTGCGGGGTGCGCAGCCAGGCCACCGAGGCGATGGTGACGGCGATGGTGACCAGGCCGGTGGTGATCGGGAGCCGCCGGGCCATGGCGGGTTTGCCGTAGACGACGGCCGCGTACATCAGGTCGGTGAAGATCAGGACCGTGGCCAGGTTGCCCACGGTGAACTGGTCGGCGATCACCCCCACGGTGCCGACGGCCAGCGTGGTGTTGGGCGCCGTGCGGCGCAGCAGCTCCATCGGGCCGAGCGCGAGGAGCGGGACCAGGGCGGCCCACGCGGGGAGGAAGTGCCGGTTGTTCGTGCTGTAGATGCCGAGCGACCAGAGCGCCAGGCCCGCGAGCACGCTGAACACCGCGAGAAGCACGTCGTCGCGGTGCGGGCGGAAGGTCTTGGCGGGGGTCGCGGGGGCGGTGGTCGGGGTCACGGTTCCATCCAACAGGGTGGGGGCGGGCCGGGCGTCGCCGCCGGGGCGGAGGCCAGGCGGGCCGGCAGTACACCGAAGGATGCAGTCACGGTTCGTCACCGGCGACGACGAAGCGGTGCGGATCGGGCGGGAGGCTGGATCCAGTGGTTGTCGGAAGCCCGCACACGGCAAGAGAAGGGAGAATCCGGTGCTCGTCGCACTGATCATCGCCTGCGAGGTCGGCTTCTGGGTGCTGCTGGCCGGCGGGCTGGCGCTGCGCTACCTCGCGAAGATGCCGCGGCTCGGGGCGGCGGTGCTGCTGTGCGAGCCGCTGCTGGAGCTGGTCCTGCTCGTCGCCACCGCGGTGGACCTCAGGAACGGGGGCGAGCCGAGCTGGACCCACGGCCTGGCCGCGCTCTACATCGGCTACACCGTCGGCTACGGCCACTACACGGTGAAGTGGCTCGACCGGCACGCGGCGTACCGCCTCGCCGGCGGCCCGAAGCCGCCCGGCCCGAAGCACGGCAGGGCGAGGGCGGTCCACGAGTGGAAACTGTGGGCGCGCACGCTGCTCGGCGTGGCCGTCGCGCTCGGGCTGCTGCAGGGCGCGATCTGGTACGTGGGGGACGCGGCCGACACCGGCGCCCTGCAGAGCTGGCAGTACGTCGCCCTGAGGGTGCTCGGCATCCAGGCCGTGATCGCCGCCACGTACACGATCTGGCCGCGCAAGCCCCCGGCGGCTCGGCCGCGCAAGGAGCGGGCCGCGGCCGAGCGGTAGCGCTACCGCTCGCCGCCGGGCACCCACAGGACGTCGCCGATCTCCTTGTTGGCCGTACGGGCCAGGATGAAGAGGAGGTCGGAGAGGCGGTTCAGGTAGGTGGCGGTCAGCGGGTTCATCACCTCGCCGTGCACCTCCAGGGCCGCCCAGGTGGAGCGCTCGGCGCGGCGGACCACGGTGCAGGCCTGGTGCAGCAGGGCGGCGCCGGGGGTGCCGCCGGGGAGGATGAAGCTGCGCAGCTTCTCCAGCCGCTCGTTGAAGGTGTCGCAGTCGGCTTCGAGCTTGTCGACGTAGAACTGCTCGACGCGCAGCGGCGGGTACTCGGGGTTCTCGACGACCGGCGTGCAGAGGTCGGCACCGACGTCGAACAGGTCGTTCTGCACCCGTACCAGGACCTTCACGACATCCGCCGGCAGTGCGCCGAGGGCGATCGCCGTGCCGATGGCCGCGTTGGCCTCGTTGGCGTCGGCGTAGGCGGAGATCCGCAGATCGGTCTTGGCCGTGCGGCTCATGTCGCCGAGAGCGGTCGTGCCCTTGTCGCCGGTGCGGGTGTAGATGCGCGTGAGGTTCACCATGCGGCCAGCGTAGTGAGCCCCACTGGAAAATCGCACGCGGCGGCGGAACGGGCTCCGCCGCGCGCACGCGTACGCCCCCCACCGGCCTGCGCGGAGGCCCTGCGACTGCGGGCGATCGGGGGCCGGTTGGCGGGAGGCGGCGGGTGGGCCGGATCGGTGTGATGTCCGTCAGTTGAGACGTGACGCGTGTTACTTCGCGGTCACACGAACCCTCGCTGGCGCTAGTCTCCGCCGGAGAGGCTTACGAGACTGGGCCGTATGGAAGAACGTGGGGTGTGCAGTGGCTGGGAAGCTCGCCGTCATCGGTGCCGGACTGATGGGTTCCGGAATCGCTCAGGTCTCCGCTCAGGCGGGGTGGGACGTCGTACTGCGTGATGTCACCGACGCCGCGCTGACCCGCGGCACCGACGGCATCAAGGCCTCGTACGACAAGTTCGTCTCCAAGGGCAGGATGACGGCCGAGGACGCCGAGGCCGCGCTCGCCCGCATCAAGACCACCACCGACCTCGACGCGGTCGCCGACGTCGACATCGTCGTCGAGGCCGTCTTCGAGAAGCTCGAGGTCAAGCACGAGATCTTCCGTGCGCTCGACAAGCTCGTACGCGACGACGCGATCCTCGCGTCCAACACCTCCGCCATCCCGATCACCAAGATCGCGGCCGTGACGGAGCGTCCGGAGCGCGTCGTCGGCGCGCACTTCTTCTCGCCCGTCCCGATGATGCAGCTCTGCGAGCTCGTCCGCGGCTACAAGACGAGCGACGAGACCCTCGCCGCCACCCGCGCCTTCGCCGAGTCCGTGGGCAAGACCTGCATCGTCGTCAACCGCGACGTCGCCGGATTCGTGACGACCCGTCTGATCTCCGCGCTGGTCGTCGAAGCGGCGAAGCTGTACGAATCGGGCGTGGCGTCCGCCGAGGACATCGACATCGCCTGCAAGCTGGGATTCGGCCACGCCATGGGGCCGCTCGCCACCGCCGACCTCACCGGCGTCGACATCCTGCTGCACGCCACCGGCAACATCTACACCGAGTCCCAGGACGAGAAGTTCGCGCCGCCGGAGCTGATGCGCCGCATGGTCGACGCCGGCGACATCGGCCGCAAGAGCGGCCAGGGCTTCTACAAGCACTGAAGCGACACTGAGCGCCAGTTCGAATATCCGCACCCGCACGGGTGAATTAGGTATCGGTTCGCTCACGGTCGGCAACCTCGCTGCCCGAACGGCAGTCAGATGCAGTGAGAGTTGCCGACCGCGGACCAGTCGGATCCCTACGTACCCGTACCCAGGACTGCCGGGAGCACATATGCACATCAGGGGCGACCACGCCGAACTCGCTGTCGGGGGCCGCCTCGACGTGCGCAGCGCGGCGGACGCCCGTACGGCCCTCCACACCGCCCTCGACGACGGCCACGGCGACCTCGTGCTGGACCTCACCGGGCTCGACTCCTGGGACGCGACCGGACTCGGCGTGATCATGGGAGCCCACCGGCGGGCCGGCCGGACCGGCCGCCGCCTCGTCCTGCGCGGCGTGCCGCCGCAGATGCAGCGCCTCCTCGTCGCCACCCGGCTCCACCGCATCCTCGCGATCGAGGGCGGGCTGGAAGCGGAATCCCTCCCGAGGGTCTGACGCGGCCACCGTCCACCCTTCCTGCGGAAACGTAACGGTCCGGTGGTGATGGCACCCCTGCGGTTCCGTGCACGACCGGGCACCGTCTAGGGTTCGGGCGGAACCGGACCCGTAGCGACAGCGGAATGTGCGAAGGCCGGACGGTACGACACGACGGCTACGGCGCAGGGCGCGATCGGGGGACGAGGTCATGGACCGCACGCAGGGGCAGCCCGAACCGGTGGAGCAGCCCGCGACGGCACCCGTGCCCGCGACGGCGCCCGCGCCTCCCGCGACGGCCTCCGCGGCACCCGCAGGGGCCGCCGCCGGCCCCGCCGTCGCGCGCGTCGTCACCCTCACCGCCGGGGACTTCACGCTCACCGTGAACCCCGTCGACGGCAGCGAGATCGAGCCGCGCCGCCCCGGCACCGGCGGCAGCGCCCCCGCCAAGCGCACCGCCGCCGACCGCGCCGCCCGAGATTCCGCCGCGCGCCCGCCCGTCCTGCCCGGCCCCGCCGCCCCGGCCCCGCCGCTCCTCGCCCGCGAGGAGGAGCGCGAGCGCCTTGTACGGCTGCTGGGCCGCGGCCGCTCCGTCCGGCTGACCGGGCCCGCCGGCTCCGGCCGCAGCTCCCTGCTGGACGCGGTGGCCGCCGACTGCGCGCGCATGGCGCCCGACGGCGTCGTACGGCTCAGCGGGTACGGGCACCAGCAGCCCGGAGAGCTGCTGCACGCCCTGTACGCCGCCGTGTACGAGGCCTCGCAGGAGCGGCCCGAGCGGACCCAACTCCTCGCCCGCGTACGGGACATCGGCGCCATCGTGCTCCTCGACGACCTGGAGATGGGCGGGGCCGCCCTCGACGAGCTGCTGCGCGCCACCCCCGAGTGCGCCTACCTGCTGGCCGCCACCCCCGACACCCGGGCCCCCTCCGACGACTCGCACCTGGAGGAGGTCTTCCTCGGCGGGCTCGGCCGGGCCGAGTGCGTGGAGCTGCTCGAAGCCGGCACGGGCCGGGTGCTGACCGAGGAGGAGACCGCCTGGGCGGGCGACCTGCGGTTCGCGTCCGAGGGGCTGCCGCTGCGCTTCGTACAGGCGGCGGCGCTGCTGCGCCAGCGCGACGAGCGAAACCTTTCCTCGGCCGGGGACGAGGACGAGGAGCCCGGGGTCTTCGAGGAGCGGCCGCGCGAGGCCGCGGTCATACCGCTGCCGACGCTGGCCGAGGGCGCGGCCCCCGCCGAGCTGCTGGCCTCCCGGGTCAGCGAGTCCGCGCGGGCGGCGCTGCGCATCGCCTGCGCGCTGGGAGGGGAGCTCCCGCACCACGCGCACCTGCCGGCGCTCGTGGGGGACACCCACGCCGACGCGGCGGTCGCGGAACTGCTGGGCTGCGGACTGCTCACCCCGGTCGGCACCCGCTACCGGCTGGCCGCCGGGGTCGCACGGCAGCTGGAGGAGGCCGGGTACGGGGACACCGCGGCGGAGGAGGCCCGTACGGCCGCCCGCCACTACGCCTGGTGGACCGGACACGCCTCGGTGACCCCGGAGCGGGTCGCGGCGGAGGCCGACGCGGTGCTGGCGGCGCTGGCCGGCGCGGACGTGGTGGCCGCCGTGCTGCTGGCCCGGACCGCGGCCCCGGCGTTCGCGGCCTCGCGGCACTGGGAGGCGTGGGAGCGGGTGCTGCGCTCGGGGGCCGAGGCGGCGCGCAAGGCGGGAGAGGTCGCGGAGCAGGCGTACTTCCACCACGAGCTCGGCGTACTCGCTTTGTGCGAGGGGCGGCTGGACCGGGCGCGGGCCGAACTGGAGGCCTCCATAGGCCTGAAGGGCGCGCTCGCCGACAAGCGGGGCACGGTGGCGGGGCGGCGTGCGCTCGCGCTGGTCACCGACCGCGAGAAGGCGGGGGTGGAGGTGTCGCCGCCGCTGCGGCTGGAGCCGCCGGAGGCGGCGGCCGCGGCGTCCGCGGAGGCGGTGACGACGGTGCTGCCGGCGGCCGGACCCGCGGCGGCCGGACGCGCGGCGGCGAGGCCTGCGCCGGCCCGCCCCGCGACGGGCTCGCCCGCGGCGGCCGCGCCCGCGGTGGCGCCCGTGGTGCCGGTGATCGGACGCTCGGAGGCCCCGACGACCCTCACCGAAGTCTTCGAGGAGGCCTTCCCCCTCAACCCGAAGCCGGCGCCGCCGGTGGTGCCCGCGCCCGCACCGGCGCCGCGTACGCAGCCGCGCCGCAAGCCGGTGCTGCTGGCGGCGGCGGGGGCGCTGACGGTCGTGGCGCTGGGCACGGTGATGGCCCTGGCGATGGGCGGCTCGGACGATCCGCAGAGCCCGGCGGGCGGGGGCGGCCCGGCGGTGTCGTCCACGCCGACGCCCGGGGCGGCGGTCCCGGGCGTGCCGGGCACGAGCGGGAACGATCCTGCAACGGACCCGGGAACCGCGGCCCCCGAAGCCTCGGATCCGGGCTCCCCGGAATCGGCCCTCACTCCGGACCCGAACCAGCCGCCGCGGCCGCCGTCGCGCAAGCCGGTCACGCCGCCGCCCTCGCAGAAGCCGTCGTCGAACGGGCCGAAGCCCCCGTCGCCGGACCCGGACCCGACGCCGCCGACGACCGAGCCCACGCCGCCGCCGTCGACCCCGGCCCCGACGCCCACCGCGACGGCCACACCGGCCAGCCCGTCGGCGACCGCGTGACCGCGTGACCGCGTGACCTGCCGAGCGCCGGCCCTCCCGGGCCCGGCGCTCGGCCGAGCCGTCAGAACAGGCGGAGCTTGTCGTCCTCGATGCCGCGCAGGGCGTTGTAGTCCAGGACCACGCAGTCCATGCCGCGGTCCGTGGCCAGAACGCGGGCCTGGGGCTTGATCTCCTGGGCCGCGAAAACGCCGCGCACCGGCGCCAGGTGCGGGTCCCGGTTCAGGAGTTCCAGGTAGCGGGTCAGCTGCTCGACGCCGTCGATCTCGCCGCGCCGCTTGATCTCCACGGCCACCGTCGCGCCGGAGGCGTCCCGGCACAGGATGTCCACCGGGCCGATCGCCGTCATGTACTCGCGCCGGATCAGCGTGTAGCCGTCGCCCAGCGTTTCGATGCGGTCCGCCAGGAGCTCCTGGAGGTGTGCCTCCACGCCGTCCTTGATCAGACCCGGGTCGATGCCCAGCTCGTGGGAGGAGTCGTGGAGGACTTCCTCCATGGTGATGATGAGCTTCTCGCCCGCCTTGTTGACGACGGTCCAGACGCCGGCATCGTCCCCGGTCCCCTCCTTGAGGGTGCAGGGGGGCGACATCCAGTTGAGCGGTTTGTACGCCCGGTCGTCCGCGTGGATCGAGACACTGCCGTCGGCCTTCACGAGGATCAGACGGGGTGCCGAGGGCAGATGGGCGGTGAGCCGGCCCGCGTAGTCGACGGAGCAGCGGGCAATGACGAGACGCATGGTCGGCAACGCTACTCGACGGAAAGGCCTCCACGCGATTCGCCCCCGAAAGCCCCGTTCGCGGATGGCGCGTTGTATGCGCATTCTCCTGGTGCGCCACCCACGGGGCGCCTACCGTGGTGAGCGGGAGGTGGCGGAGCGTGCACTCTGCGTCGCGGCCTCCTTCCCTGCCCGTAAGACTCCGGCAACCCAAACGGCCGGGGTCGCGAGAGGAGAACCCATGTCGCTCGACGTCTCACCGGCCCTACTCGAACAGGCCGAGCGAGGCGAGGTCGACGAAGCCGCTTTCGTCGACTGCGTCCGGACCTCCCTGCCCTTCGCGTGGGAGATGATCAGCTCGCTGGTGGCCCAGCTGAAGGTGGACGGCGGAGAGTTCGCCGACAACCAGACGCCGCCGCCCGACGAGCAGGCGCGCGGACAGCTGCTGCGCGCTCTCGCGAGTGACGCGATACGTGGTGCGCTGCAGCGGCACTTCGGGGTGCGCCTGGCCTTCCAGAACTGCCACCGGGTGGCCGTGTTCCCGCTGGATCCCTCGTCGGACGACCGGCTCGCCAAGTTCACTTCGATCCGCGGCCAGCTGCTCAACCAGTCGCCCGAGCTGCGGGACTGCTGACCGACCGTACTCCGCTGCCGCTCCGTATCGGGGGAGGTGCCATTGATACCGGGGCGGCAGCCTCAGCCGAGACGGGGCAGGACCTCGGCGCCGAGGCGCCGTACGTTCTCCTCCGTCGCGGCCAGATCCCCGGAGCCCTCCGCCAGCAGGGCGAAGCGCGTGATGCCCGTCCGCTCCGAGGTGGCCGCGAGCCGGTTCGCCGCCAGCCGCGGGCTGCCCACGGGGTGCAGGTCGCACAGCAGCTCGGTGTAGGCGACGGGGTCCCGCATCGCACGCTCCCGGCCGTCCACCGTCACGTGCGCGTCCAGCCCCTGCTTCAGCCAGCCCGGCATCGCCTTCAGCAGGGCCTCGCGGGCGTCCGCCGTACGGTCCGCCAACTGGCACACGCCCGCCGACACGTGCGGCGCGTGCGGGTTGCGGCCCGCCGCCGCGGCCGTACGCCGGTACAGGGCGACCATCTCCGCCTTGTCCTCGTCCCCGCAGTGCATGCCCAGCAGCATCGGCAGCCCCCGCTCGGCGGCGAGGCGCACCGACGCGGGCGAGGTGCACGCGACGATCACTTCCGGCCCTGACCCGTCCCCGTCCAGCGCCTCCGACGGGCGCGGTACGACGGCCACTTCGCGGAACCCGTACCGCTCGCCGGCGCCCGCCACCCGCGGCTCGGCCAGCCAGCGCCGCAGCAGGTCCAGGCCCTCCGGGAACTCCCTCTCGTAGGCGTCCAGACCGCCGCCGAACACCTCCAGGTCCACCCAGGGCCCTCCCCGGCCCACCCCCAGGGTGAAGCGGCCGCCCGAGGTCAGGTGCAGCAGGGCGGCCTGCTCCCCGAGGGCCACCGGATGCGTGTTCGGCAGCACGCTCACCGCCGTGCCCACCCGCAGCCGCCTCGTCCGCCCCAGCAGGAGGGCCGCCAAGGTCACCGCCGAGGGGCAGACCCCGTACGGGACGAAGTGGTGCTCGGCGAGCCACACCGAGTCCAGCCCAGCCTCCTCGGCCACCTCCGCGGTCCGCACCGCCCGGTGCAGCGCCTCCCCCTGCCCCTGGCCCGGGAACTGGGCCGCCAGTACAAACGCTCCTACACGCATCGCCTTCTGCCTTCCTCGTGGCTGACGCGGCCTCCCCCAGGTGGACCGGTTCATCTGATGGCAACAACGTCTGACACGTGCCAAAGGCACGGCCTGACACGAAAGTTATTGGGATAGTCAGGCCGGAAGACTGCGAGCGCGCCGCGGTCTGCCGACCTCTGTCAGCCACCCTGCGGGTACCCGGCCTCGCTGCGCGTAGTCTGGGAGAAAGTCACTTCGGTCCGCCCATACGTGAGGTATACGTGTCACCGCGCCACAACCGCCCCAGGGGCGGCGAGACTCCGGAAGAACGCCCCAGCACCGGCCTCGACCGCTACGGGCTGGAGCGCACGGAGGAGTACCAGGGCGAGGAGTGGAAGGTCCGGCACGTCGCGGGCGCGAGCGCGGCGGGCAAGCGCTACCGCTGTCCGGGCTGCGACCAGGAGATCCCCTCGGGCACCCCGCACCTGGTGGCCTGGCCGGAGTACGGCGGCGTGGACGACCGCCGCCACTGGCACAAGGCCTGCTGGAACGCGAAGGACCGCCGCACCTCACGGGTGCAGCGGTCCAGGAACGCCCCCAAGTACTGACTCCCGCGTACGGGATCAGACGTCGCGGCGGCCGACCACCACGTACGAGCCCGCCACGGCGGCCCCCGTCACCAGCAGGATCAGCAGCAGCTGGACGGTGGTTCCGGGCGCGCTCCCGGTGTCGGCGTCCGGCAGGCCGAACAGCCTCATGAGGGCGACCGGGGCGTTGTAGCGGAGCACGGCGCTGCCGATCGGGGCCAGGGTCTCCCACATGCTGAGCATCGCCCCTATCACCGGCGGCAGCGTGATCAGCCCCAGCATCACGGCGATCGCCCCGGCGGAGTGCCGCAGCATCGCCCCGACCGCGAGCCCGAGGACCCCGAGCAGGGTGACGTAGACACAGCCGACCAGCGCGTGGATCCACTCGGAGGCGCCGTGCGACCCGGCGGCCGAGCCGCCCCGCAGGATCGCGGAGGACAGTCCCACGACCGCCACCGAACCGGAGACCGCGAGGAAGGCGACGGTGGCGAACACCAGGTACTTCGCGGTCAGCACCCGCGCCCGGTCGGGGGCGGCGGTCAGGGTCGTACGGATCATCCCGGTGCCGTACTCGGAGGTGATCGTCAGGACGCCGAGCACCATCACGGAGATCTGGCCCACCAGCAGTCCGAACAGCGCGGGCGCCGTCAGCGGCACCTGCTGGTAGTCGGCCGAGCGCGTCTCGGAGACGGCGAGCAGCCCGATGCCGACGACGAGCAGCACCAGCGAGCCGAGCGTCCACACGGTCGAGCGCACGGAGATCAGCTTCGTCCACTCGGAGGCCACGGCGTGCCCGAGGTGCGGCCGGGGCGTCTCCAGCGGCGAGCTGTAGCTCTTCGGCCGGTCTGCGGTGCTCGCGGTACGGGTGGAGCCGGTCATCGGGTGTCCTCGGTGGTGTTCCGGTCGGTGCCGGCGAGCTCGCCGGGGTCGGCGGGCATCAGGAAGGGCCGCCCGCCCGCGCCGGGCGGAGGGGGAGCGAAGAAGGCGCCCTGCGGCACCTGTGGCGTCTGGAGCTCGTCCTCCCAGGCGGGGACGGTCAGCGGCTCGGGCTCCCACAGCTCGGCGCGCGGGTCCTCGGTGGAGGTGTACTCCACGTCGGCCTGGGTCATCCGCATGTAGGCCTCCTCCAGCGAGGCCAGGTGCGGGGACAGCTCCCACAGCCGTACGCCGGCCTCGTGGGCGAGGTCGGAGATCCGGGAGAGCTCCAGGCCGGTCACGCGCAGTGTCCCCTCGGGTTCCTGGAGGACCCGACCGCCGGCTTTGGTCAGGGCTTCACCCAGTGCATCCCGGCCAGCGTGATCATTGTCGGCCGCGCGCACCCGCGCGAATCCGGCCGAGTTGTGCGCGATGAATTCCTGGGTGCCCATGTCGGCCAGCAGCCGCCCGCGGCCGATCACGATGAGGTGGTCGGCGGTCAGCGCCATCTCGCTCATCAGGTGTGAGGAGACGAACACGGTCCGGCCCTCGGCGGCCAGCCGGCGCATGAGGGTGCGGACCCAGAGGATCCCCTCGGGGTCGAGCCCGTTGACCGGCTCGTCGAAGAGCAGCACCTGGGGGTCGCCGAGGAGGGCGGCGGCGATGCCGAGCCGCTGGCCCATGCCGAGCGAGAAGCCCTTCGTACGCTGCCGGGAGACGTCCTGGAGGCCGACGACGGCCAGTACCTCGTCCACGCGCTTCTCGGGGATGCCGGAGAGCTGGGCGAGGGAGAGCAGGTGCCTGCGGGCGCGGCGGCCGCCGTGCACGGCCTTGGCGTCGAGCAGGGCCCCGACGTGCCGCTGGGCGTTCGGCAGCCGCCGGAAGGGCAGGCCGTTGATCGTCACGCTGCCCGCCGTGGGCCGGTCCAGGCCGAGGATCATGCGCATGGTGGTGGACTTCCCGGAGCCGTTCGGCCCCAGGAATCCCGTCACGTGACCCGGCCTGACCTGGAAGGACAGCTGGTCGACGGCGGTCTTGGCGCCGTAGCGCTTGGTCAGGCCGACAGCCTCGATCATTGCTCTGCCTCTGCTCTGCCCCTTGCCAGGACCGGACGACTTTCGTCCGCGTAAGGGTTAAGAGGATATCGAGTCGCCTACGGTTCCACCCCGGACCGGATCCCTGAGCTGTCCCTGACTCCGACCCGGGGATGACCCGTAGTACGTGAGGCGTCCGCCGCACGGCGGACGCCTCACGTGCGCGGGGATCAGGCGTCGCGCTTGTTCAGTACGAGGTAGCCGCCGAGCACGGCGGCCAGCACCCACAGCGCCATGATCCCGAAGCCGCCCCACGGCCCGTAGGGGGCCTCGCCGCTGTCCATCGCCCCCGGGACCACCTGCATGATCTTGGAGCCGGCCTGGTCCGGGAAGTACTGGGCGACCTTCCGGGTCGCGCTGACCGCCCCGAGGATCGTCGAGACCAGGAAGAAGAACGGCATCAGGATGCCGAGCGACAGCATCGAGCTGCGCAGGATCGTCGCCACGCCCATCGAGAACAGGGCGATCATGGCCATGTAGAGGCCGGCGCCGATCACGGCGCGCAGCACGTTCGGCGCGTCGATGCCGATGCTGCGGTCGCCCAGGATGGCCTGTCCGAGGAAGAAGGACAGGAAGCTGGTGACGAGGCCCACGACCAGCGCGAGGCCGGTGGCCACGATCAGCTTGCCGGCCAGGAAGCTCGCCCGGCGCGGTACGGCGGCCAGCGAGGTGCGGATCATGCCCGAGCTGTACTCGGTGCCCACCACCAGCACACCGAAGACGATCATGGCGAGCTGGCCGAGGGTCATGCCCGCGAAGCTGGCCAGGGTCGGGTCGAAGGTGACCTGCTGCTCCTGCGGCATGTCGTTGAAGGTGGCGTTGAAGACGGCGCACAGGCCGGCGCTCACGCCGACCGTGACCACCAGGGCCGCGACCAGGGTCCAGGTGGTGGAGGCGACCGTGCGGATCTTGGTCCACTCGGACCGGAGAACGGCGGGGAAGGAGGACATGGTCACTGCCCGCCCTTGCGCGTCGCCTCGTACCCGGCGCCCCACGCGGGGGCGTCGACGGCCGGGCCGGGCCCCGGGGGCAGCCCCGGTTCTCCCGGTGCGTGGGCGTGGTACTCGACGGAGTCCGCCGTCATGCGCATGAACGCTTCCTCCAGTGAAGCCCGTTGCGGGCTGAGTTCGTGGAGCACGATCTGGTGCTGCGCGGCCAGTTCGCCGAGCTGCTCCGCGGCCACCCCGTCGATCTCCAGTGCGCCGGTGGCCGGGACGCTGATGGCGTCGATCCCGGCTTCGTGCAGGACGTCCTTGAGCCGCTCCTGCTGAGGTGAGCGCAGCCGGACGTAGCTGCGCGAGTTCTTGTGAATGAAATCAGCCATGGACATGTCGGCCAGAAGCTTTCCCTGGCCGATGACGATCAAATGGTCCGCGGTCAGCGCCATTTCGCTCATCAGGTGGGAGGAGACGAAGATCGTCCGCCCCTCGGACGCCAGCCCCTTCATAAGATTTCGGATCCAGAGAATTCCCTCCGGGTCCAGACCATTGACGGGCTCGTCGAACATGAGGATCTCCGGGTCGCCCAGCAGTGCGGAGGCGATTCCCAGCCGCTGGCCCATGCCCAGCGAAAATCCTTTCGACTTCTTCTTCGCCACGGGAGTCAGCCCGACGAGATCCAGTACCTCCGCGACCCGGCTCTCCGGGATGCGGTTCGACTGGGCAAGGCAGAGAAGGTTGTTGTAAGCGCTGCGGCCGCCGTTCATGGCTTTCGCGTCCAGCAGCGCACCGATGTGCTTCAACGGCTCCGGCAGGTCCCGGTAGTGCTTCCCGTCGATCCGGACCGTACCGCTGGTCGGATTGTCGAGGTCGAGCATCATGCGCATGGTCGTGGACTTCCCGGCCCCGTTGGGGCCGAGGAAGCCGGTCACCACCCCCGGTCTGACCTGGAAGCTGAGGTGGTCCACGGCGGTCTTCGCGCCGAATCGTTTGGTAAGGCCCTCAAGCTCGATCATGCCGCTCACGCTAGAACGCCCGAGGGCCCCACGCCACCTCAAACAGGTGACACAGGGCCCTCGGGCAGGACGTTCGTCCACGGGCCGGTAGACGGCGGCCGTCCGACCGGTCGACCGCCGGTGAACTGCCGTGCGTGCTACCGCGCGTACTAGCGGCTCTGCTGCGCCGGAACGCCGCGGGTGACCGGCTCGTCGTCGACGATCGGGTTGGCCGCCGCGACGGCCGCACCGGTCAGCGTCGCCAGCATCTCGCGGACGTTGGTGAGCTGGGCGTTGATCGAGTCCCGGCGGTTGGTGAGCGCCGCCAGCTCGCGCTCGGACTCGCTGCGGATGCGGTCCGCCTTCGCGTTGGCGTCGGCGACGATGTCCTCGGCCTGGCGCTGCGCGGTCTCCACCGTCTGGCGGGCGCGGCGCTCGGCGTCCGTACGGAGCTTCTCGGCCTCCAGGCGCAGCTGCTCGGCGCGGTGCTCGATCTCCGCGAGGCGCTTCTCGGCCTTGGCCTGACGCGAGGCCAGGTCGCGCTCGGACTGCTCGCGGCGCTTGGCCAGGTTGGTCTCGAAGTCCGCGGCGGCCTGGGCGGCCTTGGCGCGGGTCTCCTCGAACAGGGCGTCGGCCTCCTCGCGCTTGGAGGCGGCGTCCTTCTGGGCCTCGGCGCGCAGGGTGGAGGCGTCGCCCTTGGCCTTCTCGACGATGCGGACGCCCTCGTCCTCCGCCTTCGACTTGCGGTCGGCGGCGAACGACTCGGCGTCGTTGCGCACCTGCTGGGCAGCCGACTCGGCGAGCTCGCGGTGCTGCTCGGCCGCGCGACGGGCCTCCTCGCGCAGGTCCTTCGCCTCCTCCTCGGCCAGGCGCAGGATCTTCTCGACCCGGGCGCCGAGGCCGGCGTACGACGGCTCGGCGTCGCTCACCTGGGCCTGGGCGTTCTGCGTCTCGAGGTGCAGCTCCTCGATCCGCTTTTCCAGAGAGTTGATACGTCCAAGGGCGCTGTCGCGGTCGGAGACCAGCTTGGTAATGCGGTCGTCCACCTGACCGCGGTCGTAACCACGCCGCACGAGCTCGAAGCCGAAGGGGGAGGAAGTGTCGCTCATGGGGTTCCTGTCGAATGAGACCGATGAGGTGCTACGTGAGGTGTTAGGGGAATCCTAGGCGCCCGAGCGGCGTGTCATCGAGTCAATCCGCGTTTGATCTGGACAATGACACCCCTTTTGAGTGGCAAGGCGACAGAATGCTTGTCACTCGTTCGCCTGAACCTTCATCAGGAACACACATCCAGATCGATTGCTAGCCCTCCGACGCCTTCCCACCCGAACGGGTGGAGCCGGCTGAGGCCCCGGCCTTCACGCCCCCCGCGCCCTGTCCGCCCACCGCCGGCTTTCCGCCGCCCGAAGGCGCCTCGAATGATTCCAACGCCTCAAGAACGTCCTGGACACGGGAGATCTCCGCCTGAATGTCCTCGCGCCTGCGCACCAGGACTTCCAGCTCACGGCGGCCCTCGTCGACCAGTCGCTCGGCCTCCGCCTTCGCCTCCGCGAGGGCCTTCTCCGCCTCCCGGGCCAGCTCGGCCTTCTTCTGCTCGGCCTCCTTGAGCAGCGCCTCCGCCTTGCGGACCGCCGCGATGCGCACCTTGCTCGCCTCGCTGCTCGCGTCCGACACCAGCGCCTTGGCCTTCGCCTCGGCCTCGACGCTCTGCTCCGTCGCCGCCCGCACCAGCTTGTCCACGCGCTCGCCAGCCGACTTCATCTGCTCGGCGGACTCCCGGCGGGCCCGCTCGTGCAGCTCCTCGACCTCGCCCTCGACGCGGGAGCGCAGCTCCTCCGCCCGCTCCCTTATGGCGGCCGCGTCCGAGCGCGCGCCGACCAGCAGCTCGTCCGCGTCCGTACGGGCCTTCTCCACCAGGGAGTTGCCCTCGACCGTCGCCTCCGAGGAGATCCGCGCGGCCTCCTTGCGCGCCGCGTCGACCATCGCGTCGGCCTGCTCCTCGGCCGCCGTGGTGGCCGCCAGGGCCTGCGCCTGCGCGTCGCTGGTGAGCTTGTCCGCCTCGGACGCCGCCTCGGTGATGAGCCGGTCGACCTGCTCCGCCGCCTCGCTGCGCCGCTTGTTGGCCTCCTCGCGGGCCTCGTCCAGCAGCCGCTCGGACTCCGCGCGGGCCTCCGTACGGGTGCGCTCGGCCTGCGTCGCCGCCTCGGCCTTGACCCGCTCGGCCTCCGAGCGGGTACGGGTCGCGTGCTCCTGCGCCGAGGCCAGGGCCTCCGAGGCCTCCGCGCGCAGCCGTTCGGCCTCGGACCGGGCCTCGCCGACCGTGCGCTCGTTGTCCTTGCGGGTCTGCTCGGTGAGCTTGTCCGCCTCGGAGGCCGCCTCCGTGATGAGCCGGTCCGCCTGCTCGGCCGCCTCGCCGCGCAGCCGGCCGGCCTCCGCGCGCGCCTCGTCGAGCGTCCGCTCGGACTCCCGCTCGGCGCTCGCCAGGGTCTCGTTCGCCGCGACCGTGACCCGGTCGGCCTCCGCGGTGGCCTCGCCGATGATCCGGCCGCCCTCCGCGCGGGCGTCGTCCAGGGTCCGCGCCGCCTCGGCGCGCAGCCGCTCGGCCTCGGCCTCGGCCTCGGCGACCGTCGCCTCGTTGGCCGCCCGCGTCTCGTCGACCAGCCGGTCGCCCTCGTTGCGGGCGTCGACCAGGACCCGCGCCGCGTCCCGCTCGGCCGCGGCCAGCATGTCGGACGCCTGCCGGGTGAGCCGCTCGGCCTTCGCCGTCGCCTCGCCGACCGCGGCCTCGTTCGCGGCGCGCGTCTCCTCCGTGAGCCGGTCCGCCTCGGCCGCGGCCTCGGTGATGAGCCGGTCCGCCTGCTCGGCGGCCTCGCTGCGCAGCCGGCCCGCCTCGGAGCGCGCCTCGTCCAGGATGCCCGCCGCCTCGGCGCGGGTGGCGTCCGCCGCCAGAGTCGCCTCGGTGGTGAGCCGTTCGGCCTCGGCCGCGGCCTCGCCGACCGTCACCGCGTTCGCGGCCTCGGTCTCGCCGGTCAGCCGCTCGGCCTCCGCCGTCGCCTCGGCGACGATCCGGCCGCCCTCGGCGCGCGAGGCCTCCAGGGCCTCGGCCGCCTCGCCGCGGATCCGGTTCGCGTCGTCCCGGGCGTCGGCCCGGGTGCGGGCCGCGTCGCGCTCGGCCGCGGCCAGCGCGTCCGTCGCCTCCGTACGCACCCGCTGGGCGTACTCCGCGGTGTCGCCGCGCAGCTGCTCCGCCTCGGCGATCGCGTCGCCGACCGTGCGCTCGGCCAGCGCCTTCGCCGCGTCCGTCTCCGCCCGCGCCTCGGTGCGGATCCGGTTGGCGTCCTCGGTGGCCCGCTCGCGCTCGTCGTAGGCGTCGGCGCGGACCCGCGCGGCCTCTTCCTCGGCCTCCGTCTTCGTACGCTCCGCCGCGTGCTCGGCGGCGCTGCGCAGCCCGGCGATCTCCTCGTCGGCCTCCTCGCGCAGCCCGGCGACGGAGTCCCGCACCTGCTGGGCGGTGGCCTCCGCCGCCGACACCAGCTCCGCGGCGCGCCGCTCGGCCTCCTCGGTCAGCCGGGCCGCCTCGGCCTGCGCCTCCTCGGAGCGCTTGCGGGCCGAGGCCAGCAGCTCCTCGCTCTGTTCGCGGGCCTGGGCCCGCTCGCTGTCCGCGTCCGTACGGGCCGACGCGAGGGTCTCCTCGGCCTCCCGGCGGCGCCGGGCGGCCTCCTCCTGCGCGGCGGCCAGCGCCTCGGCGGCCTCCGCGGCGACCCGCTCGGCGGCGGCCTTCGCCTCCGCGCGCAGCCGGTCCGCGGTCTCCTTCGCCTCCGTGCGCACCCGCTCCGCCTCGGACTCCGCCTCGCTGCGCAGGCGTACGGCGACCTGCTCGGCCTCCGCGCGCGTCCGCCCGGCGTCGTCCGCCGCGTCCGTGCGCAGCTGGTCGGCCTCCGCCTCCGACTGCGCCTGGAGGGTGCGGATCCGCTCCGCCGACTCGGCGCGCAGCCGGTCGGCCTCCTCGGCGGTCTCCCGGCGGATGTTCTCCGCCGCCCCGCGGGCGTCGCGCAGCGTCTGCTCGGCCGTGCCCAGCCGGCTCTCGGCCTCCGCGTGCAGGCGTACGAGCTCCTCGTCCGCCTCCGCCCGCTTCGCCGCGAGGGCCTGCTCGGTCTCCTCGCGCCGCGCCCGGGCGGCCGCGTCGGCCTCGGCCCGTACGGACTCCGCCTCCTCCTCGGCCTCGGTGCGCAGCCGCTCCGCCTCGGCGCGGGTGCGCTCCAGCGTCTCCTCGGCCTGCTTGCGCAGCGTGGTGGCCCGCTCGACGGCCTCGGCGCGGACCCGCTCGCTCTCGGCGCTCGCCCCGCCGCGCAGCTCGTCCGCGTCCGACTTGGCCTTGCCGAGCAGCTCCTCGGCGGTCCGGGCCGCCTCCTCGATCTGCTGGACGGCCTCGCGGCGCGCCTCGCCGCGGATCCGCTCGCCCTCGGCGACGGCCTCCGCGCGCAGCTGCTCGGCCTCGCCGCGCAGCCGCCGGGCCTCCTCCTGGAGCTCGACGGTCCGGGCCCGGTACTCCTCGGTGTCGTCCTTCGCGGCGCCCTTGAGCTCGTCGGCCGTGGCCGCCGCCTGGGCCCGCAGCCGCTCCGCCTCGGACTCGGCCTCGCGGCGGATCCGCTCGGCCTCCTCGGACGCGGCGCGGGTGGTGGCCCGCGCGTCCTCCGAGGCCTTGTTCAGTACGTCCTCGGCGGTGCGGGCCGCCTTCGCCAGCTGCGCGGCCGTGTCCTCGGCCGCCGCCGCGCGGGCCTGCTCCGCTGCCTCCGCGCGCAGCCGCTCGACGCCGGCGCGGGCGTCGGCCAGGGTCTGCTCGGCCTCGGCCTTGAGGACCTCGGCCTCCTTGGTGGCCTCGCCGACCAGCCGCGCCACCTGCTCCTTGGCGGTGCGGGTGCGCTGCTCGTTGACGGACTCCGCCGAGGCGAGCTGCCGGGCGGCGCTCTCCTTGGCTTCCGCGAGCAGCTTCTCGGCCTCGGCGCGCGCGGAGCGCAGGGCGCCGTCGGCCTCCTGGACCCGCTGCTCGGCGACGCGGCCGAGGTCGAGGGTCTGCTGCCGGGTCTGCTCGGCCTCGGCGCTGGTGCTGCTGCGCAGCCGCTCGGCGTGCTCGGTGGCCTCCTGGGCCTGTGCGGAGGCGGCGGTCAGCAGCCGCTCGGCCTCCTTGCGCGCACGCAGCAGGGTCGCCTCGGTCTCCGCGCGGGCGGCTTCGGCGTCGGCGGTCAGCCGGCGGCGGGTCTCCTCGGCGACGCGGGCGGCCTCGGCGCGGGCCGCGTTCAGGGACTGCTCGGCCTCGGCGCGGGACTCGTCCATGAGCCGGCGGGCCTGGGACTCCGTACGGGCGCGCAGCTGCTCGGCCCAGGCCACGTTCTCGTTGACGTGCGCCTCGACGGTCTGGCGGCGCTCGTTGAGCTCCTGGTCCAGCCGCTGGCGGCGGTTGACCGCCTCGGCGTGCAGCTCGGCCTGCAGGCGCGCCTGGTGCTCGGCGTGCTCCTGGAGGATGCGCTGGGTCTGTGCCCGGGCGTCGCGCAGTTCGCGCTCGGCGTCCGAGCGCATCTGGTCGGCCTGGATCTGGGCATTGCGGAGCAGCTGCTCCGCCTGGTAGCCCATGTCCGCACTGTCGTAGGCGGGGCGGGACGCCAGATTGCGGCGCACCTCGTGGAGCTTGGCGCGCAGCACCTCGACTTGGTAGCCGAGGTCCTCGGCGTGCTGGACGGCCTTCCCGCGCTCCTTCTTCAGCCGCTCCATCTCGGCTTCGAAGCGCGAGAGATGGTCGGCTTCAGCCTGATGGCTCTCCTGGCTTTCGTAGCCCCGCACAGCGCGGTCCCATCCGTCCCCTGGTCGCAAGCTCACTCCCAATTGAGCATCGCTCGCCCGCTGAACGACGCCCCCGGGGAATGGTGTCAGATACCGGGGCAGGGGTCACAGGCCCCGACCCCGTCTCCGCACCGAACCCCGGCCGAGCCATGGCCACTCTACCGGCCGGGGAATCGGGCCATCAGTGGTCCGTCAGTGGTCGGGGTTCGAGGTGACCAGTTCGGTGAGGACTCCGTGGCAGTCCTTGGGGTGCAGGAAGGTGATCGAGGAGCCCATCGAACCCGTGCGGGGCTGGTCGTACAGGACCCGGACGCCCTTGCCGCGGATGGCCTCCGAGTCGCCCAGGACGTCCTCGGTGCCGAAGGCGATGTGGTGCACGCCCTCGCCGTTCTTGGCCAGCCACTTGCCCACCGCGGAGTCCTCGCGGGTGGGTTCGAGGAGCTGGAGGTAGGAGGCGCCGCCGTCGGAGGTCTCGTTGATCTTGAGCATGGCCTCGCGCACACCCTGCTCCTCGTTGACCTCGGTGTGGAACACCTCGAAGCCGTACGTGGCACGGTAGAACTCGACAGTCTTGTCCAGGTCGAAGCAGGCGATCCCGATGTGGTCGATTCTTGTCAGCATGGGACCAGTGCACCGCTGCGGAGGGCGGTCACGCAACGTGCCAGCGATCACACCGACTGCCCGGTGACGGCGCGGGTACCGCTCAGTACATTCAGGTAAACCCTCGTTCACCCTCATCTTCAAGGGGCTGTGCTCCATGTCCGGAACGAACAACACCACGTCAGTGATCGTCGCCGGGGCCCGCACCCCCATGGGGCGGCTGCTCGGCTCGCTGAAGTCCTTCTCGGGCGCCGACCTCGGCGGGTTCGCCATCAAGTCCGCCCTGGAGCGGGCCGGCATCGCCGGCGACCAGGTGCAATACGTGATCATGGGCCAGGTGCTGCAGGCCGGTGCGGGCCAGATCCCGGCCCGCCAGGCGGCGGTCAAGGGCGGCATCCCCATGAACGTCCCGGCGCTCACGATCAACAAGGTGTGCCTCTCCGGCCTCGACGCGATCGCCCTGGCCGACCAGCTCATCCGCGCGGGCGAGTTCGACATCGTGGTCGCGGGCGGCCAGGAGTCCATGACCAACGCCCCGCACCTGCTGCCGAAGTCTCGAGAGGGCTTCAAGTACGGCGCGATCGAGATGCTGGACGCGATGGCCTACGACGGCCTCACGGACGCCTTCGAGCACATCGCGATGGGCGAGTCCACGGAGAAGCACAACAGCCGTCTGGGCATCGAGCGCGCCCCGCAGGACGAGTTCGCCGCCGCCTCGCACCAGCGGGCCGCCGCCGCGCAGAAGAACGGCGTCTTCGAGGCCGAGATCACCCCGGTCGAGATCCCGCAGCGCAAGGGCGAGCCGGTTCTCTTCTCCCAGGACGAGGGCATCCGCCCGGAGACCACGGTCGAGTCCCTCGGCAAGCTGCGCCCGGCCTTCGCGAAGGACGGCACGATCACGGCCGGCACCTCCTCGCAGATCTCCGACGGCGCCGCCGCGGTGGTCGTGATGAGCAAGGCGAAGGCCGAGGAGCTGGGTCTGGAGTGGATCGCCGAGATCGGCGCCCACGGCAATGTGGCCGGTCCCGACAACTCGCTGCAGTCGCAGCCGTCGAACGCGATCCTGCACGCGCTGAAGAAGGAGGGCCTCCAGGTCTCCGACCTGGACCTCATCGAGATCAACGAGGCCTTCGCGGCGGTCGCCGTGCAGTCAATGAAGGACCTGGGCGTGACCCCGGAAAGGGTGAACGTCAACGGTGGCGCCATTGCCCTGGGGCACCCGATCGGCATGTCCGGCGCCCGCGTGGTGCTGCACCTGGCCCTGGAGCTGGCGCGCCGGGGCGGCGGGACCGGTGCGGCCGCGCTGTGCGGCGGCGGCGGCCAGGGCGACGCCCTGATCGTCCGGGTCCCGAAGAAGTAGCCCTTTCCCCTACCCGAACCGAGGAGCGCAGCACGTATGACGGTGGACGTCCCCCAGCTGGTGGCCCAGGCGCGTGAGGGCAGGCCGAGAGCGGTGGCCCGGCTGATCTCGCTGGTCGAGGGGGCGTCCCCGCAGCTGCGCGAGGTGATGGCGGCCCTGGCCCCGCTGACGGGCGGGGCGTACGTGGTGGGCCTGACCGGCTCCCCGGGCGTCGGCAAGTCCACGTCGACCTCGGCGCTGGTCTCCGCGTACCGCAAGGCCGGCAAGCGGGTCGGCGTCCTCGCCGTCGACCCGTCCTCGCCGTTCTCCGGCGGCGCGCTGCTCGGCGACCGGGTCCGGATGTCGGACCACGCCTCCGACCCGGGGGTCTACATCCGCTCCATGGCCACCCGAGGCCACCTGGGCGGCCTGGCCTGGGCCGCCCCGCAGGCGATCCGGGTCCTGGACGCGGCCGGCTGCGAGGTGATCCTGGTCGAGACGGTCGGGGTCGGGCAGTCGGAGGTGGAGATCGCCTCGCAGGCCGACACGTCGGTGGTGCTGCTGGCCCCCGGGATGGGCGACGGGATCCAGGCCGCGAAGGCGGGCATCCTGGAGATCGGCGACGTGTACGTGGTGAACAAGGCGGACCGGGACGGCGCCGACGCCACCGCCCGGGAGCTGAACCACATGCTCGGTCTCGGGGAGTCCCGGGGCGCGGGCGACTGGCGGCCGCCGATCGTCAAGACGGTCGCGGCGCGCGGCCAGGGCATCGACGAGCTGGTCGAGGCCCTGGAGAAGCACCGGGCGTGGATGGACGAGCGCGGGGTGCTGGCCGAGCGGCGTACGGCGCGGGCCGCGCGCGAGGTGGAGACCATCGCCGTGACGACCCTGCGGGCCCGGATGGCGGACGTGCGCGGGGACGCGCACCTCGACGCCCTGGCGGCCCGGGTCGCGGCCGGCGAGCTGGACCCGTACGCGGCCGCGGACACGCTCCTGGCGACGCTGACGGAGTCCTGAGCGGTTCGCGGGCCCGCGTTGCGGCCCGCGCACGCGAGAGCCGCGCCCCGGTCTTGCGGGGCGCGGCTCTCGTACGTCGCGAGGCGGACCGGTCAGGCGTTGGGACGCTTGCCGTGGTTCGCCTTCTTCTTCTTGCGTGCTCGCTTCTTGTTGCCGCGCTTGGCCATGACGCCACTCCCTCGAAGATCGGGGTAATCCGGGCGTTCGCCAGTCTAGGGGCGCCCGATCCGGTCCGCACGGGAACCCGCGGACCGGCGCGTGTCAGTTGCCGTCGCCGTCACCGTCCGAGTCCGATCCGGACACCGTCGCCTTGCCCGAGGCGGCGTCGACGTGGACGTTGACGGTCTTGCCGCCGGACTGGATCTCCACGTTCCAGTAGCGGGAGCCGTTGTCGTCATCGTCGTCCCATTCCACGGACCGGACCTGGCCGGAACGGGCGGCGACGGCCGCCTTCATCGCCTGCTCGGCGGTGACCTTCGAGGCGACCACCGCCTTGTTCTGGCCGCCGTCGTCGCCGTCGTCGTCCGCGTTCTCGGTGAACACCTTGCCGCTGCGGGTGTCGACCGTCAGTTCCGCGTGCTTGCCGTTCTTGCCGATGACGTCGACGTGCCAGACGGCGCCGTCCTTGTCGATGGACTCCACGACGCCCGGATACCTCTTCAGCGCCGCCGCGGCGGCGCCGGCGGCGTCCACGTCGGCGCGCGCCGGGGCGGCGGCGGGCGCGGTTCTCGCCGCTTCGGCCGTGTGCGCGGCGGCCGCCGCCGGGCCCGCGGCGATCAGGACCGCGGCCGCGGCCGCGGCCGTGGTCGTGACGGCCACCTTGTGCATGGGGTGCATGGCTGACCTCCTCTGGCCGGCCATGCGCTTACGGTTGCTCGGCGGGCGGCCGGCGAGCGAGCGTTACCACTCATTCTCGGGGCCGCCGCCGCGGACGGCACCCCGGACGGGGCGCCGCCCCGGCGGTGCCGGGCCGCCGTCAGGCCTTGCCGCGCTCGTCCCGCAGGTGTGTCGCGACCGGTTCCAGCGAGGCGCGCAGCGCCGCCAGGGCCTCCGGCGGCAGCAGGTCGATGAAGTGCCGGCGGACGGACGCCACGTGGTGCGGGGCGACCTTCCGCATGAGCTCCATGCCCTCGTCGGTCAGGACGGCGTACAGGCCCCGCCGGTCGGACTCGCAGTTCACCCGGACGACCAGGCCCGCGGTCTCCATGCGGGTGATCTGGTGGGACAGCCGGCTCTTGGACTGGAGCGTCGACGTCGCGAGATCGCTCATCCGCATCCGGTGGCCCTCGGACTCCGAGAGGTTCACCAGGATCTCGTAGTCGTTGTTGGTGAGTCCGAAGGGCTGGAGATCCTTTTCCAGCTGGTGCATCAGCAGCCTGCTGACGTCCAGGTGGGTGCGCCAGGTGCACTGCTCGGCCTCGGTCAGCCAGCGTGTGGCCGTCTCGGTCTCCATGGTCTCCATGAATGAACTCTACCTAAGAAGTTGAATTACGTACAAAAAAGGATGTCGGAATATGTCAGAGTCCCAGGCGCCGCTGGATGTCACCCAGCTGTCCCGGCATCCGCGGCACGCCCAGCTGGCCCAGCGGACCCTGCTGCCCGTGGCCGCCGCCGTACCCGGCTCCGGGCACGCCCGCCGACTCCGCGCCGGCGCCGACGGCCCCGATCGCCTGCTCCGCCATCAGCATCTCCGAGGACTGCAGCAGCACCGTCCCGGCCCCGACGAACTCGAACTGGTGTTCCTCGCCGGAGCTGCCGCCGATGCCCGTCAGCGAGCGCAGCCCGCCGATGACGCCCGACATGTAGCCGTGGTCGTAGTGGTGGCAGGGGGACGGGCAGTCCGCCCAGCCCACCAGCGCCTGCGGGTCCACGCGCAGCGGCGGCTCCATGAACACCACCGGCCCGTTGGACGCCGCCACGAACTTCCCCGTTCCGATCAGGGTCAGGAACCCCGGCACGATCGACTGCTTCAGGGCGAGCGAGGGCTGGTAGGCCAGCAGGTTGCCCGATCTGATCGTCAGGTTCCCATTGTCCAGGTCGTACGAGTTCACGTCGAACGCCCGGTCGGCCAGCAGCATCTTGCCCGAGCCCTCGGCCACCACCCAGTCGGCGGCGTGCATCGGCGAGTGGAAGCTGGTGCGCAGCAGCCGGTCGAAGCGGCCGTTGCCGACGCCGTTGAACTCCATCCGCCCGTAGTAGGCGATCATCTTGCCCTTCTGCAGGAACCACTGGCTCCCCTTGAGCTCCACGCAGAAGGTGTAGGCGTTCACGTTGTCGTCGGAGGGCAGGGTGTGCGGGTCGAAGACCGTCGGGCCTCCCGGGCCGCCGATCACGGGACCAAAGTTCACAGCTTCTCCTCCGAGGCCTGCACGTACACCGCTCCCTGACCCGACAGCTCCAGCTGGAACGCCTCGCCCGAGCCGCGCCCCACCATGTCCCGCCAGCCGAGCGCGGTGGAGAGCTTGTTCCTGACGTCCCCGTGGTGGGCCACGTACGCCTGCGGGTCGACGTGGATCGGCCGGTTCGGGGTGATGGGGAGCTCGATGACCCCGCCGTGGGCCATCACGGCGACCGAGCCGTGTCCCTTGAGGGTGGTGGTGAACAGGCCCTGACCGGTCACCTGGCCGCGGACCATGCCCATGACGCCGCCCTGCGAGCCCATGAACATGGTGCCCTGCTGGAGCGTGCCGTCGAAGGCGAGCAGCCGGTCTGCCTCGACGTACAGGGTCTCGCCGGTCAGGTTGATCACCTGGATGTGGTGGCCGCCGTGGCCGAACATCACGGTGCCGCTGCCCTCGACCGTCATCAGCGGGGTCTGCTCGTTGGCCACGCGGCGCCCGATCATGCCCATCACCCCGCCCTGACCGCCGGTCAGGCTCGGGGTGAAGGAGACGTCGCCGCGGTACGCGAGCATCGCGCCGCGCTGGCTGAACATCCTCTGCCCCGGGATCACCTGGGCCTCGACCATCTTCGAGTTGATCTCGCGGAACGGCATCAGATGTCGCCCCCGATGGTGTTGCGCTCGCTGGGCTGCACGTAGACCAGGCCCTCGCCCTCGAAGCGGATCTGGAACGCCTCGCCCGAGCCCTCGCCGATCAGGGTGCGGAAGTTGATCCCCGACTGGAAGGACTGCTGGAGGTTCCCGGTGTGCGCGATGTACGCCCCCGGGTCGACGGAGAGCGGGTACTGGGCGCTGACGCGCAGCACCACCGCGGGACCGTCGGACATGATCGCCGCCTGCCCGGAGCCCTCGACGGTGGTGGTGAACAGGCCGTTGCCCGTCGCCCCGCCGCGCAGGCCGGTGAAGGTGGTGCCGGTGCGCAGGCCGGCGTCGGTGCACAGGAGGTTGCTGGACTCCACGTACAGCTTCTCGCCGCGCAGGTTGACCAGATTGATCTCGCTCGCGCGGTCGGCGAAGAAGCAGGTGCCGTGCCCCTGCACCTCCATCACCGTCATCTGTTCGCCCGTCAGACGACGGGTCACCATGCCGCGCAAACCTTCGCCGCCGCCGGTCATCTTCTTGAAGGCCATCTGCCCGTCGTACGCGACCATGGAGCCGTTCTTCGCTTTCACGGCATCCCCGGTCAGGTCGACGGCCAGCACCTTGCTGCCTTGGAGTCGGAACTGAGCCACGGGATGACGTTATCGGCAGCGGGCGGAGGCGAACAGGGCCCGGTGGCCGATATCCGGCGACTGCGGCATCTCGCACACTCGGGGCGCGGCCCCGCGGCGGCCCCGCCTCAAGATCCGGCAGGGCGGCTGAGAGACTGGAACGGACCCCCGGCCACCACCCCGAAGGCTCATCGTGGACATCAAGACCGCTTCCGCCCTGCACCGGCTGCGCCTCATCTCCGTACCCGAGGCGCTGTCGTTCCCGGCCCTGCTGATCTTCGGATCGGTGCTGAGCCGGATCTCCGACATCGACTACCTGATGATGCCGCTCGGCATCCTGCACGGGATCCTGTTCGTCATCTACGCGGTCTTCCTGCTGGACGTGTGGAACAAGGCGAAGTGGCCGGTCAAGAAGGTCGCCCTGTTCTTCCTGCTGGCGCTGCTGCCCTTCGGCGGCCTCTACGGCGACAAGCTCCTCAAGCGCGAGGAGGCCGACAGCGTCATGGCGGCCCGCGCCCGGCGCGAGGCGGCGAACGCAGCGTGATCGTCGCGTTCTCGGTGACCCCGCTGGGGGTCGGTGAAGAGGTCGGCGAGTACGTGGCCGACGCGGTGCGCGTCGTACGGGAGTCGGGCCTGCCGAACCGCACGGACGCCATGTTCACCTCGGTCGAGGGGCAGTGGGACGAGGTGATGGACGTGGTCAAGCGCGCGGTGGCGGCCGTGGAGGAGCGCGCGCCGCGGGTGTCGCTGGTCCTCAAGGCCGACATCCGCCCCGGTGTGGTCGACGGGCTGACGTCCAAGGTGGAAACGGTGGAGCGCCACCTGGCCTAGCGGCGTCCCGCGTTCCCGCCACCCGGACGGCCCTGTCCGGGGGCGGGTTCGCGCAACCCCCCGTTCGGCCGAGCCCCGTTCGACACGCCCAGGGTTTGTCACCTTTTGTGGTGATATCAAACCCTGGGCTTCGAGCACTGGAGGGGCCGTGCGGCCGGAAGGCTTCGACTACGAGACCCACAGCCGCCTCGCCGGACCGTTCGCGGAGCCGGACCGCACCGCCACCGCCGGGGTCTACCGGGTGGGCTACCGCTCCCTGCTGGCGCGCGAGGAGCTCCGCACCCGAATACGCGCCGTCCTCCTCATGGCCCTGGCCCCCGTCGCCGCGGCCGGGCTGCTGCTCTACCTCGTCTGGCCCACGCACCGGACCGTCCGGGAGGGCGGCGATCGCCGGCTCGTCGCCCTCGACGCCGTGATGCTCTGCTCCATCGCGCTGATCATGCTCTTCATGCTGGTCAACGTCCTGTCGGTGGCCCACGCCACGATGGTCGCCCGCGACCCCGTACCGGTGCCGCCCGAACCCGGCACCAAGGTCGCCTTCCTGACCACGTACGTCCCCGGCAAAGAGCCGCTCGCCATGGTGCGGGGCACCCTCCTCGGGGCGGTCGCCCTGCGGCACGACGGCCCGCTCGACGTGTGGCTGCTCGACGAGGGGGACGACCCCGAGGTCCGGGCCCTGTGCGCGGAGCTCGGCGTACGGCACTTCACCCGCAAGGGCATCGCCGGCTGGAACACCCGCAAGGGCCCCCACCGGGCGCGGACCAAGCACGGCAACTACAACGCCTGGCTGGTCGCGCACGGCGACGACTACGAGTTCTTCGCCTCCGTCGACACCGACCACGTCCCGCTGGCGAACTTCCTGGAGCGGATGCTCGGCTACTTCCGCGACCCCGACATCGCCTTCGTCGTCGGCCCGCAGGTCTACGGCAACTACACGGGCGCCGTCACCAAGGCCGCCGAATCCCAGCAGTACCTCTTCCACGCGCTGATCCAGCGCGCCGGCAACCGCTACGGCGCCCCCATGTTCGTCGGCACCAACAACGCCGTGCGCATCAGCGCCCTCAAGCAGGCGGGCGGGCTCTACGACTCCCTCACCGAGGACATGGCCACCGGCTTCGAACTGCACCGCCGGCGCAACCCGGCCACCGGGCGGTTCTGGAGGTCCGTCTACACTCCCGACGTGCTCGCCGTCGGCGAGGGCCCGGCCTCGTGGACCGACTTCTTCACCCAGCAGCTGCGCTGGTCGCGCGGGACGTACGAGACCCTCCTGCGGCAGTACTGGAAAGGCTTCTTCCGGATGCCCCCGGGCCGGGCGCTCAACTACGCCCTGATGCTCGTCTACTACCCGATGACGGCCGTCAACTGGCTCCTCGGCGTCCTCAGCTGCGTCCTGTTCCTGTGGTTCGGCGCCTCCGGCACCCAGGTCTCCTCCGAGGTGTGGCTCATGCTCTACACCGACGCCGCCGCCCTCCAGGTGGGCCTGTACCTGTGGAACCGCCGGCACAACGTCTCCCCCCACGAGCCCGAGGGCTCCGGCGGGCTGGCCGGCATGGCGATGTCCGCCGTCTGCGCCCCCGTCTACCTCGCCTCGCTCGCCTCGGCCCTGCTGCGCACCCGGGGCGCCTTCGTCGTCACGCCCAAGGGCGGTGACGCCAGCCCCGACCGGCCGGCGACCTTCCGGATCCACCTCGGCTGGGCCGCCGTCCTCGCCCTCTCCCTCGCCGCCTCGGTCCGCCTCGGCCACACGCACGCGGCGATGCGCACCTGGGCGGTGCTGGCCCTGCTGATCGCCCTCGCGCCGGTGGCGGTGTGGGCCTGGACCCTGCTGCGCGAGCGCCGCGCCCGGGCCGCCGCGTCCGTCCGGGCCGCCGGATCCCTGGACCTCGGGCTCGGCCACGGGCCGGGCGAGGAGCCGGAGCCGGCGTTCGCCACGCCGACGGGAGGGAACTGACCCATGGCGTACCGGCCTTCCAAGCAGTTCAAGAACACCGTGCTGGGCACCGGGGCCGTGGTGGTGCTGGCCGCGCTCAACGCGCCGGCCGCGCTCTCCTTCGCGCAGGAGCGCTACCACTCGTACGAGATCGGGCAGTCCAGCTACAAGATCCAGTACGGCTCGTGGGGCCGGGTCGGGCTCCCCGAGGAGTACCGGATCAACGCGATGCACGCGGCCCTGCTGCACACGGGCAAGGTGCTGCTGATCGCCGGCTCCGGCAACAACCAGAAGAAGTTCGACAAGGGCACCTTCGACACCGTCCTGTGGGACCCGCGGGACGACAGCTTCAAGAAGATCCCGACGCCGGAGGACTTCTTCTGCTCGGGCCACAGCCAACTGCCGGACGGCCGGCTGCTGGTGGCGGGCGGCACCGCCCGGTACGAGGTCCTCGACGGCAAGGTCACCCGCGCGGGCGGCGGGATGCGGGTCAAGAACGAGAGCCCCGACAAGGTGGCCCGGCTGAGGAAGGGCACCCGGTTCCGGTCCCCGTCCGGGGTCGAGTACGTGTCGAAGTTCGACGTCACCGTACCGAAGGCCAAGCGCGAGTTCGAGATCACGTACGGGAAGAAGGGGCACCTGAAGCCCTGGCAGAGCAAGGTGGTGGCCTCGGAGGCGAGGGTCTTCGTCGAGGCGGTCGAGGCGGGGGCCGAGGGGCTGACGACCGAGGCCGCGCAGTACCGGATCCTCGGGCTCAAGGGGAAGGACGCCGACAACGTCTACGGGCTCGCCGAGCGCCTCAGCGTCGAGAAGCAGGACTTCCAGGGCATCAAGTCGGCGTACGAGTTCGACCCGCGGGCCGAGAAGTACGTCCCCGTCGACCCGATGAAGGACGCCCGCTGGTACCCCACGCTCGTGGCGCTGCAGGACGGGCGGGTCCTCGCGGTCTCCGGGCTCAACGACGTGGGGGACGTGGTCCCCGGGGACAACGAGTACTACGACCCGAAGACGAAGAAGTGGACCCGCGGCCCCTTCCGCTACTTCCCGACCTACCCCGCGCTCTTCCTCATGCAGGGCGGCACACTCCTCTACACCGGCTCCAACGCGGGCTACGGCCCGGCGGACAAGGGGCGCGAGCCCGGCGTGTGGGACCCGAGGACCAACACCTTCAGGAAGGTGCCGGGGCTGGCCGACCCCGACCAGCTGGAGACCTCCTCCTCGGTGCTGCTGCCGCCCGCCCAGGACCAGCGGGTGATGGTGCTGGGCGGCGGCGGGGTCGGCGAGTCGAAGCTGTCCTCGAGCCGGACCGCGATCGTGGACCTCAAGGAGGACAACCCGGTCTTCCGCTCCTCGGCGCGGCTGCCGCAGGGCACCCGCTACCTGAGCAGCGTGCTGCTGCCGGACGACTCCGTGTTCACCACCGGAGGCTCCCGCGACTACCGCGGCCGGGGTGCCAGCGACGTGTACAAGGCGCAGTTCTACTACCCGCGCACCGACACCTTCGTGGCGGCCGCCGATCCGACGGTGGGCCGCAACTACCACTCCGAGGCGCTGCTGCTGCCCGACGGGCGGATCGCGACCTTCGGCTCCGACCCGCTCTTCGCGGACAAGGACAACACCCGGCTCGGCAAGTTCGAGCACCGGCTGGAGGTGTACTCGCCGCCCTACCTCTACCGGGACCCGGCGCTGCGGCCGGCCCTGGGCGCGGGCCCCGCCGAGGTCGGCGGGGACGGGCGGGCCACCTTCCGGGCATCGCACCCGGAGCGGATCCGGCGGGCCCGGCTGATGCGGCCGAGCGCGGTCACGCACACCACGGACGTGGAGCAGCGCTCGATCGAGCTCGGTCTGACGCGGGCGGCCGGGTCGGTGACGGTCGACGTGCCGAAGGATCCGACGCTGGTGCCGCCGGGCTGGTACATGCTCTTCGTGACGGACGCGGACGGCACGCCTTCGCAGGCGAAGTGGATCCGGGTGCCGGAGCCGAAGCGCCCCGCGGCGCGGGAGCCGGACGAGTAGGGGACGGCCGTCACTGCGCGGCGCGGGCGGCCAGGCCCAGCGCGTAGTCCGGCCACCACCGGCCGGCCGCCGGGCCGCCGCGGCAGGGCCCGTCGGACTCGCCGGGCCGCTTGATCCACAGGTACGCGTCGACGAGCGGGTCGCCCGTCCGGTCGGTCGGCGCGGTCCCGAGGGCGCGGCCGGGCGGATTGCACCAGGACTCGTGGCCGCCGCCCGGGAGCGGGCCCCGGCCGTTGCGGCTGGTGTCGATGACGAAGTGCTTGCCGTGGGCGGCCTCGGAGATGCGGGCCCCGTACGCGCGGCCGGCCGCGTCGGGCTGGAAGTTGGAGACGTTCAGGGAGAAGCCGTCGGCCTGGCCGAGCCCGGCCTTGTAGAGGGGTTCGACGAGCTTCATCGGGTCCGGGATCCAGGCCGGGTTGCCGGCGTCCAGGTAGACCTTCGTGTGCGGGTTCCTCTTCAGCCGGGTGACGGCCTCGGACAGGAGCCGCAGGCGCTCCTCGTGGTGGGCGGCCCGGGTGCAGCCGTCCACGATGTGCGCGACGGCGTCCGGCTCCAGGACCACCACCGCCCTGGCGTCGCCGATGGCGTCGGCGAAGGCGCCGACCCAGTCGCGGTACGCGGTGGCGCCCGCGGCCCCGCCCGCCGAGTGCCGGCCGCAGTCGCGGTACGGGATGTTGTACGCGGTGAGGACGAGGACCTTGCCCGCCGCCTTGGCGCCCTTGGCGGCCCGGCGGATCGCAGGACCGGGGTCGCCGCCCGGTCCCCACAGGGCCATGGGACGCTCCGAGATCCGGCGCAGCAGCTGCGCCTCGCTGTTGCGGCCCCGCGCCTCCCAGGCGGCGACCTGCCGGGCCGCGTCGCTCTCCGGGTCCACCCAGTACGGGGATCCGGCGGGTGCGGCCCGCGTCGCGGCCTCGGGCGGGGCCTGCGCGGGGGGCTGCGACGGGGCGGACTCCTCGTTCCCGCAGCCGGGGGCCGCGGCGATCAGCAGCGCGAGGCCGAGCGCGGCGGCGAGGGATCTGGGGCGGGGTCGGCCTGGCATCCGGGTTCCTCGAAGGGTCGACGCACGGAATCACGACCGGCACATCGTGACATGACGGTCCGTCACCCCCGTCCCGCGACACCGCTCGTGCCTACGTCCGGGGCGCACCGCCCGTCGCGAGGGCGATGGCGAGCGGGGTGCGCTCGTACAGGATCCGGTGGCCGTGCCGGGCCGAGATCAGCAGACCCGCGCCGTGCAGTGCCTTCAGGTGCGCCGAGACCGTGGCCGGGGCGAGGCCGAGCCGGTGGGCCAGCTCGGTCGTGGAGGCCGGCTCGTCGAGTGCGCACAGCACGTCGGCCCGGCCCCGGCCCAGCAGCCGCGCCAGGGCCCGCGGGGTCGGTCCCGCCGACGCCGTCCACAGCCCGCCGATCCCGCGCGCCGGGTAGACGAGCGTCGGCTGCCAGGGCGGGTCGTACCCGCCGACCACCTCCGGCCACACGAAGGCGCTCGGCATCAGGAGCAGGCCCTGCCCCTCCAGGGAGCGGTCGTGGTGGCGCGGGCGGTCGATGGTGAGCGTCCCGTCGGACCACTTCAGGTCCGGGTGGAGCCCGTCGAACAGCGCCTCCAGCCCGCCCGCCGCCAGCCGCCGCGAGTGGAAGAGGATGTCCGCCTCCAGCAGGGCCCGCAGCCGCGGCCAGTGCGGGGCGATCAGCGCGGCCCAGGCCTGCTCGTAGAGATCGGCCAGCTCCCGTACGGCACGTGCGGGATCCGCGAGCATCCGCCGCCCGAGGTCGCTCTCGGCGGCGCCCGGGGTGCAGACGAGGGCGCGGCGCAGGTCCTCCCGTACGGCCTCCGGATCGGCGGCCGACGCGGACCGCACCCGCGCCAGCTCCTCCTCGAAGGTGACGGAGGGTCCCAGCGGCGGCGGGCTCAGGAAGTCCGGGTTGTGGCCGGCGCGCGGCATCAGCAGCCACAGCGGCCGCAGGTCCAGCCCGTCGGCCGCCGCGCGGACGCGCCGCAGCCAGGGGAGGTGGTACTGCTGCCGTCCGGGCCGCAGCAGGGTCCGCACCGCTTCCTGCGTCTCCCAGCGCGGCGAGATCGAGAACCGGCAGCGGAGCAGGTCCCCGGCCCCGAACCGGAAATGGAACGCCACGGCTCCTCCCTCCGGGTCGTGCGCGGTGATTCGGCCCGTGACGAATCACTGCCGCGTTCCCACCGTAGTCCCGCAGGGTCGCCGCATGTCCCTCACCGTCAACGAGGCCGCCGGCGGGTACCGGTCCGTCTTCCGGGTCCGGGAGTTCCGGCCCGTGTTCGCCGCGCACCTGCTGTCCGTCCTCGGCATCGTCGTCGCCGAGATCGCCCTGACCGTCCTCGTGTTCCGCGCCACCGGCTCGCCCCTGATGAGCGCGCTCACCTTCGCCCTCGGCTTCCTCCCGTACGCCCTCGGCGGCACCCTCCTCGCCGGGATCGCCGACCGCAGGCCCGCCCGCCGGGTCCTCGTCGGCTGCGACCTCGTCTGCGCCGCCTGCGCCGCGGCCATGGTCTGGCCCGGCACCCCCGTCGCGGGGCTGCTCCTCCTGCGCTGCGCCATGGCCTTCGTCGCCCCCCTCTTCCAGGGCACCCGCAACGCCTCCCTCGCCGACATCCTCGGCGGCGGCGACGCCTACGTCCTCGGCCGCTCCCTGATGCGCATGGTGGCCCAGAGCGCCCAGCTCATCGGCTTCGGTCTCGGCGGGCTGCTGCTCACCGTCCTCGCCCCGCGCGCCGCCATCGCGCTGACCGCCGCCGGATTCCTGTGCTCGGCCCTGCTGCTGCGCTGCGGCACGCGGGCGCGGCCGGCCCGGGCCGCGGCCGGGCGCACCTCCCCGCTCGCCGGGCTGCGCGCCGTACTCGCGGACCGCCGGCTGCGCGCCCTGACCCTGCTGTTCTGGCTGCCGCCCGTCTTCGTCATCGCCCCCGAGGCGCTGCTCGCCCCGTACGCCGACGGCATCGGCGCCGGCACCGCGGCCCTGGGAGTGATGATGTGCGCGCTGCCCGTCGGAACCATCGCGGGTGAACTGTGGGCCGGCTCGGTGCTCGGCCCGCGCGCCCGCTCCCGGCTCGTGGCCCCGCTCGCGGCCGCCGGCCTGCTGCCGCTGCTCGTGTACGCCGTCCGGCCCGGGGTGGCGGCCGTACTCGCGGTCCTGCTGCTCGCCGGGCTGGCGCACGCCTACACCCTCGGCCTCGACCAGTGGTACGTGGACGCCGTCCCGCAGGCGCTGCGCGGCCGGGCGATGACCCTGCTGAGCACCGGGCTGATGACCCTCCAGGGCGTGGGCATGGCCCTGGCCGGGCTGGCCGCCGAGTTCCTGCCCGTGCACGTGGTCGTCGCGGGCGCGGGCGCACTCGGCACGGTGGTGGTCCTGCTCCTCCTCGCCGAACTGCGGGCCGCGGGCCCGGGGGAGGGCCGACCGAAGAATGAGACGGGGCCCGCCGCCAAATGACCGCCCGGTAGGGTCGGGTGCGTGTCCAAGCCGCTCAGCCTCCCCTTCGACCCCATCGCCCGCGCCGACGAGCTCTGGCAGCGCCGCTGGGGACCCGTTCCCTCGATGGCCGCCATCACCTCGATCATGCGCGCGCACCAGATCCTGCTCGGCGAGGTCGACGCGGTGGTCAAGCCGTACGGGCTGACCTTCGCGCGGTACGAGGCACTGGTGCTGCTCACCTTCTCCAAGGCCGGCGAGCTGCCGATGTCGAAGATCGGCGAGCGGCTGATGGTCCACCCGACGTCGGTGACGAACACGGTGGACCGGCTGGTGCGGTCCGGGCTGGTGGCCAAGCGGCCGAACCCGAACGACGGCCGCGGCACGCTCGCCTCCATCACGGACAAGGGCCGCGAGGTCGTCGAGGCGGCGACGAAGGACCTGATGGAGATCGACTTCGGGCTCCGCGCCTACGACGCCGAGGAATGCCAGGAGATCTTCGCGCTCCTGCGCCCGCTGCGGGTGGCCGCCGCGGACTTCGAGGAGTAGCCGCCCGCGGTCGCGGGGCCCCCGTCAAGATCGAGCAAAACGGACGGTTAGGCTCATCGGCATGAAGAAGAGCGTGCTGACCCGCTACCGGGTCATGGCCTACCTGACCGCGGTCATGCTGTTGATCCTCTGCACCTGCATGGTTTTCAAGTACGGCTTCGACACCGGCGCCGACCTGACCCTCGCGGTCTCGCAGGTGCACGGCGTGCTGTTCATGATCTACCTGGTGTTCGCCTTCGACCTCGGGTCCAAGGCCCGCTGGCCGTTCCCGAAGCTGCTGTGGGTGCTGGTCTCCGGCACGATCCCGCTGGCCGCCTTCTTCGTCGAGCGCAAGGTCCGCGCCGAGGTCGAGCCGCTGGTCACCGACGCGATGGCCACCGCCGAAGCCTAGAGCGCGGCTCGCGCGCCGGTACCCCGGGGATACTCCCCGGGGTTTCCCATCGACATTTACTAGGACGTCCTAGTAAATTCATGGGTATGGACGCTGACGCCATCGAGGAGGGCCGCCGCCGCTGGCAGGCCCGCTATGACAAGGCCCGCAAGCGCGAGGCCGATTTCACCACGCTCTCCGGGGATGACGTCGATCCCGTCTACGGGCCCCGCCCCGGCGACGCGTACGAGGGATTCGAGCGCATCGGCTGGCCGGGGGAGTATCCGTACACCCGCGGCCTGCACGCCACCGGATACCGCGGCCGGACCTGGACCATCCGCCAGTTCGCCGGGTTCGGCAACGCCGAGCAGACCAACGAGCGCTACAAGATGATCCTGGCCGCCGGCGGCGGCGGGCTCTCCGTGGCCTTCGACATGCCGACCCTCATGGGGCGCGACTCCGACGACCCCCGCTCGCTCGGCGAGGTCGGCCACTGCGGTGTCGCCATCGACTCCGCCGCCGACATGGAGGTCCTGTTCCAGGACATCCCGCTGGGCGACGTGACCACCTCGATGACGATCTCGGGCCCGGCCGTGCCCGCCTTCTGCATGTACCTGGTCGCCGCCGAACGCCAGGGCGTGGACCCGGCCCTGCTCAACGGCACGCTCCAGACGGACATCTTCAAGGAGTACATCGCCCAGAAGGAGTGGCTCTTCGAACCCGAGCCGCACCTGCGCCTCATCGGCGACCTCATGGAGTACTGCGCCAAGGGCATCCCGGCCTACAAGCCGCTGTCCGTCTCCGGCTACCACATCCGCGAGGCCGGGGCGACGGCCGCGCAGGAGCTCGCGTACACCCTCGCCGACGGCTTCGGGTACGTGGAGCTGGGCCTGTCCCGCGGTCTGGACGTGGACCACTTCGCCTCCGGCCTCTCCTTCTTCTTCGACGCGCACCTCGACTTCTTCGAGGAGATCGCCAAGTTCCGCGCCGCCCGCCGGATCTGGGCGCGCTGGATGAAGGAGGTGTACGGGGCGCAGAGCGAGAAGTCGATGTGGCTGCGCTTCCACACCCAGACGGCCGGCGTCTCGCTGACCGCGCAGCAGCCGTACAACAACGTCGTGCGCACCGCCGTCGAGGCCCTCGCGGCCGTCCTCGGCGGCACCAACTCGCTGCACACCAACGCCCTCGACGAGACCCTCGCGCTGCCGAGCGAGCAGGCGGCCGAGATCGCCCTGCGCACGCAGCAGGTGCTGATGGAGGAGACCGGGGTGGCCAACGTGGCCGACCCGCTGGGCGGTTCCTGGTACGTGGAGCAGCTCACCGACCGCATCGAGGCCGACGCCGAGAAGATCTTCGACCAGATCAAGGAGCGCGGCCTGCGCGCCCACCCGGACGGGCAGCACCCGATCGGGCCGATCACCTCGGGCATCCTGCGCGGCATCGAGGACGGCTGGTTCACCGGGGAGATCGCCGAGTCGGCCTTCCAGTACCAGCGCTCCCTGGAGAAGGGCGACAAGCGGGTCGTCGGCGTCAACGTGCACCACGGTTCGGTGACCGGGGACCTGGAGATCCTGCGCGTCAGCCACGAGGTGGAGCGCGTACAGGTGGAGCACCTGGCGGAGCGCAAGGCGCGGCGCGACGACGCGAAGGTGAAGTCCTCGCTGGACGCGATGCTCGCTGCTGCCCGCGACGGGTCGAACATGATCCCGGCGATGCTGGACGCGGTGCGCGCCGAGGCCACGCTCGGGGAGATCTGCAACGTGCTGCGGGACGAGTGGGGCACGTACACGGAGCCGCCGGGCTTCTGATCCCCGTCCGAGCGGTGGAAGGCCGGTCGCGGGCGCCCCTCTACGGGGCCGCCGGCGGCCGGCCTTCGCCGTTTCGCCGCGGGGCGCGGGGCGCGGGGCGCGGGGCGCGGGGCGTGCGTCAGGCGTGGGCCGGGCCGCGGAGGCCGTGCATCAGAAGGGCCGTGAAGGTGGCCACCCAGAGCTCGTCCACCGGCTCCGAGCTGACCAGCGCCCGGTGCACCACCGTGCCCGCGATCACGTCGAAGATCAGGTCCGTGGTGCGGCAGGCGAGTTCCTCGTCCTCCTCGTACGGGAGTTCGCCGCGGGCCTGGGCCCGTTCGCGACCCAGTACGACGAGACGTTTCTGCCGGTCCACGATCGCCGACCGGATCCGGTCGCGCAGGGCCTCGTCGCGGGTGGACTCGGCGACGACCGCCATCAGGGCCGTACGGGCCTCCGGCCGCCGCAGCAGCGCCGCGAACTGGAGGACCACGTCCTCTATGTCGGCTTCGAGGGAGCCGCGGTCGGGGAGTTCGAGGGAGTCGAAGAGCTCCGCGACGGCGTCCACGACCAGCTCGTTCTTGCCCGCCCAGCGGCGGTAGAGGGTGGTCTTGGCGACCCCGGCCCGGGTCGAGACGTCGCCCATCGTCAGCTTCGACCAGCCCAGCTCGACCAGCGCGTCCCGCGTCGCGGCGAGGATCGCGGCGTCCGCGGCGGCGCTGCGGGGGCGGCCGGTGCGTCCGGTCGGGGAGCTGGCGTTGCGCATGGCCGAGACCATACCCGTCGGTAGCCAAGGCGGCGGGCCCCGAAATGCTGTGGTTCAGATCACGGGGCGCGAAGGGGCGCGGGGAGTTACGCTACGGCTCGTAGCGAAAGAGCGACGACCACGCGAAGAGCTACCGGCGCCAGGTGGGGACCCGGCGCCAACAACGCACCACCGAGGGTACTCAAGAAGGCATTTCGGCCGATCTTTTTCGTCCGCGCGCGCACACGGGGGAGGATGTACGCATGCAGCCCAGAAACATGTCCATGAGCGGCGTCGTCGACCTCGCCGCGGTGAAGGCGGCCGGCGAGGCCAAGGCGAAGGCCGAGCAGGCCCGTGCCGAAGCGGCCCGGCAGGCCGCCCAGGGCGGCGCACCCGCGTCCGCCGGCGCCGTGCCGCCGTCCGCGCTCGTGATCGACGTCGACGAGGCCGGCTTCGAACGCGACGTCCTCCAGCTCTCCGCCGAGGTCCCGGTCATCCTGGACTTCTGGGCCGAGTGGTGCGAGCCGTGCAAGCAGCTCAGCCCGCTGCTGGAACGCCTGACCGTCGAGGCGAACGGCCGCCTCCTGCTGGCCAAGGTCGACGTCGACTCCAACCAGATGCTGATGCAGCAGTTCGGCATCCAGGGCATCCCGGCCGTGTTCGCCGTGGTCGCCGGCCAGGTGCTGCCGCTGTTCCAGGGCGTAGCGCCCGAGCAGGAGATCCGCGCGACCCTCGCGCAGCTGGTCCAGGTCGCCGAGGAGCGGTTCGGGATCATCGGCATCGAGGTGGACCCGAACGCCGAGGGCGTCCCCGCGGGCGTCCCGGCCGCCGGTGAGGCGCAGGCCCCGGCGGGGCCGTACGACGCGCTGCTCGAAGCGGCCGTCGTCGCGCTGGACGCCGGCGACCTGGGCGGTGCGGTGCAGGCGTACAAGAACGTGCTGGCGGACGACCCGGCCAACACCGAGGCCAAGCTGGGCCTGGCCCAGGCCGAGCTGCTCGCCCGGGTCAAGGACATGAACCCGCAGGCCGTGCGCGCGGCGGCGGCCGAGAACCCGAAGGACCCGGCGGCCCAGATCGCCGCCGCGGACCTGGACCTGGTCGGCGGTCACGTGGAGGACGCCTTCGGGCGCCTGGTGGACACCGTGCGGGTGACGGCCGGTGCGGACCGGGACGCGGTACGGGTCCGGCTGCTGGAGCTCTTCGAGGTCATCGGGTCGGACGACCCCCGGGTGGGGGCGGCCCGTACGGCGCTCGCGCGGGTGCTGTTCTAGAGGCTCCGCCCGCGGTGTCCGGGCGGTCGGCGGAGCGCCGACGATTTGTTGACACGTAGATAAACAGCGGCCGCACTTTGCCAAAACTTGGTAATTGCGGCCGCTGTTACTCGCAGTAAGTGGAACCCCGTGAACTGTCCGGTGTGTTCGTAAATCCACCACTGTGTCGTGGCCCTTGGTGACACCCAGCGTCGTCACCCCGTGGCGCCGGGTCGATCCCCGGTTATCTTGCCGTTACCCGCCAGTAACGAACCCCCTTGTGCCCCGGCCTGTAATGGACCACGATCGGCGACGCTCGGTCCTTCCCGCAGTCCCGCTCATCGGAGCCGCGGCGTAGGGTCCCCACCGGGCCGGCCGGTGCCAGGGGTGCCGGCTGCTGGACAGGGGGGTCTTCGCCGCACCGGCGGAGCCTGTCCTCCTGGTTGCGCGAACGCGTGACCCAGTGGTTGTCGCTCGGGGGTGAACGCCGGTGTACCGGACGCGGCTCGGCCGCGGCTCGGCCGCCTGCGCTCCTTCCCGAGGACGTAGCACTTCTCCCATCCCAGGACGGGTACGGCCCGGACCGGAGATGTACGTCCGAGAAGGAGGAACGAATAATGAGTTCTCAGGTTCGTGGCGGGACCAGATGGAAGCGCTTCGCTCTCGTCATGGTGCCGAGCATCGCGGCCACCGCCGCGGTCGGTGTGGGTCTGGCGCAGGGTGCCCTCGCGGCGTCCTTCAGCGTCTCCGGCCAGGACTTCAAGGTCTCGGCCGACAAGCTCGACGGTGACGACCTGCTCCAGTACGGCAGCGTCGCCAAGGGCAAGGGCCTCGACGGCAAGGACGCGGCGCACCCGGTCACCATCTCCGGGTTCCGCCACGCCGAGATCACCAACATGTGCCAGTCGCTGGTGACCCCGATTCCCGGCCTCGGCAACATCACGATGCAGCTGCGCACGGGCAACAAGGGCAAGCCGGCGGTCGCGGACAACATCTACCTGGATGTTGCCGAGCTCGACACCGACGCCACGTTCACCGACCTGGACATCGGTGTCGCGGTCGGCTCCGCGGCCGACGACAAGCACCCCACCGCGCCGCAGGCCGGCACGGTGGCGAACGGCGCCCTGTTCTCGCAGCGCGCCAAGAAGGCCGTGCTGACGAACGTGCGTCAGAAGGCCTGGGCGACGACGGCGGGCACCTTCACGCTGCCCGACCTCAAGCTGCGCCTGCTCAGCGGCGACCAGCCGTGCTACCAGGACGAGAAGTAGTCCGTCCCGGGGCGTGACCGGTAGAGGCGGGTGGCGGCCGTGGCCGCCGCCCGTCCCACCGGGCTCCCCCAGTTCTCCGTACCACCGTTTCCAGGGAGCTGTTGTCCATGAACCCCCAGGCCCCGGTTCGCGCCGCAGACGACGCATGGCTCACCGCGGTGTACTACCGCTTCCACGCCTGGAGTGGTGGCCGGCCCTTCTGGGCGGGCCTCTTCACTCTCATCGGGGGCATTCCCATCGCGTACTTCCCGTACGCGGACCTCCGGCTGGGCAACGTCACCATCGCCATGGCGACGACCGCGGGCGCGGGCTCGCTGATCATCGGCATCCTGCTCATCACCCTCGGCATGGCCCTCTGGTTCCAGCAGGGCATCCGGGTCTTCGCCGGAGTGGCGTCGATCCTGCTCGCCCTGGTCTCCCTGCCGGTGTCCAACCTGGGCGGCTTCTTCCTCGGCTTCCTGTTCGCCCTGGTCGGCGGAGCCCTCGCGCTCTCGTGGGCGCCGGGCAAGGCGGATGGCGCGGCGGCGGCCAAGGCGGAGGAGTTCGCGGAGGGCCCCCGGGGAGTGCCCGGCCCGCGCGACACGGAAACGGCTTACGCGACAGAGACGACTGCCCACGCCGATGGCGGGAGGAACAGTGCGGGGTGACGAGACGCAGCGGGACGTGACCCCGAGCGCAGAGTCCCGTGAACGAAGGGGTCCGCGGCACGCGGCACCCCGGAAGTCGCTGCTGAACAAGATCCAGATACCCGTCGGAAAGACGATGGCGCTGGCGGCCATGCCGACCGCGGTCTTCGTCGGGATGGGCATGGCGCCGAAGCTGGCGCTCGCCGACGAGGAGATCCCCTTCGCGCCCGGACCGTGTGTGACGCGGTCCGACGAACCCGCGGAGTCGGCCTCTCCGAGCCCGTCCACGTCGCCCTCGCCGGGTTCGTCGCCCTCCACGTCCCCCTCACCGGGCGCGTCGAAGGCCGCGAAGCCCGGCGCCACCCCCTCGGCCCCGAAGCCCTCCGCCAGCAAGTCGGCGGAGACCACCACCCAGTCGAAGCAGACGGCCCCCTCGGCCCCGGCCGCCACGCCGTCCCCGTCCAAGACCCCGAACCCGTTGGACCCGCTGGGCATCGGCGACAAGGTCAAGGGCATCGTCGACGGGATCACCACCCCGATCCTGGGCGCGCACCCGTCGGCCACCCCGACCCCGACGCCCACGCCGACCAAGTCCGCTCCGACGGCGCCCGCCCCGACGGCGCCCGCTCCGGCGAAGCCCGCCCCGGACCCGGCCGCGGACGCGATCCGCGACGCCGCGAAGAAGGCCGGCGTCGACGTCAAGGAGCTGTCCGAGGACGTCAAGGACACCGCGAAGACGCCGAAGGACGAGACGGGCAAGAAGGCCGGCGAGGACGAGGACAAGCCCGACGGGGCGAAGGACGCGGACGGGAAGCAGCCCTTCCCCTGCCCGACGTACGACGCCAAGGCGCTGGCCGACGCCGAGCTGGAGCCGGGCATCCCGCTCCTGCCGGACGAGCCCTGGTACCTCGACAGCTCGCTGCTGACTCTCTACGGCCTGGATTACCACGGGATAGTCGAGGTGAAAACGGCGGGCGGCAAGACGAAGAAGGTCCTGAAGTTCACCGCGGACTCGCTGGACATCAAGGACCTCTACCAGACCGTCGGCAAGAGCGGGAACGTCGCCCACCTGAAGTCCCGCCCGGGCTCCACCTCCAAGATCCGCGGCGGCACGGTGACGATGTACACCGAGAGCCTCAAGGGGAACCTCTTCGGCCTGATCCCGATCGAGTTCACCCCGAACAGCCCGCCGCCCCTGAACGTCCCGTTCGCGTTCTTCTCGAACGTCAAGGTCGTCCAGGCCGGCCAGTTCGGCGGCACCCTCACGGTCCCGGGCCTGCACAACTACGTCGGCCCGCCCGAGTAGTCCCGTACGACCCCGCGCCGCGCACCACGCACCGAGGGCGGCACCCCGGTCCCTGTCAGGGAATCGGGGTGCCGCCCTCGGTCTCTGTGCGGCAGAGGTGCGGCGCGGGTCAGGCCTGGGACTGGCCGCCCAGGTGGTGGACGCGGACCATGTTGGTCGTGCCGGGGACGCCGGGGGGCGAGCCGGCGGTGATGACCATCGTGTCGCCGGCGTTGTGGCGGCCCAGCTTCAGCAGCTCGCCGTCCACCAGGTCGACCATCGCGTCGGTGGTGTCCACGTGCGGGACGATGTAGGACTCGACGCCCCAGCTCAGCGTGAGCTGGTTGCGGGTGTTGACGTCGGTGGTGAAGGCCAGGATGGGCTGGGTCACGCGGTAGCGCGACAGCCGGCGGGCCGTGTCACCGGACTGCGTGAAGGCGATGAGCGCCTTGCCGTCGAGGAAGTCCGCGATCTCGCAGGCCGCGCGGGCGACGGAGCCGCCCTGGGTGCGGGGCTTCTTGCCCGGGACCAGCGGCTGGAGGCCCTTGGAGAGGAGCTCCTCCTCGGCCGCCGTGACGATCTTCGACATCGTCTTGACCGTCTCGATCGGGTAGGCGCCGACCGAGGACTCGGCCGACAGCATGACCGCGTCCGCGCCGTCGAGGATCGCGTTGGCGACGTCGGACGCCTCGGCGCGGGTCGGGCGGGAGTTGGTGATCATCGACTCCATCATCTGGGTCGCGACGATCACCGGCTTGGCGTTGCGGCGGCACATCTCGATGAGCCGCTTCTGGACCATCGGGACCTTCTCGAGCGGGTACTCGACGGCCAGGTCGCCACGGGCCACCATGACCGCGTCGAAGGCGTCGACCACGGCCGCCATGTTCTCGACGGCCTGCGGCTTCTCGACCTTGGCGATGACGGGGACCCGGCGGCCCTCCTCGTCCATGACCTTGTGGACGTCCTTGACGTCGTTGGCGTCGCGGACGAAGGACAGGGCGACCATGTCGCAGCCCATCCGCAGGGCGAAGCGGAGGTCGTCGACGTCCTTCTCCGACAGCGCGGGGACGTTCACGGCGGCACCCGGCAGGTTGATGCCCTTGTGGTCCGAGATGACACCACCCTCGATGACGATGGTCTTGACCCGCGGCCCCTCGACCTCGGTCACCCGCAGCTCGACGTTGCCGTCGTTGATCAGGACCTGGTCACCCTTGGCGACGTCGCCGGGCAGGCCCTTGTAGGTGGTGCCGCAGATGGACTTGTCGCCCGGGACGTCCTCGGTGGTGATGGTGAACTCGTCACCGCGCACCAGCTCGACGGGGCCCTCGGCGAAGGTCTCGAGACGGATCTTGGGGCCCTGGAGGTCGGCGAGGACGCCGACGGCGCGCCCGGTGTCCTCGGAGACCTTCCGGACGCGGTCGTACCGCTCCTGGTGTTCTGCCTGGGATCCGTGGCTGAAGTTGAATCGGGCCACGTTCATACCTGCCTCGATGAGTGCTTTCAGCTGCTCATACGAGTCGACGGCGGGGCCCAGCGTGCAGACGATTTTGGAACGGCGCATGGAGCGGATCCTATCCGTTTGTTTCGTAGCGGAATATTCCGTCTGGTGGAAAGTCCAAGTGACTAGCGGGTAACCAGCGCGTACGCCTGGGTGGCGATCTCCAGTTCCTCATCCGTCGGGACCACGGCCACCGCCACCCGCGCGTGGTCCGGCGACACCAGCCGCGGCTCCGAGGAGCGCACGGCGTTGGCCTCCGGGTCCAGGGCGAGCCCCAGCTCCGCGAGGCCGTCGACGGCAGCTTCCCGGACCTGGTGCGCGTTCTCGCCGACCCCCGCCGTGAACGCCACCGCGTCCACCCGGCCGAGCACCGCCGAGTAGGCGCCGATGTACTTCTTCAGGCGGTGGACGTACGCCGCGAAGGCGAGCCGCGCCGACTCGTCGCCCTCGCCCGCCCGCCGCAGCACCTCGCGCATGTCGTTGTCGCCGCACAGGCCCAGCAGACCGCTCTTCTTGTTCAGGAGCGAATCGATCTCATCCACCGAGAAGCCCCCCACCCGCGCCAGGTGGAAGACGACCGCCGGATCCAGGTCGCCCGAACGGGTGCCCATGACCAGGCCCTCCAGCGGGGTCAGGCCCATCGACGTCTCCACGCACACCCCGCCGCGGACCGCCGAGGCCGAGGCCCCGTTGCCCAGGTGCAGCACGATCACGTTCACGTCCTCCACCGGCCGGCCGAGCAGGGCGGCCGTCGCCCGCGAGACGTACGCGTGGGAGGTGCCGTGGAACCCGTACCGCCGGATGGCGTACTTGTCCGCCGTCACGGCGTCGATCGCGTACCGGGCCACGTGCTCCGGCATCGTCGAATGGAAGGCCGTGTCGAAGACCGCCACCTGCGGGATGTCCGCGCGCAGCGAGCGCGCCACCTCGATGCCGGTCACGTTCGCCGGGTTGTGCAGCGGGGCGAGCGGGATCAGGCTCCGGATCTCCGCGAGCACCTCGTCGTCGATCACCGTCGGCTGCGTGAACCGGGTCCCGCCGTGCACCACCCGGTGCCCGACGGCCGCCAGTTCGGGGGAGTCCAGGCCCAGCCCGTCGGCGGCGAGCTCCGCCGCGACGGCCCGCAGCGCCGCCTCGTGGTCCGCGATCGCGCCGAGCCGCTCGCGCCTGCCGCCGGCCGCGCCCGGACCGGTGAGCGGCTCGTGCGCGAGGCGCGAGGTCTCTTCGCCGATCCGTTCCACCAGGCCGACGGCGAGGCGGGCGGAGTCCGCCATGTCGAGCAGCTGGTACTTCACCGACGAGGAGCCGGAGTTGAGGACGAGTACGCGCGATGCGGTGGTCACGATGGGCGTCTTTCCTTCGGGGTGCGGGAGCCGGGGCCGTACGGGGGGTGGTCAGGCGGTGGGGGCCTGGGCGCGCAGGGCGCCCTGTGCGCCCTGCGCCTGGATCGCGGTGATCGCCACGGTCGTGACGATGTCCTGCACCAGCGCGCCGCGCGAGAGGTCGTTGACCGGCTTGCGCAGACCCTGGAGCACCGGGCCGACCGCGACGGCGCCCGCCGAGCGCTGCACGGCCTTGTACGTGTTGTTGCCCGTGTTGAGGTCGGGGAAGATCAGCACGCTCGCGCGTCCGGCCACCGCCGACCCGGGCAGCTTGGTCGCGGCGACCGAGGGCTCGACGGCGGCGTCGTACTGGATCGGGCCCTCGACGGCCAGGTCCGGGCGCGTCGCGCGGACGATCTCGGTGGCCTTGCGGACCTTGTCCACGTCCGCGCCGCTGCCCGAGGTGCCGGTCGAGTACGAGAGCATCGCGATCCGCGGCTCGACCCCGAAGGCGGCCGCGGTCGCCGCCGACTGGACGGCGATGTCGGCGAGCTGTTCGGCGCCCGGGTCCGGGTTGACCGCGCAGTCCCCGTAGACGAGGACCCGGTCGGCGAGGCACATGAAGAAGACCGAGGACACGATCGACGCGTCGGGCTTCGTCTTGATGATCTCGAAGGCGGGCCGGATGGTCGCGGCGGTGGAGTGCACCGAGCCCGAGACCATGCCGTCGGCGAGGCCCTCCTGGACCATCAGGGTGCCGAAGTAGTTCACGTCCGCGACCACGTCGAGGGCCAGCTCGACGGTCATGCCCTTGTGGGCGCGGGCCTGGGCGTAGAACTCGGCGAAACGCTCCCGCAGCGGGGAGGTCGCGGGGTCGATGAGCTGCGCGGCGGAGATGTCCACGCCGAGGTCGGCGGCCTTCTTCAGGATCGCCTGCTCCTCGCCCAGCAGGGTCAGGTCGCAGACCCCGCGGCGCAGCACCACGTCCGCGGCGCGCAGCACGCGCTCCTCGGTGCCCTCGGGCAGCACCACGCGGCGGCGCTCGGCGCGGGCCCGCTCCAGCAGCTCGTGCTCGAACATCATCGGCGTGACGCGCTCGGAGCGGGCCACCGACAGCAGCCCGCGCAGCTCGGCGGTGTCCACGTGCCGCTCGAACAGGCCGAGCGCGGTCTCCAGCTTGCGCGGGGTCGCGGAGTTCAACCTGCTCTGCAGCGAGAACAGTTCGGCCGCCGTCGGGAAGCTGTTGCCGGCCACCGAGACCACGGGCGTGCCCGGGGCCAGCTTCGAGGCCAGGGTCAGGATGTCGGGGCCCGGACGCTCGTTCAGGGTGAGCAGTACGCCGGCGATCGGCGGGGTGCCCGAGGCGTGCGCGGCCAGCGCCCCGATGACCAGGTCGGCGCGGTCCCCGGGGGTGACCACCAGGCAGCCGGGCGTCAGGGCGTTCAGGAAGTTCGGCAGCATGGCGCCGCCGAAGACGAAGTCCACGGCGTCGCGGGCCAGCCCGGCGTCGTCGCCGAGGAGCACCTCGGCGCCGAGCGCCCGGGTGATCTGGGCGACGGTCGGGGCGGAGAGCGACTTGTCGTCCGGCAGCACGTAGCAGGGCACGGGCAGGCGGGCGGCCAGCCGCTCGGCTATGCCGTCCCGGTCCTCCGCGGCCACCCGGTTGACCATCATCGCGACGACGTGGCAGCCCAGGCTCTCGTACGCGCGGAAGGCGTTGCGGGCCTCTGCGCCCACGGCGTCGGCGGGGTGCCGGGTGCCGCCGACGACGGGCACCACGACGGCCCCCAGTTCGTTGGCGAGGCGGGCGTTGAGCGCCAGCTCGTCGGGGAGGTTCGTATCGGCGTAGTCGGTGCCGAGGACGAGCATGACCTCGTAGTCGCGGGCCACCCGGTGGTAGCGGTCCACCAGCCGGGACACGAGCTCGTCGGTGCCCTTCTCGGCCAGGATGGCGGAGGCCTCGTGGTACTCCATGCCGTAGGCGGCCCGGGCGTCCTGGTCGATCCGGTAGCGGGCCTTCAGGAGGTCGAAGAGCCGGTCCGGCCCGTCGTGGAGCAACGGCCGGTAGACGCCGACCCGCGCCGTCTGGCGGGTCAGCAGCTCCATGATCCCCAGCTCGACGACCTGGCGGCCGTCCCCCCGCTCGATACCGGTCACGTACACGCTGCGCGTCACGCGTGGTCTCCGTCCCCATCGTGTGGATGTCGTGGATGTGGTGGAACTAGTGGATTTTTCCCCGTTAGGGTGGGCCTGACCTCTTGACAATACCTCGGCGTGCAGATAGGGCGCCCGCCGGGAAAGGCCTGTCCAGAGGGGTCGAAAGGCCTGGTGGGCGGAGCAGCGCAGAACGCGCCGCACCCCGGGCCCGTGGAACAATCGGACACGCTTCACCATGACGAACACGACGCCCTTCAGATGTACGGCTGTCCGCCCGCACGCGTACGGCCCGGTACGACCAGGAGCAGGAGACACAGCACGATGCGTATCGGAGTTCTCACCGCAGGCGGCGACTGCCCGGGCCTGAACGCTGTCATCCGTTCGGTCGTGCACCGCGCCCTGGTCGGCCACGGCGACGAGGTCATCGGCTTCGAGGACGGCTTCAAGGGCCTCCTCGACGGCCACCACCGCCCCCTCGACATCAACGAGGTCAGCGGCATCCTGGCCCGTGGCGGCACGATCCTCGGCTCGGCCCGCATGGAGCGCGCGCGGCTGCACGAAGCCGCCGAGAACGCCCAGGAATTGGCCCGGCGCTACGGCATCGACGCCCTCATCCCGATCGGCGGCGAGGGCACCCTGACCGCCGCCCGGATGCTGTCGGACGCCGGGATGCCGGTCGTCGGCGTGCCGAAGACGATCGACAACGACATCTCCTCCACCGACCGCACCTTCGGCTTCGACACCGCCGTCATGGTCGCCACCGAGGCCATCGACCGCCTCAAGACCACCGCCGAATCGCACCAGCGCGTGATGGTCGTCGAGGTCATGGGCCGCCATGCCGGCTGGATCGCCCTGGAGTCGGGCATGGCCGGCGGCGCGCACGGGATCTGCCTGCCCGAGCGCCCCTTCGAGGTGGACGCCCTGGTGAAGATGGTGGAGGAACGATTCTCCCGCGGTAAGAAGTTCGCCGTCATCTGCGTCGCCGAGGGCGCGCACCCGGCCGAGGGTTCCATGCCGTACGAGAAGGGCGCCATCGACCAGTACGGACACGAGCGCTTCGCCGGCATCGGCAACCGCCTGGCCGTCGAGCTGGAGCGGCGCCTCGGCAAGGAGGCCCGCCCGGTCATCCTCGGCCACGTCCAGCGCGGCGGCACCCCCACCGCCTACGACCGCGTCCTGGCCACCCGCTTCGGCTGGCACGCGGTGGAGGCCGTCCACCGCGGCGACTTCGGCAACATGACCGCCCTGCGCGGGACCGACATCGTGATGGCCCCCCTGGCCCACGCGGTCACCGAACTGAAGACGGTCCCGGACGAGCGCATGTACGAGGCCGAATCGGTCTTCTGACCCGCCGGCCGCAAGCCCTCCGCCCCGCCCCGGCGGGACCTGTGACCCCACCTGGCCGGACGAACGTCCCCGCCCGCGTCCCGCCGTGGACGCGGGCGGGGCCGTTCGCGCACGCGGCGCTCAAGGCGCCCGGCGCCACTTTGCGGACACCCCCTAGCGCGGGCCGGAGGCGTAGGACCAGAAGTGGGCCACGATGTCGGCCAGGAACTGGCGGCCCGCGTCGCCCGTGCCGGCCTCGCCCGAGGCGCCGCCCCAGCTCAAGGTGGCCACCATCTTCGACTGGTAGTCCCCGTGCAGCCGCTCCAGGACCGGCTCCAGGTGCTGCTTCGGCACCGGCAGCAGCTTGGCCAGCGGCTTCACGTACGCCTGCCAGCGCGTGGTCACCGCATTGCGCAGGAGCTCGGCGAGCTCGTCCTGCTTGCCCGTCGCCGCCACGAACTGGGCCAGCGACAGCCCGAGCACCTGCGCCAGGGCCACGGACTGCCGTTCGTTGCCCTTCCAGCGCCCGGTGTCCTCCATCTTCTGGTAGGCGGCCGTCTCCAGCCCGATCCGCCGGGCCAGCTCGTCGGCGGCCATGCCGCGGGCCATCCGGTGCTCCCGCAGGGTCACCGGCTCGGCGAGCAGCTCGCCGGGGGCGCACCACAGGACGCCGGCCAGCGCCGTGAGCTCGGCGGAACTCGGCGATATCTCACCGCGCTCCCAGGCCATCACGGTCTCGGGCTCGACGATCAGTCCGTACTGGGCACGCAGGCCATAGGCGACATGACCGGGAGCCATGCCCAGGGCTGCGCGGAGGCGACGCGCGGCGGGGGCATTGAAGGGAGGGCTGGAGTGCACAGGGCACACCGTAGGAGTGCCCAAGGGGTGGCGACTACAGACCGTTCAAACAAGCCCAGAACTCGTAGGAACGTCCTATGGAGTTCAAGGCTTTGGGCGAGTTTCCCGGCGACTGTCCGGTAATCGGAACGGTACTAGATCCATTTGCCAGCGTACGGTTCCGGCCGACCGCGCGAAAGCCCTGCGCACGATGTTCACCGATCTTCCGCACCCCCTCCTGAACCGGCCTCCCGCCCCGTGCGTGATCCATGTCGGGGGCCCTCGCCTACGGGGGTGGCGAGGGCCCCGCCCTCACCCCGCCCCCTCCCCACCCCGGATCCGCTCCTTGCCTTGACGTCGGCGTCAAGGACTACGGTCGGGCCATGCGAATCGGCGAACTGGCGGAGCGGGCCGGGACCAGCACGCGGACCCTGCGGTACTACGAGTCGCGCGGCCTGCTGCCCGCGCGCCGCACCGGCAACGGCTACCGCACCTACGACGAGGACGACCTGCGGCTGCTGCGCCAGATCCGCATGCTCCAGGACTTCGGCTTCGAGCTGGAGGAGACCCGTCCGTTCGTCGACTGCCTGCGCGCCGGCCATCCGGCCGGGGACTCCTGTCCCGCGTCCCTGGCCGTCTACCGGCGCAAGCTCGCCGAGCTCGACGGGCTGATCGGCCAGCTGGCCGACGTACGGGAGCAGGTCGCGCGGCAGCTCGCCGCCGCCGAGGAAGCCGCCGGGGAGGCGGCGTCGCCGCGCTGTGAAATGACCGGACCGCAGGAGAGGGGAACCACATGATCCACGCCCAGGGTGTTGCCGAAGTGACCGACGCGGACTTCGAGGCGGAGGTGCTCGCCGAGCGGGGGCGGCCCGTCCTCGTGGAGTTCACCGCCGACTGGTGCGGCCCGTGCCGGCAGCTCGCGCCGGTGCTCTCCGCCGTCGCCGCCGAGGAGGCCGAGCACCTCAAGGTCGTGCAGATCGACGCGGACCGCAACCCCGCCACCGTCGTCCGGTACGGGGTGCTGTCCATGCCGACCCTGCTCGTCTTCCAGGGCGGCGAGCCCGTGAAGCAGATGGTCGGGGCCCGCGCCAAGCGCAGGCTCCTTCAGGAGCTGGCCGAGGTCACCGCCGTCACGGCCTGAGCCAGACCGTCGACAGCGGCGGGAGCGTCATGCGCAGGCTCACCGGCCGGCCCTGCGCGGGCACGGGCTCGGGCCGCAGCGGCTGCAGATGGCGCACGCCGCTGCCGCCGTACTGCTCCAGGTCCGTGTTCAGGACCTCCCGCCACCACGGCACCTCCTCCGGGACGCCGATCCGGTAGCCGTGCCGCACCACCGGCGAGAAGTTCGACACGCACAGCAGCTGCGAGCCGTCCTGGGCGTACCGCAGGAACGCGAAGACGTTGTCCTCCGCCGCGTCCGCGTCCACCCACGCGAAGCCCTCCGGCACGGAGTCCCGCTCCCACAGCGCGGGCGCCGCCGTGTAGGTGCGGTTCAGGTCGCGCACCAGATCGCGCACCCCCCGGTGGTCGGCGGCCGCCGGATAGGAGGAGTCCAGCAGCCACCAGTCCGGCCCGTAGGTCTCCGACCACTCCGAGCCCTGGGCGAACTCCTGCCCCATGAACAGCAGTTGCTTGCCCGGGTGGGCCCACATGAAGCCCAGGTACGCACGGTGTATGGCCCGCTGCTGCCACCAGTCCCCGGGCATCTTCGACACCAGCGAGCCCTTGCCGTGCACCACCTCGTCGTGCGAGATCGGCAGCACGTAGTTCTCGCTGTACGCGTAGACCATCCCGAACGTCATGTCGTGGTGGTGGTACTTGCGGTGCACCGAGTCCTTCGACGCGTAGCGCAGGGTGTCGTGCATCCAGCCCATGTTCCACTTCAGCCCGAAGCCGAGCCCGCCCCCGTCCGTCGGCCGGGTCACGCCCTCCCAGGCCGTGGACTCCTCCGCGATCGTCACCACGCCCGGACAGCGCCGGTACACCGTCGCGTTCATCTCCTGGAGCAGCGCCACCGCGTCCAGGTTCTCCCGGCCGCCGTGCTCGTTCGGCGCCCACTCGCCCTCGGCGCGCGAGTAGTCCAGGTAGAGCATCGAGGCGACCGCGTCCACCCGCAGCCCGTCCACGTGGAACTCCTGGCACCAGTACACGGCGTTCGCGACGAGGAAGTTGCGGACCTCCTTGCGGCCGTAGTCGAACTCCAGCGTCCCCCAGTCCGGGTGCGCGGCCCGGCGCGGGTCGTGGTGCTCGTACAGCGGCCGCCCGTCGAACTCCGCGAGCGCCCACTCGTCGCGCGGGAAGTGCGCCGGCACCCAGTCGACGATCACCCCGATCCCGGCCCGGTGCAGCGCGTCCACCAGCATCCGGAAGTCGTCCGGGCCGCCCATCCGCGAGGTCGGCGCGTAGTACCCGGTGACCTGGTAGCCCCACGAGCCGCCGAAGGGGTGCTCCGCCACCGGCATCAGCTCCACGTGCGTGAAGCCCAGCTCCTTGACGTACGGGGGCAGCTGCTCGGCCAGCTGCCGGTAGGAGAGCCCCGGCCGCCAGGAGGCCAGGTGCAGCTCGTACACCGAGAAGGGGGCCTGGTGCGGCGGGCGGGCCCCGCGCCGCGCCATCCACTGCGCGTCCTGCCACTCGTAGTGGGACGCGGTCACCACCGAGGCGGTGGCCGGCGGGACCTCCGCGGCGCGGGCCATCGGGTCGGCGCGCAGCGTATGGCTGCCGTCCGGCCGCGTGATGTCGTACTTGTACAGGGCCCCCTCGCCGACCCCGGGCAGGAACAGCTCCCACACCCCGGAGGAGCCCAGCGAGCGCATCGGGTACGCGACCGAGTCCCAGTACGAGAAGTCCCCGGTGACCCGCACCCCCTGGGCGTTCGGCGCCCACACCGTGAACCGGGTGCCGGCCACGCCCTGGTGCTCCATCGGCTCGGCGCCGAGGGCCGTCCACAGCTGCTCGTGCCGGCCCTCGCCGATCAGGTGCAGGTCCAGCTCGCCGAGGGCCGGCAGGAACCGGTACGGGTCGTGCACCTCGATCTCGTCCTCGTCGTACGCGACCAGCAGCCGGTAGTCCGGCACTTCCGCCAGCGGCAGCAGCCCCGAGAACAGCCCGTCGCCGTCGTCGTGGAGCTGGGTCCGCAGCCCCTTCGCGACGATCGTGACCGCCTTGGCGTACGGGCGCAGCACGCGGAAGGCCACCCCGCCCCGCTGGGCCCGGGCGCCCAGCACCCCGTGCGGGTCGTGGTGGCGGCCCTCCAGCAGCCGGGCCCGGTCCGCGGCCCCGAGCGCGGGCGCCGGCCGCACCCCGTGCGCGGGAGCCCGCCGGGCACGCGGTGCCTGGGCTTTGCGCGGCGCCGCCGCGGCCGGAGCCGGGGGCGGGGGCGGCGGGGTGGTCGAAGGTGACTGACGGGCGGGGCTCACGTGTGCGGCCTCCTAGGCGGCTGCGGGCGGGGGTGGGGGGAGAGGGAGGAGAAGCCTTCGCCGGGGGCGGCGCCCGGCTGCGTCCGGCCGAACCCCCGGTCCGTGCCGGCGGCCAGCCGCCGGATGGCCGCCATCGGGACGTGCAGCCAGTCGGGGCGGTGCCGGGACTCGTAGCGCGCCTCGTACACCGCCTTGTCGGTCTCGTACGCGCGCAGCAGGACCGGGTCCTCGCGCGGGTCCCGGCCGGTGGTGCGGGCGTAGCCCTCGCAGAACGCGGCCCGGCAGGCGTCCGCCCACGCGGGCGCGAACGGGCGGTGGGAGCGGGCGGCGTAGTCGAACGAGCGCAGTATCCCGGCGATGTCGCGGACGGCGGGTTCGGGGCGGCGGCGGTCGGCCAGTGGCCGGGCCGGCTCGCCCTCGAAGTCGATCAGCGCCCAGCTGCCGTCGGCGGTGCGCAGGGTCTGGCCCAGGTGCAGGTCCCCGTGGATCCGCTGGGCGGGCACCCCGGCCCCGCGGGACGCGGCCAGCGCGTCGAACGCCCCGCGCAGCCCCGCCTCGTACGGCCGCAGCGCGCTCACCTCCCGGGCGGTGGCCGCCAGCCGGGCCGTCATCCCGGAGGCGAGCCGGGCGGTCTGCTCCGGGCCCAGCGCGAGGGTGGGCAGCGCGTCGGCGAGCGCGCTGTGCACCTCGGCGGTGGCCCGGCCCAGCGCGTGCGCCTCGGCGGTGAAGTCGGCCCCGGCGCGCAGCCGGCCCAGGGCGAGTTGCCAGCCGTCGTCGGAGCCGCGCAGGTAGGGCTGGAGGACGCCCAGGGTCAACGGTTCTCCACCGGGCAGCGCGGCCTCGTACCAGGCGACCGGCGCGGGGACGCGCGCGCACCCGGCGGCAGCCAGCGCCCTCGGCAGCTCCAGGTCGGGATTGACCCCGGGGCCGACCCGGCGGAACACCTTCAGGATGTACGAATCCCCGTAGATCAGCGAGGAGTTGGTCTGTTCTCCGGACAGCGGCCGGGGGGTGAGCGCCGCCGGGATGAGCGCCATCGGGTCGCGGTCGAAGCGCAGCGGGCCGAGGGTGCCGGGAGCGCGCAACCGTTCCAGCAGCAGCGCCGCCAGCCGCGGGTCGCCCAGCCCCTCGTACACGCACTGGCCGGCGTACGGGCCCTCCTCGGCCCGCCCGATCAGCGCGGGCGCCAGCGCCGGCGGCAGGGCGGGGCGCACGCCGAGCAGCAGCTGGTAGCAGTCGCCGTCGACGTCGAGGAGCAGGTGGACGAGCCGGGGGGAGGAGCCCGGCGGCAGCAGATCGGCCGCCGAGATCATCCGGAGCCGGCCGATGCGCCGGCCCTTGCCGGCGAACCAGCGCTGGAGCGGCAGCCAGTCCCGGAGCATCGGCTCCAGCGGACTGAGTCCGGTCGTGCTCGTCGTCCCGGCGGATGCAGCCTCCGACATGGCGTCGCGTCCTTTCCCCGGGCCGTCACAGAATGCGGAGAGTGTCCCGGATCGCGTCAGTTGCTTCTCCGGTGGTGTACGAGTGTCGGGTCAGGATGATCCGTACAGGGGCGGGCGATTGACCCATTCGCGCGCCCACCCCGTACTCGGCGGCTACTCGTTGCGCAGGCGGAACCAGTAGAAGCCGTGCCCCGCGAGCGTGAGCAGGTACGGCCATTCGCCGATCGGCGGGAAGCGCACGTCCCCCGTGAGCTCCACGGGGACCCGCCCGTTGAACGACCGCAGGTCCAGTTCGGTGGGCTGCGCGAAGCGCGAGAAGTTGTGCACGCACAGCACCAGGTCGTCCCCGTACTCGCGCAGGAAGGCCAGTACCGCCGGGTTGGACGAGGGCAGTTCGGTGTACGAGCCGAGGCCGAAGGCCGGGTTCGCCTTGCGGACCTCGATGAGCCTGCGGGTCCAGTGCAGTAGTGAGGAGGGCGATGCCATCGCCGCTTCGACATTGGTGACCTGGTACCCGTGGACCGGGTCCATGATGACCGGCAGGTTCAGCCTGCCCGGATCGCAGGAGGAGAAACCGGCGTTGCGGTCCGGGGTCCACTGCATCGGGGTGCGCACCCCGTCGCGGTCGCCGAGCCAGATGTTGTCGCCCATGCCGATCTCGTCGCCGTAGTAGAGCACCGGCGAGCCGGGCAGCGACAGCAGCAGGGCGGTGAACAGCTCCATCTGGTTGCGGTCGTTGTCGAGGAGCGGGGCGAGCCGGCGCCGGATGCCGATGTTGGCCCGCATCCGCGGGTCCTTGGCGTACTCGGCGTACATGTAGTCGCGCTCTTCGTCGGTGACCATTTCGAGGGTGAGCTCGTCGTGGTTGCGCAGGAAGATGCCCCACTGGCAGCGGTCCGGGATCGCCGGGGTCTTGGCCAGGATTTCGGAGACGGGGTAGCGCGACTCTCTTCGTACGGCCATGAAGATGCGCGGCATGACGGGGAAGTGGAAGGCCATGTGGCATTCGTCCCCGCCCTTCGCGAAGTCGCCGAAGTAGTCGACGACGTCCTCGGGCCACTGGTTGGCCTCGGCGAGCAGCACGGTGTCGGGGTAGTGCGCGTCGATCTCGGCGCGGACCCGCTTGAGGAGCTGGTGGGTGCGCGGCAGGTTCTCGCAGTTGGTGCCCTCCTCCGCGTAGAGGTAGGGCACGGCGTCGAGCCGGAAGCCGTCGATGCCGAGGTCGAGCCAGAAGCGCAGCGCCGAGACGATCTCCTCCACGACGGCCGGGTTCTCGTAGTTGAGGTCCGGCTGGTGCGAGAAGAAGCGGTGCCAGTAGTACTGCTTGCGTACCGGGTCGTACGTCCAGTTGGAGGTCTCGGTGTCGATGAAGATGATGCGGGCGTCCTGGTACTGCTTGTCGTTGTCGGCCCACATGTAGTAGTCGCCGTACGGACCGTCCGGGTCCTTGCGGGACTGCTGGAACCACTCGTGCTGGTCGCTCGTGTGGTTCATGACGAAGTCGATGATCACCCGCATGCCGCGGTGGTGCGCGGCATCCACGAACTCCACGAAGTCGGCGAGGTCGCCGAACTCGGGCAGCACGGACGTGTAGTCGGCGACGTCGTAGCCGCCGTCACGGAGCGGCGAGGCGAAGAACGGCGGCAGCCAGAGGCAGTCGACGCCCAGCCACTGCAGGTAGTCGAGCTTGGCGGTGAGCCCCTTCAGATCCCCTACGCCGTCGCCGTTGCTGTCGTGGAAGGACCGTACGAGCACCTCGTAGAAGACCGCCCGCTTGAACCAGTCGGGGTCGCGGTCCTTCGCTGGGGTGTCCTCGAACGTGTCGTGGACGGGATCGTTGATCATCATGTGGTGGGTGACCCTCCGGTGGGCGGGGACGGTCGCAGAGCCGCGAGTACGTGCGCGGGCGTTCGGCCCGGCTCCAGGCGTACGTAGTTGGCCCTGCCCCAGTGGTAGGTCTCGCCGGTGAGCTCGTCGCGCACCGCGAGGGACCCGTGCCAGTCGAGGCCGAGTACCGGCATGTCCAACGAGACCGTCGCCTCCTGGGTGTGGTGCGGATCGAGGTTGACGACCACCAGTACGGAATTGGCGCCCGCGTGCTTCGAATAGGCGATCACCTGGTCGTTGTCGGTCGTGTGGAAGTGGATGTCGCGCAGCTGCTGGAGCGCAGGGTTGCGCCGGCGCAGCCGGTTCAGCGAGGTGATCAGCGGGGCGATCGTGCGGCCCTCGCGGTCCGCGGCCGCCCAGTCGCGTGGCCGGAACTCGTACTTCTCGGAGTTCAGGTACTCCTCGCTGCCCTCGCGGACCGGGGTGTTCTCGCACAGCTCGTACCCGGCGTAGACGCCCCAGGTGGGGGAGAGGGTGGCGGCGAGCACCGCGCGCACCTCGAAGGCCGGGCGGCCGCCCTGCTGGAGGTACTCGTGGAGGATGTCGGGCGTGTTGACGAAGAAGTTCGGCCGCATGACGGAGGCGGAGCGGGTGTCCGCGAGCTCGGTCAGGTACTCGGTCAGCTCCGCCTTGGTGTTGCGCCAGGTGAAGTACGTGTACGACTGCTGGAAGCCGACGGCGGCGAGCGTGCGCATCATGGCGGGCCTGGTGAAGGCCTCCGCCAGGAAGATCACGTCGGGATCGGACTTGTTGATGTCCGCGATCACCTTCTGCCAGAAGACGACCGGCTTGGTGTGCGGATTGTCCACCCGGAAGATCCGGACCCCGTGCTCCATCCAGTACCGCAGGATGCGGACCGTCTCCTCGACGATCCCGGCCATGTCGGTGTCGAAGTGGATCGGGTAGATGTCCTGGTACTTCTTCGGCGGGTTCTCGGCGTACGCGATCGTGCCGTCGGCCCGGTGGCGGAACCACTCGGGGTGCTTCTCCACCCAGGGGTGGTCCGGGGAGCACTGGAGCGCGAAGTCGAGCGCGATCTCCATGCGCAGCTCGCGGGCGCGGGCGACGAAGGCGTCGAAGTCCTCGATCGTGCCGAGGTCGGGGTGGACGGCGTCGTGGCCGCCTTCGGTGGAGCCGATGGCCCACGGCACCCCGGGGTCCCAACTTCCAGCCGAAAGGGTGTTGTTCGGTCCCTTGCGGTACGTACTCCCAATGGGGTGGATCGGTGGCAGGTACACCACGTCGAAGCCCATCGCGGCGATGGCCGGCAGCCGCTCCGCGGCCGTGCGCAGGGTTCCGCTCACGGGCTCCTCGCCGGGCTCGACGACGGCGCCCTCGGAGCGCGGGAACATCTCGTACCAGGAGCCGAAGAGGGCCCGCTTGCGCTCCACGACCAGCGGCAGGGCCTTGGAGGCGGTGACCAGCTCCCGGTAGGGGCGCCGGGCGAGGGCGGCCCGGACCGGGGCCGCGAGGGCGGCGGAGTACCGCAGCTCCACGGGGCGGTCCTCGTCGCGCATGGCCTCGGCGGCGGCCAGGACGTGCTCGCGGCCGTCCTTCTTCGGGATGCGGGAGCCGGCCCGCTCGTAGAGCTCGGCGCCTTCGAGCAGGGTGAGCCCGGGGTCGATGCCGGCGGGGATCTTGATGGCGGCGTGGGCCTGCCAGGTGCCGACCGGGTCGCTCCACGCCTCGACGGTGTACGTCCACCTCCCCTCGGCCTCGGCGGAGACCCGGGCGCCCCACCGGTCGGTGCCGGGCGCCAGCTCGCGCATCGGCACGGGGGGCCGCAGCCGCCCGGTGGGGTCGCGGAGCACGACATGGGCGGCGACGGCGTCGTGGCCCTCGCGGAACACGGTGGCGGAGATCTCGAAGACCTCTTCCACGACCGCCTTGGCGGGTCTGGCCCCGCAGTCGACGGCGGGGCGGACGTCCAGCACGGGAATGCGACCGATCATGATGGGATCACCTGGGGGCAGTTCGCAGGGCTCGGTGACAACAGCCCAGCCGGAGCACCGGCTGGTCGTGCACGCTCTGTTCGCTCTGTTTCTAGCCGCTCGGAAGACGGCTGGGCTGCGGGCATGGCCGCTCCTGTCCGCGTTCACTCGGGTGGCGGGAGAGGTGGTGGGGCGGGGTGCCGTGCGTGTACGCGGGGAGCCCTGCCCACTCTCACCCCGCTCAATCAGGTCCCCCGGTTAACTACTCGTACGTAGTCGCGCGGCCCGGACCAAGGCCTTGGCCGACATCTGCCGAGGCTCAGTCAAGTCGGTTGGGACTAACGGATGTACGTCCTGACACGGCTGTCACAGTGGCACCACGGACCCCTTCGGTGACTGGAGATTTGGGGTGGTGAGGGCGGAATATCCGGAGTGACAGCGCGGCCCGGAGGGGGGATCATGAGGGCCGTCTCAGTGGGTTCCGCGTGCGCTTCCGGCTGCCGGAATGTCCTGAATCCACTTCACTTTTTCTGAAGGATCGTTTCTGTTGCGTCCCACTCGTACGGTGGTCCTGCTCACCGCGGGGCTCGTCACCCTTCTCGGTGTACCGGCCGCCGCGGCCGCCGATGCGCCGGCCACGCTCTACGTCGACAAGTCCGACGCCAACTGCTCGGACACGGCGTCCGGCGCACAGGCGGCCCCGTTCTGCACGATCTCCGCGGCGGCCGCGATCGTGCGCCCGGGCCAGACGGTGCGGATCGAACCGGGTCAGCCGTACGACGAGGCCGTCACCGTCGACCGCTCCGGCGAGCCGGGCAAGCCGATCGCCTTCGTGTCCGGCGCCGCGGACGGCTACAGCCGGGTGGATCTCGGCAAGGGCCTGACCCTCACCGGTGCGGGCCACGTGGTGGTGCGCGGGATGTACATCGCCGACGGCATCCGCGTCTCGCGGTCCACCGACGTCGAGCTGGACCGGATCCAGAGCGGCGGGGGTGAGCTCGACGGCCTCGTCATCGGGGAAGGGAGCGCGGACGTGCGCTTCACCCGCGGCTCGGTGTGGGGGGTCCGGGTCGAGGGCGGCGCGCGGGGTACCGTCCTCAGCCGCAACGAGCTCAACGGAACCCTGGGTTCGAGCAACGTGGCGGTGGTGGACGCGCCCGGCACGGTCATCACCAACAACGACTTCTCCGCCCTCTGCGGGACGACCGTGTCGTTCGGCGGCGCCTCGACCGGCTCCGCACTGTTCAACAATGTGATCTTCAGCGAGTCCACCCACCGCGGCTGCGGGTCGGCGGCTCCGCGGGGCGGCGTCGACGTGTCGCAGAGCGCGGCCCAGGGCACGCGCGTGGACTACAACGTGTTGAGCGGTCACGGAACGCCGGCGGTGAACCCGTACACCTGGGCCGGCAAGGCCTACCCGAGCCCGGCGGCCTTCCAGGCCGCCACCGGCCAGGGCGCACACGACATCCTGGCGCCCGACGGCTACAAGGTCGGTGCGATGGACGGCTCGCCCACCATCGACTCCGCCGACGCGACGGCTCCGGGCGTCCTGCCCACCGACATCTACGGGAAGCCCACCGCCGACGACCCCCGCGTCCCGAACACCGGCAAGGACGGCGGGTACCTGGACCGCGGAGCCCGCGAGACCCAGGACAACCTGAAGGGCGTCCGGCTGGACCTCGACCCGTACTGGGCGCCGGTGGGCACCACGGTGAAGGCGACGGCCGCCCCGGACAACCGGTGGCCGGGCGCGCTGACGTTCCACTACGACTTCGGCGACGGCACGGCCCCCACCGTGACCAGGGCGACCACGGCCGAGCACGTCTACAGCGCGCCCTGTGCGTGGTGCGCGGTCAAGGTGACGGCCGTCTCCGACGCCGGGGAGACGGTGTCCGACGCGAAGTCGACGAACGTGACCGCGGCCGGGCCGCTCACCGCTGCCCTCGCCGTGGATCCGGTTCTGCCGACCTCGGACAACCCGATCGGCCACACCCCTCCGCTGAGCGTGGACGTCAAGATCGGGGCCTCCGCCACGCCCTGGCCGGTGGAGAGCGTGGACTTCGACTTCGGTGACGGTGCCACCTCGCACCAGACCGGTCTGTCCGGCACGGGTCACACCTACGCCCGGCCCGGTGAGTACAAGGTCACGGTGACGGTCCGCGACACGAAGGGGGCCACGTCCACGGCCGCGCGGAGCGTGAAGGTCGACTACGCGCCGTCCGGCTACGTCGCCACGGCGCCGTTCCGGCTGCTGGACACGCGTGCCAACGGCACCGTCCTCTGGGGCGGGAGCCCCACCGCGGTCACCCTGCCGGTCGGGATCAGCGTGCCGGACCACGTCCTCTCCGGCAGCATGGCCGCGGCCGTCCTCAACGTGACCGTCACCGGCGCCACCGAGGACACCCACCTCAGCGTGTGGCCCTCCGGCCAGCCGCGCCCGGCCACCTCGAACGTCAACGTCAAGGCGGGCGGCACCTCCTCCAACACCGTCACCGTGCCCGTAGGCGCCGACGGCAAGATCTCCGCCCAGCTCAACTCCGGCAAGGCCGCGCTCATCGTGGACTTCGTCGGCTACTACCAGCCCGGCATCGGCCAGCGGTTCAGCCCCATCGCCCCGACCCGCGTCGCCGACACCCGCACCGCGGGCGGCGCCCTGGGCGGCGGGCAGACCCGTACGGTGAAGGTCGCCGGCGTGAACGGCATCCCGGCCGACGCCACGGCCGTCGCGTTCAACCTGACCGGCACCGGCTCCACCGAGAACGCCCACGTCATCGCCTACCCGGACCCGGCGAAGCGGCCCGCGACCTCGAACCTCAACCTGGAACCCGGCAAGGACAAGTCGAACCAGGCCATCGTCCCCGTCGGCCCCGACGGCACCATCACGCTCTACACCAACACCGGCTCCACCCACCTGGTCCTCGACGCCGTCGGCTGGTACGGCAAGGACGGCAAGGCCCTGTTCACCCCCACCGTCCCGCGCCGCCTCGCCGACACCCGCACCACCGGCAAGCTCGCCCCCGGCGACACCGCCACCGTCACCGGCCTGCCCGCCGGCGCCGTCGGCGCGGCGCTCAACGTCACCGCGACCGAGTCCACCGGACCCGGCTTCCTCACCGCGTACGCGTACGGCACCACCCGCCCGGGCGCCAGCAGCCTCAACACCCGCCCCGGCGACACCGTCCCCAACCACGTCACCACCCCGGTCGGCGACGGCGGCCGCGTGTCCGTCTGGAACAGCTACGGCGGCAGCACCCACGTGATCACCGACCTGCTCGGCTGGTTCACGCAGGGCTGACCCGCCCCGCCACCCCTGCCGCCCCGGCCGCCCGTGCACCGCACGCGGCGCCCGGGGCGGCGGCGTTCGGGGCGGCGTCGGGGCGCGGTCCGGGGCGGAGTCCGGCGCCCGAGGCACCGTGGCAGGCGGGGCCCCGGTGAAGCTAGCCTTCCCGGGGTGATGCGCGGACGCACAGCGTGGTGCGGCCGCTTCGATCCGCAATCGCCTGCGAAGGTAGAACGTGTGAAGGCTATCCGTCGATTCACCGTGCGCCCCGTCCTCCCGGAACCATTGCTTCCGCTTGCCGATCTCGCGCGCAATCTGCGCTGGTCCTGGCATGCCGAGACCCGTGAACTCTTCCAATCCGTCGACCCCGAGGGCTGGCAGGCCGCCGGCGGCGATCCCGTCCGGCTGCTCGGCGCGGTCTCCGCGGCCCGGCTCGAGGAACTGGCCGGCGACCGGCGGTTCCTGCGCCGGCTCGCCGTCGTCGCCGCAGACCTCGACGACTACGTCCACGGCGGGAGGTGGTACCAGAGCCACGAGGACCATGCCGAGCTGCCCGCCGGGATCGCCTACTTCTCCCCCGAGTTCGGGATCACCGCCGCCCTGCCGCAGTACTCCGGCGGCCTCGGCATCCTCGCCGGGGACCACCTCAAGGCCGCCAGCGACCTCGGCGTCCCCCTCATCGGAGTGGGACTGCTCTACCGGCACGGCTACTTCCGCCAGTCGCTCTCCCGCGACGGCTGGCAGCAGGAGCACTATCCCGTCCTCGACCCCAACGAGCTCCCCGTCTCCCTCCTGCGCGACGGCGAGGGGGCACCGGCCCGGGTGACCCTGAGCCTGCCGGGCGGCCGGGCCCTGCACGCGCACATCTGGCAGGCCCGCGTCGGCCGCGTGCCGCTGCTGCTCCTCGACTCCGACGTCGAGGACAACGACTCCGGCGCCCGCGAGGTGACCGACCGGCTCTACGGCGGCGGCAGCGACCACCGCCTCCTCCAGGAGATGCTGCTCGGCATCGGAGGCGTGCGCGCGGTGCGCGCGTACTGCCGGATCACCGGGCATCCCGACCCCGAGGTGTTCCACACGAACGAGGGACACGCCGGATTCCTCGGGCTCGAACGCATAAGGGAACTGGAAGGGGAGCAGGGGCTCGGCTTCGAGGCCGCCGTCGAGGCGGTCCGCGCGGGGACCGTGTTCACGACGCACACGCCGGTGCCCGCCGGCATCGACCGCTTCGAGCGGGCCCTGGTCGCCCGGCACTTCGGGCCCGGCGCGGAGCTGGCCGCCCTGCCGGTCGACCGGATCCTGGAACTGGGCGCCGAGTCCTATCCCGGCGGCGATCCCGGGGTCTTCAACATGGCGGTGATGGGGCTGCGGCTGGCCCAGCGGGCCAACGGGGTCTCCACCCTGCACGGGGCGGTCAGCCGCGGCATGTTCGCCGGGCTGTGGCCGGGCTTCGACCCGGCGGACGTGCCGATCACCTCCGTGACCAACGGTGTGCACGCCCCGACCTGGGTGGCCCCCGAGGTGGTCCGCCTGGGCGTGCGCCAGATCGGCGCGGGCCGCACCGAGGACGCGCTGTCGGTGGGCGGCTCCCAGCGCTGGGACGCGGTCGCCGACATCGCCGACCAGGACATCTGGGACCTGCGGCGCGTGCTGCGCGAGCAGCTCGTACAGGAGGTGCGCGACCGGCTGCGCGCCTCGTGGCTCCAGCGCGGGGCGGCGGAGGCCGAACTCGGCTGGGTGGACTCCGTACTCGACCCGGACGTGCTCACCATCGGGTTCGCCCGGCGCGTGCCCTCGTACAAGCGGCTCACGCTGATGCTGCGCGACCCCGAGCGGCTGCGCGCGCTGCTCCTGGACCCGGTCCGCCCCGTGCAGATCGTCGTCGCGGGCAAGGCGCACCCGGCCGACGACGGGGGCAAGCGGCTCGTCCAGGAGCTGGTGCGGTTCTCCGACGATCCGCGGGTGCGCCACCGGATCGTCTTCCTGCCCGACTACGGCATGGCCATGGCGCAGAAGCTCTACCCGGGCTGCGACGTCTGGCTGAACAACCCGCTGCGGCCGCTGGAGGCCTGCGGGACCAGCGGGATGAAGGCGGCGCTCAACGGCTGCCTCAACCTGTCCGTGCTGGACGGCTGGTGGGACGAATGGTTCGAACCGGACTTCGGCTGGGCCATCCCGACGGCCGACGGGCTCGGGACGGACGAGGACCGGCGCGACGACCTGGAGGCGGGCGCCCTCTACGAGTTGATCGAGGACCGGGTCGCGCCGCGGTTCTACGACCGGGCCGGCCGCAGCGGACTGCCGGTGCGGTGGATCGAGATGGTCCGGCGCACCCTCGTCTCACTGGGGCCCAAGGTGCTCGCGGGCCGCATGGTGCGGGAGTACGTGGAGCGGCTGTACGCGCCGGCCGCGCGCGCCCACCGGGCCCTGGGCGCCGACGCGGCCCGGGACCTGGCCTGGTGGAAGGGCCGGGTCCGGGCGGCCTGGCCGCGGGTCGTCGTCGAGCACGTGGAGGCGCTGGCCGCGGCCCCGGTGAACGGCACCGCCGAGCTCGGGGCCACCCTCACGCTGCGGGTGCGGGTCGCGCTGGACGCGCTCACGCCCGAGGACGTGGAGGTGCAGGCCGTCGCCGGGCGGGTGGACCCGCAGGACGTGATCCGCGACGGTCGGTCCTTCCCGCTCAAGCCCACCGCCGGGCCCGACCTGGAGGGGCGCTGGATGTACGAGGGCCCGCTCGCCCTCGACCGTACGGGGCCCTACGGCTACACCGTACGGATCCTGCCCGCGCACCCGATGCTGGCGACGCCGGCCGAACTGGGGCTGGTCGCCGCCCCGGTGGAGACCGACGCGACCGGTGACGCGGGCGCGGGGGGCGGCGTGCTCCTGCGCTAGCGGCCGGGGCCCTCGGGGCTGCGCGGTTCAGGGGGCGGGCGGCGGATCCACCAGCCGCCCGCCCTCCACCAGCATCCCGGCCCGCTTGATGTTGCGCAGGGTCGGGATCACCTCCACGTGCCGGAGGCCCGGCACCGCGCCGACCCGCTCGGTCATGTACGTGTACAGCTCGTCGGTGTCCCGGCACACCACCGCGGCCATCAGGTTGGCCGTGCCCGTCACCGCGGCCGCGAACGGCACCTCCGGATGGCCGGCCAGCGCGGCGCCCGCCTCCGCCAGCTGCGCCGGCGCCGCGGTCAGCAGCAGCGTCGCCTCCGCTTCGAAGCCCAGGGTCGAGGGGACGAGCTCCAGGTCGAAGTAGAGCGCCCGCAGCTCCCGCAGCCGGTCCAGGCGCCGGCGCGCGGTGGACTCCGACAGGCCGGAGGCCCGGGCCAGCTCCGGATAGCCGGCCCGGCCGTCGTGGGCCAGCACCGCGAGCAGCGCGTGCTCGGCCTCGTCCAGGGTGTACCGCTCCCGCTCCCGCCCGTGCACCACGGGCGGCCTGGCCGGGGCCCGCCCCAGCGCCGCGATCTGCTCGGGCCGCAGCACGTCCAGGCCGCACCACCCCGTCGGGCCGCCGATGTAGACCCGCAGGATGGTGTGGGCGCTGACCCCGGTCACCCGGCGGGTGCGCGGCAGCTTGTCCAGCAGCAGGCCGTCGCGGTCCTGCCGGGTCCGGGCCTTGGTCAGGCAGTTGATCTCGGTGCCGCCGGAGCCGAGCTTCACCCAGGAGATGTCCGGCCGCCGGGCCAGCGCCTCGGCCACCGCGAGCGCGGCGTCCGGCGCGCACTGCACCCGCAGCCAGGATTCGAAGAGCCCGACGCGGTTGCCCAGCGGCAGCCCGATCACCCGGACCAGGCCCGAGGTCCGCAGCCGGCGGTAGCGGCGCACCACCGTCTGGTCGGAGACCTCCAGGACCTCGGCGATCTTGCTGAAGGCGGCCCGGCCGTCGATCATCAGGGCCTGCATCAGACCCCGGTCGAGGTCATCGAGCTGTACGGACGTCGTCATGGTTTCCATCATGACAGGGGCCGTCATGGATGAAATCCGGCAGCCGCAGGGGCCTGGGTGGGGGATCGGCCGCCCGAATGGGAGTTTGGAGCCACCGCCAACCCGAACCGATCACCTGCCGGGCCTCCGGGTCCCGAGGAGTTTTCCCATGCGTAAATGGCTCCCGCTCACCGCGGTGTGCCTCGGGGCGTTCATGCTCCTGGTCGACGTCACGATCGTGATGGTCGCCCTGCCCGACATGGCCGCCGACATGCACACCTCCTTCTCCGGACTCCAGTGGGTCGTCGACGGCTACGCCCTGGCCCTCGCCGCCCTGCTGCTCGGCGCCGGCTCCCTCGCCGACCGGATCGGCCGCCGCCGCGTCTACCTCGGCGGGCTCGGCCTCTTCGCCGCCGCCTCCCTCGCCTGCGGGCTGGCCGACGGCCCGGCCGCCCTGATCGCCTTCCGCGCCGTCCAGGGCATCGGCGGCGCCGCGATGTTCGCCACCACCATGGCCCTGCTCAGCAGCGCCTACCAGGGACGCGACCGGGGGATCGCCTTCGGCGTGTGGGGCGCGGTCAACGGCGCCGCCGCCGCGGCCGGTCCGATCATCGGCGGGCTGCTCACCCAGCACTTCGGCTGGCGCTGGATCTTCTTCATCAACCTCCCCGTCTGCGCCCTGGCCGTGTACGTGACGTACCGGTCGGTCGCCGAGTCCCGCGATCCGCGTGCCAAGGGCCTCGACCTGCCCGGCATGGCAGCGTTCACCACGGGCGCGGCGGCCGTCACGTACGCGCTGATCCGGGTCGGCGAGAACGGCTGGACCGGCGCCGCCACCCTCGGCCTCTTCGGCCTCGGCGCGGCCGCCTTCGCCGCGTTCGTCCTCGTCGAGCTGCGCAGTTCCCGCCCGATGCTGGACCTCTCGCTCTTCCGCAGCCGCTCCTTCGTCGGCGTCATGGCCGGGGCGCTGCTGCTGTCCGGCGCGGCGTTCTCGTACCTGATGTACGTCTCCCTGTGGCTGCAGTCCGCGCAGGGGATGGGGCCGGTCTCCGCCGGTCTGGTGCTGGTGCCGCTGAGCATCTCCTCGTTCGCCGTCTCCGCGGCGGCCGGGCGGCTGCTGCACGGGGCTCCGGCGCGGCTGACCATCGGCGGCGGGATGCTGCTGATCGGGGCGGGCGCGCTGCTCCAGGCCTGGATGACGGACGCGGGCGACGGCTGGTCGGCCCTGGTCCCGGGGCTGGTGGTGACCGGGCTCGGCGTGGGCATGGCGACCCCGGCACTGGCTGCCGCGGCGATGGGGGCCGTGGCCCCGGCCCGGGCCGGCATGGCCGGCGGGGCCCTGAACACCGCGCGGCAGCTGGGCATGGCGCTCGGCGTCGCGGTGCTCGGCGCGGTCTTCCAGGCCGGGCTGCGGGACGGGCTCAGCGGCTCCGGCCAAGGGCACGGCACGGCCGAGGCGTTGGCCTCGGGGCGGGCGGGGCAGCTGCTGGCGGCGGGCCCGGCCGCGCGGGTCTGGGTCGAGGAGGCCTTCGCGAGCGGGCTGCGGGGCACGTTCCTGGTCTCGGGGCTGATGGGGCTGGCGGGGGCGCTGCTGGTGCTGGTGCTGGTCCGTACGAAGGCCGGAGCCCAGACCCACGCCCCGGCCGCGGCCGCGGCCGCCGTTCCGGCTCCGGCCGCCGGGGGCGCCTCGGCATCCGAACGCGCATCCGTGTAGCGGGCGGCGGGCGGCGGGCGGCGGGCGGCCGGTGGGGCCGTGCGGGTGAAGGTGGTCGGGCCGGGAGGGTGAACCTTCGAACGTGTTGCGCATGGCGCAGTGCTTCGGCGTGGAATACCGCTCTCGCCTCTGCCCGCTGGGTGCCACCGGCGCGGCACCCTGTGCCCACAGAAACGGACTGCCCCCCATGCGTCTTCGCCAGACCGCCGTCGCGTTCCTCGGCGCCCTCGCCCTCGTCCTGCCGACCGCCGGCCCGTCGCTGGCCGGCGGCCACGACGACCTCGGCCGGCTGCAGTACATCATCGACAACGACGAGCGGGCGCAGATCCGCCCGGCGGACAACGACACCTGCTACGAGCTGACGGACACCTCGCGGGGCCGCCCCGCGACGGCGGTCCACAACGGCACCGAGTCGCGGGCCCTGCTCTACCCGAACCGCGCGTGCGGCGGCCGGGTGGAGCGCGAGCTGCAGCCGGGGGACACGGTGTACAACGTCGCGGTCCTCTCGGTGACGTTCGTGCCGGTCCGCAGTCACCACGACGACTGCGACGACGACTTCCGCCGGGGCGGCTGCGGCGATTCGCGCTGGGACGACGACTTCCGCTCCGCCTTCCGCAACAACGGCTGACCTCCCGGTCCGCCGAGCACGGGCGAGGGTCCGGCCCCCGAGGGGGCCGGACCCTTCGCGTCCGTCAGCGCACCCCCGCCGCCAGCCACCGCACCACGTCCGCCGCCGAGTACGGGGAGGCCTCCGGGGAGAGCCTCGGCAGGAACGACAGGTCCTTGCCGATCGTCACCAGCGGGGGCTCCACCCGCCCGCCCGGCCTGCGCTGCGCCAGGCCGATCGTGGCCAGCAGGCCGTTGCACAGGCACCGTCGCCCCTGCGTGTCGGCCGCGTCGCCGCCCTTGCGGACGTACGCCGCCACCGGCTCGGCCGCGCACCGGTAGAGCAGACCGCGCGGGCCCCGTACGGGAGTCCGCAGGAAGCCCAGGTCGCAGACCCGCTGCCGGGCCGCCGCCACCTCCGGGTCGGAGACCGTGCCCGGCAACTCCGCCACCTTGAAGGGGAACGAGGTTGGCGAGGCCTGCGGGTCGTTGCGCACGGTCAGGGTGCCGGCGCGGGCCCGGTCCCGCAGCTCCTCGCGCAGACCGCGGGCCATCCCCGACTCCTCGCACAGGGCGAACGCGCTGCCGATCTGCACCCCGGCCGCCCCCGCGGCCCGGGCGGCGGCGACCGCCTCCGGGCTCGCCTGGCCGCCGGCGAGCCAGAACGGCAGCCCCAGCGCCGCCATCCTGGCGAGGTCCGGTTCGTCGCGCGGCCCGTACACCGGCTCCCCGGTCCCGTCGAGCCGCATCGGCCCGCGGGGCGGTGCGCTGTGGCCGCCCGCCGCGCCGGTCTCGACGACGAACCCGTCGGGCCGGGTGGCCTCGTCCCGGGCCAGGTAGGCGGCCAGCACCGGGAGGGAGACGATCGCGAGCACCTCCGGGCGGCGCAGCGGCCCCGGCACGTGCCCGGCCAGCAGCGCGGCGGGGTCGAAGACGTGGTCCAGGGGAGCGTCCCCGTGCGGTCCCGCCTCCACCGCGATCCGCGTCACGCAGGGTTCGCAGCGCGCCAGCCGGTCGGCGAGGGCAGGGATGTGGCCGGGGACTCCCGCGCCCACGAGCACGTGGTCGACGCCTGCCAGGATCGCGCCGAACATCGCCGGGGCGGTGGCGAGTCGGATCTTCTCCAGGTAGTTGACTCCGATGACACCGTCGTGTCCCTCCTTGGCGAGCCAGACCTCGACGAAGTTGCCGAGGACGGTGAGGACTTCCGCCGGGGACCCGCCGGCGGCGCGCAGCCGCGGGGTGGTCCGCATCCGGGCGCTCGCCCCGTCGCCGAGGCCGTCCGGGCGGAAGTAGCAGTCGAGCGCGGTCTGGGCGAGCTCGGGGAGCGGGAAGGCGGCCAGCGCCCGGCGCGCGTGCCCGCCGGGGTCGCCGGTCTGCAGGACCCGGGCCAGTACGACGTCCAGAGCGGTCCCGGAGACCACGCCCAGCTGGCCCTCCCGGGACACGGCGCGGGCCAGCCGCCAGCCGGAGACGCCGACGCCCATGCCGCCCTGGATCAGCCAGGGCCGCTCCCGGGCGGGGACGGCCGCGGGGGTGCGCGCGGCAGGGACGGTCGTGGGGGTCTGCGGCATGGGGCACGTCCTCGGGTCGCCCGGACCTACGGTCGCGTAGGTTCGCTTCCGTTTCAGTGTCCGGCGCGCGGGGGCCGCGGTCGGCCGCCGAAGGTCCCGGCTCGCCGGGGCGCAGGTCCCGTACGGCAGGGGCACATGGAACAGGGCCGCCCGGGAGGGTCTCTCCCGGACGGCCCCGCGTTTTCAGTGGGTCAGCCGTGTGGCTCTACCTGCCCCGGTGGGGTCAGAAGGTGAGCTTCCAGCTGTCGATCTTGCCCGTGTCCAGGCTGGCGAGGTCCGCGACGCGGAGCTTCCAGGTGCCCTGGGCGACCTCGGACGAGGCGTTCACGGTGAAGCTCTGGATGATGTTGTCCGCGCTGCCGCCGGTGCGGTTGCGCAGGTTGTAGACGGTGCCGTCGGGGGCGACCAGGTCGACCTTCAGGTCACCGACGTAGGTGTGGAGGATGTTGACGTCCACCTTGAGGGTGCTCGGCGCGTTGCCGGTCCGGGTCACCGTGATCGGGGACTCGACGGTCGCGTTGTCCGCGATCGCGTAGTCGTTCGTGTTCTCGAACACGTTCTGCTGGGACGTGCCGACGGTCCAGGTGAAGGACGTCGTGCCCGTCTTGCTCGCCGAGTCGGTCACCGTCACGGTCACGTTGGACGTGCCCGCGGTGGTGGGGGTGCCCGAGATCAGACCGGTCGAGGCGTTGATCGACAGGCCGGCCGGGAGGCCGGTCGCCGCGTAGCTGAGCGCACCCGGGTTGGTGCTGGTCGCCTGGACCTGGAGGCTCACGGCGGTGTTGATCTGGGTGGTCTGGTTCGCGATCGGGGTGACCGAGACGCCGGACTGCGGCGGACGGGCTCCGACGTTGATGCCGGCCCAGGCGTTGGCCACGTTGTTGTAGGTGACCGAGTTCGCGCCGTACAGGTCGGCCGCGGCCTGGAGGGTCGCCGTACGGGCGGCCGCGTAGTTGGTGTTCGACTTGAAGTAGCCCACCGTCAGCGCGCGGAACCAGATCTTCGCGGCGGCGTCGCGGCCGATCGCGGTGACCGGGAGGCCGTCGGAGGTCGGCGAGTTGTAGCTGACCCCGTTGATGACCTTGGCGCCGGAGCCCTCGGACATCAGGTAGAAGACGTGGTTGGCCGGGCCCGAGGAGTAGTGGACGTCGATGCCGCCGATGCCCGAGTACCACGCGTCCTTGGAGCCGCCGTCCTTGCTCGGCTTGTCCATGTAGCGCAGCGGGGTGCCGTCGCCGTTGATGTCGATCTTCTCGCCGACCAGGTAGTCGCCGACGTCCTGCGGGTTGTTGGCGTAGAACTCGACGGCCGCCGCCATGATGTCGGAGGTCGCCTCGTTCAGGCCGCCGGGCTCACCGCTGTAGGTCATGTTGCCGGTGACCGAGGTGAGGCCGTGCGTCATCTCGTGGGCGGCCACGTCGATGGACGTCAGCGGGTGCGTGTTGCCCGTACCGTCGCCGTACGTCATGCAGAAGCAGGAGTCGTCCCAGAACGCGTTGACGTACGCGTTGCCGTAGTGGACCCGGCTGTACGGGGCCACGCCGTCGTTGCGCAGGCCGTTGCGGCCGTGCACGTTCTTGTAGTAGTCCCACGTCAGCTGTGCGCCGTAGTGCGCGTCGGCGCCGGCGGTGGCGCGGTTGGACGCGGCGCCGTTGCCCCACACGTCGGTCGTGTTGGTGAAGAGGCTGCCGGTGCCGGAGCTGCCGCCGTTGAGGTCGTACGTCTTGTGGTTGCCGCGCCCGGCGTCGGTCAGCGTGTAGTTGCTGCCCGACTGCGAGGTGCCCATCGTGACCTGGCCGCTGTACATGGTGTTGCCGGTGCCGGTCTCGATGGCCTGCCACTGGGTGATCTTCGCGCCGGTCTTGGCGTCGGTGACCACGTGCAGCTCGCTCGGGGTGCCGTCGTCCTGGAGGCCGCCGACGACGGTCTCGTAGGCGAGGACGGGGGCGCCCTCGGCGGCCCAGATCACCTTGCGGGCGTTCTTGGACGCCTTGGCGTCCTTGGAGCCCTCGGAGTTCGCGGCGGAGACGGCCTGGCCCTCGGCCGCGGCCGGGGTGACGGTGGCCGTGGTGTCCGCGACCTTGATCTCGTGGTTGGTCGCCCGGGTGATGCTCTTGGTGACGCCGCCCTTGGCGTGGACCGTCAGGTCGCCGCCGAGCACGGGGAGTCCGCCGTAGGTGCGCTCGTACGTGGTGTGCGTGGTGCCGTCGGCGTCCTTGACGACGTCGCGTACGACCAGCTTCTCCTGCTCGCCGAGGCCGAGGGCCTTGGCCGCCTGGACGGTGGTCGAGTTGGCGTCGGCTATGAGCGTCGCACGCTCGGAGGGGCTGAGATTGACGGCGGCCGCGCCCGGGTTGGCCTGAGCGGCGTTGCGTGCCTGCGACGCGGTGGCGTCGGCGGAGGCGGTGCCGGCCTGGATGCCGACGGCGAGCAGTGCGGCGGCGGCAACGAGAGCGCCGGCCGCGGTGGCACGCCTGTGGGGGGTGTGACTCAACGCAGACTCCTTCTGCAAGGGGGGTGCCGGAGAGCTGGGTGGGCCTCCGGGCAGAGCAGGCTGGTGCGAAGAACGGATCGAAGAGTGCCAGCTGCCGGCGTCGATGTCAGGGCCGCGTCAAAAGGTTGGCTGGAAACGGTTCGTTGACCGATGAGACGTATCCGGTATCCGGACCATTCACCTTCGCGTGCGAAAGAGGGGTCCGATATCTGGAACGGTTGGTACCGGTTGCTAACACTTGCGCAACAAGAGGCCTCGTTCGGGCAATCGGCATTTGTCGTACGGGCGTTTGTCGTACTGTTTCCCGGTGCGCCAGTTGTCCGAAGCCAGGGGAAGCCACGGGCACGCGCCACTGTCATAGACCACGTGCCAGGGGGGCCCATGAGGCATGTCCATTTTCCTGCGCAAAGACTGGCCGGAGCGGCAGCAGCGACCGCGGGGCTCGCGGCCGCCCCGGCGAGGCGGATCGGCGACAAGGCGCGCTGGTACCTGCCGGCCGCCCTCACGGCCGACTTCCTGGGCGCCGCGATCCCTGTAGGGCTGGTCTTCCAGGCGGCGCAGCAGGTCCGGCCGGTGTACTGCGCCCTCGGCGCGGCGCTCGCCTGGACCGGGGTGCAGGCGGTGCGCCGCCGCTACGCCTCCCGCGCGCTGGGAGAATCGCGCGGAGTGCTGCCCGTCCTGCACGACTGGCTGATTCTCATCGGTGTCCTGGCCGTGGCACGCGTGGTGACCGGTGAGAACACCCCGCGGCTGTCCGCACTCGGCGCCCTGCTGCCCGCCCTCCTCGTCACCGTGGCCTGCCACAAACTGACCTACCGCCACCTCTCGGCGGCCCGCCGCGAGGCGCACGCCGTCAGCCGGGTCCTGGTGGTCGGCGAACCCGGCGCGGCCGGGGCCGTCATCGAGCACCTGGCCGCGCGCACCGACCACCCCTACGTGGTCGTCGGCGTGGTGCCGGTCGGCACCGGAGCGCTCGAAGGCGGGGTGCCCGTCGCGGCCCGGCTCGACGAGAGCGTGCCCGAGGCCCCGAACGCGGACTCGAGCGCCGTGCTCGGCGCCGTCCGCAGCCACCACGCCGACCTCGTCCTGGTCGCCCCGGGAGCGCGGATCGCGGGGGAGCGGCTGCGCAAGGTCGCCTGGGCGCTGCACGACGCGGGGCTGGAACTCGCCGTCTTCCCCGGGCTCGTGGACGTCTCCGTCAAGCGGCTGGAGACCGTGTCCGCCGGCGGGCTCGCCGTCCTGCGGGTGGCGCCTCCGGTGAGCCGGGGCGTGCAGACCGTGCTCAAGTCGGCCCTCGACCGCACCGGTGCCGCCGTCGGGCTGCTCCTGCTCTCGCCCGTCTTCCTCGGCATCGTCCTGGCGATCCGGCTCGGCTCACGCGGCCCGGCGTTCTACCGCCAGGAGCGCATCGGGCGCGACGGGGCCCCGTTCACCATGTGGAAGTTCCGCACCATGGTCGTGGACGCGGACCGGCTCAAGAACGAGCTGTCCGGGGCCAACGAGAACGACGGCCTGATGTTCAAAATCCGCCGCGACCCCCGGGTGACCCGGGTGGGCCGGCTCCTGCGCCGCACCTCCATGGACGAACTGCCCCAGCTGCTGAACGTGCTGAGCGGGCACATGTCGCTGGTCGGCCCGCGCCCGCCGCTGCCGGAGGAGGTGGCCCAGTACGACGAGGTCGAACTGCGCCGGCTCACCGTGCGGCCGGGCATGACCGGGCTGTGGCAGATCAGCGGGCGCTCGGACCTCTCCTGGGACGAGACGATCCAGCTCGACCTCCAGTACGTCGACAACTGGTCCTTCACCAGTGACGTCGACGTCATGGGCCGTACCCTCCGCGCCGTCGTCGACGGCCGCGGAGCGTACTAGAAGGAGTCCCGGCCGTTGCGCTCAGCCCTGCTCGCGCCACCACCGGTAGGTGGAGGCGATCCCGTCCCTCAGCCTGATCTCCGGCTTCCAGCCCAGCGAGGTCAGGCGGGTGACGTCGAGCAGCTTGCGCGGCGTGCCGTCCGGCTTGGAGGTGTCCCAGGCGAGCCGGCCGCGGAAGCCGGTGACCTCGGCGACGGTCTCGGCGAGGGCCTTGATGGTGAGGTCCTCGCCGCAGCCGATGTTGACCGGCTCGTCCCCGTCGTAGCCGCCCAGCAGCACCGCGCAGGCGGCCGCCAGGTCGTCCACGTGCAGGAACTCGCGGCGCGGGGTCCCGCTGCCCCACAGCGTGACCTCCTCGCGCCCCTCGGCGGCCGCCTCGTGGAAGCGCCGGATCAGGGCGGGCAGCACGTGCGAGGTCTCCAGGTCGAAGTTGTCGCCCGGGCCGTAGAGGTTCGTCGGCATCGCCGAGATGTACGAGGCCCCGTACTGCTTCCGGTACGACTGGACCTGGACGATGCCGGCGATCTTCGCCAGGGCGTACGCCTCGTTGGTCGGCTCCAGCGGGCCCGTCAGCAGGGCGTCCTCGCTGATGGGCTGCGGGGCCAGCTTCGGGTAGATGCAGGAGGAGCCCAGGAACAGCAGGCGGCCGACCCCGGCGGCGTGCGCGCCGCCGATGACGCTGAGCTGGATCTTGAGGTTGTCCTCCAGGAACTGCACCGGGTAGGTGCTGTTGGCCATGATCCCGCCGACCTTGGCGGCGGCCAGCACCACGGCGTCGGGGCGGACGTCCTTCAGGTACGCCTCCGTGGCGGCGGCGTCGCGCAGGTCGAGGTCGGCGCGGCCCCGGGTGAGCACCTCGTGGCCGTCGGCGGTGAGCCGGCGGGCGACCGCGGAGCCCACGAGGCCGCGGTGGCCCGCGACGAAGACGCGGGCGTTCGGGGGCAGGAGCGGCAGCGAACTTGTCATACCGCCGATGATGCCAGTCCGCCGCCGCGGGCCGCGGACGAGGTCCGGCCGCCGGACGGGCGCCGCCCGCCGCAAGCGGAATCCGGGCGGAAGGGGCGGGCGCGGGCCGTGTACGGTACGCATCCAGCCTCGTACGGGTGGGGCGGCTGGGGCGGGGCCCCGCTCACCAGAACAGACCGACACGATCCCCAGGGGGACCCCAGATGGGCAAGACCGCACTCATAACCGGCGTCACCGGGCAGGACGGCTCGTACCTCTCCGAGCTGCTGCTCTCCAAGGGCTACACGGTGCACGGCCTGGTGCGGCGGTCCTCCAGCTTCAACACCGAGCGGATCGACCACATCTACCAGGACCCGCAGACCGCCAACCGGTCCTTCGTCCTGCACCACGCCGACCTCTCCGACGGCGTCGCGCTCGTGAACCTGCTCCGCGAGATCCGGCCCGACGAGGTCTACAACCTCGGCGCCCAGTCGCACGTGCGGGTCTCCTTCGACGCCCCCCTCTACACCGGCGACGTGACGGGCCTCGGCGCCCTGCGCCTCCTGGAGGCGATCCGGGCCAGCGGCGTGGACACCCGGATCTACCAGGCCTCGTCCTCGGAGATGTTCGGGGCCACCCCGCCCCCGCAGAACGAGCGGACCCCGTTCCACCCGCGCAGCCCGTACGGCGCCGCGAAGGTGTTCGCGTACTGGACCACGGTGAACTACCGCGAGGCGTACGACATGTTCGCCGTCAACGGGATCCTGTTCAACCACGAGTCCCCGCGCCGCGGCGAGACCTTCGTGACCCGCAAGATCACCCGCGCGGTGGCCCGGATCAAGGCGGGCCTCCAGGAGCACCTCTACCTGGGCAACCTGGACGCGGTCCGCGACTGGGGCTACGCCCCCGAGTACGTGGACGCCATGTGGCGGATGCTCCAGCAGGACGAGCCGACCGACTACGTCGTCGCCACGGGCGTGGCCGCCACGGTCCGCGAGTTCGTGGAGTCCTCCTTCGCCCACGCGGGTCTCGACTGGGCCGACCACGTGCGCTACGACCCGAAGTACGAGCGCCCGAGCGAGGTGGACGCCCTCATCGGCGACGCCTCCAAGGCCAATGAACTGCTTGGCTGGAAGCCGACGGTGCTCGTGGCCGAGCTGGCGCAGATCATGGTCGACGCCGACATCCGGCAGGTCGAGGACCAGCTGGCGGGCGTGACGGTCCGCATCGACCGCTGAAGGCCTTATATTTCCCCTACGATTTGCCGTGTCCCGGTCATCTCCACTGGTATCGGTGGATGTGGCCGGGGCAAACCCGTCGTATGTCCGTTGTGCGCCCTCCCACCTGAACCGTTCATTCCAAGTTGGTATGCAATGGGTCAAGGGAGGTGACCGGGTCCCCGCAGGAGCCCTAGTCTGCGCCAGTACATATGGCTGTTCGGATAGTTCCAGCCATCAAACCGGGCGATTGCCCTGGGGGGCTCATGCGTAGATCCAGAGGGCTGACTGCTGCCCTCGTCCTGTCACTGGCCGGCGCCGGCACCGGCATAGGGCTGGTGCTGATGCCCGAGGCGTCCGCCATCACGCCTCCCGTGGCATTCACCGCCGACGAGCTGCCCACCTGGCAGCCCAACGGCATCGTCTTTGCGATGGCCGAGGCGAACGGCACCGTCTTCGCCGGCGGCACCTTCTCGGCCGTCCGCCCGCCCGACGGCACCAGCGGTGCCGAGCAGGAAGCGGTCAACTTCGTGGCGCTCGACGCCGCGACGGGCAACCCCACCTCGTGCAAGCTCGCCTTCACCACCGGCGACGGCAGTGCGACCGTGCGTGCCCTCGAGGTCTCCAAGGACAAGAAGACCCTGTACGCGGGCGGCTACTTCGGCGCCGTCAACGGCACCCCGGTCTCCAGCGTGGCCGCGATCGACATCGCGACCTGCACCCCCAAGGCCGCCTTCCACCCGGGCTTCCCCGCCACCGTGCGCGGACTCGCCGTCACCGACGACACCGTGTACGCGGCCGGCGACTTCGGCACCGTCGAGGGCCAGACCCGCGAGCGGTTCGCCGCGGTCGACGCCGGCTCCGGCGCCCTCAAGCCCTTCACCGCCAACGCGGACGAGCCCGGCCGCGCGGTCGAGGTCACCCCGGACGGCAAGAACGTCCTGCTGGGCGGCGACTTCTTCGACATCAACGGCAAGAGCACGCACGCCCTGGCCGTCGTCAACGCCACCACCGGCGCGGTCACCAAGACGTACAGCAACATCCCGTCGAACTCCGTGGTCAAGGACATCGCCACCGACTCGACCGGCTTCTACACCGGCAACGAGGGCTCCGGCGGCGGTGTCTTCGACGGCCGCATCGGCCTGAACCTCAGCGACTTCAGCGAGAAGTGGCGCGACCGCTGCCTCGGCGCGACCCAGGCCGTCCTGCCGTACGACGGTGTGCTCTACAGCGCCTCGCACGCGCACGACTGCTCGCTCGAGGGCCAGTTCCCCGACGGCAAGCGCAACTTCTTCAACGCGCAGCTGACCAACTACGAAGGCGCCGCCCCCGCGCCCGTGGACGGTTTCGTGCGCAGCCCGCGCAAGCTCGGCTGGCACCCCACCGCCAACGACGGCATCGGCGAGGGCATCGGCCCGCGCACGCTGACCATCGCCGAGAAGAACGACGTCAAGTACCTGTGGTCCGGCGGCGAGTTCACCACGATCAACGGCAAGCCGCAGCAGGGGCTCACCCGCTTCGCCTCCACCGGCGACATCGGCGCCCCGACCACCCCGGTCGCGAGCGCCGGCAGCGTCAAGCCCGGTGAGGTCCAGGTCCGCTGGCGCACCAGCTACGACGCCGACGACAGCAAGCTGACGTACCGGATCTACCGCAACGGCTCGTCCAGCCCGATCGCCACCGTCGCCGCCGACTCCCTGGAGTGGCAGCGTCCGCAGGCCTCCTGGACCGACACCACGGTCAAGGCCGGCCAGTCGTACACCTACCGCGTGACGGCCACCGACGCGGCGGGCAACACCAGCGCCCTGTCGGCCAACGCCGCGGTCACGGTCCCGAACTCGGTCCAGTCCTACCCGGACCAGGTCCGCACCGACGGCGCCTCCCTGTACTGGCGCTACGACGACACCGTCAGCCCGTACGTCGCCGACTCCTCGGTCTCCGGCAACACCAGCGGCGTCCAGCTCAACGCCCCGGCGCTGCGCCAGACGCCCGGCGCGATCAGCGGCGCCAGCACGGCGATGGGCTTCAACGGCACCAGCCAGCAGGTGTACAGCGACCACCGCCAGACGGTGGGCAGCGCGTTCTCGGTCGAGACCTGGTTCAAGACCAACACCACGCGCGGCGGCAAGCTGATCGGCTTCGGCAGCAACACCGACCGCAACAGCGGGTCGTACGACAAGCAGATCTACATGACCAACACCGGTCGTCTGGTCTTCGGCGTCAGCAACGGCTCCGCCCGCACCATCACCACCGGCCTGTTCGACACGTACAACGACAACAAGTGGCACCACGTCGTCGGCACCCTGGGCGCCGGCGGCATGGAGCTGATCGTCGACGGCCAGAGCAAGGGCACGCTGAGCGTGTCCAACCCGGTCTCGTACGAGGGCTTCTGGCACGTGGGCGGCGACAACCTCAGCGGTTGGCCGACCAAGCCCACGAGCAACTTCTTCGCCGGCCAGATCGACGAGACGGCCGTCTACCCGAAGGCGCTCACCGCGGCCCAGGCCAAGAAGCACTACGACCTGGCCAAGGCCCCCTCCGACACGGTCTCCAAGGTCTCCGCGACCGAGGACACCTACGTCAACCAGGGCGCCCCGAGCGCGGCCAACGGCGCGACCACCTCGCTGGCCGTCCGCGGCACCTCGGCGTACCAGACGTACCTGCGCTTCAACCTGCCGGCCGCGCCGGCCGGACAGGTCCTGAAGTCCGCCTCGCTCCAGATCAAGACGTCGACCCAGGCGAGCGCCGGTACGGCCGACAAGATCTCCGTGGTCCCGGTCACCGGCACCTGGAGCGGCGCGAGCACCACCTTCAACACCAAGCCCGCCCTCGGCGACACCGAGCTCGGCTCGTTCGCGAGCGTGCCGGACGGCTCGGCGATCCAGAGCACCCCGCTGGACACCGCCGCGCTCACCCCGGTGCTGGGCAGCAGCTACAGCCTGGCCCTGACGAGCACGGGCACCGACCCGCTGTGGATCTGGTCCATGGAGTCGACGGCCGCGGACGCCGCTCCGCAGCTCGTCCTCACCTTCGGCCCGAAGTAACCGACCGACGGATGCGGGGCCCGGCGCGGAATCCTGCCGGGCCCCGCACCCCTATCCCACCCGATCAACCGGCACGTAATACAGGAGCCCCAGAGATGTACCGACGCTCCACCGCGGCTGCTGTTCTGCTGGCCGCGGCCCTGACCCTGACCGCCTGCAGCTCGGGCGGCGACGGCAAGGCCGACGCCGAGGCGGCGAAGCCGAAGCCGCCGGCCGCCTCGTCGGTCCCGGACCCGGCGGACGCCTCCGCGGCGCCGGTCTCGCCCGACGCGAAGCCGACCGGACCGGTCCTGCCGGACTCGAAGCTCACCCCGAAGACGGGCAGCTTCAAGGCCAACGAGAAGCAGTACCTGAGCGGACGGGTCCCCGAGAAGATGGACCCGGCGGCGGTCCTCCAGACCGGCCAGGAGTCCTGCCAGCGGGTGGAGCGCACGGCCAAGCGCGACAAGGACGCGGCGACCGGGGCCATCGTCGCCGGGGAGATCCCGGGGGCGAAGGACGCGATCACGTACCTGTGCCCGGAGCAGAAGCCGATCCTGGACGCGGCGTCCAAGGGCTTCGCCGACGGCACCCGCCAGTCGCCCGCGGCGGGCGCGTACCGGGCGCTGACCCAGGCCACGACGTGCAGCTGGGAGGCGAAGGGCAAGGACGGCGCGGTCCTGGCCTCCGGCCCCGAGTCCCCCCTGAAGCCCGGTGACAAGATCACGGCCGCGATCCCGGCGGGCACCGCGACCTTCACCTCGACGGGCTGCTACGCCTGGATCCCCGCGTAGCGGTCCTCCGTACGCAGCAGAACGCCGCCCCTGGCCCGAACTCCGGGCCGGGGGCGGCGTTTTCGCGTGCCCTTCCCGGGTAGCCGCGCGGTCAGGCGAACCATGACTGTGGAGGCGAATCACATGGGAGGCATCGGCGGCTGCATCGCGCTGATCGTGGTGGGGGCCATCCTCACCTTCGCGACGGACTGGAAGATGGAGGGCGTCAACCTCGACGTCGTCGGGCTGATCATGATGGCGGCGGGAGCCATCGGCCTCGCCGTCTACGCGAGCGTCTTCAAGCGCCGCCGCGCGGCGGCCCTCCCGGTGGTGGACGAAACCCACCGCGAACTGTAGGCCGCCTCAGCGCAGGGCCTTCTCGTAGACCGTGAGGAGGGTGTCCAGGACGGCGTCCATGGAGAAGGACTCCGCCGCCAGTTCGCGGGCCGCCAGCGAGGCGTCCGCGTTCTCGGAGGGGTCCAGGAGGGCCAGGACGGCCTCCGCGACGCCCGACGGGCCCGGGGTGACCGCTCGGCCGGCCCCCGCGGCCGCGATGTCGCGGGCCAGGCCGTTCGAGTGCGTGACCACCGACGGGACGCCCACCGACAGGGCTTCCAGGACCGACATCGGGAACGGCTCGTCCACCGAGGGCAGGACGTAGACGTGGGCCCGGCGCAGCTCCGCCAGGACCTCCCCGGCGGACAGCGCACCGGGGACCGTGAAGCGCCCGTCCAGGCCCAGCTCCGCGATGCGTGCCCGCACCGCCGCCAGCTCGCCCTCGTCGGGGCCGGCCACCACGAACTCCGCGTCCGGGTGGACCGCCAGGACCGCCGGGGCCGCGTCCACGAAGTCCACCGGGCGCTTGCGGGCCTGCAGGCGCGCCGAGTACAGGATCCGCGGGGGACCCGCCGGGGCCGGCCGCTCCTGCTGCGCGGGCGTGCCGTTCACGAGCCGGACGGCCCCCGGCAGCGCACCGCCCACCACCGCGTCGAGGCCCTCCCGTTCGTGCGGGGTCAGGTAGAGCACCGCGTCCGCGCCGCGCAGCAGCCTCCGTACGGCCACCGCGTCCAGCACCTTGGCCAGCACCTTCTCGCTCGGGTCCACCATGCCGTGGGTCTGCAGCACCAGCGGCTTGCCTGCGCGCAGCGCCGCGAGGGCCACGGGCAGGGTCACCAGGTCCCGCGCCAGGTGGACGTGGACCACGTCCGCGTCCCGGACCAGCCGGCCCGCCGAGGCCAGCAGGGCTGGCGAGGTCATCCCGCTGAAGCCCAGGGGGAGCAGACGCCGGGCCGGGAACAGCTTCGCCGGGACGCCCTCCACCGAGGTCGGCCACGGGTCCGGGAAGCCCTCGCCGAGCGCCAGCAGCCGTGCCTCGTGGCCGCGCTCCCCAAGCCCCTTGGCCAGGTTCAGCGCGACCCGGACCGGCCCGCCGAAGGCGTGCGAGGGGGAGTGGAGCGTGACGGCGTGCAGGACTCTCACTTGGGCTCCTCGACCGGGCGGCGCTGCCCGTCCATCGTCTGCAGGGTCAGTGCAGGAAGGTTTCTGTGGACCACGGATCCGGCACCCGCCACCGCGCAGCGGCCCACCGTGACCCCGGCCAGCACGGTCGCCCGTACGGCCACCCACGCGCCGTCCTCGACCACGATCGGCGCGTTGCGGTAGCGGAAGTCGGCGGCCCGGTGGTCGTGCGAGCCGGTGCAGAGCATGGCCTCCTGCGAGATGCAGACGTTCGCCCCGATGGTCACCGGCTCCAGGTTCAGCAGCCAGGCGCCCTCGCCGATCCACGTGTGGTCCCCGACGGTGAGCTTCCACGGCCACAGCACCCGAACCCTGTGCCGGATCAGCACGCCCTCGCCGATCCGGGCACCGAACGCCCGCAGCAGCGCCACCCGCAGCCGGGCCGGGCAGAACCACGCCATGAACAGCGTGTTCATCACCGCGAACCAGAGCGCCTGCGTCAGCAGCCCGCGCCCCTTGTCGTATCCGGCCAGCGTGAAGGCAGGAAGATCACGCAACTGTCGCCCCTCATCGTGCGCTGCGGGCTCGTCGCGCTCCGCAGGAGCGCCTCCCCGGGCGCCGCCCGCTCAGACTAGACTGCGCGCGGACCAGGCACATCGGGTGGGGGCGGCAGTGGCAACGGACATACGCAAGCCCTCGATGACCCCGCCGCTGCCGCCCGTCCCCGAGCCGGACGACGCGCACAGGTGGGGGCGGGTCACCACCCCGCGCACCCTGCTCTCCCGCGCCCTGTCCGTCCCGCTCATCCTCGGCTTCACCGTCTTCCTGCCGCTGATCGTCGCCGTCCAGCCGGGCGACGGCCAGCGCGACGCCGCGTTCTGGCTCCAGCTCCTGCTCACGATGTACGCGGGCGCCCGGCTCTCCGCGATGGTCCTGACCAGCCGGCGCAAGCTGCTCCAGGGCTCCTTCTGGCTCTTCGTCTACATGGCGATGGGCGTGGCCCCGCTCGCGCAGGCCGTCCTCGGCCGGGTCCCGACCCCCGTGGTCGGCCCCCGCTCCGACCTCACCGTCGCCATCGGCCTGGTCCTGCTCGGCTGCACGGCGTTCGACGTCGGCGTGCTGCTGGCCCGCCACCGGCCGACCGGGCGGGCGGGCGGCTCCCAGAAGGAGCCGCGGCCGGTCATGGCGCACCGCCGCCGCCTCCAACTGCTGACCGGGCTCGCCTTCCTGTGCAGCGCCGCGTTCATCATGAAGCTCGGCGGCCCGGCGGTGTTCTTCTCCAGCCGCCAGGAGATCATCGCGGGCATCGAGGAGGCGGGCGTCTCCAACGGCGACGGCCAAGCGGGCCAGGCCCTGCTGCGCGGCTTCGGCACCGTTCCGGCGCTGCTCGCCCTGCTGCTGTACACGCGCTGGCTGATCACCTCGACGTACGCGCGCCGCAAGGTGTCGGTCATCGTCACCTGGGGGGCGCTGGCCCTGCTCAACCTGGTGGTCAACAACCCGATCTCGAACCCGCGGTACTGGTTCCTCACGGTCATGTTCGCGCTGCTGTTCACCGTCTTCCCGGTGAGCGCCGCGATGTACCGGGTGGCGCTGTCGATGGCCGTGGTGATCGCCCTGCTCGTGTTCCCGTTCGCGGACCGCTTCCGGTACGACGAGAAGAACTACAAGCCGGTCGAGACGACGTCGTTCCTGGAGCCGATGGCGCTGAAGGACTACGACCAGATCGGCATGTTCGCCAACACCATCACGTACTCGAACTCCGGCCCCGGGCACCTGTACGGGAGCCAGCTCGCCGGATCCGTCTTCTTCGCGGTGCCGCGCTCGGTCTGGCCGGGCAAGCCGAAGGACACGGGCGTGATGGTCGGCGAGTGGATGGGCACGGTCAACACCAACCTCTCGTCCCCGATCTGGGCCGAGCTGTGGCTGGACTTCGGCCCGCTGGGCATGGGCGCCGGGCTCCTGGGCGTCGGGTACGCGGCGGCCCGCGTGGACCGCCGCTACGCGAAGCGCGCCACGCGGCGCTCGCCTCCGGGCAGCCTCATCTCGGTGGTGGTCCCGCTGGTCGCGGGCTACTCGTTCATCCTGCTCCGCGGCCCCCTGCTCCAGGCTTCGGGCCGCGTGGCGATCGCCGCCCTGTGCCTGGCGCTGGTGGCGACGTACCGCCAGGACAAGTCCACCAAGCTGCGCTAGCGGAAGGCCGCGAGCGGCTGGAAGAGGGGAAGGCCGGCGGCTCAGGCCGCCGTGGTGACCGGGGACTCCGGCGCGCGGGCCGGGAGGCGGATCACGCGGAGCCAGCCCGCCGCGGCCTTCAGGGCCGAGCCCGCCGCCAGGCCCCAGGCGGCGCCGGCCACGCCGGCCAGCGCGTACCCGCCGAGCAGCAGGGCCACCGACAGCAGCGAGAACACCACCTGCAAGGACAGCGTCGCCCTCGGGTTCAGCACCCGCAGGGTCAGCAGGGCGCAGGTGCCCAGGCCCATCACCGCGTACTGGGCTCCCGTGGCCGGGAGCAGGGCGGAGGCCGCCGCCCAGGTGTCGCCCAGCAGCTGCCGGCCCAGGCCGTCGGGCAGCGCGTACAGGACCGCGCCCCAGCCCGCGCCCAGCGCCGCCAGAGCGCCGCCCATCGCCGCCGTCAGCCGGACCACGCCGCGCTTGCCCGAGGCCCGGCCCACCACCGGCGGGCCGAACGCGTTCGCCGAGTTGAACAGCACGTTGAGCGGGCCGAACAAGGTGGTCGCGCCCCGCAGGGCGCCCACCGCCAGCGGGGTCGCGAACAGGCCGAGCCCGAGCACCGCCAGCTGGCTGGAGCCGTTGCCCACCGCGAACTCGACCACGAACCGCTGCCCGAGGTGCCCCCGCCGCAGGTACGGCCGCAGATCGGCCGCCGAGCCCCGGACCCGGGGGCGCAGCAGCCAGAGCCCGAGCGCGAGCGCCGGAAGCGCCGAGACGCCCCACACCAGCACCAGCCGCCCCGGCGAAGCCCCTTCGGGCTGGAGCAGCAGCGCCGCGACCACGCACACCAGCCGCAGCGCGTCCGCGGCCAGCGCCCGCTCGGGGGCGCGCAGCGCGGAGAAGCAGTACCGCAGCCCGTCCTGGACGAGCACCAGCGGCAGTACGAGGCCCAGCGCGAGGAAGGCCCAGCCGCCGGCCCCCGGCACGGCGAGGCCGACGAGGGCCAGCACCGCGCCCGCCGCCGCCGAGGCGGCCGCGGTGAACGCGAGCCCCGAGCGGCACACCGCGCCGAGCCGGGCCTCGTCCTTCTCCAGCACCACCGTCTGGCCGACGTACGCCATGTTCAGCCCGAGGAGCACGCTGAACGCCACGTACACCATCGAGAAGTCGGCGAAACCGGATGCCGAGGACAGCCGGGCGGCCAGCACCAGCACCAGGATGTTCGTGGCGCTGGACGCGGCCTGGTCCAGGACGGAGGAGACGGCGGCGAGGCCGCGCCGGCTCATCTGCGGCCCATGCGCACCGTGCGCAGGGCCACCGTGTCCGTGCCGTCGCCCGGGATGTGCTGCTCGGGCTCGGCCTGCCGGTGCGCCTGCTGCCCCTGCTGTCCCTGCCCCTGGTTCGGCTGTCGCGTGAGCGGCTGCGCCTGCGGGGCGGAAGGCCGGGAGGCCTGCGCCGGGGCGCCGGACGCGCCCTTCGCCTTGCCGCCGCGGCCGCGCTTCTCGCCCGGCAGCGGGGCGTGCAGCACCGCGCCGAGCACCGTGCCGCCGGCGCCGCTGATCAGCTCGCGGATCCGGGACAGGTCGGTGCGGTGGACGGCGCGCGGGTCGCAGACGACCAGGACGCCGTCGACGCGGTCGACGAGCGCGAGGGCGTCGGCGTACGAGAGCACGGGCGGCGCGAGCACGACGACCGTGGAGTTGGGGGAGTCGGCCTCGGAGATCAGCCGGGTGGCGCGCGGGGAGGTCAGCGCACGGGCCACGTTGCGCACCGGCTCGCCCGGGATCAGGTCGAAGGCGCCCGACTCCCCGGCGTCGACGACGAGCTGGCGCCCGTCGGGCCAGTCGGTGTCGCCGTGGGCCGCGGCCGGGCCGCCGGAGGCTCCGCCCGGAGCCTGGCTCCACCGCGGCCGCCCGGCGCCGGTCGGCAGCTGGCTGGCCAGGATCGGCGTGCGCAGGTCGGCCTCGATCAGCAGGACGTCCTTGCCGGTCTCCGCGAAGGAGGCGGCCAGGTTCACGGCCGCCGCGGCGGCGGTCTCGCTGCTGCCGCGCGGGGCGACGACCAGCAGACGGCGCCGGTCGGCGAAGCGGGAGTCGTAGGCGAGCCGGAAGGCCACCGAGCGGAACTCCTCGGCGAGCCGCGGGTCCTCCTCGCCGGCCGCGAGCAGCGGTCCGCCGCCGGTCTTGGCCCGCGGCAGGTAGCCGAGCACGGGCGCGCGCAGGGCCCGCGCCACATCGCCCTCGGAGCGCGGCGCGGGGTCGAACACGAGCCGCACCCACGCGGCGAGCAGGCCCAGGGCGAGGCCCACGGCCGCGCCGAGCGCCAGGGACATCACGAGGCCCGGGCCGTCGGTGTCGGACGGCGGGGTCGCCGGGCTGGTGACCCGGCCCGGGCTCATGTCCAGGGCCTGGAGCTTGGCGATGTTGCTGTTGAGGGTGTTGACCTTGCTCTGCAGGTCGGTCTTCGAGGCGTACGCGGCGTCGCGGCCCGTGCCGGCCGGCATGGCGTTGATCTGCTTGACGAGCTCGTCGAGGTTCTTGGCGACCGGGTCGCGCTGGTCCTGGTAGCCCTTGACCATCTTGTCGCGCGTGACGTCGAGGGACTCCTGCCGCTTGAGCAGGTACGCCTCGGTCATCGCGTTGGCGCGGGTGGCGGCCTCCTTGGGGGAGGACGCGGTGTAGGTGAACCGCAGCACCATCGTCTGGGGCGGGTTGGTCACCTGGAGGCCGCTGCGCAGGCCGGCGAAGTCCTTCGAGGTCACGCCGAGCTTCTTCGCGGCCTCGTTGGCTATGGAGGAGCTGAGCGCGACCTGCCGCTCCGAGCCGATGTTGATCGCCTTGTCGGGGGCGAGGCTCGGGTTGAACGGGTCGTCGGTGGGCGCGCGCAGCACGACGTCCGCGGTGGCCACGTAGGTGTCGGACGTGGAGATGCCGAGGTAGACGCCGCCCAGCAGGCCGATGCCGACACCCGCCCCGAGGAGGCGGCGGTAGCGCAGGAGCTGTTTGAACTGGTCCCTGAGGAGGTCCGGTTCGTCCTCCGCCGGGACCGACGCGGGGCGGTTGGTCTCGATCACGGCTGCGGACCCCCAAGTGCTTCGTCTATCAGTGCGTCGATGCGGGCCAGGCCCGCGTCACGGCTCAGGTGGGCCGCCACGTGCCGGGGCCCGGCCGCCCCGAGTGCATCCGCGCCCTCGGGGTCCTCGGCGAGGGCCCGTACGGCCTTCAGCAGGGCGTGGGGGTCCTCCGGTGGTACGAGGACCCCTGCGCCCGAGCGTTCCACTTCCTGGGCCGTTCCGCCCTCCGCCGCGACGGACGCGATGACGGGCCGGCCGGCCTGGAAGTAGGAGGTCAGTTTGGACGGCACGCTCATGTCGAGCACGGCCGCGTGCTGTGTCACGGCGAGTACGTCCGCCGCCGCGAGGATATCCGGGAACTCTCCGTCGGCGGCAGGGGGGATGATGTCCAGGTTCGGCACGTCTGCCGCGAGGTCGGCCAGGGCCGCGCGCTGGCTGCCGTCGCCCATGAGGACGAAACGGACGCCGGGGTCCAGGCGGGCGGCGCCCACGAGCACTTCGAGGCCCTGCTTGAGGCCCATGTTCCCGGAGTGCAGGACGACCGGCTCGCCGGGCGCCCAGCCGAGGTGGCGCCGGGTCTGGCCGCGCGGCCGGGTGGGCTGCGGGACGTGGGACCAGTTGGGCACGAGACGGATCTTCGCCGGGTCCACGCCCATGCCGACGACCCGGTCCACGAAGGTCTCGTGGATGACGCCGACCAGGGTCGCCCGCTTCAGGGCGTACGCCTCCGCGCGCCCGGCGATCGCGGCAGCCTTGTCGCCGCCGCTGATTCCGCTCTGCGCGGCGGCCGCGCCCATCAGGTCCTGGACGACCGGGATGAAGGGGACCTTCCACCGGGCGGCGAGCCGGGCGGCGAGGACCCCGCCGGCCAGGCTGGGCATCTGGGCCATGACCGCGTCCGGGCGCGGCATCCGGGGCGGAGCCACGGCGCCGTGCAGCAGAATCGATCCTTCAAAGAGGGCCCGCTTGACGGCGGTCTGGCGGGGCGGCACGGTGTGTGCGCGCCGGTGCACGGTGACCCCCGCGCGCCGTTCCGTGCGCCGGAGCGCCCCCTTGTACTCCGGCTCCAACGACCACGACGGGTAGTGCGGCATGCCGGCGAGCACATGGGTGTCATGGCCGAGATCCGCCCAGTGCTCCGCGATCTGGGTGGCGTACGGCCCAATCCCCGCGTGCTCGGGAGCGTAGTTGGTGGAAACCAGCAGTAGGCGCCGGTGACCGGATCTCGACACTGAACGTCCCCTTCTCCCCAGGATGATGCGCAGGTCACCCTATTCGTTCACCGACCGCGTGGGGAACGTGCACGCTATTGTCTGCTAATCCGCCACACCGGGGGGTGTGGCCGCTGGGGGGTAACTCATGACGGAGCGCGACATGTCCGACCTTGGCGCACCTGCGCACAGACCGTACCGAGTGGGGTACGCCCCAGGTGCGTACGATCTGTTCCATATCGGACATCTCAATATCCTTCGGCATGCCCGGAGTCAGTGCGACTACCTGGTCGCCGGGGTGGTCTCCGACGAGATGGCGGAACTGGCCAAGGGCCGCCGCCCGATGATCCCGCTCGTGGAGCGGCTGGAAATCGTCCGTAGCGTCCGGTACGTGGACGCGGCGTTCGTCGAAACGGTCCCGGACAAGGTGGAGACCTGGAGGCAGGTCCGCTTCGACGTGATCTTCAAGGGCGACGACTGGCGGGGCACTCCCAAGGGCGACAAGCTGGAGAAGGACTTCGCCGCCGTCGGCGTCGACGTCGTCTACTTCCCCTACACGGTGCACACGTCCAGCACCCAGCTCCGCCGGGCCCTGGACGCGCTGTCCGAGCCGCTGGACGCGCGCACCGAGCCGCTCAGCGCGGAACGGCGCTGAGCTCCCGGAACCACTTCGCGAGGAACGCCACCAGGAACAGCGCGGCGACCGCGCCGAGCCCGGCGTACGCCCAGCGGAACAGCGCCCCGCCCCCGAGCACGAGGAAGACCAGGCAGAACACGCCGTAGTCCACGGGCAGCAGCGCCACCGCGCGCACCGTCGAGGGCGCGGCGGCGGGGCTCCCGGGCGCCGGCTTCGGCTTGAGCTTCTCGGTCAGCAGTCCGCCGAAGAAGGTGACCACCGAGGCGAACTGGAAGCCCAGCGGCACCAGCAGCCAGCCCTCCCCGCCGGTCCCGTACGCCTCGGGGAAGCGGTAGAACGCGATCAGCACGCAGGTGTGCAGGGCGGTCAGCTTGGCGCAGTCCACGACGTGGTCCAGCCATTCGCCCGCCGCGCTGCCGCCCCCGCGCAGCCGGGCCAGCTGCCCGTCGGCCGAGTCGAAGGCGAAACCGACGGCGAGCGCGGCCCATACGGCGACACCCAGCCCCCACGAGGGCGCGGCGAGCGCCACCGCGGCCACCGCGGCGAAGCTGAAGGCGGCGCTGACCAGCGTCACCTGGTTCGGGGTCAGCCCGAGCGCATACGACACGGCGGCCAGGTACCGCCCCGCGGGACGGTTGACGAACCGCGAATAGAGCGACACCCCCTTCGCCGACTTCTGCGCCCCGCGCAGCTCCCGCAGCGCGGTCCCGACTCTCCCCATGCGTACCCCTGATCCCTGCCGATGTGGCACACGCGTACGGGTGCACGTGTGTACGAGGCCACATCATCGCAGGACGAACGAGGGTCCCCGCTCCGCTCCGGCCGACCACCGGCCCCGGCCGGCCGCCCGCCTCAGCCGGCCCCCCGGTCCGGCCCCGCGCCGCCCCGGCCGACCACCCGCAGCAGCAGCACCGACCGGGCCGGCACCGTCAGCGTCTCCCCGCCCCGGTGGCGGCTGCCGGGAGGCGCGGCCTGGTCCTCCCGCGCGGTGTCCAGGACCAGCTCGTACCCCGAGGCCCACGGCGCGCCCGGCAGCACCCACGACACCGGCCGGTCCCCGGCGTGCAGCAGCGCCAGGAAGCTGTCGTCGCAGACCTGCCGCCCCCGCTCGTCGCGGCCCGGGATGTCCCGGCCCGAGAGGTACATGCCGAGCGCGGCGGCCGGGGCGTACCAGTCCCGCTCGGTCATCTCCTTGCCCGCCGGGGTGAACCAGGCCAGGTCCCGCAGCCCGTCCGCGCCCTGCGGCCGGCCCGAGAAGAAGGCCCGCCGGCGCAGCACCGGATGCTCCTGGCGCAGCGCCACCAGCCGCGAGGCCAGGGCGAACAGCTCCTGCCAGGCCGGATCCTCCAGCAGCGACCAGTCCACCCAGCCCGTCTCGTTGTCCTGGCAGTACGCGTTGTTGTTGCCGCCCTGCGTCCGCCCGAACTCGTCCCCGGCCACCAGCATCGGCACCCCGGTGGACAGCAGCAGCGTGGTCAGCAGATTGCGCAGCTGCCGCCGCCGCAGCGCTCCGATCCGGGCGTCGTCCGTCTCCCCCTCCACCCCGCAGTTCCACGAGCGGTTGTCGTTCGTCCCGTCGCGGCCCGCCTCCCCGTTGGCCTCGTTGTGCTTGCGCTCGTACGACACCAGGTCGCGCAGGGTGAAGCCGTCGTGCGCCGTCACGAAGTTCACCGAGGCGTACGGCCGCCGCCCGCCCCACGCGTACAGGTCGCTGGAGCCCGACAGCCTGTACCCCAGGTCCCGTACGTCCGGCAGCGCGCCCCGCCAGAAATCCCGTACGGCGTCCCGGTACCGGTCGTTCCACTCCGTCCACAGCGGCGGGAACGCCCCCACCTGGTAGCCGCCCGAGCCCACGTCCCAGGGCTCGGCGATCAGCTTGACCCGCCGCAGCACCGGGTCCTGGGCGATCACCGCGAGGAACGGCGACAACATGTCCACGTCGTGCATCGAGCGGGCCAGCGCCGCCGCCAGGTCGAAGCGGAACCCGTCCACCCCCATCTCCGTGACCCAGTAGCGCAGCGAGTCCGTGATCAGCCGCAGCACGTGCGGGCGCCCGGCGTGCAGCGTGTTCCCGCAGCCCGTGTAGTCGGCGTAGCGCCGCTGGTCGGACTGGAGCCGGTAGTAGCCCCGGTTGTCGATCCCGCGCAGCGACAGCGTCGGGCCCAGCTCGCCCGCCTCCGCCGTGTGGTTGTAGACCACGTCGAGGATCACCTCGATCCCGGCCGCGTGCAGGGCCCGCACCATCCGCTTGAACTCCCCGACCTGCTGCCCGGCCGTACCGCTCGACGAGTACCCCGCGTGCGGGGCGAAGTAGCCGATCGAGTTGTAGCCCCAGTGGTTGCGCAGGCCCCGGCGCAGCAGATGGTCCTCGTGGGCGAACTGGTGCACCGGCAGCAGCTCGACCGCCGTCACGCCCAGCTTCAGCAGGTGTTCGACGGCCGCCGGATGGGCCAGGCCCGCGTACGTGCCGCGCAGTTCCTCGGGAACACCCGGATGGCGCATCGTGAACCCGCGCACGTGCAGCTCGTAGATCACCGAATCGGCCCACGGGGTCTTCGGCCGGACGTCGTCGGCCCAGTCGTCGTCATCGTGGACGACGACCCCCTTGGGGACGTGCGGGGCCGAGTCGCGGTCGTCGCGCACGGTGTCCGCGATGTACTGCTGCGGCCAGTCGCGGACGTGCCCGTACACCTCCGGGGGCAGCGTGAAGTCCCCGTCGACGGCCCGGGCGTACGGGTCCAGCAGCAGCTTGGCCGGATTGAACCGGGCCCCCGTCCAGGGGTCCCAGCGGCCGTGCACCCGGAACCCGTACCGCTGCCCGGGGCGCACCCCGGGCAGGAAGCCGTGCCAGATCTCGTGCGTCAGCTCGGTCAGCGCACACCGGGTCTCGGCTCCCTGCGCGTCGAAGAGGCACACCTCCACCGCCTCCGCGCCCTGAGCCCACAGCGCGAAGTTGGTGCCCGCCGTCCCGTCCGGGCCGGTACGGAAACGCGCCCCCAGGGGGTGCGAGGACCCCGGCCACACCGGGGGCCCCGGGCGCGTGACGGCCCGTAAGGCCGACTCGCGACCCTGTATCACCGGCCCGCTCCACTGGCCGTTGACGTGCGGGGCGGGCGACTCCACTGAGGTCACTGACTCCATGGCGGCCACATCCACCGCCTCTTGCTCGGCTGCGCTCGACACTGCCCGCCTCCACGGCTCCTGGGTACCGGCGGGGGAAGGCAGTGCGGCCCCGGCGTCCCTGCTGGGGCCCGCCCCCGTCTGGTCCTTCCCACTGTTCTGCCCGGAGAGATCTGCCCGGAACGTGGCCCGCGCTCACGTTTCCCCCGGAGGGGGCCGGTCGTTGGAGGGATCGTGACACTTCTGACGAGGCGGGCGGCGGCCGGCTTGGCCGCCGCAGCGGCGATGGCGGGCCTGCTGGGCGGCCTGGCCGGATGCACCGCGAGCGGCGGTTCCCCCGTCGAGATCCAGCTCCCCGGCAAGCCCCGGTCGCCCGACGAGGCCATCCGGATCACCCCCGAGGACAACGCCAAGGGGGTCCCGGCCGAAGGTCCGCTGACCGTCAGAGTGCCCGAGGGCCGTCTCGAACGGGTCGTGGTGACGAAGGTGGAGGACGCCCAGGAGGAGCGCGTGCCCGGCTCCATCGCCCCCGACGGCCTCAGCTGGAGCCCCGACACCGAGGGCGGCCGGCTCGCGCTCGCCGCCAAGTACACCGTGGACGCGGTCGCCCTCGACGGCCACAACCGCCGCCAGGCCCGGCACACCACCTTCACCACCTACGTCCCCGAGGAACGGTTCATCGGCTACTTCAAGCCGGAGAACCGCTCCACCGTGGGCACCGGCATGATCGTCTCCTTCAACTTCAACCGCTCGATCGCCAACCGCGCCGATGTCGAGCGGGCCATCACCGTCACCTCCAAGCCCCCGGTGCAGGTCGTCGGCCACTGGTTCGGCAAGGAGCGCCTCGACTTCCGGCCCAAGACGTACTGGAAGCCCGGCACCGAGGTCACCGTCACCATGAACCTGCGGGACGTGCAGGGCGCGCCCGGCTCGTACGGCATCCAGGACAAGTCCGTCACCTTCACGGTCGGCCGCTCCCAGGTCTCCCTCGTGGACGCGGAGGCGCACACGATGGAGGTCCGGCGCGACGGGAAGCTGGTCCAAACCCTCCCGATCAGCGCCGGAGCCCCCAAGAACACCACCTACAACGGGAAGATGGTGGTGCTGGAGATGTTCGACGTGACCCGGATGAACGGGCAGACCGTCGGGTTCGGCGGCGAGTACGACATCCCCGACGTCCCGCACGCCATGCGGCTCACCACCTCCGGGACCTTCCTGCACGGGAACTACTGGGCCAGCCCCGACACCTTCGGCTCCACCAACACCAGCCACGGCTGCGTGGGGCTGCGCGACGACAAGGGCGGCGGCTCGGACACCCCGGCGGGCTGGTTCTTCGACCGGACCCTGGTCGGGGACGTGGTGGAGGTCGTGAACTCGCAGGACAAGACGGTCGCCCCGAACAACGGACTGGGCGGCTGGAACATGTCCTGGGCGGACTGGGTCGCGGGCTCCGCCATCACCTGACCCCCGGCGGGCGGGGGCCGGCGCCTCCCGGGCACGCACCAGTCGAGTGATCGTCATACCGGAATGCCGTAGCCCGAGTGTGTCCTTCCGTCCGGTACGCCCGGTCCTGCGCTCAGCTTGCTCCAGCCGAGCGGCGCGGCAGCGCCGGGAGACGGACGGAGCGTCATGTCAGCTAGGAACTGGACCCTCGGGCTCGCGGTCGGAGCCGTTCTGGCCGCCGGGGCCTCCGCGGCCCTCGCGGCGGCCCCCGCGGCCGACCGGCCGGCGCGGGAACAGGCGGCGCCGGTCCGGGCCGCCCTGCGCGCGCCGCTGCCGGACGGCCTGGGCCCCTGCATCCCGGGCACGTGCCCCGACCCGTTCCCCCCGGTCGACGTCGGCACCGCGGCCAAGGGCTACGACGACGGCGTCAACGTCTTCGTCGGCGGGGACTTCCGGGTCCGCGAGCGCGCCGCCGAGGCCGAGGGCAAGGTCGTCGTCCTCGGCAGCTTCGACCAGGACAAGGACGCCCGGGCCGGCCAGGCCTACAACATCGGCATCGTCGGCGCGGGCTCCCTGGTGCGGCCCCCGACCGGCTCGGACTTCCTCGCCACCGGCCGGAACGTCCACATCGCCGCCGGCGAGCGCCTGATCTCCGACGGCGGCGTGGTCCGGTACGCCGGCACCGCACCCGGCCCCGGCCGGGTCACCGGCCCACTGGTCCAGGACACGGCCGCCGTGGCCAAGTACGCGGGCCTGCGCGACCGGCTCACCGCCGCCAGCACCTGCTACGCGCGGGTCGACGGGCAGCTCCGCAAGGCCACCGGCACGGCCGTCAACGCCTCCGGGACCACGGTCTTCACCGGGGACGGCGTCTCCAAGCTCCAGATCTTCAACGTCGACTTCGACCTGGTCTCCGGCGCAGGCGGCGGCGGTGCGGGCGGGGCCGTCGGCATCCGCTTCGACCGCATTCCGCCGGACGCCACCGTCCTCGTCAACGTCCTCGGGACCAACCGCACCATCAGCACCTACAGCGGCGCCATCGACGACGCCCACAGCCCCTGGAACGCGCTGCGGACCCGGCTGCTGTGGAACTTCCCGGACGCCACGACCGTGCACCTCCAGGGCAGCGGCCAGTTCCAGGGCGCCGTGCTCATCGGCGAGCAGGCCTCGCAGACCACCGTCACCCTGCCCGGCATGAACGGCCGCTTCTTCACCACCGGCACGCTCACGCACACCAGCGCCGACGGCCTCGGCGGCGGCCAGGAGTTCCACGCCTACCCCTTCAACGGCGATCTGCCCGACTGCACCCTGACCCCGCCCGTACCCGTCACCGGGTCGGTCTCCGTCCTCAAGCAGGACGAGGCGGGCAGGCCGCTGGCCGGCGCGCACTTCGAACTGTGGCGCGAGACCAACGGTCGGAGCGGCGCCCAGTTCACGGGAGACGCTGACACCGAGGTCGATGACTGCGTCACCCCCGCCGACGGCGTCTGCGCCCGGGAGTCCGAGCCCGGCACGTACTACTGGCGCGAGACCGCCGCCCCCGACGGGTACGTGCTGCCCGAGCACCGCGTCTTCCCGCTGACGCTCACCGCCGAGAACGCCACGGCCGGCGTCCGGTACGTGGTGGACAACGTGAAGGTGCCGCCGCCTGCGCCCACCGGCAGGGTCGCCGTCCACAAGGTCGACACCGACGGCACCACACCGCTCGCGCAGGCCACCTTCCAGCTGTGGCGCGAGACCAACGGGACCGAGGGCCTCCAGAGGGACGGCGGCTCCCCGGACACGCTCGTGGAGAACGCCTGCGTCACCGGGGCCGACGGCCGGTGCGAGCGGGTGGTGGAGCCCGGTACGTACCACTGGCGCGAGACCGTCGCCCCCGCGGGCTACGAGCTGCCCGCGCAGCCGGTGACCACGGTGGTCCTCACCGAGGCGGACGTGACCAGCGGGATCACGGCCACCGTCGTCAACGGCAAGGAGTACCGCGGGGTGCTGGAGGTCCTGAAGAAGGACGCCAAGACCGGGCGGCCGCTGCGCGGCGCGGTGTTCGAGGTCTGGAAGGAGGCCAACGGGACCGCGGGCCTGCAGACCGCGGGCATCAACGCCGACGTCCGGGTCAAGGCGGGCTGCGCCACCGACGGCGGGGGCGTCTGCACCTTCGGGTACCTGGAGTCGGGCTCGTACTACCTGCGGGAGACGGACGTGCCCGAGGGCTACGTGCTGCCGGACAACCGGGTGACGGGCCCGCTCCGGCTCGATGCGCAGACCCCCGGCCACAAGCTGGTGGTGACGGTGGACAACCGCCGCGACGACCACGGCAAGGGCAAGGACGACGGCGGCAAGGGCGGCAGGGGCAAGGGCGGCAAGGGCAAGGGCGGGAAGGGCGGCGGCCGCGGCTGACCCGCCCCCCGCCGGTGCGCCGGTGAGGTGACCCGCTCACCCCACCGGCGCACCCGCGCAGGCGGCCCCGGGCCGGTCCGGGTTGGCTGGGCCCCGGCGGCCCGGCCGGCGGGCCCGAGGAGGCCCGTATGACCGCAGGCGCACCGGTACCCGCACCCGTACGCGCAACCGCGCCGCGCGGCGCGGCCGCGGCCCTCCTGGCCGCCGCCGTACTGGCCCTCGCCGCACCGGGCCCGGCGCGCGCGAGCGCGGCGGCCGCCCCCGAACCCGCCTGTACCGCCGGCACCGGCCCCTACCAGCGCGAGCTCGAGGCCCACCTCGGCCGCCCCGTCGACGGGACGCAGTCCCCGGCCGACTGCGCGGCCGTCCGCTCCTTCCAGAGCGCCCACGGCATCACCCCCGCCGACGGCTACCCCGGCCTCGCCACCCACCGCACGATGGTCGCCGTGGCCGCGCGCGCCGAGCCCAACGCCGCCGGCGCCTGCCCCGTCCGCACCCGCCGGGTGACCTGTGTGGACCTCGACCGGCAGCTGTTGTGGGTGCAGCGCGGCAGCGGCGTCGTCTTCCCGCCCGTGCCCATCCGCACCGGCCGCGACGACCAGGAGACCCGCCCCGGCTGGCACGAGATCTACTGGCGCAGCAAGGACCACAAGTCCACGCTGTACGACAACGCCCCCATGCCGTACGCCCAGTTCTTCGACGGGGGCCAGGCCCTGCACGGCCGCCCCGGCGACCTCTACGCGCACGGCGGGTCGGCCGGCTGCGTCAACCTCTCCGTGCCGGACGCCGAACGCCTGTGGAACCTGCTGGACGAGGGCGACGCCGTCTACGTCTGGGGCGCCAAACCCGGTACGGAGGACTGACGCGGCCCGTTCCTCCGGCTTGGGACGGAACGGTGACAAGACCGTTTCTCTTCGTGATCCCCCCATGTGATTTCCTGTCGACATGCGCGCGACTGTCCGCGCGCGGGGGACATGGGGAGAAGAAGAGTGAACCTGCAGCCGATACGCGGCCGCGCCCGCCGCACCGGCCTGCCGGCCCTCCTGCTCGGGGCGGCGCTGCTGCTCACCAGCGCGTGCAGTGGAGGCGGCAACACGGGTGGGGGAGGCGGCGACAACGGCGCCGGCGGAGGCGGCAAGACCGGTACCGAGGCATCCAAGGCGGTCGTCAACGTCAAGCCGGACGACGGTGCCAAGGAGGTCGCCACCAGCGGCATCCTGAAGATAACCAGCACCGGCGGCAAGCTCACCACGGTGACCGTCGCCGACACCAAGGGCAACGCGGTCGAGGGCAAGCTCGCCGAGGACGGCGCGAGCTGGGAGCCCGCCCGCAACCTGGCCTCCGCCACCGAGTACAAGGTGCACGCCGTCGCCAAGGACGAGGCCGGCCGGGAGTCCGCCAAGGACACCACCTTCACGACCCTGACCCCGACGAACACCTTCGTCGGCCACTACACGCCCGAGGACGGCGAGACCGTCGGCGTGGGCATGCCGGTGTCGTTCAACTTCACCCGCGGCATCACCAACACCGAGGCCGTCGAGAAGGCCATCACGGTGACGGCCGAGCCGTCCGTCCCGGTCGAGGGCCACTGGTTCGGCAACGACCGCCTCGACTTCCGCCCCGAGAAGTACTGGGCCGCGGGCACCAAGGTCACCGTGAAGATCGCCCTCGACGGAGTCGAAGGCCGCCCCGGCGTGTACGGCAAGCAGACCCGTACGGTCACCTTCACCATCGGCCGCTCGCAGGTCTCCACGGTCGACGCGAGCGAGCACACGATGCAGGTCGTCCGCGACGGCCAGGTGCTCAAGGACCTCCCGATCACCGCGGGCGCCCCGTCGACGACCACGTACAACGGGCAGATGGTCATCAGCGAGAAGTACAAGGTGACCCGGATGAACGGCGCGACCGTGGGCTTCGGCGGCGAGTACGACATCTCGGACGTCCCGCACGCCATGCGCCTGTCGCAGTCCGGCACCTTCGTGCACGGCAACTACTGGGCCTCCTCGGGCACGTTCGGCTCCGAGAACGTCAGCCACGGCTGCGTGGGCCTCAAGGACGTCCGCGGCGCGGGTGACGGCAACCAGCCCGCCGCATGGTTCTTCAACGAGTCGCTGGTCGGCGACGTCGTCATCGTGAAGAACTCCAAGGACAAGCAGATCGCCCCGGACAACGGCCTCAACGGCTGGAACATGGACTGGGCGGAGTGGATCAAGTAGTCCTCCCCCGTACGTAGTCGAGTGGCCCGGTGCTGTGACCCACGGCACCGGGCCATTCCCCGTTAACCGCCGCTAACCTTTCGCGTATGACCCTCTCTCTCGAAGTCTCCGAAGGCGTCGGCACCCTCCGCCTGGACCGCCCGCCCATGAACGCCCTGGACATCGCCACCCAGGACCGGCTGCGCGAGCTCGCGGTGGAGGCCACCGACCGGGCCGACGTGCGCGCGGTGATCATCTACGGCGGCGAGAAGGTGTTCGCGGCGGGCGCGGACATCAAGGAGATGCAGACGATGGACCACGCGGCGATGGTCGCCCGGTCCCGCGCGCTCCAGGACGCGTTCACCGCAGTGGCGCGCATCCCCAAGCCGGTCGTCGCCGCCGTCACCGGCTACGCCCTCGGCGGCGGTTGCGAGCTCGCGCTGTGCGCCGACTACCGGATCGCAGCCGACAACGCGAAGCTCGGCCAGCCCGAGATCCTGCTCGGCCTGATCCCGGGCGCCGGCGGCACCCAGCGGCTGTCCCGCCTGATCGGCCCGTCCAAGGCCAAGGACCTCATCTTCACCGGCCGCATGGTCAAGGCCGACGAGGCGCTCGCCCTCGGCCTCGTGGACCGGGTGGTGCCCGCCGCCGAGGTGTACGAGCAGGCGCACGCCTGGGCCGCCAAGCTGGCGCAGGGTCCGGCGATCGCGCTGCGCGCCGCCAAGGAGTGCGTGGACGCGGGCCTGGAGGCGGACATCGACACCGGCCTGACCATCGAACGCAACTGGTTCGCGGGCCTGTTCGCCACCGAGGACCGTGAGCGCGGCATGCGCAGCTTCGTCGAGGAGGGCCCCGGCAAGGCGAAGTTCGTCTAGCAGGAGGGCGGTTGGTCCTCCCTAGGGGTGGATTAGCCAGGCCTTAAGGCAGCCTTAAGAACCCGTGGAGATCCACTCCGGATGATCTTCCGGGAGTGGTGGGTCGCCGCAGATCAGGGTGGTCCCACGGCTCTCCGGTTGCCCCGCGCATATGACGGAACGCCCCCTTGGAATCGATGATTCCGGGGGGTGTTTTCCTAAGGAACGGCCCGGGCGGGCGTATCGGCCGTCCATGATGGGTTCATGGCGGGCCTGGAGGGTGTGGAACAGCCGCGGCAGCGCAGCAGCGCTTCCGCCGTGCGGCCGACGGCGGCTCTTGAGGACGAACAGGGCCTCAAGGCGCTGGAGTTGTACGGCAATCCGGCCGAGGCGGAAGTGAACCTGCCGTCCATGCCGGAGTCGGCGAGCGAGGCCCGCCGGCTCACCCAGTACGTGGTGATCCGTTTCTGGGGCTTCTCCCCGCAGGTTTCCGAGCACACCGTCCTGCTGGTCTCCGAGCTCGTCGGCAACGCGGTGCGGCACACCGGCGCCCGGTCGTTCGGCTTACGGATGCACCGGCGCCGCGGCTGGATCCGGGTCGAGGTGCGCGACCCCTCGCGCGGACTGCCCTGCCTGATGCCGGTGCACGAGCTGGACACCACCGGGCGGGGGCTCTTCCTCGTCGACAAGCTCTCCGACCGCTGGGGCGCCGACCTGCTGCCGCGCGGCAAGATCACCTGGTTCGAGATGCGGGTCGCCGACCGCTGACCGCCCCGTGCGGGCACCCGCCCCGGAATGCCTGAAGCCCCCGGTCGCCGTGGTGGGGCGTCGTGGGGGCTTCATGGGTGCGCCGAGGATCGAAGGGGGTGTGATCCTCGGCGTGGCGACTTCGCTCGGGTCAATGGGGGAAGCCGTGATTCCGACTATGGCAGACGGGCGACCAAACGCCAAAAGTCCCAACCTGGACATAAGTGTGCAAATACTAAGAGTTTCGGGTTAAATCCTAGGTGAGGTGGGCCACTCACCTCGCAATCAATGAATAACTATCCATCGCTCCGTGTGATTCATTGATCGAATACCGGACACCCCCTCGTTCGGATGCACTCCGACGAAAGTCCCGAAATGGGTCAATCGTTACCTTCCGTGGCATCCGCCTCTTAAATGGGCAGGTGCTCTGCTACCCGGACCGCCGATCCGCCCTCCGTGCCGGGGCCGCGGCCGCCGTCGGCGCCCTCACCGCCGCGTGCGGCACGGACGCCCGTACGCCCGCCGGGCCGCCCGCCGAGCCGGCCTCGGCGAAGCCCGCCCCCGTCCGGGCTGCGGCCGCCCCGCGCCGGTTCCCCGGCCAGCCCGACGAGATCGCGCACGGTCCGCGCGACCGCCCCCGGGTCGCCCTCACCTTCCACGGCAACGGGGACCCCGCCATCGCCCGGGCCGTGCTCGCCGAGGCGGAAAGGGCGGGCGCGCGGGTCACCGTACTGGCGATCGGCAGCTGGCTCGACGCCCACCCGGACATGGCCCGCCGGGTCCTGGACGGCGGCCACGAGCTCGGCAACCACACCCAGCGCCACCTCGCGATCAACGACATGCCCGAGGCGGAGGCCTACGCCGAGATCACCGGCTGCGCCCAGCGGCTCAAGCGGCTCACCGGCTCCATCGGCACCTGGTTCCGGCCCTCCCAGACCCAGTACGCCACCCCGCTCGTCAAGGAGCTGGCCCGGCGGGCGGGCTACCCGCACGTCCTCTCGTACGACGTGGACTCCCTCGACTTCACCTCGCCCGGCGCCGCGGCCGTCATCCGCACCGTCACCGGGACGATCCACGGCGGATCGGTGGTGAGCCTGCACTTCGGCTACGCGGACACGGTCGACGCGATGCCGCCCCTCCTCGAAGAACTCGCGCGCCGCAAGCTGCGCGCGGTGACCACCACGGAGCTGCTGACCTCATGACGACCACCCGCCTTCCCCGGAAGGCCACCGTGCTGCTCGCCGGTCTGGTCCTCGCCGCCCTGGCCGGCTGCGGATCGGCCGACAAGGAGCCCGCCGAGGCGCTCGGCTCCGCGGCCGCGGCCCGGCAGCCCGCCCCCGTCAAGGCCGTCCCGGCCGTACCGCCCGGCCTGGCCGGCATGCCGCCGCTCCTCGACCCGAAGGACGTGTACGCGGCCGACCGGCCGAACAACCTCTCGCCGCTGGTCAGGGGCTTCCCCTCGCGGGTCTACGTGCCGAACACCACCTCCAACACGGTGTCCGTCATCGACCCGAAGACCTACAAGGTCATCGACACCATCCCGGTCGGGATCCAGCCCCAGCACGTGGTCCCGTCCTGGGACATGAAGACCCTGTGGGTCAACAACAACCGCGGCCACACGCTCACCCCGATCAACCCGGCCACGGGCGAGGCGGGCGAGCCGGTCGAGGTGCACGACCCGTACAACCTGTACTTCACGCCGAACGGCAAGTACGCCGTCGTGATGGCCTCCATGGACCGCGAGCTGGTCTTCCGCGACCCGCACACGATGAACCGGGTGAAGACCGTCCCGGTGACCTGCTTCGGGGTCAACCACGCGGACTTCTCCGCCGACGGCCGGTACTTCATCGTGAGCTGCGAGTTCTCCGGCGAGCTGCTCAAGGTCGACACCGAGCGGATGGAGGTCGTCGGCCAGCAGAAGCTGCCGTTCGAGGGCGCGATGCCGCAGGACGTGAAGGTCTCCCCGGACGGGAAGACCTTCTACGTCGCCGACATGATGGCGGACGGCATGTGGGTGCTCAGCGGGGACAAGTTCGACATCCCCAAGCTGCTGCCCACCGGGAAGGGCACGCACGGCCTGTACGTGAGCCGCGACTCCAGGGAGATGTACATCTCCAACCGGGGCGAGGGCAGCATCTCCGTCTTCGACTTCAAGCAGAACAGGCTCACGAAGAAGTGGGAGCTGCCGAACGGCGGCAGCCCTGACATGGGCGGCGTCTCCGCCGACGGGAAGGTGCTGTGGCTGTCGGGCCGCTACAACTCCGAGGTCTACGCGATCGACACGGCGACCGGGCAGCAGCTCGCCAAGATCCCGGTGGGCGGCGGCCCCCACGGCCTGGCCGTCTACCCGCAGCCGGGCCGCTACTCGCTCGGCCACACGGGCATCTTCCGCTAGACGCGGCCCACGGACGGAGCAGCGCAGGAGTGCAGCTACCCTTGGCCGGTCAACAAGCACCGAGAAGGGGTGGATCCCAGTGGCTGACATCGAGAGCGCGCGGGCGACGTTCGGCAAGTTCGACGCGGACGGTGACGGCTTCGTCACGGCGGACGAGTACAGCGCGGCCATGAAGGCGATGGGCGACGCGTTCGTCACCGGCTCCGTCGCGGACGCCGTGATCGCCGCCAAGGACGCGAACGGCGACGGCCGCATGAGCTTCGACGAGTTCTGGGCCGCCCTGAACAAGTAGGCCAGCCGGCCCCGCGCAGCCCCCGCACCGCCCTCCTGCCGGGCGGGCGGGGGCTGCGCGCCGCTCAGGCCGTGTCCTCCATGTCCTCGACCTCGGCCAGGGCCTCCTCCAGCCAGCGCAGCCAGAACGTCTCGAGGCCGGTGCCGCCGTGCAGGACGAGCCGGCGCAGCCGGTCCTCCTCGGAGTCCCGCCCCGGCGGGAAGTCCTTCTCCTCGATGGCCTCGTAGACCGCCAGCTGCCGCCGGTGCAGCTCCAGATGGCGCCGCAGCTCCGCGGCCAGCCCCTGCGGCCCCACCACGGCCGCGGCCCGGATCCGCAGCAGCAGCGGATCCCGGACGGCCTTCGGGTCCTGGCGCTCGCCGACCCACCGCGCGAGCTCGGCGCTGCCCGCGTCCAGGACCTCGTACTGCTTCTTCTGCCCCCGTACGGGCACCTCGCTGGGCAGCGCCCGGATCAGTCCGGCCTCCTCCAGCCGCCCGAGCTCGCGGTAGATCTGCTGGTGCGTCGCGGACCAGAAGTACCCGATCGACTTGTCGAACCGCCGCGTCAGCTCCAGCCCCGACGAGGGCTTCTCCATCAGGGCGGTGAGGATGGCGTGCGGCAGCGACATGCCGCCATCCTAGGGATGCGGCGGGCCGCGGACACGGCTACCGCCAAGCGGCCAGGGCCTCCGGGGTCTTCGGGCCCGGGGCGTGCGGGGGCAGCAGGGCGTGGGCGCGCAGGAGGGCCGTCACCGCCGGGGACCAGGCCTGGCGCAGACCGGCCGCGGCCAGGAGCTCCGGATCCGACAGGAGGGTCTGCGCCGGGCCCGTGCGGATGCCCGACGGGGTCAGGACCGCCGCGTCGTCGGCCCAGCGGACCGCCAGGTCCACGTCGTGCGTGGCCATGACCACCGTGGTGCCGGCCGCGCGCAGCCGGGCCAGGACGTCCAGCAGGCGCTCCTGCCCGTCCGGGTCGAGCCCCGCCGTCGGCTCGTCCAGGATCAGCACCCGCGGAGCCATCGCCACCGCCCCCGCGATCGCCGCGCGCTTGCGCTGGCCGTACGAGAGCAGGTGCGTCGGCCGGTCCCGCAGCGCCGTGATGTCCAGCGCGGCGAGCGCCGAGTCCACGCGGGCGCGCACCTCCTCCGCCGCCAGCCCCAGGTTCATCGGGCCGAAGGAGACGTCCTGCTCCACCGAGGCCGCGAACAGCTGGTCGTCCGGGTCCTGGACCACCAGCTGCACCGCCGTGCGCAGGCGGATCAGCCCCGCCCGGTCGTACGAGACCGCCGCGCCGTCGAGGCGCAGCGCGCCCGAGCCGGGCCGCAGGCCCCCGCTCAGCAGCCGCATCAGCGTGGTCTTGCCGCTGCCGTTGCGGCCCAGCAGGACCAGCGCCCGGCCCTCGGCGATGGAGAAGTCCACGTCGGCCAGGACCGCGGGTCCGTCCTCGTACGCGTAGCCGGCGCCGGCCAGTTCCACCAACGGGTTCACAGGTAGAGCCCCTTCAGGGTGAGGGTCAGGGTGATCAGGGCCGCCAGCAGTGCCCCCGAGGCCGCCAGGAACCGCCAGGACAGGGCCGCCTCGGGTACGAGGACCCGCAGCGCGCCGTTGTAGCCGCGCCCGGCCAGGCCGTCCTGGAGCCGCGCCGCGCGATCGAAGGCCCGTACGAAGGAGGTCGCGGCGAGCCCGGCGAGCGAACGCCATACCGCCGCCCGCCCGGACTGGCCCAGCCGGGCCGCCTGGGCGCGCCGTACCTGGGCCATCGAGTCCAGCAGCAGGAAGCCGATGCGGTACATGACCAGGGCCACGTCCACCACCGGCGCCGGGACCCCGGCCCGGACCAGCCGGGGCAGCACGTCCGAGACGGGCGTGGTGAAGGCGAACAGCAGCACGCCGAGGGAGGCCGCCGAGGTCCGCAGCAGCAGCTCCGCCGCATGCCGGGGGCCGTCGGGCGCGAGCGAGACGAACCCGGCCGGCCCGCCGACGGCGACCAGCAGCGGCAGCGCGCCGGTGAAGCAGAAGCCCAGCGGGATCCTGAAGGCCCGCCACAGCTGCCGCCCGGCCACGCCGGCCGGGCCGAGCAGCACGGCGAGCGTGGCGGCGGCGACCAGCGGCCCGCCGGGCCAGGGCGGCAGGCACACGGCCGTGACCGTCAGCCCGAGCCCCAGCAGGGCCTTCTCCAGCGGATGCCGGCGCCGCCACCGGCTCCCGTGCGCGGCCACGTCGATCGGCAGCACCGCCTACGACTCCGCGGCGGCCGTGTCGGCCGCCCCGGCGGCAGCGGACGCCCCGGCGGTGTCCGCAGGGCCCGCGGCGGCGGCGAGCGCAGCGCCCTGGCGGCGGCCCTTGCGGACGCCGAAGTAGTACGCGAGCACGCCCGCGCCCAGCGCCGCCTGGAGGGCGAACAGGGCCGACTCCACCTCCCCGGAGGGGGGTTCGTACAGCGGCGAGAACCACGGCTCGTAGTCCGGCTTCAGCTCGGTGATCGCCGACTCCGCCTGCGCGTCGGCGCCCGTGAACGGCTCCTCCTTGCCCTCGCCCATCCCGAGCGCGATCGGCAGTACCGCCAGCGCCGCCACCAGGAGCAGCAGCAGGGAGTTGATCTTCGCGTTCCGGCTCATCCCCATCAGACCGCCGCCTTCCGCTCGCTCTGCCCGCCGCGCCCGCTCAGCTTCGCCACGCCCAGCCGGACCAGGTCCGACTTGCTCGACTGCATCAGCAGCCGCATCACGAGCACCGTCAGCAGCCCCTCGCTCACCGCGAGCGGGATCTGGGTCACGGCGAAGATGCCCCCGAACTTCGCGAGCGCGCCCGGGAACCCGGAAGCCGGGTCCGGGAAGGCCAGCGCCAGCTGCACGGAGGTCACGCAGTAGGTGACCAGGTCGGCGAAGAAGGCGCCGAAGAAGACGGTCACCATCAGGGGGACGTCGAAGCGCTTCAGCAGCAGGTAGACCCCGTACCCGGCCCACGGCCCGGCGATCGCCATCGAGAAGACGTTCGCGCCGAGGGTGGTCAGCCCGCCGTGCGCCAGCAGCAGTGCCTGGAAGAGCAGGGTGATCGTGCCGAGCACCGCCATGATCGGCGGCCGGAACAGGATGGCCCCGAGTCCGGTCCCGGTGGGGTGCGAGCAACTGCCCGTCACGGAAGGGATCTTCAAGGCGGACAGGACGAAAGTGAACGCTCCGGACGCGCCGAGCAGCAGCGTGCTCTCCGGGTTCGCCTTCACCTCACGGGTGAGGGCGCGGACACCGTGGACGACGAAGGGAGCGGACGCGGCGCCCCAGGCGACCGCGTGCAAAGGGGGTAGGAACCCCTCGGCTATATGCATGAGTGGGGAGACCTCTCCAGCACCTCGTGGATGGACAACGCGCCCCGGCCGGTCTCCTGGCTCACGGGTGCTGATGCCCTGGCTCCGCCTTCCCGGGCGGCGCGGATCCTTCCGCTCCGCCCAGTGGCTTCCCGATGGGGGCACCTCCCGGACGGAGTCTGGGGGAGAGTGGAGCCGGACTTCCCGTTCACAGTGGCGAGGGCCGCACCGGTTTCCCACCGGTTTCCCGAACACCAAGGCCCGTTGACCCTAGTCGGACGGACGGACCTGTACCAACCCGGCGCGCACGCCGGGGCGCCCGGGGGCGCCCGCCCGCCCGGCCCTCAGCGGCACACGTCGCGGTGCGCGACGTCCAGCACGAACCGCTCGGGCGCGTGCAGTGTGAAGGAGCGGTAGGAGGGCTTGCCGTCGAAGGCGGCGCCGAAGGTCACGTACCCCTCGAAGTCGCCGGTCAGGGCGAGGCCCTTCAGTCGCGGCAGATGGATCTTGACCAGCTTCGGTCCGCGGTACGTGCTGTCGCCCGCGCGGTCGTGCGCCTCGGCGGGGTGCAGTCGGATCTGGAGGAAGTGCTTCCCGGCCAGCGGGACCGGCGCGCCGGACCCGTCGTGGACCAGCCGGGGAACGCGGGTGACCGTGGCCTGGGGGACGTACCCCCGCAGGTCGATGACGATGCGGTCGTACGTGCAGTGTCCGCCCCAGCGGGCGTTCACGACGAGCGGCGTGGGCCGGACGGCGGCGGAGGCCGGCGCGGCGAGGGTGATCCCGGCGGTGAGCAGCGCACCTGTGGCGAGGGCCACGAGCCGCCGGTGGCGGAGGTGGTTCATGACGTCCCCCTGATTCTTCGGAGACGGGGACCGGTGTCACTGCCGAGGACGCTCCCGGCAGGCTCATGGTTGCACCCAAAACGCACCAAACCAAAAGAAAGCCTCTCAGATGGGGCTCTACCGGGGCAGGAGGGTGCTCAGCTCGGCGTCGAGGTCGTAGTGCCGCCGCTCCTCGCCCCGCGGCACCAGCGCGACCAGCCGCCGGCACAGCACCCGTACGTCCTTCGCCCGGGCGGACACCACGCAGCTCTGCGCACCGTTGGTGAAGGCGAGGAAGACCCGCGGTTCCCCGCCCTGCCAGCGCGGCCACACCCGGACGTCCCCCTCGCCCGTCGCGCGGGTCTCCCCGTCGAGCAGCAGGTCCCGGGAGAACACCCAGTGCGCCAGGTGCATCCCGGCGCCCCGGAAGTCGAGCGCCAGCTCGTAGGGCCGGTCGCGGCGGTAGGTGAAGGCCCCGCACACCGGCACGGGCTCGGGCGCGGCCTCCAGCCGGAGCGGGAGGACGCGGTACTCGATGCCGTCCATGCGCTGCGCCTCTCTCTCGTGTCCCCGCCGGGGCGCTCGCGGCCCTCTCGGGCAAGCTAGCCCACCCTCCGGCCGCGCCCGCGGGCCGAAGGTCCCGACCGCGGGGGCCGCTGGGCCCCTCTTCTCACAGGAAGGGGAGGGGGAACGCGAAGGGCCCGCCCTCCGGGGGGAGGGCGGGCCACAGCGTGACCGGTCCGCTACGGGACGGGGTTGAACACGAACGAGTCGTTGGACTGCCCGATGGCGGTGAAGCCGGCGCCGTTGGCCTGGGCGCCGTTGCCCTGGTTGGACGCCCCGGAGCCCGTGGCGATCTGCTGGGTGGTGGAGGAGTTGCCGAGGTTGCCGCCCGCGACCCCGCTGCCGAGGATCTCCCCGACGGCGGCGTTGGACGAGACGCCCGCACCGGCTCCGTTGTCGGCCTGGGCCGTGCCCGTGAAGAGCGCGACGGCGAAGGGGAGCGCTGCGACAGCCGCCAGGACGCGGATGCTGCGGTTGCTTGCCATGATGAAGTCCTCCAGTACACAAAAAGGCTGCGGTCCAAGGCGGTTGGCCGACCGCCGGGGGGTGTGGCCGCGACGTCACGTGATCACCATGGCGCATGTGATCATCGAGAAACCAGCCCGGAGCGGAGGGTTCGCCCTCAAGCGTGATCAACTCCCCGCAAACCTCAATGAACCGGCGAACCGGGACGTCAGGGTGCGGGTACCGGGAGGGGAGCCGCGTTGAGGCTGGTGTTGGTCCACCGCTGGGCGTCGGAGCCGTTGCAGTCGAACAGCCAGGGCGGGGTGCCTGGGCAACGCCCGCACCTGCGGTGCGCCGCGCGGGTTTTCCATCACCCGCGTCACCACCGGTGGAACGTCCACATTCGCCTACCAGAGTTCGGATTGATCTCGTGCTCCGGCGATTGCGGCTCCGATGGGGAGTGGACCGAGAGCCGCGTATCTCCTCCGCTGTGGCGCGACGATTCCGAGCCGGACGGCAGCGATCTGGATGCGGCCAACGCGACGGTCACCAAGGCCAAGAAGAAGCGCGACCAGCTCATCGGCCAGGTCGTCGACCTCATCGGCTACGACGACCCCGGGACTGCTTCACCAAGGCTTCGCTGCGGTCAGCGCTCCTGGGATTCCATCAAGTGGTATTCCCCGAACGGGGCCGGAGGTATGTCCTTGGATGCCGCTACGCACATGACGGATCCATCGACACTGCGAGGAGCGCTGGAACCCCTCAAGGGCGGCGCGTTCCCGCACTGCAACTGCTGAGGGGTGGAACGTGGATACGTGGCTGGACGACTTGTACCCGGACTCGGTCGCTTCCGGCGGCCTCGGGGCTGCCATGGAAGAGGCCGCTGCGCTGCACGGGTGCGACATCGGGCCGGTGGGTTCTGCCTCCACCGTCGTCAGTATCGAGACCGGCAGGGGTGTCCTGTCGGTCGGTCTCGCAGCCGACGAGCGATTGTTCCTGATCGGTATCCATATTCCGGGGTTCACCTGGGCGACTGGGTCGACGGGTGAAGTCGGACTGCTCGTGGAGGCCGTCTCTGCGTGGCGTGAAGGAATTTCCCTCGATGACTTCGAGGCGAAATTTGAGTTCATGAGAATTGGCGAATTGACGGGCTGAGGGAACTCTTCCCCACCGTCACGCATGGCGTCGTCCGCCTTCGGGTGGATCCGCTGGACGGAGGCAGTCGCCGGTTCCTCGTGAAGGAAGTGGCCGGGGAGCGCTACCAGGTCATGGCGGTTGGTGGACCCGGGACCACCTGGATCGAGGTCCCGGCCGAAGACCTGGTCACGTACCTTCGAACACTCCGGGATGACCGGTGATGTGGGCGCCTGAATCCTTGAAGGACGTACGGCGGTAGCGGACCACGACGAAGCCCTGTCGGCTATTGCCTGACAGGGCTTCGTCGTGTTTCGGGTCAGCGGTGCGTCAGCATTCGATGACGTTGACCGCCAGGCCGCCGCGGGCGGTCTCCTTGTACTTGATCTTCATGTCGGCGCCGGTCTCCTTCATGGTCTTGATGACCTTGTCGAGGGAGACCTTGTGGTTGCCGTCGCCACGCATGGCCATCTTGGCCGCGGTGACGGCCTTGACCGCCGCCATGCCGTTGCGCTCGATGCACGGGATCTGGACGAGGCCGCCGACCGGGTCGCAGGTCAGGCCCAGGTTGTGCTCCATGCCGATCTCGGCCGCGTTCTCCACCTGCTCCGGGGTGCAGCCCAGGACCTCGGCGAGGGCGCCCGCCGCCATCGAGCAGGCCGAGCCGACCTCGCCCTGGCAGCCGACCTCGGCGCCGGAGATCGAGGCGTTCTCCTTGAAGAGCAGGCCGATGGCGCCCGCCGCCAGCAGGAAGCGGACCACGCCCTCCTCGTCGGCGCCGGGCACGAAGTTCACGTAGTAGTGCAGGACCGCCGGGATGATGCCCGCGGCGCCGTTCGTCGGGGCGGTGACCACCCGGCCGCCGGCCGCGTTCTCCTCGTTCACGGCCATCGCGTAGAGGGTGATCCACTCCATCGACAGCGCCTGCGGGTCGCCCTCGGAGCGGAGCTTGCGGGCGGTGTTCGCGGCCCGGCGCCGGACCTTCAGGCCGCCCGGCAGGATGCCCTCGCGCGACATGCCGCGCGCGACGCACGCCTGCATGACCCGCCAGATCTCCAACAGGCCCTCGCGGATCTCCTCCTCGGTGCGCCAGGCCTTCTCGTTCTCCAGCATCATCGCGGAGATCGACAGCCCGCTCTCCCGGGCCATGCGCAGCATCTCGTCGCCGCTGCGGAAGGGGTACTTCAGCACCGTGTCGTCGAGCTTGATCCGGTCCTCGCCGACCGCGTCCTCGTCCACCACGAAGCCGCCGCCGACCGAGTAGTACGTCTTCTCCAGCAGCGGGGCGCCCGCGGCGTCGTACGCGAAGAGCGTCATGCCGTTCGCGTGGTACGGCAGGGACCGGCGGCGGTGCAGGATCAGCTGGCTCGGCTCGTCGAAGGCGATCTCGTGCGCGCTCCCTATCTCGGTGCCGAGCAGGCGCAGGCGGCCCGTCTTGCGGATGCGCTCCACCTCGTCGTCGGCGCTCTCCACGTTCACCGAGCGGGGGGAGTGGCCCTCCAGGCCCAGCAGCACCGCCTTGGGCGTGCCGTGGCCGTGGCCGGTCGCGCCGAGGGATCCGTACAGCTCCGCCCGGACCGCCGCGGTCTGGGCGAGGACGCCGTCCTTCTTCAGCCGGGTCACGAACATGCGGGCGGCCCGCATCGGGCCGACCGTGTGGGAGGAGGAGGGGCCGATGCCGATGGAGAAGAGGTCGAAGACGGAGATGGCCACGGTGGCGGACTCCCTTGTCTGCTCGTGGGGTGGGAGGGGGCAGGAGCGGTGGTGCGGGCGGTTCGGGCGGTTCGGGAGCTTCAGGAGGGGTGATTGTTCGGATTTTGTCCGACAGCCGAGCTTAACGCGGCGAAGTGAACGGTTCGTCTCCCGGACCGGGTGCGCGAGGTTGCGGTTGGGCGTGGGTCAGGTCACGTTCCCGCTCCGGGACGGGGCCGGCGGCCTCGGGGCGCGGCCGTCTCCAGGATGGGGCCGGGTCCTGGCAGCCCGGCGGAGTGGGCCTGGACGCCCCCGCGCGCCCGCGGGACGGCACCGGCGCGACTGCCGGCGCGGCCGGCAGGGGCGGGGCCGTGCCGGTGCCGGTGTCCGGTACGTGCTCATGGGAAGGGCCCGGCCCTGTGCGAGACAAGGCCGGGCCCTTCCAGACCGGCGCCTAGAGCGTCGGGTACAGCGGGAACTTCGCGGCGAGCGCCGAGACGCGCGCCTTCAGGTCCTCGGCGTCGTACGCCGGCTTCAGCGCCTGCGCGATGATCTCGGCGACCTCGGTGAAGGCCTCGGCGTCGAAACCGCGGGTGGCCAGCGCCGGCGTGCCGATCCGCAGACCCGAGGTGACCATCGGGGGCCGCGGGTCGTTCGGGATCGCGTTCCGGTTGACCGTGATGCCGACCTCGTGGAGGCGGTCCTCGGCCTGCTGGCCGTCCAGCTCCGAGTTGCGCAGGTCGACCAGGACCAGGTGCACGTCGGTGCCGCCGGTGAGGACGTCCACGCCCACGGCCTTGACGTCGTCCTGGACCAGGCGGGCGGCGAGGATCTTCGCGCCCTCCAGGGTGCGCTCCTGGCGCTCCTTGAACTCGGGCGAGGCCGCCACCTTGAAGGAGACCGCCTTGGCCGCGATCACGTGCTCCAGCGGACCGCCCTGCTGGCCCGGGAAGACCGCGGAGTTGATCTTCTTGGCCAGCTCCTGCGTCGACAGGATGACGCCGCCGCGCGGACCGCCGAGGGTCTTGTGCGTGGTGGTGGTGACGACGTGGGCGTGCGGCACCGGGTTCGGGTGCAGGCCCGCGGCCACCAGGCCGGCGAAGTGCGCCATGTCGACCATCAGGTACGCGCCGACCTCGTCCGCGATGCGGCGGAAGGCGGCGAAGTCCAGCTGGCGCGGGTAGGCGGACCAGCCGGCGACGATCAGCTGCGGCTTGGACTCCTTGGCGAGGCGCTCGACCTCGGCCATGTCCACCTCGCCGGTCTCGTCGACGTGGTACGGGACCACGTTGTAGAGCTTGCCGGAGAAGTTGATCTTCATGCCGTGGGTCAGGTGACCGCCGTGGGCCAGGTTCAGGCCCATGATCGTGTCGCCCGGCTTCAGCAGCGCGAACATCGCGGCGGCGTTCGCCTGCGCACCGGAGTGCGGCTGGACGTTCGCGGCCTCGGCGCCGAACAGCGCCTTGATGCGGTCGATCGCGATCTGCTCGACCACGTCGACGTGCTCGCAGCCGCCGTAGTAGCGGCGGCCCGGGTAGCCCTCGGCGTACTTGTTGGTCAGGACCGAGCCCTGGGCCTCCATGACGGCGACCGGAGCGAAGTTCTCCGACGCGATCATTTCCAGGGTGGACTGCTGGCGGGCGAGCTCGGCGTCGACGGCGGCGGCGACGTCGGGGTCGAGCTCGTGCAGGGGGGTGTTGAGAACAGACATCAGGAACCCCTGGGGTGTCAGTTGTCGGAGTGGGTGAGCGCGGCGTACTCCTCGGCGGAGAGCAGGTCGGCCGGCTCCTCCGCGATGCGCACCTTGAACAGCCAGCCGCCCTCGAACGGAGCGGTGTTCACGAGCGCCGGGTCGTCCACGACGTCCTGGTTGGCCTCGACGACCTCGCCGGTGACGGGGGAGTACAGGTCGCTGACGGACTTGGTCGACTCCAGCTCGCCGCAGGTCTCGCCCGCGGTCACCGTGTCGCCGACGGCGGGGAGCTGGGCGTAGACGACGTCACCGAGCGCGTTGGCCGCGAACTCCGTGATGCCGACCGTCGCGACGCCGTCCTCGGCGTCCGACAGCCACTCGTGCTCCTTGCTGTAACGCAGCTGCTGGGGGTTGCTCATGACCTGATTCTCCTGGATGCGGGGGAGTGCGAACGAACAGTGGTCTTGCGGACTGAGACGGCCGGTACGGCGCCGGTAGGGCGTACGGGCGCTACTTCTGCCGCTTGTAGAACGGCAGGGCGACGACCTCGTACGGCTCATGCGTACCGCGAATGTCCACGCCGACGCCGGAGGTGCCGGGCGCGGCGTGTGCCGCGTCCACGTACGCCATCGCGATCGGCTTGCCCAGCGTCGGGGACGGGGCGCCGGAGGTGACCTCGCCGACGACCTGCCCGTCGGCCACGACGGGGAAGCCGGCGCGCGGGACGCGGCGGCCCTCGGCGATCAGGCCGACCAGCTTGCGGGGCGCCTTCGTGGCGGCGCGCTCGGCGGCGGCCTCCAGAGCGGCGCGGCCCACGAAGTCGCCCTCCTTCTCGAACTTCACGACCCGGCCCAGCCCCGCGTCGAACGGGGTCAGGGCGGTGGTCAGCTCGTGCCCGTACAGCGGCATGCCCGCCTCCAGGCGCAGCGTGTCCCGGCAGGACAGGCCGGCCGGGACCAGGCCGACGCCCTCGCCGGCCTTGGTCAGCGCCTGCCACAGCTCGACGGCGTGCTCGGGGGCGACGAACAGCTCGAAGCCGTCCTCGCCCGTGTAGCCCGTACGCGCGATCAGCGCGGGCACGCCCGCGACCGTGCCCGGCAGGCCGGCGTAGTACTTCAGCCCGTCCAGGTCGGCGTCGGTGAGGGAGGCGAGGATGCCGGGGGACTCCGGACCCTGGACGGCGATCAGCGCGTACGCGTCGCGGTCGTCGCGGACCTCGGTGTCGAAGCCGGCGGCGCGCTCCGTCAGGGCGTCCAGGACGACCTGGGCGTTGGAGGCGTTCGCGACGACCATGTACTCGGTCTCGCCCAGGCGGTAGACGATCAGGTCGTCGACGATCCCGCCGTCCTCCTGGCAGATGTGCGTGTAGCGGGCGCGGCCGACGCCGACGGTGGAGATGTTGCCGACCAGCGCGTAGTCCAGGGCCTTGACGGCCTCCGGGCCGGTCAGGGTGATCTCGCCCATGTGGGACAGGTCGAACAGGCCGGCCTTGGTCCGGACGGCGTTGTGCTCGTCGCGCTCACTGCCGTACCGCAGGGGCATGTCCCAGCCCGCGAAATCGGTCATGGTCGCACCGAGCGAACGGTGCAGCGCGTCGAGGGCGGTCAGGCGGGGGGCAGTGCTCATGGGTGTGGCTCCCGGGTCCCAGGGCATGACATGACGAGGACGATCCTCCCCATCTGTCATCGGAACCTGAGAGGTTCGCCGAGAGTTCCCGGTCGGACCCGGGGAACGTCGACTTGCACCTTGGGTGGAGCGCACGCGGGTGCCGTCGCGGGGGACGGCGGCGCGGCTCGCTTTTCAGATCTGCCTCATCCACGCGGTACGGGGCCTGAGAGATTCAAGGGAGGTACTTGCTCCTTCGGCGCCCGGGCACGGCCTCACGGCGTGCCGGGACTCTCCCGCGCGGATTCAAGCGGCCGGTATGCAGTTGGTCCAGATGGCGCACATCATTGCACGCCGTCCGGGGGATCGGGGGTGCGGGCCCGAAAGAACGTACGGAAGAGGTGCGCGACGGGGATGACGGAACGGTGACGCATCCGGGATGCGGCCGGGATGCGCCGACCGGAACCGGGTGTGCCGGATTACCGTCTCTTTACACTCAGTGGGCATGGGGCCCCGCGGGGCCCGATTGGGGGAGGCGATCACTGTGCGGAGATTCGGAGTGCTGGCGTTGACCGGGACGGGGTCCGTGGACGGAGTGCCGACGGCGCGGCGGGCGTGCGCCGACGGCGCTCCCGTACGCGACCTGCGCGGCCGGGGCGCGCACGGCCCGCAGTGGCTCGGCTTCGCGGAAGGGGACATCGTCGTGGTGTCCGGCCTCCCGGGCGGCGGCAAGAGCACGCTGATCAAGCGGGCCGCGGAGGGCGGCGGCATCGACTCCCAGGACGTCCGCGAGCGCTGGGAGCGCCGGATGCCCGGGGCGCTGCCGTACGCGGTGTACCGGCCCGCGGTCCGCTTCGCGCACTACTGGGGGCTCTGGCGGACCCTGCGCTCCGGTGCCTCGGCGGTGGTCCACGACTGCGGGACGCAGTCCTGGGTGCGCCGCCTGCTGGCCACGGCCGCGCGGCGGCGGGGGCGCGCGCTCCACCTGCTGCTGCTGGACACGAGCCCGGAGGAGGCGCTGGCCGGGCAGGCGGCGCGCGGCCGCGGGGTGTCGGCGTACGCCTTCGCCCGCCACCGGGGAGCGGTCGCCCGGCTGCTGCGGGAAGCGGAATCGGGCCGACTCCCGGCGGGCTGCACCTCGGCGGTGCTGCTGGACCGCGGCTCGGCGGCCCGCGTGACCCGCATAGCCTTCCGGCGGCCGGTCGGGGCCCCCGGCCGCGGTGTCGGTTCGAGCCGTTAACCTCGGGCCGACAGCGTGGGGCGGAAACACAGCGGAGGCGTACATGCAGGGCGGCGGCTGGCCGGACAACGAGCTGGAGCAGGTGCTCGGGGCGGCGCTCGGGCAGACGGACGCCGGGGCCCGGATCGTCGAGGTGCTCGGGCGCAGCCGGGTCTGGGTACCCCTGCCCGGCGGTGGCGGCCCGGACGCGGCCGGTGGCCTCACGCTGCCCACCATGGAGATCAACGGGGCGCCGTACGTGCCCGTGTACAGCTCCGAGGCCCAGTTCCGCGCCTGCGTCGGCCCCGCCATGGACTTCGCCGTGGCCCCCGCCGTGGAGTTCGCCCGGGGCCTGCCCCCGCAGCTCGGCATCGCCGTAAACCCCGAGGGCGCCGTCGGCGTCCCGCTGCCCCCGCCCGCCGTCGCCGAGCTCTGCCGCACCGGCAGGACCCCCCTCGACGGCCCCGCCACCGGCGGCCGCGTCCGGCTCTACGAGCCGGACTGGCAGGAGGACCCGGTCGACTTCCTGGCGGCCGCCGCCGAGGAGTTCCGCGCCACCGGCGTGGTCGCCGCCGCCCACCGCTGCCTGGCCAGCGTCGAGGGAGGGGCCCCGGAGCTCTACGTGGGTGTCCGGCTGCTGGGATGGGAGCCCGGGATGCGGAACGCCCCGATGGACGCCCTGGGCCGGGCCCTGGCGCGCGTGGCGCCGCCCTGGCCCGTGCAGTTGATCCTCCTCGACGCCGCGCAGGACCCGGTGGTCGACTTCATCGCCGAGCGCGTACGCCCCTTCTACCTCGCGTAGCGCCGCTTAAGCTGGGTGCCGATACGGGTGGACGGGCGGACGAAGAGGGGTACCGGGTGAGTGCGTCAGGCACGGCCGCGGCCGGGCAGGTCGAGCACATGATGCGCCAGGTGACGCCCGGGCGCTTCGAGAGCTACGAGTCGCTTCTGCACGCCCTCGCCGAGGGCCGCCTGTGGATGCTGCTCTGGCAGGGGCAGCCGGGCTCCCCGGACGCCCAGTACGGCGGCATGGAGGTCGAGGGCCTCGGGTACGCGCCCTGCGTCACCTCCCCCCAGGAGCTCGCCGCCAGCGGCTGGAACCGGGGCTACGAGGTGGTCACCGGCCGGGACATCGCCCGCGCCCTCTATCCGGACCGCTGGGGCCTGTGGCTCAACCCGCACGCCCAGGGCGGCGGCCTCGGCATCCCCTGGGCCGACCTGCGCCGCATCGCCACCGGTCTCGACCGGATGCCGGCCGGCCCGCTGCGGCTCTCCGAGCCCGCTCTGGAGCTCCCGCAGTTCTACGGGCTGCTGACCCAGCACGCGCACCGCACCCCCGCCGTGCGCTCGCTGCGCCGCGCCTGGGTGCAGCCCTCGCTGGGCTCGCCGTACCTCGCGGTCGGGCTCGACCTGTACGACGCCTCCGCGCCCGCGCTGGAATCCGTACGGGAGATGATGCGCCAGTCGGTCGGCGCGGTGCCCGAGGGCGTGCCGGTGTGCACGGTGGCGCTGGCGGACGAGCACGATCCCGTCGCGATGTGGCTGCGCGCCCAGACGCGCCCGTTCTACGACCGCGAGGGCCAGGCGCCGGCCTACTGACCGAGCCCCGGTCCACCGACCGGGACAGCCGTATCGAGCCAACCGAGGCCGCGGGGAACCATCGTTCCCCGCGGCCTTCGGCTTGTCCGGATTTCGCCACCCTTGTGGGTCCAAAAGGCATGGTCCTACCGCGAGTTGGGCGCCATGTCCGATTGCGTACCGAACGGACGGTGTTGATCCGCTCAGGCGAGAGCGAAGTCCGGATAACGGGAACCCGGCCCTCACATCACGGTTGCGCATCCATTCATCTGCGGGTCTGGCGGCTGATCGCAGCGCCGATGAAGACTCCCCACCCAAGAGCCGGTCAGTCCTCCAAGGCCCGGTTCGGCAAATGATTTTTTGCTTGTGGCTTTGCACCGCACTTCCCGCAATTCCTGCACCTCACACGCGTCCTGCGTGTCACCACGCACTCCGAGCGCCACTCCGCACCAACGCCGCCACAGCGGCGGGCATGGGCCGGCAACCCGTCGGCCGAGAGGGGTCCCCACCACGATGACGGCACCACTGCACGACACGAGCGCGGAATCACCCGCACCCGTGTCCGTAGCCGACGTCCCAGCCAAGGCCATCGAAGGCCGCTCGCCCGGCCGCATCGCCTGGATGCGGCTCAAGCGCGACAAGGTCGCGCTGACCGGCGGCGTGGTCGTGATCTTCCTGATCCTGGTGGCGGTCTTCGCGCCGCAGATCGTGAGCCTGCTGGGCCACCCGCCCAACGAGTTCCACGAGGACCTGATCGATCCGGACCTCGGCACGCCGCTCGGCTCCTTCGGCGGCATGAGCTCCGACTTCCTGCTCGGCGTCGAACCCACCAACGGCCGCGACGTGTTCAGCCGGATCGTCTACGGCGCCCGCATCTCGCTGGTCGTCGCGTTCCTGTCGGCCTTCGTGTCGGTCACCATAGGCAGCCTGCTCGGCGCACTCGCCGGGTTCATCGGCGGCTGGGTCGACGGCGTCATCAGCCGCCTCATGGACCTGCTGCTCGCGTTCCCGCAGCTGCTCTTCACCATCGCCCTGGTCTCCGTCGTCCCCAACTCCCTGTGGGGGTTCTCGGGTTCGGGCGTCCGCATGGGCGTACTGATCGTCGTGATCGGCTTCTTCGGGTGGCCCTACATCGGCCGCATCGTGCGCGGCCAGACGATCTCCCTGCGGGAGCGCGAGTACGTCGAGGCGGCGCGCAGCCTCGGCGCCGGGCGCGGCTACATCCTCCTCAAGGAGCTGCTGCCCAACCTGGTCGCGCCGATCCTCGTCTACTCGACGCTGCTCATCCCGACCAACATCCTGACGGAGGCGGCCCTCAGCTTCCTCGGCGCCGGCGTCAAGCCGCCCACCGCCTCCTGGGGAAAGATGCTGTCCGACGCCATCCCCATCTACCAGGACGACCCCGCGTACATGGTGGTCCCCGGTATCACGATCTTCATCACCGTCCTGGCGTTCAACCTCTTCGGGGACGGGCTGCGCGACGCACTCGACCCCAAGGGCAGCTGAACCCCGCTTCAACGATTCACCCACCAATGGAGGTTGGACCAACGTGATCCGCAGAAAGCAGGCATTCGCGATCACCGCCGTGATCGCCGCCCTGTCCCTGACCGCCGCGTGCGGTGGCAGTGACAGCGGCAAGAAGACCGAGGGCAAGGGCGGCGCCGCCTTCAACGCCGCCACCACCGGCATGGTGAACCCCTCGGACGCCAAGGGCGGGGAGCTCAAGCTCTGGTCGCCGCAGGACGTCGACTACCTCGACCCGGCGCGTGCCTACTACGGCTTCGTGTGGGACATCCAGCGCCTCTACGTGCGCCAGCTGCTCGCGTACGACAGCAAGCCGGGCAAGGACGGCAGCAAGCTCGTCCCGGACCTCGCCGAGGGTCTGCCGGTCCTGAGCAACGAGGGCAAGACCTACACCCTCAAGATCAAGGACGGCGTGAAGTTCGAGGACGGCACGCCGATCACCTCGAAGGACTTCAAGTACGGCATCGAGCGCGTCTTCGCGCAGGACGTGCTGTCCGGCGGCCCGACCTACCTGATCGACATCCTCGACCAGGGCCAGAAGTACCCCGGCCCGTACAAGGACACCGACCCCAACAAGATGGGTCTGAAGTCCGTCGAGACGCCGGACGACAAGACGATCGTCTTCAACCTGGCGAGCGCCAACTCCGACTTCAGCTACCTGCTGGCGATGCCGTCCTCCTCGCCGGTCCCGGCGGCCAAGGACACGGGCGCCACGTACACCAACAAGCCCGTCTCCACCGGCCCGTACAAGGTCGAGAGCTTCACGGCGAGCAAGGGCGCGACCTTCGTCCGCAACGAGAACTGGGACCCGAAGACCGACACGATCCGCAAGGGTCTGCCGGACAAGGTCTCCTTCACGGTGACCACCAACCCGGACGACATGGACGCGCGCCTGCTGTCGGGCGACATCGACCTCGCCATCGACGGCACGGGCATGCAGCAGGCCGGCAAGAACAAGGTCCTCAAGGACGAGAAGCTGAAGGCCAACGCGGACAACCCGTTCACGGGTTACATCCGCTACTTCGCCTTCCCGACCACGGTCGCGCCGTTCGACAACATCGAGTGCCGCAAGGCCGTCATCTACGCGGCCGACCCGAAGTCCCTGCAGACCGCCCGCGGCGGCCCGACCAGCGGTGACCTCGGCGCGAACATGCTGCCGCCCGGCATCCCCGGTGCCGACAAGAGCTACGACCCCTTCAACCTGACGAAGGGCGAGCCGCAGGAGGCCAAGGCCAAGGAGGCCCTCAAGGCCTGTGGCAAGCCGGACGGGTTCGAGACCACCATCGCGGTGCGCAACAACCGCGCCCCCGAGGTGAAGACGGCCGAGTCCCTGCAGGCCTCGCTCGCCAAGGTCGGCATCAAGGTCACCATCGACCAGTACGACGGCAAGCTCTCCTCCTCCGTGATCGGTTCGCCCGAGAACGTGAAGAAGAAGAACTACGGCATCATCGTGATGGGCTGGGGCGCCGACTACAACTCCGGCTCGGGCTTCCTGCAGCCGCTGGTTGACGGATCGTTCATCCAGCAGAACGGCAACAACAACTACACGATGATCAACGACCCGGAGATCAACCAGCTGTTCAAGACGGCCGCCGCCGCCGCGACTCCGGAAGCCGCCGCCCCGTTCTACACGGACATCAACAAGAAGATCATGGAGAAGGCTCTCTACCTTCCCATCAACTTCGACAAGGCCTTCGTCTACCACAACCCGCGTCTGACGAACGTCTACTTCAACGACTCCATGGGCAAGATCGACCTCGCCACGGTCGGCATCGCCGCCAAGTAAGCAGACCGGCCCGAGTCGTCGAGTCGTCACGTAACAACAGGCAAGTGCCTTCACCGCACATGCGCTAGTCCGAAGGGCAGGTGAAGGCCGCAGGCGGCGGCTGCCGTTCCCACAAGGGACGGCAGCCGCCCGCCCCGGGCGGCCGACTGCAGTGCTCGTCTACCTCATACGACGAATGTTCAACGTCGTCGCCACGCTGCTGGTGGTCTCCGTGGTCACCTTCGGCATCTTCTTCGCGGTCCCCAAGATCACGGGCAGCGACCCGGCCCTGATGTACGCCGGCCGCGAGACCAACGAGACCGCCCTGGCGGGCATCCGCGTGAAGATGGGCTTCGACAAGCCCATCTCCGAGCAGTACCTGACCTTCGTCAAGGGCATCTTCGTCGGCCGCGACTACGACGGCGGCACCGATGTCACCCACTGCGCCGCCCCCTGCTTCGGCTACTCCTTCAAGACCGAGGCGCCCGTCTGGGAGACCATGGTCGACCGGATGCCGGTCACCCTCTCGCTCGCCCTCGGCGCGGCGGTCATCTGGGTGATCGCCGGTGTGGCCACCGGCGTGGTCTCGGCGCTCAAACGCCGCACCGCCATCGACCGCACGGTGATGGTCGGCGCGCTCGCCGGCGTCTCCCTGCCGATCTTCTTCACCGGCATGGTGGCCCCCGCGATCTTCGTCTACGGCCTCGGCTGGCTGGACGTGTCCAACTACAGACCGCTCACCGAGGATCCGGTGGCCTGGCTCAACTCCCTGATCCTGCCCTGGGTGACCCTGGCCTTCCTCTTCGCCGCCACCTACGCCCGCATCACCCGCGCCACGATGCTGGAGGTCCTCGGCGAGGACTACATCCGCACCGCCCGCGCCAAGGGGCTCAAGGAGGGCGTGGTCATCCGCAAGCACGCCCTGCGCTCCACCCTCACCCCGATCGTCACGATGTTCGGCCTGGACCTCGGCGGACTCCTCGGCGGCGCGGTGCTCACCGAGACGACCTTCAACTTCCAGGGTCTGGGGACGGCCGCCGTGGCCGCCATCGGCCAGGGCGACCTGCCCGTGATCATGGGCGTCACCCTGCTCGCCGCGCTGTTCGTGGTGATGGCCAACCTGATCGTGGACCTGCTGTACGCCGTCATCGACCCGCGCGTGAGGCTGACGTGACCGAGAACCCCACCACCGGCAGCGCGCCCGCGTTCGTGCCCGAGCAGGCCGGGCCGCCGTCCGACACGGCCTTCCTGTCCGTACGCGACCTCAAGGTGCACTTCCCGACCGACGACGGCCTGGTCAAGTCCGTCGACGGGCTCTCCTTCGACCTGGAGCGCGGCAAGACGCTCGGGATCGTCGGCGAGTCCGGCTCCGGAAAGTCCGTGACCTCGCTGGCCATCATGGGCCTGCACCGCACCGGCAACGCCCGCAGCCGCCCGCACATCTCGGGCGAGGTCGTGCTGGACGGCGAGGACCTCGTACGGGCCGACGCCGACCACGTGCGCAAGCTGCGCGGCCGCAAGATGGCGATGGTCTTCCAGGACCCGCTCTCCGCGATGCACCCGTACTACTCGGTCGGCAAGCAGATCATCGAGGCGTACCGGACCCACCAGGGCGTCGACAAGAAGACCGCCCGCACCCGCGCGGTCGAGATGCTCGACCGGGTCGGCATCCCGGAGCCGCACCGGCGCGTGGACGCGTACCCGCACGAGTTCTCCGGCGGTATGCGCCAGCGCGCGATGATCGCGATGGCGCTGGTCAACAACCCCGAACTGCTCATCGCGGACGAGCCGACCACCGCCCTCGACGTCACCGTCCAGGCGCAGATCCTCGACCTGATCCGCGACCTCCAGAAGGAGTTCGGCTCCGCGGTCATCATGATCACGCACGACCTCGGCGTGGTCGCCGAGATGGCCGACGACATCCTCGTGATGTACGGCGGCCGGTGCGTCGAGCGCGGCACCGCAGAGAAGGTCTTCTACGAACCCCGCCACCCCTACACCTGGGGCCTGCTCGGTTCCATGCCGCGCATCGACCGCGACCAGACCGAGCGCCTGATCCCGGTCAAGGGCTCGCCGCCCAGCCTCATCAACATCCCGAGCGGCTGCGCCTTCAACCCGCGCTGCCCCTACGCCGACGTCCCCAAGGGCGGCATCACCCGCACCCAGCGGCCCGAGCTCACCGAGGACGACAGCCGGCACTGGTCCGCCTGCCACATGTCGCAGGAGGAGCGGACCCGGATCTGGACCGAAGAGATTGCGCCGAAGCTGTGACCGACATGAAGAAGGACTCCTCGGCCGCGGCCGAGGAGCAGCCGCTGCTGAAGGTGACCGGCCTGGTCAAGCACTTCCCCATCAACAAGGGGCTGCTGCGCCGGCAGGTCGGGGCCGTCAAGGCCGTGGACGGCATCGACTTCGACGTCCGGCGCGGTGAGACGCTGGGCGTGGTCGGCGAGTCCGGCTGCGGCAAGTCGACGATGGGCCGGCTGATCACGCGCCTGCTGGAGCCGACGGGCGGCACGGTCGAGTTCGAGGGGCGCGACATCACGCACCTCGGGGTCTCCGGGATGCGTCCGCTGCGCCGCGACGTGCAGATGATCTTCCAGGACCCGTACGGCTCGCTGAACCCGCGGCACACGGTCGGCACGATCGTCGGCGCCCCCTTCAAGCTCCAGGGCGTCCAGCCCGAGGGCGGGCTGAAGGCCGAGGTGCAGCGCCTGCTGTCGCTGGTGGGCCTCAACCCCGAGCACTACAACCGGTACCCGCACGAGTTCTCGGGCGGCCAGCGCCAGCGCATCGGCATCGCCCGCGCGCTGGCCCTGAAGCCGAAGCTGGTCGTCGCCGACGAGCCGGTGTCGGCGCTGGACGTGTCGATCCAGGCCCAGGTGGTGAACCTGCTGGACGACCTGCAGGAGGAGCTCGGCCTCACGTACGTGATCATCGCGCACGACCTGTCGGTCATCCGGCACGTGTCGGACCGCATCGCGGTGATGTACCTCGGCAAGATCGTGGAGCTGACCGACCGCAAGTCGCTCTACGAGAACCCGATGCACCCGTACACCAAGGCGCTGCTGTCGGCCGTGCCCGTGCCGGACCCGCGCCGCCGGGGTGCGAAGAGCGGCCGCATCCTGCTGAAGGGCGACGTCCCGTCGCCGATCTCGCCGCCCTCGGGCTGCCGCTTCCACACGCGGTGCTGGAAGGCCACGCAGGTCTGCACGACGCAGGAGCCGCCGATGCTGGCGCTGGCCACGGGCCACCAGGTGGCCTGCCACCACCCGGAGAACGCCGCCGACCAGGCCCCGGGCGACCCGGCCCTCCCGGGCGCCGCGGAAGCGCTGGCCACGGTCTCGGAGTGACCCGCCCGGTGTCCCGGGGCCCCGAGCCCCGGGACACCGGCGTGCCCCCGGCCGGGGTGGCGCAGCGCACCCGTCCGACCGCCGGCCGGGCGGACGGCACAATGGGGCGGTGCTCCACGATCTCTTCCCGCCCGGGATCCAGCATGCCCTGGACCTCGCCGGCATCTTCGTCTTCGCCACCGCGGGCGCGCTGCTCGCCGTACGCAAGAACTTCGACGTCTTCGGCATCTGCGTCCTCGCCCTGGTCACCGCCCTCGGCGGCGGCCTCTTCCGCGACCTCGTCATCGGCGCCGTCCCGCCCGCCGCCTTCGGCGAGCTCAGCTTCTTCGTGACCCCGCTGATCGCGGCGGTCATCGTCTACTTCCTCCACCCCGAGGTGCAGCGGATCAACCGCGCCATCAACGTGTTCGACGCGGCCGGCCTCGGCCTGTTCTGCGTCACGGGCACGACCAAGGCGTACGAGTTCGGCCTCGGACTGACCGCCTCCGCCGCGCTCGGCGTGGCCACGGCCGTCGGCGGCGGCGTCCTGCGCGACGTCCTGGCCAACGAGGTCCCCTCGCTGCTGCGCGACCGCGAGATGTACGCCGTCCCCGCCATCGTCGGCGCCGCGATGGTGGCCCTGTCGATCGCCTTCGACAGCCTCAACGGCGTGACCACCGGCGCGGCGATCATCACCACCTTCGTGCTCCGGCTCCTCGCCATGCGCTACCACTGGCGGGCCCCGCTGGCCTGGAACCGCCGCTCCTCGGTGGCCGAGGAGCCGTAACCAGCGCGCAGCAAAGGAAAGCTACCGCTTAGTAGCCTCTCGTTGTAGGCTCAAAACCATGGCATACGCAGCGGCCCAGGCATCCATCGGCGACAGCGAATTCGACCGGGACACCACCGTCACCGCGCGCGCGGACGAGTCCGGCGTGTACGACGCGGAGCTCTCCGCCGGGTGGACGATCATCACCGCCGTGAACGGCGGCTACCTGCTGGCCCTGGTCGGCCGGGCCCTGTCGGCGGCCCTGCCGCACCCGGACCCCTTCACCGTCTCCGCCCACTACCTGACCTCTTCGGTGCCCGGCCCCGCCGTGATCCGCACCGAGGTCGTCCGGATCGGGCGCACCCTCTCCACCGGCCAGGCCTCCCTCTTCCAGTACGACGAGAACGGCGCCGAGATCGAGCGGATCCGGGTCGTCGCCTCCTACGGCGACCTCGCCTCCCTGCCGGACGACGTCCGCACCACCGCGGTCCCGCCGGTCTTCCCGGCGTACGAGGACTGCCTCGGCCCGGAGGCCGGCCCGGCGCCGATCCCCGGCAGCAACGCGATCGTCGACCGGCTGCGGCTCCGCCTGGACCCGGCGACGGCGGGCTGGGCGCTCGGCGCGCCGTCCGGGAAGGGCGAGATGCGGGCCTGGTTCGAGCTGGCCGACGGCCGCGACGCCGACCCGCTGTCGATGCTGCTCGCGGTGGACGCGCTGCCGCCGACCTGCTTCGACCTGGGCCTGATGGGCTGGAGCCCGACCATCGAGCTCACCGCCCACGTCCGGCGCCGCCCGGCCCCGGGCCCGCTGCGGATCTCCATCACCACGCGGAACCTGGCCGGCGGGTTCCTGGAAGAGGACGCCGAGGTCTGGGACTCCACGGACCACCTGGTGGCCCAGTCCCGCCAACTGGCCCGCGCCCCGCGCTGACCCCCGGTCCCCGCCGCTCCGGGCCCCCGCCGCACCGGGGGTCCGGGGCCCGGGAGGGGACTCGTAGAATCAGGGGATCATGGCCTACCTCGACCACGCCGCCACCACCCCGATGCTCCCGGAGGCCGCTGCGGCGATGACCGCGCAGTTCGCCGCCACGGGCAACGCCTCCTCCCTCCACGCCGCCGGCCGCCGTGCCCGCCGTACCGTCGAGGAGGCCCGCGAGGCCCTCGCCGAGGCACTCGGCGCACGCCCGAGCGAGGTGGTCTTCACCGCGGGCGGCACGGAGGCCGACAACCTCGCCGTCAAGGGCCTCTACTGGGCCCGCCGCGACGCCGACCCCGCCCGGACCCGGGTCCTCGCCAGCCCCGTCGAGCACCACGCCGTCCTCGACGCCGTGCACTGGCTCGGCGAGCACGAGGGCGCCCGGATCGAGTACCTCCCCGTCGACCGCCACGGCCGCGTGCACCCCGAGGACCTCCGCGAGGCCATCGCGCGCAACCCCGACGACGTGGCCCTGGCCACCGTCATGTGGGCCAACAACGAGATCGGCACCGTCATGCCGGTCCGTGAACTGGCCGCGGTCGCGCGCGAGTTCGCCATCCCCCTGCACTCCGACGCCGTCCAGGCCTTCGGGCAGCTCGACGTCCGCTTCGGGGACAGCGGCCTCGCCGCGATGACCGTCAGCGGCCACAAGATCGGCGGCCCCTACGGCATCGGCGCGCTGCTGCTCGGCCGGGACCAGAGCCCCGTACCCGTCCTGCACGGCGGAGGCCAGGAGCGGCACGTGCGCTCCGGGACCCTCGACGTGCCCGCCATCGCCGCCTTCGCGGTGGCGGCCGTGATCGCCGCCGAGCGGCGCGAGCGGTTCGCCGCCGAGATCGGCGCCCTGCGCGACGAACTGGTCGCCGCCGTGCTCCACGCCGTGCCCGACGCCGTCCTCGGCGGGGACCCGGACGACCGGCTCCCGGCCAACGCGCACTTCAGCTTCCCCGGCTGCGAGGGGGACTCGCTGCTGCTCCTGCTCGACGCCCAGGGCATCGAGTGCTCCACCGGCTCCGCCTGCACGGCCGGCGTCGCCCAGCCCAGCCACGTCCTGCTGGCCACCGGGACGGACCCGCAGCTGGCCCGCGGCACCCTGCGCTTCTCCCTCGGCCACACCTCCACCAAGGAGGACGTCGCGGCCGTGGCCGCGGCCATCGGCCCGGCCGTCGAACGGGCCCGTACGGCGGGCCTCAGTTAGGGAGGCGCCCCCTGGGCCCCGTCTTTCGGAGCAGGCCGGATCAGGCCTTCGCGGGGGCGGGGGCCGCCCCGCCCGCCGCGAGCTCCGAGCGGACCCGGCCCAGGTACCGGTCCCAGTCCCAGTGGGGGCCCGGGTCCGTGTGGTCGGTGCCCCGGACCTCGGAGTGGGCCACTATGTGCGAACGGTCCACGGGTATGCCGTACCTGCGGCAGACGTCGGCGGCGAGGCGGGCGGAGGCCGCGTACATCGCCTCCGTGAAGTCCTGGGGGCGGTCCACGAACCCCTCGTGCTCGATGCCCACGCTGCGCTCGTTCATCGAGCGGTTGCCCGAGTGGAAGGCGACGTCCATCTCGCGCACCATCTGCTCTATGCGCCCGTCCTGGCCGACGATGTAGTGAGCCGACGCCTGGTGGAACGGATTCTTGAAGGCGTCCACCGAGGACGCGAAGCTGCCCTGCGTGACATGCACCACGATCCGGTCCACCCGGTAGTCCTCGGGCCGGTCCGCCATCCGCCAGTTCGCCGGCGAGGCCGAGGTCCAGCCCACGCCCGCGTGGTCCACCTCGCCCTCCTTGCGGGGTTTGCCCACGCCCGGCAGCAGCCACCAGGCCCGCCGCAGCTCGTCCTGCCCGGCGACCGCCGCCACCGCGAAGACCCCGAGCCCCCCGAACAGCACCGCCCGGCGGGTCCTGCGCGGCCCCGCCTTCCGCCCCGCCTCCGGCGCGGCCCCGACCTTGCTCCCCATGTGATCCACCCCCCGCACGTGATAACGCGCTGTGACCCCGGGCGGTTCCCCCGTACCCTGGACGGTGCTATGACTGAGAACCTGCCGCGCGCCCCCCGCCCGCTTCGCGTCCTGGCCGCCATGTCCGGCGGCGTGGACTCCGCCGTCGCCGCCGCCCGCGCCGTCGAGGCCGGGCACGACGTGACCGGCGTCCACCTCGCGCTGTCCGCGAACCCGCAGTCCTTCCGGACCGGCGCCCGCGGCTGCTGCACCATCGAGGACTCCCGCGACGCCCGGCGCGCCGCCGACGTCATCGGCATCCCGTTCTACGTGTGGGACCTCGCCGAGCGCTTCCGCGAGGACGTCGTGGAGGACTTCATCTCCGAGTACGAGGCCGGGCGCACCCCGAACCCCTGCCTGCGCTGCAACGAGAAGATCAAGTTCGCGGCGCTGCTCGACAAGGCCCTCGCCCTCGGCTTCGACGCCGTCTGCACCGGCCACTACGCCACGGTCGTCCTGAACGAGGACGGCACCCGCGAGCTGCACCGCGCCTCCGACATGGCGAAGGACCAGTCGTACGTCCTCGGCGTCCTGGACGAGAAGCAGCTGGCCCACGCGCTGTTCCCGCTCGGCGACACCCTCACCACCAAGGAAGAGATCCGCGCCGAGGCCGAGGAGCGCGGCCTGGCCGTCGCGAAGAAGCCCGACAGCCACGACATCTGCTTCATCGCCGACGGCGACACCCAGGGCTTCCTCGCGAGCCGCCTGGGCAAGGCCGAGGGCGACATCGTCGACGGGGCGACCGGCGAGAAGGTGGGCACCCACGACGGTGCCTTCGGCTTCACCATCGGCCAGCGCAAGGGCCTGCGGATCGGCCACCCCGCCCCCGACGGCAAGCCGCGCTACGTCCTCGACATCTCCCCGGTGAACAACACCGTCACCGTCGGCCCCGTCGAGGCCCTCGACGTCAGCGCCCTGACGGCGATCCGCCCCCGCTGGTGCGGCTCCACGGCCGCCGCCCCGGGCACGTACACCGCGCAGCTGCGCGCCCACGGCGGTGAGACCGAGGTCTTCGCCGAGCTCGTGGACGAGGAGCTGCGGGTGCGCTTCACGGAGCCGGTGCGGGGTGTGGCCCCCGGCCAGGCGATCGTCCTCTACGACGGCACGCGCGTGGTCGGCTCCGCCACCATCGCGACCACCACCCGGGCCGCGGCCGCGTCCGTCTGAGGTCCCGCCCCGGGTAAGGGAGCGCCGCGGCGCGGCCAGACCCGGAAGTGGAACGGGGGACGCCGGGAGCGGAGGGGGACCACCCTCGGCCCCGGGGGAACCGGCGCGTCCGGTGACCGGGCCGTGCAGGTGTTCGCGAAGCCCCTGTGACCGGCCCCTGAATCCCGGGCCGGCCAAGCGCGCTCGGCGGTGCTCAGGCCACCGTGAGGACGATCTTGCCGGTGGTCCGGCCCTGCTCGCCGATCTCGTGGGCCTTGGCGGCCTGCTCCAGCGGCAGCACCGTGTCGATCAGCGGGCGGAGCAGGCCCCGGTCGGCCAGCGCCGCGATCTCCTGGAGCCCCTTGAGGTCCGGCTCCACCAGCACCCAGGAGGCGTGCACGCCCTGCGGGTCGGCCGGGAGGCCGTCCGGGCCGGGCAGGGTCACCAGGTGCCCGCCGGGCTTCAGCACCTTCAGCGAGCGCCGGCCGTAGTCCCCGCCCACCGCGTCGATGACCACGTCCACGTCGGAGACGGCGTCCTCGAAGTCCGTCGTGCGGTAGTCGAGCACCTCGTCGGCGCCCAGCTCGCGCAGCAGCCCGTGCTTGGCCGCGCTGGCCGTGCCGATCACGTACGCGCCGCGCGCCTTGGCGATCTGCACGGCCAGGTGGCCGACCCCGCCCGCCGCCGCGTGGACGAGCACCCGCTGCCCGGCCGTGACCCCGGCCGTGTCCACCAGGGCCTGCCAGGCGGTCAGCGCCGCCAGCGGCAGGGCCGCGGCCTGCACGTGGTCCAGGGAGGCCGGCTTGCGGGCGAAGTGCCGGGCCGGGGCGACCACGTACTCGGCGTAGCCGCCCGCCTGGCGCGGGAAGTTCGGCATGCCGTAGACCTCGTCGCCCGCGCGGTACAGGGTCACGCCGGGGCCGACCGCCTCGACGGTGCCCGAGACGTCCCAGCCGACCATCGGGACCTCGCCCCAGGCGATCAGGCCGCCGCTGGCCCGGGTCTTCCAGTCCACCGGGTTCACGCCGGCCGCGTGGACCCGTACCAGGATCTCGTTCAGGCCCGGCTCCGGCCGCTCCGTCTCGACCTCGGTGAGAACCTCGGGTCCGCCCCACTGGCTCACGACGACCGCGCGCATGACTGTCTCCTCAGGTGTGCTTGGTGACACTTGGTAGTGCTTGGGATACTCCGTGCCGGTTTTCCCGGCCGTGGCTCCAGCTTGGCCGCATCCGGTCCCGCATGGTGTTGGCCGTACGGCCACCATGTGACAGGATCTGGCCATGTCCGTTCTGCACCGTGTTGCCGTACTCGCCCTCGAAGGCGTCGCCCCCTTCGAGCTCGGAATGCCGTCCCGCGTGTTCGGCAACGCCCGCGCCGAGGACGGCGGCGCCCTGTACGAGGTCACCGTCTGCACCGCCGACGGGCAGCCCGTGACAAGCGACGCGGGCTTCACCATCGGCGTCACGGCCGGCCCCGAGGCGCTCGCCGCGGCCGACACCGTGATCGTCCCGCCCACCCACGCCATGCCCGGGCTGCTGCGCGGCGAGCCCCTGCCGCGGGCCCTCGTCGAGGCCCTGGCCGCCATCCGGCCCGGCGCCCGGATCGTGTCCATCTGCACCGGCTCCGAGGTGCTCGCCGCCGCCGGGCTGCTCGACGGCCGGCGCGCCACCACGCACTGGGCGCACGCGCCGGAGTTCCAGCGGGCGTTCCCGCGCGTCCTGCTCGACGAGGACGTGCTCTTCGTCGACGACGGCTCCCTCCTCACCTCGGCGGGCGTCGCCGCCGGCATCGACCTGTGCCTCTACCTGATCCGCGCCGACCACGGCACGGCCGCCGCCAACCGCGCCGCGCGGCTGTGCGTCGTACCGCCGTGGCGGGACGGCGGGCAGGCCCAGTACATCGACCGGCCCGTCCCCGAGCCCACCGTCGCCACCACCACCGCCACCCGCGCCTGGGCGCTGGAGCGGCTCGCCGAGCCGGTCACGCTGGCCGAGCTGGCCGCCCACGCCCGGATGAGCCTGCGCACCTTCACCCGGCGGTTCCGCGACGAGGTGGGCATGACCCCGGTGCAGTGGCTCACCGTCCAGCGCCTCGAAGTCGCCCGCCAGCTCCTGGAGTCCAGCGACCTGCCGGTCGACCTCGTCGCGCACCGGTCGGGCTTCGGTTCCGCCAACTCGCTGCGCCAGCACATGCGGGCCGCCCTCGGCATCTCGCCGATCGCCTACCGCCGGACCTTCCGGCCCGGCAGCCCGGTGGCCGTGGAGGCATGACCCCGGAGGTCATGGCCTTCGGCTCACCGGCTTGGCAGGATCGGACCAACAGCCCGATCCGGCAGACCACTTGAGACCGCGGAGGCCAGAGCCATGACCGCGTACGCCATCGCCCACATACGCCCCGGGACCATGAACGAGGAGATCCTCCGCTACATCGAGGAGATCCAGTCGACGATGGACCCCTTCGACGGACGCTTCCTCGTCCACGGGGCGCAGGTCGAGGTCATGGAGGGCCCGTTCCCCGGGACCGTGGTGGTCCTGGGCTTCCCGGACATCGAGCGCGCCCGCGCCTGGTACGCCTCCCCGGCCTACCAGGCCCTGATCCCGCTGCGCACCCGCCACATCCCGGGCGAGGTCATCCTGGTGGACGGCGTCCCGCCCGGCTACGACGCGACGAAGACGGCGGCCCGCCTGCGCGCGGAAGCGGGCCTGTGATGAGCCACCCCGCCGTCCACGTCCTCGCCGGCGCCCACGGCCACCAGGGCGCCTACGACTCCTGGGGCTCCCTCGCCCTGGACCTCCACCTCCTGGCCGGCCCGGACGTCCTGCTGCCGCTGCTGCGTACGCACACCGCCCGCGACGAGGCGTTCCGCCGCTCCGACGACTCGGTCGAGGCCGGAGTCCTGGTCGACCCCGTCCGCCGGGAGCTGCTCCTCTTCGCCCAGGAGGGGGCCGCGGCCACGATGCGCACGCGGAGCGCGGCCCTCGCCCTGCTGCGCCGTGCCTGGCCGGACTGGCGGGTGCGCTGGGCCTACGAGGGCCAGACCGGCCTGCGGACCCGGCTCGGCCTGGACCCGGCCGACGACCACAGCACCACCGGAACCGCGTACCCCCTGTTCACGCTCGGCCCGGACGACGAGGAACTGGCCGACGTGGTGCCGATGACGGCCGTGGTCACCGTCGGCGCCGACCGCTGCCACGTGCTCGACCTCGGCGCGGACCACCCCCTCGCCGAGGGCCCCGACCTCCTGCGCCGGCTCGACGACGCCCCCCGCCACACCGCGTACACGGCCCACGCCGGTGCGGGACTGCACATCGACCCCGCACGCCGCAGCGTCGGCTGGTGGCTGCTCGGCGCCCAGCCCCGGGCGGAGCGGGCGGCAGCCCTCTGGGCCGGCTGGACCGTGGAGTTCTGGGAGGACCGCTGGAGCGAGCACGTCCGGGCCGCGGGCGGCCGCTTCGCCCCGCCCGCGCCGGACCACGACGCCGCGCTGGGCTGGGGGCACCACCCAGCGGTAGCCGGGGGAGTACGGGACGACGCGCTGCGGCTCTGGGCCGGGCCCCGGGACATGCGGGCGGCGGTCGTGGCGGCGGCCCCGGGGGCCCTGGTCGGGCACGCGTACCTGCCGCCCGTCACCGCCGAACGGGCGGCCGCCGCCCGCGCCGTGATCGAGGCGGCCCACCGCGCGGCCCGGGGGCGCTGACGGGGCCGCCGACCGGGACCGGGGCGGCGGCCGCGGGGTGCGAGCATGGGACCCATGGCTACTCACCTGATCACCGGTGCCGGAGCGGGCATCGGCGCCGCCGTCGCCGCCCGGCTGCACGCCCGCGGCGACGACCTCGTCCTGCTCGCCCGCGACGCCGCCCGCGGCAAGCAGCTCGTCGAGCGCTACCCCGGCTCGCGCGCGCTCGTCGGCGACCTCTCCGACCCCGACCGGCTGTCGTGGGCCTTCTCCAAGCAGCCCCTCCCGGAGCGGATCGACTCGCTCCTGCACATCGCCGGGATCGTCGACCTCGGCCCCGTCGGCGAGCTGCGCCCCAAGACCTGGCACCAGCAGCTCAACGTGAACCTGATCGCCCCCGCCGAGGTCACCCGGCTGCTGCTGCCCACCCTGCGCGCCTCCCGCGCCACCGTGGTCTTCGTGAACTCCGGCGCCGGCCTGACCGCCCACGCCGACTGGAGCGCGTACGCCGCCTCCAAGCACGGGCTCAAGGCCCTCGCGGACTCGCTGCGCGCCGAGGAGAAGGCGAACGGCATCCGCGTCACCTCCGTCTACCCCGGGCGGACCGCGACCGCGATGCAGGCCAAGGTGCACTCCCAGGAGGGCAAGGAGTACGACCCTTCCGCCTGGATCGACCCCGAGTCCGTGGCCACCACCATCGTCATGGCCGTCGACCTGCCCCGCGACGCCGAGGTCAACGACCTGAGCGTCAGGCCCGGCCGATGACCGCGGGCGCCACCGGCGTCGGCTCCCTGCCCGGCGGCGACGCCCGGGAGGCGGCCAAGACCGCCACCGGGTCCTTCGAGGACTTCCCTTACCTCCCCGAACTGCCCGCCCGCGGGCCCGGCGCGGACATGATCGGCCGCTCCCTCGGGCTGCTCGTCGACATGTACGCCCACGTCGAGCCCAGCGGCTGGCGGATCAGCGATCGGCCGGGGCGCGACTCGAAGCGGGCCCGGTCCTGGCTCGGCGAGGACCTCGACGCCCTCGAAGAGTTCACCCAGGGGTACACAGGCCGGCTCAAGGTCCAGGCCGTCGGCCCGTGGACCCTGGCCACCGCCCTGGAACTGCACGGCGGCGAGGCCGTGCTCCAGGACGCCGGCGCCTGCCGAGACCTGGCCGGATCGCTCGCGGAGGGGCTGCGCGACCACCTCGCCGACGTCCGCAAGCGGATCCCCGGCGCCGAGATCGTGCTCCAGCTCGACGAGCCGTCGCTGACCGCGGTGTTGCTGGGACGGGTGCGGTCCGCGAGCAAGTACCGCACGTACCGGGCCGTCGACCGGCAGGTCGTCGAGGGCACCCTGCGCGAGCTGTTCGCCGTCCACGACGGGGAGGTCGTCGTCCACTCCTGCGCACCCGAGGTGCCCTTCGGACTGCTCCGGCGGGCCGGCGCCACGGGGGTGTCGTTCGATTTCTCCTTGCTCACCGAGCGCGAGGACGACGCCATCGGCGAGGCCGTCGAAAGCGGCACGAAACTCTTCGTCGGAGTGGTGCCGGGCACCGACGCCCCGTTGTCGGACCCTGCCGGTAGCGTCATGGGTGTCAGGAAGCTCTGGCGCAGGCTGGGGCTGGCCCCGGGGACTCTGGCGGAGTCCGTCGTGGTCACCCCGGCGTGCGGTCTGGCGGGCGCTTCGCCCGCCTACGCGCGCGCCGCGCAGGCGCACTGCGTCAGGGCGGCGAGGTCGCTCGCCGACAACCCTGAGTGACGGAAAAAGACGGGCCACGGGAGGACACGGCATGGCAGCCGAACAGAAGCAGGCCGGCGACGGCACGGCCGCACCGGCGGCGGTGCGCGAGCAGCACGCGCTGCTGGCCGAGCAGGTCGAGGAGCACCGCTTCCGGTACTACGTGAACGACCAGCCGGTCGTCAGCGACGCCGAGTTCGACAAGCTGCTGCGCTCGCTGGAGGCGCTGGAGGACCAGTACCCGGAGCTGCGCACGCCCGATTCGCCCACCCAGAAGGTGGCCGGGGCGTACGAGACGGACTTCGCGTCCGTCGAGCACCGGGAGCGCATGCTCTCCCTCGACAACGCCTTCGACGAGGAGGAGTTGGCGGCCTGGGCCGAGCGGGTGGCCCGGGACGTCAACACCCCCGATTTCCACTACCTGTGCGAGCTCAAGGTGGACGGCCTCGCCGTCAACCTCACGTACGAGAAGGGCCGCCTGACCCGGGCCGCCACCCGCGGCGACGGCCGCACCGGCGAGGACATCACGCCCAACGTCCGCACCATCGCGGAGATCCCGGACCGCCTCAAGGGCGAGCGGATCCCCGAGCTCGTCGAGATCCGCGGCGAGGTCTTCTTCCCGATGGAGAAGTTCGAGGAGCTCAACGCCCGGCTCGTCGAGGCCGGGGACAAGCCCTTCGCCAACCCGCGCAACGCGGCCGCCGGTTCGCTGCGCCAGAAGGACCCGAAGGTCACCGCCACCCGCCCGCTGCACATGGTGGTGCACGGCATCGGCGCGCGCGAGGGCTTCGACATCGACAAGCTCAGCCACGCCTACGAGCTGCTCGGCGAGTGGGGTCTGCCCACGGCCCGGCACAACAAGGCGGTGTCCTCGCTCGCGGAGGTCCGCGAGTTCATCGCCTACTTCGGCGAGAACCGGCACTCCGTGGAGCACGAGATCGACGGCGTCGTCGTCAAGCTCGACGAGATCCCGCTCCAGGGCCGCCTGGGCTCCACGGCCCGCGCCCCGCGCTGGGCGATCGCGTGGAAGTACGCCCCCGAAGAGGTCAACACCAAGCTGATCGACATCAAGGTCGGCGTCGGCCGCACCGGGCGGGTGACCCCGTACGCGCAGGTGGAGCCGGTGACGGTGGCCGGCTCGGAGGTCGAGTTCGCGACCCTGCACAACCAGGAGGTCGTCAAGGCCAAGGGCGTGCTCATCGGGGACACCGTGGTGCTGCGCAAGGCCGGCGACGTCATCCCCGAGATCCTCGGCCCGGTGGTGGACCTGCGCGACGGCAGCGAGCGGGAGTTCGTCATGCCGGCCGAGTGCCCCGAGTGCGGGACGGCGCTGCGGCCGATGAAGGAGGGCGACATCGACCTCCGCTGCCCCAACGGGCAGACGTGCCCCGCCCAGTTGCGCGAGCGGCTGTTCTACCTGGCCGGCCGCCAGTGCCTGGACATCGAGAACTTCGGCGCGGTGGCCGCGGCCGCGCTCACCAACCCGCTGGAGCCGGCCGAGCCGCCGATGCTCGACGAGGGCGACCTGTTCAGCCTCACCATCGAGCAGCTGCTGCCCATCAAGGCGTACGTCCTGGACGCCGACAGCGGGCTGCCGAAGCGCGATCCGAAGACCGGCGAGGAGAAGATCGCCACGGTCTTCGCCAACCAGAAGGGCGAGCCGCGGAAGAACGCCCTGTCCATGCTGGAGAACATCGCGGCCGCCAAGGACCGCCCGCTCGCCCGCTTCATCAACGGCCTCTCCATCCGGCACGTGGGACCCGTCGCGGCGGAGACCCTGGCCCGCGAGTTCCGGTCGGTCGAGCGGATCGAGCAGGCCACCGAGGAGGAGCTCGCCGCCACCGAGGGCGTCGGGCCGATCATCGCGGCGGCGGTCAAGGAGTGGTTCGCCGTCGACTGGCACCAGGAGATCCTGCGCAAGTGGCGGGAGGCCGGGGTACGGATGGAGGAGGAAGGTTCCGGCGAGGAGGAGGGGCCGCGCCCGCTGGAGGGCCTGACCGTCGTCGTCACCGGCACTTTGCAGAGCCACACGCGGGACGGAGCGAAGGAGGCCCTGCAGAGCCGCGGCGCGAAGGTGACCGGATCCGTCTCGAAGAAGACCTCCTTCGTCGTGGTCGGCGAGAACCCGGGCTCCAAGTACGACAAGGCGATGCAGCTGAAACTGGCCGTCCTCGACGACGCGGGTTTCGCGGTGCTGCTCGAACAGGGTCCGGACGCGGCCCGCGAGGCCGCGCTCCCGGTGGACGGCGGGGCCGGAGCGGAGTAACGCCCCGCGGCCGACACGCAGGTGGCCGGGGCCAAGGAGTGGCGAACGCGAACGGATGCGTGGCGTGCGGCCGTACGGGCGGGCGCACGCCAGGCGCAACACCCGGTGGTAAAAGGCCGGTACAGGGCTGTTCGCAGGGCGGTGACCTGTCGGATCATCGGATGGGTGACCCGGGAGTCCTGGTCCAAACTCACCCGTTCGGCGGATACCGTACTGATGAGGATGGCTGGGTCGCATTCGGGCAACCGCCGCCGACCGCTGCCCCTGGGGGCCTCTCGCGTCCTACTGTTGAGGGGGGCGCCTGTCGTGCACGGCTGCGTGATGCGCTTCCAGCCGTGATGGCATGACATCGGGGCCATCGCGTGGCATCGGCATTGCCGGCTGTGAGAGGGACGGGCATGAAACCCACCGAAAGCGCCGACCCGTCACCTGATGTCGGCGGGGAGATCCCGTCCATGCGGACGGGCCGGCTCGGTGTCCTGGGTGCCAGGACGCCGGACACCCATCTGCTCGACAGCGGCGCGGGACCGGGCAGAGCGGCGCAGCGCACCGTGCTGCCGTTCATCGTCGTGGGCCTGTCCGCCGCCGTCCTCGCGATCGGCATCGCCTCCGCGCTGAGTGACCGTCACGCCCTGTTCCCCGGCGGCCCGGTCGGCTGGGCGCTCGCGCTGCTGACCGGCATCATCGTCGGCCACCTCGTCGCGCTGGGCCGCGACCGCTGGTGGGGCGGCACCGGCTCGGGCGCGGCGCTCACCCTCGGCGTGCTCGTCCTCTACGGCTGGGTGCCCGCGGGACTCGTCTCGCTCGCGGTGGTCTCCCTGGTCGGGGCCGCGCGCCGGCACCGCTGGCGGCAGGGGCTGCTGCACGGCGCCACCGACATCCTCGGCATCGGCGCGGGCGCCCTCGTACTCGCCGCCTTCGGCGACACGCCGACCGTCGAGGCCCCGTGGCGGCCCACCACCTGGGGGCTGGAGGCGGTCCCCGAGATCGCCCTGGTGGCCCTCGCCTACCTGCTGGTCACCAAGGTGCTGCTGTGGCTCGCGCAGACCCCGCGCGGCGGCGCCCTGCCCACCGTCGCCCGCACGGCCCTGCTCCGCCAGGCCTTAGTCGCGGTCGCCCTGCTCGGCATCGCCCCGCTGATCTGCGTGGTCGCCGTGACGCAGCCGGTGCTGCTGCCGCTGTTCGCCGTACCCCTGATCGCACTGGACTCCACCTTGTGGATCGCCCGGGCGCGGGCCGAGGAGCAGCTGCGCGACCCGCTGACCGGGCTGCCGAACCGGCAGTGGCTGCTGGAGCGGGCCTGGTCTGCCCTGGACGAGGCTGAACGTTTGGGCACCCGGTCAGCTCTTGTGTTGATCGACCTGGACCGGTTCCGCGCGGTCAACGACACGCTGGGCCACCTCGCCGGCGACCGGCTGCTGCTCCAGATCGCCGACCGGCTCCGCCAGGCCCTGCCCGAGGACGCCGAGGCCGCCCGCCTCGGCGGCGACGAGTTCGCCGTGCTCCTGCCCGTCGCCGACTCCACCACCAGCGCCCAGCGCGTCGCCCGCCACCTCGTCGCCGAGCTCAGCTCGCCCCTCGACCTGGACGGGCTGACCCTCGTCCTGGAGGCCAGCGCCGGCCTCGCCGTCTTCCCCGACCACGCGCTCGACGCGGAGGGGCTGCTGCGCCGCGCCGACGTCGCGATGTACCAGGCGAAGCGGGACCGCACCGGCGTGGAGGTGTACGAGTCCAAGCGCGACAGCAACACGCCCGACCGGCTCGGCCTCCTCGGCGATCTGCGCCGCGCCCTCGACGCCGGGGAAGTGGAACTGCACTACCAGCCCAAGGTCCGCTTCGACGGCCAGGTGGCAGGGCTCGAAGCCCTGGTGCGCTGGGTGCATCCGGAACGCGGCCGGGTCTCGCCCGACGAGTTCATCGCGATCGCCGAGACCTCGGGGCTGATGCCCCACCTCACCGAGTACGTGCTGGAGACCGCCCTCGCCCAGGTGGCGCGCTGGCGGGCGCAGGGCCTGAAGGTCCCGGTCGCCGTCAACGTCTCGCCGCGCGACGTGCACACCCCCGGCTTCGCGGGCGCGGTCGCGGCCCGCCTCGCCCGGCACGGGGTCCCGGCCAGCGGTCTCCAGCTGGAGATAACGGAACACGTGCTGCTGGAGGACCCGCAGCGGGCCGCCGACACCATGGCGGGCCTGACCGGCCACGGCGTGAAGATGTCGCTCGACGACTTCGGCACCGGCTACTCCTCCCTGGTGCACCTGCGGCGGCTGCCGGTCAGCGAGCTGAAGATCGACCGCTCGTTCGTGGCGCGGCTCGCGGTGGACGCGCAGGACGCGGAGATCGTCCGCTGCACCGTCGACCTGGCGCACTCTCTCGGGCTGCTCGTCGTCGCCGAGGGCGTCGAGGACGACGAGACCTGGGAGCGCCTGCGGGACCTCGGCTGCGACGCCGTCCAGGGCTGGCTGGTCGCGGCCGCCATGCCCCCGCAGGAGGCCACGGCCTGGCTGCTGGCCCGCGGTGAGCGCGGCTGGCGCCGCCCGGCGGACATCACGGCGGAGCTGTCGGCCGCCCCGGCCCCGGCGGAAACCCCGGCCCAGTAGCCCGGCCGACAGCCGGGCAGGCATCCGTACGGCAGCCGTACGAGCAGTCCGCCCCGCGGCCCGCACCGGGCCCGGGGCGCCCCTGGTGGGAAACGGTTTCGTGGGTCCGGGGCCCCGCCCCATAGGATTGGGCACGAAACTACACACTCACCACCCCCAGAGGATCGCTGCATGCCTGGCATCACGCGCGAGGAGGTTGCCCACCTCGCTCGGCTGGCACGTCTGGAGCTCAAGGCCGAAGAGCTGGACCACTTCGCCGGACAGCTCGACGACATCATCGGCGCGGTCGCCCGCGTTTCCGAGGTCGCCGACCAAGACGTCCCGCCGACCTCCCACCCGCTGCCGCTGACGAACGTCATGCGCGCGGACGAGGTCCGACCGTCGCTCACCCCCGAGCAGGCGCTTTCCGGCGCTCCCGCCCAGGAGCAGCAGCGTTTCAAGGTGCCGCAGATCCTGGGGGAGGACTAACAACATGACTGACCAGATCATCAAGCTCACGGCCGCCCAGACCGCCGAGAAGATCGCCTCCGGCGAGCTCACGGCCGTCGAGGTCACCGAGGCCCACCTGGCCCGCATCGACGCGACCGACGAGAAGGTCCACGCCTTCCTGCACGTCGACCGCGAGGGCGCCCTCGCCCAGGCGCGCGCCGTCGACGCCAAGCGCGAGCGCGGCGAGAAGCTCGGCCCGCTGGCTGGCGTCCCGCTCGCCCTCAAGGACATCTTCACCACCGTCGGGGTCCCGACCACCGTCGGTTCGAAGATCCTCGAAGGCTGGATCCCGCCCTACGACGCCACCTTGACGCGCAAGCTCAAGGAAGCCGACGTCGTCATCCTCGGCAAGACCAACATGGACGAGTTCGCCATGGGGTCCTCCACCGAGAACAGCGCGTACGGGCCCACCGGCAACCCCTGGGACCTCACCCGCATCCCCGGCGGCTCCGGCGGCGGCTCCGCGGCCGCGCTGGCCGCCTTCCAGGCCCCGCTCGCGATCGGCACGGACACCGGCGGCTCCATCCGCCAGCCCGCCTCCGTCACGGGCACGGTCGGCGTGAAGCCCACGTACGGCGGCGTCTCCCGCTACGGCATGGTCGCCTTCTCCTCCTCCCTCGACCAGGGCGGGCCCTGCGCCCGCACGGTCCTGGACGCGGCCCTCCTCCACGAGGTCATCGCGGGCCACGACCCGATGGACTCCACCTCCATCGACGCCCCGGTCCCGCCGGTCGTCGAGGCGGCCCGCAACGGCTCCGTCGCCGGCATGCGCGTCGGCGTCGTCAAGCAGTTCGCCGGCGAGGGCTACCAGGCCGGCGTCGTCCAGCGCTTCAACGAGTCCGTCGAGCTCCTCAAGGAGCTGGGCGCCGAGATCGTCGAGCTGGACTGCCCCTCCTTCGACCTCGCGATGGCCGCGTACTACCTGATCGCGCCGTCCGAGTGCTCCTCGAACCTGGCCCGCTTCGACGCCATGCGCTACGGCCTGCGCGTCGGCGACGACGGCACCAAGTCCGCCGAGGACGTCACCGCGCTCACCCGCGAAGCCGGCTTCGGCGACGAGGTCAAGCGCCGCATCATCCTGGGTACCTACGCGCTGAGCTCCGGCTACTACGACGCGTACTACGGCTCCGCCCAGAAGGTCCGCACGCTCATCACCCGGGACTTCGAGAAGTCCTTCGAGCAGGTCGACGTGATCGTCTCCCCGACGACCCCGACCACCGCCTTCGCCATCGGTGAGCGCACCGACGACCCGCTGGCGATGTACCTCGCGGACCTGTGCACCATCCCGACCAACCTGGCCGGCAACTCCGCCATGTCGCTCCCCTGCGGCCTGGCACCGGAGGACGGCCTGCCGGTCGGGCTGCAGATCATCGCCCCGGCGATGAAGGACGACCGGCTGTACAAGGTCGGCGCCGCCGTGGAGGCAGCCTTCGTCGAGCGCTGGGGTCACCCGCTGCTTGAGGAGGCACCGTCCCTGTGAGCACCAGTGCACTGACCAAGGCCAAGGGCTTCAAGAAGTCCAAGACCGGCACGTACCTGTCGATGGGCACCACCGCCTTCGGCGCCCTCGGCGTGATCAAGCAGGTCAAGAAGGCCCGCACCGAGCACGACACGCTGAAGCTCGTCGACGCCGTCGTGTCCGCCGCCGCCATCGTCACCGGTCTCGCGATCCTGTACCGCGAGCTGAAGCGCCTGGGCGACGACGACGTCCTGCTGGGCTGAGAGGGAAAGTTTCACCGTGACCACCTTCACCGAACTGCTGTCGTACGAGGACGCTCTCGCCTCGTTCGACCCCGTCATGGGCCTCGAGGTCCATGTCGAGCTCGGCACCAAGACCAAGATGTTCTGCGGCTGCTCGACCGAGCTGGGCGCCGAGCCCAACTCGCAGACCTGCCCCACCTGCCTCGGTCTGCCCGGCTCGCTGCCCGTCGTCAACGCGATCGGCGTCGAGTCGGCCATCAAGATCGGTCTCGCGCTGAACTGCGAGATCGCCGAGTGGTGCCGCTTCGCCCGGAAGAACTACTTCTATCCGGACATGCCGAAGAACTTCCAGACCTCCCAGTACGACGAGCCGATCGCCTTCAACGGCTACCTCGACGTACAGCTGGAGGACGGCGAGATCTTCCGCGTGGAGATCGAGCGCGCCCACATGGAGGAGGACACCGGCAAGTCGCTGCACGTCGGCGGCGCCACCGGCCGTATCCACGGCGCGTCCCACTCCCTGCTGGACTACAACCGCGCCGGCATCCCGCTCATCGAGATCGTCACCAAGCCGATCGAGGGCGCGGGCGTACGGGCCCCCGAGGTCGCCAAGGCGTACGTCGCCGAGCTGCGCGAGGTCATCAAGGCCCTCGGCGTCTCCGAGGCCCGCATGGACAAGGGCCAGATGCGCTGCGACGTGAACCTGTCGCTGCGCCCGACCCCCGAGTCCGAGTTCGGCACCCGCAGCGAGACGAAGAACGTCAACTCGCTGCGCTCCGTCGAGCGCGCCGCCCGCTTCGAGATCCAGCGCCACGCGGCGGTGCTCTCGTCCGGCGGCACGATCGTGCAGGAGACCCGGCACTTCCACGAGGAGGACGGCTCCACCACCGCCGGCCGCATCAAGGACAACGCCGAGGACTACCGGTACTTCCCGGAGCCCGACCTGGTCCCCGTGGCCCCGGCCCGCGACTGGGTCGAGGAGCTGCGCGGCGGTCTGCCCGAGATGCCGCGCGTGCGCCGCAACCGCCTCCGCGAGGAGTGGGGCGTGAACGAGCACGACATGCAGTCGATCCTCAACGCGGGCGCGGTGGACTCCATCGTCGCCACCATCGAGGCCGGCGCCGACTCGACGGCGGCCCGCAAGTGGTGGATGGGCGAGCTGGCCCGCAACGCCAACGAGCAGGGCGTCGTCGTCGACGAGCTGCCGATCACCCCGGCGCAGGTCGCGCGCGTCGCGGCCCTGGTCGCGGCCGGCGAGCTGAACGACAAGCTGGCCCGCCAGGTCCTGGAGGGCGTCCTCGCCGGCGAGGGCACCCCGGACGAGGTCGTCGAGAAGCGCGGCCTGAAGGTCGTCTCGGACGAGGGCGCGCTCGGCGCGGCCGTCGACGAGGCCATCGCGGGCAACGCGGCCATCGCCGACAAGATCCGCGGCGGCAAGATCGCCGCCGTCGGCGCCCTGGTCGGCGCGGTCATGAAGACCACCCGCGGGCAGGCCGACGCGGCACGCGTCAAGGAGCTCATCCTGGAGCGCCTGGGCGTCTCGGAGTAGTCGGCCGAGCCGCTCCCGTACGACCGAGACGGCCCCGCACCGGATTTCGCTTCCGGTGCGGGGCCGTCCGTCGTTCAGCGGGTCAGCTGCGGTGCGGCGATGACGACGGTGCCGTTGTCGCAGCCCATGTCCACCTTGACGCGCAGCCGCAGGGCTCCGGTCACGTCCACCGACCGCGTGGCCGGCTTGCCGAGCTCGACCAGCTCGGAGAAGGCCGCGGGCTTCCCGTCGAGCGAGATGCTGACCCGGCCCTTCTCGTGCGTCGAGCCGTCGTCGATCCCGGCGGTGAACTCCAGGTGCTTCCACTCGCGGTTGAGGTCGAACTCCGTGATCGCCTCGTCGTTGCAGTCCGGCTGTGCGATGAAGGCGGCCCCGTACTGCTTGGTGTTGATCTTCGCGGCCCCGACGGTGAAATTGCCCAGCCCCGCGATGGGCGTCAGCAGCGTCAGGTCGGCGGCCTTGATGTCCGGCGCCACGCCGCCGGGCTGGGTGCCGCTGGCGGTGGGCTCGGGCGTCGCCCCGGCGTCCGTACTCTCGCTCTCGCTCGGTGACGGCGTGGGCGTCGGGGACTCCTCCTGCGGTGTGGCCGGCTCGGAGGCGGAGCTGCCGCCCTTGCCGTCCGAGGCCTGGTCGCCGCCCTTGTCCTCGTCCAGCAGCCGTACGCCGACCACGGCGATCGCCGCGATGACCAGCACGGCGGCCACCGAGCCCAGGACGAGCCCGGCCCGCCGCCTCTTCGGCGCGGCGGGCCCCGGCGGCGGGGACTCGTGCAGCGGGTACGTCGGCCCGTACCCGGCGGGCACGTGCTCCGGCCGGGTCTGCGCCTGGACCTGCGCCTGCGGCTGGACCTGCGGCTGGGGTTGCTGCGGCTGCGGCTGCGGCTGCGGCTGCGCGTCCCGGGCCGGCGGGGGCGGGGAGGGGACCGGCGTGTGGACCGGCGGCGGACCCGCGGGCTGCGGAGGCGCCGCGGGCCTCGCCGGAAGCGGCACCGGGACCGCGTCCTGCACCGCCCGCTGCGAGGTCGAGGAGGTCGTGGACACCACCGCGTGCCGTACGTCCTTCATCCAGCCGGCCAGGCTGACGGGCCGCTGCGTCGGGTCGCCCGCGTACACGGCGGTGATCCGGGCGCGCCGCTCGGCGTCCAGTACCGCGATCTGCGGCAGCTCCGCCATCGCCCGGGCCAGCTGATCGGGGGAGTTGGGCGGCGACTCGCCGCTCAGCAGGAAGTACGCGATGGCCCCGAACGCGTAGCGGTCCGCCGCCGGGGTGCGCTTGCCGTCGAAGACCTCGGGAGCCGCGTACCCCGGGGTGAACCACACCTCGGCCGTCTGGTGGTCGGCGGTGAGCTTGCTGAGCCCGAAGTCCACCAGGGTGGCCTGCCCATGACCGTCCACCATCACATTGCCCGGTGACAGGTCGCCGTGGATCACCTGGCGCCCGGACGGGGTGGCCTTCCCCGAGTGCAGCCAGTCCAGGACGTCGGCCAGCTGCTCCAGCGTCCGCATCACCTCGCGCCGCTCGGCGGCCGTGGCGAGATTCCGTTCGGCGCGCCAGTCGCGCAGGTCGAGCCCGTCCACGTGGTTCATCACGAGGACGAGGGCCCGCCCGGTCAGCGTCCCGGACTCCCCCGACCGGTGGATCGGAGGCCCCTCGAAGTGCTCCCGCACGCCGACGACGCCCGGGCGGTGCACGAAGCGCAGGAGCTCGGCCTGCTCGTTCCACTTCCGGCTGATCCGGTCGAACTCGTCGGGCGTGATGGTCGTCTTGGAGTCGAGCACCTTGACGACCACCGGTTCGCTGCCACCCGCGAGCTCGATCTCCGCGAGATAGAGCACGGCCTCCCCGCCGCGCCCGATGGACCGCAGCAGCCGGTACCGGTCTGCTGCCGCATCCGGCCCGATGTGCAGATTCTGGCTGGTCAATTTCCCCCCAGCGCCGATGCTTTGAGTGGGCATCAGTCTGGCGTGGCCGGAATCACACGGTCAATCGGAACGGTCAGTTTGCCCCGGGCTCGAAGAAGACGAGGCGGGCCCGCTTCGCCGGGAGGTGGACCTCGGGCAGGTCGATCTCCGGGAGCTCGACCTCGGGGCCCAGCTCGAAGCCGCTCCGCACCAGGCGGGCGATGGCCTTCTCGTTGCGCGCGTCGGGCTCCGCGACGATCCGGCGGGTGGTTCCGTCCGAGAGGACGTAGGAGAGGAAGGCCCCGATCAGGCCCGCGCTGAAGCCGCGTTCGGAGGCGCCCCGCGCCGGGCCGATCATCAGGTGCACGCCCGTGTCACCGGGCAGGACCTCGTAGCACTCGCTGATCCGGTCCTCGGCGCAGTCGTACGTCTGGAACAGCCCGGCGGGCTCGCCGTCGCGGCGGGCGAGGAACGCGTGGTGGGTCGTGCGGCGGTCGACGTCCTCGTAGATCTCCCGGACGAGCTCGCGGCTGGCCTCGCGCATGCCCCAGAAGCGGGCCCGTTCCTCGGTGACCCAGGAGTGGATCAGCGCGGCGTCGGCGGCCGGGTCGACGGGGGCGAGGGTGACCGTGCCGACCCCCTCGACGCGCTGGGAGTACACGGGCCGTCGGGTGCCGGCGGAGGAGGACGCGCTGCTGCTGGTCATACGGATTCCTTGGTGAGACGGGTCCAGTCGGTGACGACGGGGACGAGTTCGCACTGAGCCCAGTACGGGAGCTGGTCGCGGTGGTGGGGTGATCCGGTGACGCCGTCCGCGCCGAGGGGGACCGCCCAGAGGCTGTCCTCGCGGCGGGCCAGGTCCCACACGTAGCGGGCGGCCGAGGCGCGGGCGGTGAGGTCGGTGAAACCGGGGACGGTGGAGGTGGCGTTCACGCAGTCGTGGTCGCCGCCCAGGCCGGGCCACTGCGCGTCCGGGTCGGGCAGCGCCGACCAGGGCGCGAGGCGGTGCACCTGCGACCACGGGGTGTCGGGGGTGTCCGCCGCGGCGGTCTCCTCCAGGGCGGCGCGTACGTGGGCCGCCCGGTCGAGGGCGGGCAGGAGGGCGGTGGTCAGCAACCCCTCCAGGGCGTAGCCGACGCGGGGGACCAGGTACAGCCAGGGGTGGAACACCTCGGGGCCGGTGGGCGCCCCCGCCAGGGCGGCGAGGGCGGGATCGGCGGCCAAGCGGCGTACGGCCGCGGTCCGCAGCGCCGAGAAGACGGTGGCGTCGGTGCTCTCGGCGGCCATGTGCCGGTCCCAGGCGAGCAGTCGGGCGCGCAGCGCCTGCGCGGCGGGGGACAGGCCGTCGAGCCCGGGCAGCAGGGCCAGCAGCGGCGCGGCCGAGGCCAGGTAGGTGTCCCGGTGTACGTCGGCCATCGCCTTCGGGGACCAGTCCGCGGAGCCGGAGAGCAGCTCGCGGATGCGGTCGGCCCGGTGCGGGGGCGCGAACTCCACGCCGAGCGGCGAGGCGATGCCGCGGGCGTTGGCCATGACGGCGAAGCCCTGCACGGGCTCGGCGGGGGTCTCGGCCCAGCCCTGCCAGGCGTACCGCGGGTCCCAGGCGGGCACCGGGCGCAGCCGGTTGGCCGGGTCGCGCAGCGGGACGGCGCCGGCGACTCGGTGCAGCAGGCCGCCCTCGGTGTCGGCGGCGTGGACGACGTTGACGGGCTCGGCCCAGCCGTCGAGGGCGCGGTCGATGTCGGCGACCGTACGGGCACGCAGCAGCGCGGGGAGGACGGCGAAGCCGAGATCGCGGCGGACGCGGGGCGGGTAGCGCAGCGAGAGGGTCTGCTCCGCGTCCTCCTCCTGCGGGTCCGCCGCCCCGCCGCGGGTGATCACGGGGCCGCGGGCGGTCTCCAGCACCTCGACCTCGACCGGGTCGGCGCCGGCGACGGTGATCGTCTCGGTGTGCCGGTGGACGGGCTCCCAGGCGCCCTCGGGGCCGAGGGCCTCGAGGCCGGTGCCGTCGGCGGCGGGGCGCAGCCGCTCGACGTACAGGTCCTGGTAGTCGGCCATGGCGTTGGTGATCGCCCAGGCGGCGCCGCCGGTGTGCCCGAAGTGGCCGAGGCCGGGGATGCCGGGGACGGCCAGGCCGATGACGTCGTACTCGGGGCAGGACAGGCGTATCTGCTGGTACACGCCCGGGTCCTCGATGAACCGGTGCGGGTCGCCCGCGATGAGCGCCGAGCCGGTGCCGGTCCGCTCGCCCGGGACCAGCCAGCCGTTGCTGCCGGCGGTGCCGGGGCCGTCGGTGGCGAAGAGGGTGACGGCCTCGTCGCCGAGGGCGCCGGCCACGCGCTCGCGCCACAGCTTGGTGGCGAACCCGGCGAAGAGGATGTGGGTGGCGATCCAGATGCCGAGCGGGACCCACGGCTCCCAGGGGGTCGGGGTGTGGCCGGTGCGCGCGAACCGCTCGTCGCGGGCGGCGCCCCGGGCGAGTCCGTCGTTGACGCCGTCCACGTAGGCTCCGACCCAGGCGGCGGTCTGCGGGTCGAGGGCCTCGTGGCAGCGGCGGGCGGTGTCGGCGAGCCGGGCCTGGCGGACGAAGCGGTCCCAGGAGACGGAGTCCGGGCCGAGGAAGGCGGAGCTGGAGCCCTGGGCGCGGTGGCGCTCGACCTCCAGCTGCCAGGCGCGGTCGAGGGCGGTGGTGTGGCCCTGGGCGTAGGCGAGGCGGTCGGCGTCGGCGGCGCGCAGATGGGGGATGCCCCAATCGTCGCGGTAGAGCTCGAAGGCGCCGGCGTTGTTCAGAAGGCTCACACTCTTCCCCCAGTGCATTAGGTTAGGCTGCCCTAACTATAGGGGTTCAAGAGGGAGGGGTGGTCGCCATGGCGGGCGTCGGCAAGGGATGGGAAGGCGTGGTCCTGCGGCTTCTGCGCGGCAAGGACTTCACGTTCACGGTCACGGGCGCGGAAGAGGTCACGGAGCACTACCGCCGCGTGTACGTGACGGACGGCGGGCTGCTCGCGGCGGCCGGTGCATCACTCCACCCGACGATGTGGGTGCGGCTGTGGTTCGACAACGCGGGCAAGCCGCACACCCGGGCGTACACGCTCGTCGACCCGGATCCGCGGGCGGGAACGTTCGCCCTGGAGTTCGCCCTCCACGACGGCCCCGCGAGCGCGTGGGCGCGGGCCGCGAAGGCCGGCGACACCATCGAGGCCACCGTCCAGGGGACCGGCTTCACCGCCCCGGCGCCGGAGCCGGAGCGGCTGCTGGTGATCGGCGACCCGGCCTCGGTCCCGGCGATCAACTCCCTGCTGGACGCCTACCCGCGGACACCGGCGACGATCTGGCTGGAGACCCAGCACGCCTCGGACGCCGGCCTCCCGGTACGGCTGGACCCGGCCCGGCACGAGGTCAGGCGGGTCGGGCGCGCGGGCTCGGCGCTGGTGGAGCAGGTCAAGAAGGAGCTCCCGGAGCTCGTCGGCGACCCGGAGTCGGCGTACGTATGGCTGGCCTGCGACACGGCGACGACCCGCACGCTGACGGCCTACCTGCGCAAGGACCTGTCCCTCCCGAAGCAGCGGGTGAACGGCCTGGGCTACTGGCGTGCGGCCTGACGGATCCCCGGACGGACCGCCGGAGGGCGGGGCCGTCCCTTCGGGGCGGACCGTCAGGCCCCGGTGGCGCCGTCGACGGCCTGGCGCAGGAAGTCGGCGTGGCCGTTGTGGCGCGCGTACTCGTGGATCAGGTGGAGCATGACGAGGCGCAGCGAGGCCTCCTCCTGCCAACTGGCCACGTACGCCGTCACGTCGAGGGACTCGGCCGCCGCCTCGATGCGGCGTGCGTGCGCGACCTCCGCCTCCCAGGCCCCGAACGCCTCCTCGCGCGTGGAGCCGGAGGCGTCGTAGGCGGCCTGGAAGTCGTGGGTGTCGGACCAGAGGTGGGGGAGCTCCTCGCCGTTCAGGGTGCGGCGGAACCAGTGCCGTTCCACCTCGCCCATGTGCCGGACCAGGCCCAGCAGGGACAGGGTGGACGGCGGCATCGAGGGCCGCCGCAGCTCCTCGTCGGTGAGCCCCTCGCACTTCCAGGCGAGGGTGGCCCGGTGGTAGTCGAGGAAGGCGCGCAGCGTCTCCCGCTCGTTCCCGGTCAGCGGCGGCCCGATTCGTTCCATCCCCCGATCCTCCCCCGGAGCCCTCCGCTCCCGCTACGGCTTCGGGGTCCAGAGGTACGGGACCGTCGTGCCCAGGGTGGCGAAGCCCAGGCGCTGGAGGATCGGGCGGCTGTCGGCGGAGGCGTCGACCTGGAGGTACCGGATCCCGCGGGCCGCCGCGATGCGGGCCCGGTGGGCGACCAGGAGGCGGTAGATGCCCCGGCCCCGCCACTGCGGCAGGGTGCCGCCGCCCCAGAGGCCGGCGAACGAGGCGCCCGGACGCATCTCCATGCGGGCCGCGCTCACCGGGGTGTCCCCGGCCATCGCCACCACCGCCGCGAGGGTCTCGGGCTCCTCCCGCAGCAGGGTGAGCAGGAGGTGCCGGATCGCGGGGCGCTCCGTGCCGAAGGCCTTCGCGTGGACGTCCATCATCAGGTCGACGCCCGCCTCGTCCGTCACCACCCGCAGGGTGATCCCCTCGGGCGGTTCCACCGGCAGGGCGGCGAGCTCGTCCGCCCGTCCCACCATGAGGGTCTCGGCCGGTTCCGGTACGAAGCCCGCCGCACGCAGCCGGTCCCCGAGATCCGCCGGGCGGTCGTGGCCGTACAGCTTCCACTCGACCTCGCCGGCCCCGCGGCCCGCGAAGTACGCCACCTGCGCCGCGATCTCCGCGTCCGCCGTCTCCTCGTCGAGGTCCGACCAGAGCACCCCGTTCCACCCGGCACCGCCGCCGGCCGCGGTCTGCCGTACGACCACCCCCGCCCGCTCCACCCGTGTGTCCGCGGTGTCCGGCAGGGCATCGCGGCGCATCTCCCGGTCGTACGCGGCCCGTACGTCCGCCAGTTCGTCAGCATCGATCGTCATCGGCCCAGCTCACCAGCCGTCCGCACGCCCGCACAACTGCATTAGCCTCACCCCCGTGAACGACGACTCCATCTACACCGGCAAAGCGGCCCCGGACGCCGCCACCGACCGAGGCTGGCTCCTCGGCCACTTCAAGGACCCCGCCGATCCGCGCCACAGCGAGGACGTCGAGATCAAGTGGGGAGTCCACCCCAAGGGCGAGGAGCGGGCCCAGTGGGTGCGGGGCGAGGAGCGCACCGCGCTCCAGGTGCTGATCAGCGGCCGCTTCCGGCTGGAGTTCCCCGGCCGGACCGTCGTCCTCGCCGAGCAGGGCGACTACGTGGTCTGGGGCCGGGGCGTCGACCACTCCTGGTACGCCGAGGAGGACGCGGTGGTGCTCACCGTCAGGTGGCCCTCCGTACCGGGCTACCGGGCCGACGGGGCGGACGGCCCGGCGAAGGGCCCCTCGGGCGGATGACCTTGGTCCCGTAGCACCCCCCGCGCCCCTGTGACGATGCACACGAAAGGGGCCAACGATCACCAAACGCTGGGATCGTTGCGCTGTAGACCATCTTGGCCGATATTCGGCCGACTCCCGGCCGGTCCCTGGGCGATCCCCCGGGCCTTCGGCCGGGCCTTCACGAGTTCCAGCGTCTTTGCGTCGGGCAGCCCCGGTAAAGATCCGAACCACCAGGGAGCACGTCCGTTGGCAGTGATCGCGCGCTGGTGCCTGCGGCACCGCCTGGTGGCCGTCCTCCTCTGGCTGCTCGCCCTCGGCGGCGCGGCCGTGGCCGCCGGGACCGCCGGATCGGCGTTCTCCAACGACTACGAGGTCCCCGGCACCGAATCCAGCCGTGCCCACGCCCTCCTGCGCGCGGGCTTCCACGGCCAGGGCGGCGACACCGACACCGTCGTCTGGCGGGCCCCGGAGCATCAGAGCGTCCGTACCCCCGCCGTCGAGCAGCGCATGGCCAAGGCCCTCGACACCATCGCCGGGCTTCCCGGCGTCGGTTCGGTCGCCGGCCCGTACGGATCCGGCCCCGAGAGCGCCGCGCAGATCAGCCCCGACGGGCGGACCGCCTATGCCGTGGTGACGTTCGACCGGCCGGCCGACTCCGTACCCAAGGCCCAGGCCCAGGCCGTCGTTCACGCCGCGAAGAACCCCACCACCGAGGCGGACGGACTCCAGGTCGAGCTCGGCGGGCAGGCCGTCGCCCTGACCGAGGCACCCACCGCCCACCTCGCCGAGGTCATCGGCGTGGCCGTCGCGGCCCTGGTCCTCTTCCTCGCCTTCGGCTCGCTCGCCGCGAGCCTGCTGCCCATCGCGACCGCCCTCGTCAGCGTGGGCACCGCGTATTCCGGCATCACCCTGCTCGGGCACGCCATGCCCGTCGCCGACTTCGCCCCGATGCTCGGCACCCTCGTCGGGCTCGGCGTGGGCATCGACTACGCACTGTTCATCGTGACCCGGCACCGCAAGGGCCTCATGCGCGGCCTGCCGGTCGAGGAGGCCGCCGAGCGGGCCGTCGCCACCACCGGCAGGGCCGTCGTCTTCGCCGGGGCCACCGTCTGCATCGCCCTGCTCGGCATGCTGGTGCTGCGCCTGAACTTCCTGAACGGCGTCGCGATCGCCGCCTCCCTCACCGTGGTGCTGACCGTGGCCGCCTCGGTCACCCTGCTCCCCGCCCTCCTCTCGTACATCGGCATGCGCGCCCTCTCGCGCCGCGAGCGCCGCAGGCTCGCCGCGGAAGGCCCGCGGCCCGAAACGCCCACCGGGTTCGCCGCCCGCTGGTCTGCCTTCGTGGAGCGGCACCCCAAGCTGCTCGGCACCTTCGCCGCGCTGGTCATGGCCGTCCTGGCGCTGCCCACCTTCGCGCTCCACCTGGGCACCTCCGACCAGGGCAACAACCCGGCGGGCTCCACCACCCGGCAGGCCTACGACCTGCTCGCCGACGGGTTCGGCCCCGGAGTGAACGGCCCGCTCACCGTCGTCTCCCGCCTCGACGGCGCCGGGGACCGGCTCGCCGTCGACCGGCTGGCGGAGGCGCTGCGCAAGACCGACGGCGTCGCCGCCACCGGTCCGGCCGTCTTCAACCGCAGTGGGGACACCGCCGTCCTGACCGTCATCCCGGACTCCGCCCCGCAGTCCCGGGCCACGAGCGAGCTGGTCACGACGCTGCGCGAGAGCGTCATCCCGACCGCCGGGCACGGCAACTCGATGACCGTCCACGTCGGCGGTGTGACCGCGGGCTACGACGACTTCGCCGACGTCATCGTCGGGAAACTGCCGCTGTTCGTCGGGGTGGTGATCGCCCTCGGCTGCGTCCTGCTGCTGCTGGCCTTCCGCTCCGTCGGCATCCCGCTCAAGGCGGCCGCCATGAACGTCGCGGCCGTCGCCTCCTCCTTCGGCGTCGTCGTGGCGATCTTCCAGTGGGGCTGGGGCAGCGAGCTGCTGGGCCTGGGCAGCGCCGGCCCGGTCGAGCCCTTCCTGCCGGTGATCATGGTGTCGGTCCTCTTCGGGCTGTCCATGGACTACCAGGTGTTCCTCGTCAGCCGGATGTACGAGGAGTGGCTGGAGACCGGTGACAACCGGCGGGCCGTCCGCGTCGGCCTCGCCGAGACCAGCCGGGTGATCAACTCGGCGGCGGTCATCATGATCTCCGTCTTCCTGGCCTTCGTGCTCAGCGGCGACCGGATCATCGCGATGTTCGGCATCGCGCTCGCCGCGGCCGTCGCACTCGACGCCTTCGTCCTGCGCACCCTCCTCGTCCCGGCGCTGATGCACTTGCTCGGCGGCGCGAACTGGTGGCTCCCGGCCTGGCTGGACCGCCGCCTGCCCAAGATCAGCATCGAGCCCCCGGAATGCCGCTCGCGTGCGACACTGCCCGCGCAGCGGCCCGCCGCGGTCCCCGCCACGAGCGAGGACGGCGCCGAGCCCGCCACCGCATCCCGGTGATTCGGCAACCCGCCGTACGAGACCCGAGGAAGGGCCGCCCGCATGTTCTCGATCGACCTCGCCGACGACGCCCGGCTGATTCCGCTGGAGGTCTGGCACGCCGAGGAGTTCCTGGCGCACATGGACCGTGGCCGCGCGTTCATCGGCGAGCACATCGCCTTGGCCGACAAGGTCACCGACCTCGACTCGGCGCGCGCGTTCCTCTCCTCGTACGCGCAGAAGACGGCCGCCGACGGCGGGCGGCTGTACGGCATCCGGGTCGGCGCCACCCTCGTCGGCGGGGTCCTCTTCCGGACCTTCGACGCCGATTCGGGCACCTGTGAGGTCGGCTGCTGGCTGGAGCCCCAAGCCGCCGGCCGGGGCCTGGTGACCAAGGCCTGCCGCATCCTGATCGACTGGGCCTTCCGGGAGCGCGGCATGCACCGCGTCGAATGGCGGGCCTCCGCCGCCAACGCGAGGAGCCTCGCCGCCGCGGAGCGCCTCGGCATGACCCGCGAGGGCGTCCTGCGCGAGAGCCACCCGCACCGCGGCGTGCGGCAGGACACCGAGATCTGGGCGGTCCTCGCCCACGAGTGGCCGCCGGCCCCCACCGCCTGACACCACCCGCCGCGGCCCCGGTCCGGGGCCCGCGGGCGGCCCGGTCCGGCGGCGTCGGAGCCTTCTCAGAAACCTCTCAGACAAGCCGCCTACGGTGCCCCGCATGGACACCACGAAGACCGCCGACCCGACCGCTCCCGAGGCGGACACCGCCGAGCCCCAGGCCACCGAGGCCGCCCAGGCCACCGAGGCCAAGGCCGACCTCAAGGACGCCCCCGCCGCGGAGAGCGCCGAGGCCGGGGACGCCCCCGAGGCCGAACTCTCCGACGAGGACCTCGAGGACGAGCTCCACGACGAGCTCGAGGAGACGGAGCAGCGGTCCGAGGGCGTCGGCGCCGCGGCGTCCGCCGTCGTCGCGGCCGGGCTGGGCCTCGTCGCCCTCAGCGGAAGCTGGGTCTCGCGCGTCATAGCCGAGCGCCAGACCCTGGTGGGCCAGATCGAGTCCGTCAACGCCGCCACCACCGAGGCGAAGATCGAGGCCCTGTACGGCGACGCCTGGCACATGACCGCCCTGGTCAACGGCGTCCTGTCCACCCTCGCCCTGCTGCTGGCCGTCTTCGTGCTGGCCCGTCCCGCCTTCGGCGCCCCCGGCCGCACCCTCCCCACCTGGGTCCGCGCCGTCTCCTGGGCCGCCGTCGCCCTCGGCGCCTTGGGCGTACTGCTCTTCGGCCTCATGTACTTCGACATCCTGGCTCCCCTCCCGAAGGCCGCCTAGGGCCTCCCACCACGCGCCTAGGACCCCCTCCTAGGCACTCCCGGTCCGACCCGGGGTCCTTCGGCCGCGGCCTAAGGACCCCCGTCCCGTACAGATGCGGCATGCTCCCGATGTGCCGGCACCCCCTGGGGCGCGAATCTTGGATCACACCGAACGAGGTGCCGAGAAAAGCGAACCGAGGAGTACGAGATGTTCGAGTACGAGATCGCCACCGCCCGCCGCGCCGACCTCATCCGCGAGGCCGCCCGGTACCGCCTGGTCCAGGAGGCCAAGAAGGCGCGCCGCGCCTCCTCGCGCAGCCAGGAACCCGAACGGCAGGTGAGGGGAGAGCGGAGCCGCTTCACGCGCGCCGCGTGACCCGCGCCGCGGACCGCGTGGACTGACGCGTGATGAGAAGCGCACCCCCGACCAGTGCCGCAGGCCAGGACTCCTGTGCGATGCTCGGCGACGTGGAGACCAGATCTGTCAGCCCGGTGTTCGTCGGCCGAGCCGACGAACTGGCCGTACTCACCGATGCATTGGCCCGCGCCGCGGCCCAGGAGCCGCAGGCGATGCTCGTCGGGGGCGAGGCCGGGGTCGGTAAGACCCGCCTCACCGAGGAGTTCCTGTGCGAGGCGGCCCGCAGCGGCGCGGTGGTGGCCGTCGGGGGCTGTGTGGAGATCGGGGCGGAGGGCCTTCCCTTCGCCCCGTTCTCGACGGCCCTGCGGACCCTGCACCGCCGGCTCCCCGGGGAGCTGGCGGCGGCCGCCGCGGGCCAGGAGGACGAACTCGCCCGGATCCTCCCCGAACTCGGCGACACCCCCCGCGGGCCGCACGACGAGGAGAGCACCGCCCGGCTCTTCGAACTGACGGCCCGGATGCTGGAGCGGCTCGCCGCCGACCGCACCGTCGTCCTGGTCCTGGAGGACCTGCACTGGGCGGACACCTCCACCCGCCACCTGCTCTCCTACCTCTTCCGCACCCTCGCGAGCGGCCGGCTCGTCATCGTCGCCACCTACCGGGCCGACGACGTCCACCGCCGCCACCCGCTGCGCCCCCTGCTCGCCGAACTCGACCGGCTCCGCACCGTCCAGCGCATCGAGCTGCCCCGCTTCAACCGGGCCGAGGTGCGCCGCCAGCTCGCCGGCATCCTCGCCTCGCAGCCCGACGAGGCCTTCGTGGACTCCGTCTTCGACCGCTCCGACGGCAACGCCTTCTTCGTCGAGGAACTCGCCGCCTGCCAGAGGAGCGGCTGCCACGCGGGACTCACCGAGTCCCTGCGCGACCTGCTGCTGGTGCGCGTCGAGGTGCTGCCCGAGGCCGCCCAGCGCGTGGTGCGCATCGTCGCCGAGGGCGGCTCCACCGTGGAGTACCCGCTCCTGCGCGCCGTCGCCGGGCTGACCGAGGACGAGCTGATCGAGGCCCTGCGGGCCGCCGTCGGCGCCAACATCCTCCTCGCCACCCCCGACGGGGACGGCTACCGCTTCCGCCACTCGCTCGTCCGTGAAGCCGTCAGCGACGACCTGCTGCCCGGCGAGCGGGCCCGCGTCAACCGCCGCTACGCCGAGGCGATGGAAGCCGACGACTGGCTGATCCGCGCCGAGGAGCGGGTCATCCGGCTGGCCAGCTACTGGTACTGCGCCAACGACGCGGCCAAGGCGCTGCCCGCCGTCCTCGCCGCCTCGGTCGCCGCCCGCCGCCGCCACGCCTACTCCGAGCAGCTGAACCTGCTGGAGCGGGCGCTGGACCTGTGGGAGAGCGCGCCGGAGGAGGTCCGCGAGGCCCTGCGCCCGGTGGACTACACCGAGGTGTACCCCCCGTGCGGCTGCGATCCGGCCACCACCCCGCTGAAGCGGCTCGACCTGCTGGCCGAGGCGACCGTCGCCGCCCGCTTCGGCGGCGAACGCGAACGCGCCCTCAAGCTCACCAAGACGGCGCTGCGGCTGCTGGAGGAGGACCGGGACCCGCTGCGCGCCGCCTGGTTCTGGACCGAGCGCTCCCGGCTCGTCTCCAGCCTGGCCCGCGGCGACGGCTGGGAGGAACTCGCCAGGGCCCAGGAGCTCGTCAAGGGGCTGCCCCCGTCCCAGGTGCACGCCGAGGTCCTGGTCCGGGCCGCGGGCTGGGGCATGCTCCACAACCCCGGCCCCGGCAACCTGGAAGCCGCGGAACGCGCCGTGGCCTACGCCCGCATGCTCGGGGCCGAGGAGATCGAGCTCAACGCCCGGATCACGGTCGGCAGCCTGCTCACCGACTCCGGCGACGCCGAGCGCGGCCTCGCCGAGATGCTCACGGTCCGGGAGCGGGCCGCCGAACTGGGGCTCGTCATGCTGGCAGGACGCGCACATATCAACCTCACCTCTCAGCTGGAAAGCATGGGCCGGTCCCGCGAAGCCGTGGAACTGGCCGAACAAGGGGTCGAACTCGTCAAGAAGTCACGGCTGTTGGACACCGAGGCCTGGCTCAGCGGGAACATGGCGGAGAGCCTGTACAGCCTCGGCCGCTGGGACGAGGCCGCCGCAGCCGCCCAGCGCGGTCTGAGCGTCGGCCAGAGCGCCGCCCCGCGCGGCTCCGCCTCCGCGCGGTTGTCCTACCTGGCCCTGGCGCGCGGCGAACTGTCCGAGGCGACCGGCCGTCTCGCCGCCGCCCACGCCCACTTCGGCACCCACGACAGCCAGCCCCAGCACCGCATACCGCTGTACCGCCTCGCCGTCGGCATCGCCGCGGGGGAGGGCCGCATCGCCGACGTCCGCGCGGAGATCGCCGACGCGATCGCCTACGGCTTCCCGCTGGGGCACCACCGCTACGCCTGGCCGCTGCTGCTCGCCGCAGCCTCCGCCGAGGCGGACGCCCGGGGACTGCCCGTCGCCGACGCCGGCCGCGAAGCAGCCCTGGACGTGCTCCGCGACGCCGCCCGCGCCCTGGCCACCCCCGTGCCCGTGTGGGCCGCCCACGCCGAGTTCTTCCGCGCGGAGCTGCTGCGGGCCGAGGACCGGGACACCGCCGCCGACTGGGCCGGCGTCGAGCGGACCATCCGCCCGCTGGAGCGTCCGTACCTGCTGGCCCGCGCCCGCCACCGGCTCGCCGAGGCCCTGCTGGCCGCCGGCGGCGACCGAGAGCCCGCCGGCGTGCTGCTCCGCGAGGCCTACGCCACCGCGGACCGGCTCGGCTCCCGCACGCTCCGCGAGGACCTGGCCCTGCTCGCCCAGCGCGCGCGGCTCCCGCTCAGCGGGGCCGACGCCCCCCGGGCCCTGCCCGCACCGGCCCCCGACCCCGTCGAGGCCCTGGGCCTGACCAGCCGCGAACGGGACGTCCTGCGCCTGGTCGCGGCGGGCAACAGCAACCGCCGGATCGCCGAGGAGCTGTTCATCTCCCCGAAGACGGCCAGCGTGCACGTCTCGAACATCCTGGCCAAGCTCGGCGTCGCCGGCCGCGGCGAGGCGGCCGCCCTCGCCCACCGGCTGCGCCTGTTCGGGCCCCTCACTCCCGCGGGGAGTCCTCCGCCGGGCGTGAGTCCTGCGCCGGGCGTATGAGGACCGTGCCGGAGTCCAGGTCTATCGGACCCCGTCCCGGATCGCCGTCGCTCACGTCGGTCCGGGACAGCTCCAGCCGCTTCTTCTCCTCGTCCGTGTGCCCCCGTCCCGGGTTGAAGAGCTCCTCGATCATGTTGAACACCGCGTCCACCGTGCCTTTCGCCCCCCGGCGGGGCCCGTCGGTTACCGCACCGTCAGTGTCAGGATCCTGTCGTCGCCCGCCTCCGGCGACCCGCGCCCGTCCGTCTCGCTCGTGACCAGCAGCAATCTGTCCCCGCCGAGCGCGATCACCGTGCGCAGCCGGCCGTACTTCCCCGTCAGGAAGGCCTCCGGCTCGGCGACCGGATTCGCCCCCGCCAGCGGGATCCGCCACAGCCGCTCGCCCTTCAGCCCCGCCATCCACACCGAGCCCTGCGCCCAGGCGATCCCGCTCGGCGAGGCCTCGTCGGTCTTCCAGACGGCCACCGGATCGCGCAGGCCCGGCTTGCCCGCCTTCCCCTCGGCCTCCGGCCAGCCGTAGTTCGCGCCGGGCTCGATCAGGTTCAGCTCGTCCCAGGTGTTCTGGCCGAACTCGGCCGCCCACAACCGTCTGTCCTTGTCCCACGCCAGACCCTGCACATTGCGGTGCCCGTAGGAGTAGACGACCGAGTCGGCCTCGGGATTCCCGTGGACCGGCTGCCCGTCCGGGGTCATCCGCAGGATCTTGCCGCCCAGCGACTTCTTGTCCTGCGCGAGCCCGGTGTCGCCGGTCTCGCCCGTCCCGGCGTAGAGCATCTTGTCCGGGCCGAAGGCGATCCGGCCGCCGTTGTGGATCAGGCCCTTGGGAATGCCCCGGAACACCGTGTCCGGAGCGCCGAGTTGCTGTCCGGGATCCCGCTGCTCGTCATAGCGCATCCGGGCGATGCGGTTGTCCGACTCCGTCGTGAAGTACGCGTACACCATCCGGTCCGAGGCGTACGAGGGCGACAGCGCGAGCCCCAGCAGCCCGCCCTCGCCGCCCGGGGCCACCCCGGGCACCTTGCCGATCTGCGTCACCGCGCCGGTGGCCGCCGCGACCCTGCTGATCGTCCCCTTGTCCCGCGAGGCGACCAGCAGGTCCCCGCCGGGCAGCGGGGCCACGCCCCAGGGGGACTCCAGGCCCTTGGCGACCTCGCCGGACACCGTCACCGAGCCCTTGGCCGGCGGCGGGGCGGCCTCCGAGGAGCCGGACGGGGAGCCCGCCGGCCCGGACCCCGATGCGGCGGGCGCCGCTCCCGGTGGTGACGTGCCCGGCTTGGCGGCGGGGGAGCCCGCCGGTGCGCAGCCCGCCGCGAGCAGCGCCCCGCATCCCGCCAGGGCGAAGGCCGCCAGCACTCCGCGGGTCCGGGTGCGCGGGTCCTCGTACCTCGTGTGCGTCCGTGTGCGCGTCCGTCCGTGTCCCATCGTCCTGCTCCCCTCCGGTCGCCGATCGTGCCCCTCACCCGTCTCAACAGCTCCGGCACTTCGCGAAGTTCCGGCCCTCGTACACCCGATCGAGTGGTTGTCCCGGCCCGCCGGCCCGCCCGGACGCTCAGTCCCAGGCTCCCACCGCCGCCGGCAGCGCCGCGATCTCGGCCAGGTCCCCGGCCGTCAGCGGCAGCCGGGCCGCCCCCGCGTTCTCCGCCGCCCAGTGCGCCCGGTCGGCCCCCGGCACCGGCACCACCTGCGGCCCCTGCGCCAGCACCCACGCCAGCGCCACCTGCGCCGCCGTCACCTGCGGCCCGAGCCGCCGCGCCACCCGCCGCAGCCCCGCCACCAGCACCTGGTTCGCCGCCATCGACTCCGCCGTGAACCGCGGATGGCGGGCCCGCACGTCCTCCCACTCGAAGCCCTCGCCCGGCCGCAGCGTCCCGGTCAGGAACCCGCTGCCCAGCGGCATCGCCGCCAGGAACCCCACCCCGCGCGCCGCGCACCACGGCAGCAGCCGCCGCGCCGCCTCCGGCGACCACACCGACAGCTCCGCCTGCACCGCGCTCACCGGGAACACCTGCTGGACCCGCTCCAGGTGCCCCAAGGTCACCTCGTACGCCCGGTCCCCGCGTCGCCCCGCCCCCGGCCCGGCGCCCGCCCCCAGCGCGCAGAACCCGAGCGCCCGCACCTTCCCGGCACCCACCAGCTCGGCCATCGCCCCCCAGGTCTCCTCCACCGGGACCTCCGGATCCACCCGGTGCAGCTGGTAGAGGTCGATGACGTCCGTCCGCAGCCGCCGCAGCGAGGCGTCGCAGGCCCGCCGCACGTATCCGGGCCGCCCGTCCGCCACCACGTGCTGCTCGCCCGCCCGCAGCCCCACCTTGGCGGACACGAACGCCTCCGACCGCCGCTCCCGCAGCACCCGCCCCAGCAGCAGCTCGTTGGTGAACGGCCCGTACATGTCGGCGGTGTCCAGCAGGTTCGCCCCGAGGTCCAGCGCTGTGTGCACCGTGGCCAGCGACTCCGCCCCGCGGCGCCGCGAGGGCGCGTACGCCCAGCTCATCGGCATGCACCCGAGCCCGATGGCGCCCACCGTCAGCGCCCCCGCCCCGATCGACCTGCGCTCCACCCGTTGGTCCCCCTCCCGGTCCGGCAAACAAACTAACGGCTTGATCAGGATCCTTTGGCCTTGGCATAGCCTCCTGGTCATGGATGCAAAGACAGCGGACGTCTGGCTGCCCTTCCCCGCCGAGGAGATCGAGGGCCTCCCCGACGCCTTCACCTACCGCCGGTGGGACGGTGAGGACACCTTCCCGGCCGATCCGGCCGCCTGCGTCTTCTACGTCACCCCGTACATGAAGTCCTCCGAGGTCACCCTGCGCCCGCTGGCCGGCATGCCGGAGCTCCACGTCGTACAGACGCTGACCGCGGGCATCGACCACGTCCTGGACGGCCTCGGCCTGCTGCGCCCCGGCGTACGGCTGTGCAACGCGCGGGGCGTCCACGAGGCCAGCACCGCCGAGCTGGCCCTCACCCTCACGCTCGCCTCCCTGCGCGGGATCCCCGGAATGGTCCGCGGGCAGGACCGCGAGGAGTGGCACTCCGGCTTCTACGACGCCCTCGCCGACAAGTCCGTGCTGATCGTCGGGTACGGGTCGATCGGCGCGGCCATCGAGGACCGGCTCGCCCCCTTCGAGTGCGCGCGGGTCGCACGGGTCGCACGCTCGGCGCGCACCACCACGCGCGGGCTCGTGCACGCCCAGGCGGAACTGCCCCGGCTGCTGCCCGAGGCCGACGTGGTGATCCTCTCCACCCCGCTCACCGAGACGACGCGGGGCCTGGCCGACGCCGCTTTCCTCGCCCGCATGAAGGGCGGCGCCCTGCTGGTGAACGTGGCGCGCGGCCCCGTCGCCGACACCGAAGCGCTGCTGGCGGAGCTGGAGTCGGGCCGGCTGCGCGCGGCGCTCGACGTCACCGACCCGGAACCGCTGCCCGCCGGCCATCCGCTCTGGCATGCTCCGAATGTCCTGATCACGCCTCACGTGGGCGGCAGCAGCACGGCGTTCGCACCGCGGGCCAGGCGCCTGGTGGCCCGCCAGCTCCAGCGGTTCGCCGCCGGGGAGCCCGTGGAGAACACGGTGCTGATCACCGGCTGACGCGCGGTGCGCACGCTCCGCATCCGCCCGGACGCGCACAGTGGCACCAACTCTCCACGTGGTAACGGAGAGTAGACCATCTATGTCCCTGAGTGACGAAAGTGGTGTATCGTCCGGAACAAGGGGCTGCAGCGCATTCGTCTGGCGCTGGGGAGTGATCGGACACTTTGGGGGGCGACGGGCGATGCACGGCCAATGGACGAAGGATCCGATGCGGCACAGCCGCCGGAGGCGACGCTGCGGGGACTGGGCTGCGCCGGAACCAGCCGGCGAGGGGGACCGGTGAGTGCCCCGGGGGCGGCGCTGCTGACCCGGCAGCCCGCCTCGGGCGGCGGCAGAAGCCTGGCGATGCAGCTGCTCCTCGCCGTGATCAGCGGCGGGTACGCCGTCGGTGCCGCCCTCGGCTGGGGCTCCGATGAACTCGCCGAGATCATGGGCGATTTCGGCCTCAGCGCCGCCGCGTTACTCGCCGCGGTCTCCTGCTACACGTACGCGCGGACGATCGACAGCCGCGAGCGCCCGGCCTGGCTGCTCTTCGCGTTCTCCTCCCTCATGGGAGCCTGCGGCAACGGCGTCTGGGGGTGGTACGAGGTGGTCCTCGGCCAAGCCGTGCCGAAGCCCTCGCTCGCCGACTTCGCCTTCCTCTGCTTCGCGCCGCCCGCCATCGTGGGCCTGCTCGTCCTCGCCAAACGCCCGGTCACCCGCGCCGGCTGGGTCTGCCTCGGGCTCGACTCCTGGCTCATCGGCGGCTCCCTGCTCACCCTGTCCTGGAGCCTGGCCCTCGCGCACGCGGCGCGGACCGCCCAGTCCGGGGCCCCCGGCAGCGTCCCGCGCGCCGCGCTCTCGCTCGCCTACCCGCTGCTGGACATCGCGCTCGTCTCCATGGTGCTGGTCCTGCACTTCCGGCGCTCCGAGGCCAACCGCTCGGCCGTCAACACCGCCATCGCCGCCCTGGCCCTGACCGTGCTCAGCGACGCCCTGTTCACCTCGCCGCTGCTGAGCGCCGAATACCAGTCCGGCCAGCTGCTCGACGCCGGCTGGTTCGCCGGCTCGCTGCTGCTCGCGTACGCGCCCTGGGGGGCCCGGCGCGCCCACCCGGCCCCGGGCCCGCCGGGGCCCGCGCGCGCCGACCGGCCGGTCAGCCGCCCCATCACCGGCTCGCTGCCCGCCCTCACGCCGTACCTCGCGGCCGCCGTCTGCACCCTGGGCATCCTGTACAACGTGGTGGACGGCCGGAAGGTCGACCGCGTGGTCGTCTTCACCGGCTGCACGGTCGTCCTCGCCCTCGTCATCCGGCAGGGCATCATGCTCATCGACAACATCGCGCTGACGCAGGAACTGGCCCAGAAGGAGAACCACTTCCGCTCCCTGGTCCAGGGCTCCAGCGACGTCATCATGATCGCCGCCCCCACCGGGACCCTGCGGTACGTCAGCCCGGCCGCCGCCGGGGTCTACGGGCGGGAGGCCGAGGAGCTCGTCGGCACCGAGCTCGCCACCCTGATCCACCCGCACGACCTGGGCCGGGTGGTCCACGAGGTGCGCCGCTTCCTCGCCGCACCGCCCGCCGAGGAGCCGACCACCCGCATCGAATGCCGCTTCAAGTCCGGCAGCGGCGAATGGCTCAACGTGGAGTCCACGGTCAACCGCCACCAGGGCGGCCTCATCCTCAACAGCCGCGACGTGACCGAGCGGGTCCGCCTCCAGGCGCAGCTCCAGCACAGCGCCGAGCACGATTCGCTGACCGACCTGCCCAACCGGGCCCTGTTCACCCGCCGGGTCCGCCAGGCCCTGACCGGCCGGCGCGCGGGGGACCACAGCACCGCCGTGCTCTTCATCGACCTCGACGGGTTCAAGGCGGTCAACGACACGATCGGCCACCAGGCCGGCGACGAGCTGCTGATCGAGGCCGCACGCCGGCTCCAGGACTCGGTGCGCGCCGGGGACACCGCGGCCCGGCTCGGCGGCGACGAGTTCGCCGCGCTGATCCTCGGCGACGGGAACCGCGACCGCAGCGCCCGCGAGTACCAGGTGCACGAGATCGCGGACCGGCTGCGCACCACCCTGTCCCAGCCGTACCGGATCGCCGGCAGCGAGGTCCGGGTGGCCGCCAGCATCGGCGTGGCCTTCGCCGACCCCGGAATCACCCCTTCGGACCTCATGCGCAACGCGGACCTCGCGATGTACCGCGCCAAGGCGGGCGGCAAGGACCGGGTCGAGCTGTACGCGCCCCAGATGCAGGCCGAGGTCGTCCGGAAGGCGGAGCTCGCGGGGCGGCTGCGCACCGCGCTCCACGAGGGGGAGTTCACCCTGCTGCACCAGCCGGTGGTCTCGCTGGCCGGCGGCGAGGTCACGGCCGTGGCGGCGCAGGCCCGCTGGCGCTCCGCCCAGGGGATCCTGTTCACCCCGGCGGAATTCCTCCGGGTGGCCGAGTACAGCGAGGGCGCGGCGGCGGGGTCCGAGGGCCGCTCGGGGCTCCCCGCGGGGGCGCCCACCCGGGCCGCCGAGCTGGGCCACTGGCTGCTCGAGGAGGCCGTGGCCCAGGCCGCCGAGCGGCACCGGATCGGGCACGACGTACCGGTGGCCGTCCGCATGAGCGCCCAGCGGCTGCTGGACCGGGCCGTGCCGCTCGGCTCCGTGGAGGCCCTGCTGACCCGGCACGGGCTGCCGTCCGGGGGCCTGGTGATCGAACTGACCGTGTCCGACCCCAGGGTCCCCTTCGACGAGCTGGAGCGGCGCCTGGCGGCCCTGCGCCGCCTCGGGGTCCTGATCTCCCTCGACGGCTTCGGCAGCGGCTACGCGGCCATCAGCGCCCTGCGCAGACTCCCCGTGGACATCCTGAAGGTGGACCGGGGCCTGGTCGAGGGCGTGGTCGAATCCGCCCGCCTGCACAAGATCACCGCTGGTTTGTTGCGCATCGCAAATGATTTGGGCATGCAGTCGGTGGCCGACGGGGTGGACCTCCCCGAGCAGGTCATGGCACTGCGCGCGATGGGGTGCACACACGGCCAGGGAGTGGCATTTTCCGGCCCACTCGACGAGTACAGGCTGCGCCGCGCGCTGGTGCGCGGTACGTTCCCAGTACCGGGCGGAGCGGCCCAGCCAGCCTTGGCCGGTGGTTCGTCCGGGGGCTCGATGGCCATCCGTAGAGGCTCACATAATGAGACGCCCGTCCCACCCGCTTGACATCCCCCTCCCGCCGGAGGGAGGGTCAGTGCCATGCGCACCCGAATTCTCGTACTTGGAAAGCGCGTCGGCTGAAGCTGGGACCCACATGTCCCCGCTCCACACACCCGACGCGCTCCCCTCGCTTGCCTCCCGGCACGAGGGGTTTTTTGTTGCACTGGCACACCTTCGAATCCTCGTAAAACCCTCAGCTTCGAGAAGAGAATGTCGATGACCGAGCAGGCCACCGGGGCCCAGCATCCGCAGCCGCGGCCCCGTTCCGGCGGACACCAGCCCGCCGCAGTTGAGCACGTCACGGGTGCGCAGTCCCTCATCCGCTCTCTCGAAGAGGTGGGGTGCGACACCGTCTTCGGCATCCCGGGCGGGGCCATCCTCCCGGCGTACGACCCGATGATGGACAGCACCAAGGTCCGCCACATCCTGGTCCGCCACGAGCAGGGCGCCGGGCACGCCGCGACCGGCTACGCGCAGGCCACCGGCAAGGTGGGCGTCTGCATGGCCACCTCCGGCCCCGGCGCCACCAACCTGGTCACCCCCATCGCCGACGCGCACATGGACTCGGTGCCGCTCGTCGCGATCACCGGCCAGGTCTCCTCCAAGGCGATCGGCACGGACGCCTTCCAGGAGGCGGACATCGTCGGCATCACGATGCCGATCACCAAGCACAACTTCCTGGTGACCCGGGCCGAGGACATCCCGAAGACGATCGCCGAGGCGTTCCACATCGCCTCCACCGGCCGCCCCGGCCCGGTCCTGGTCGACATCGCCAAGGACGCCCTGCAGTCGAAGACCACGTTCGCGTGGCCGCCGTCGCAGGACCTCCCGGGCTACCGGCCGGTCACCAAGCCGCACGCCAAGCAGATCCGCGAGGCCGCCAAGCTCATCTGCCAGGCCAAGCGCCCGATCCTGTACGTCGGCGGCGGCGTCATGAAGTCCGGCGCGACCGCCGAACTGAAGGTCCTGGCCGAGCTGACCGGGGTCCCGGTCACCACCACGCTGATGGCTCTGGGCTCCTTCCCCGACAGCCACCCGCTGCACGTGGGCATGCCGGGCATGCACGGTGCGGTCACCGCCGTCACCGCCCTGCAGAAGTCTGACCTGCTGATCGCGCTCGGCACCCGCTTCGACGACCGCGTCACCGGCAAGCTGGACAGCTTCGCCCCGTTCGCCAAGGTCATCCACGCGGACATCGACCCGGCCGAGATCGGCAAGAACCGCGAGGTCGACGTCCCGATCGTCGGCGACGCCCGCGAGGTCATCGCCGACCTGATCCAGGCGGTCCAGGCCGAGCACACCGAGGGCAACGCCGGGGACTACTCCGCCTGGTGGAAGGACCTCAGCCGCTGGCGCGAGACGTACCCGCTGGGCTACGAGACCCCCGCGGACGGCATGCTCTCCCCGCAGCAGGTCATCCAGCGCATCGGCGAGCTCGCCCCCGAGCACACCATCTACGCGGCCGGCGTCGGCCAGCACCAGATGTGGGCCTCGCACTTCGTCAACTACGAGGAGCCCCGCACCTGGCTGAACTCCGGCGGCGCCGGAACCATGGGCTACGCGGTCCCCGCCGCGATGGGCGCCAAGGTCGGCATGCCGGACCGCACGGTCTGGGCGATCGACGGCGACGGCTGCTTCCAGATGACCAATCAGGAACTGGTCACCTGCGCGCTGAACAACATCCCGATCAAGGTCGCGATCATCAACAACGGTGCGCTGGGCATGGTCCGCCAGTGGCAGACCCTGTTCTACAACCAGCGGTACTCCAACACCGTCCTGCACGCGGACGAGACGGGCCACGACACCGTCGGCTCCCAGCTCGGCGAGTCCACCGCCCCCCGCAAGGGCACCCGCGTCCCGGACTTCGTCAAGCTGTCCGAGGCCATGGGCTGCGTGGCGCTGCGCTGCGAGGACCCGGCCGACCTGGACAAGGTCATCGCCGAGGCCAACGCGATCAACGACCGTACCGTCGTGATCGACTTCATCGTCCACGAGGACGCCATGGTGTGGCCGATGGTCGCCGCCGGCACCTCCAACGACGAGGTCATGGCAGCCCGGGGCGTCCGCCCCGACTTCGGCGACAACGAAGACGACTGAGCCGAGAGAGCCTGAGAGAGAGAACGACTCACATGTCCAAGCACACGCTCTCCGTCCTGGTCGAGAACACGCCCGGCATCCTCGCCCGGATCGCCGCGCTGTTCTCCCGCCGCGGGTTCAACATCGACTCCCTCGCGGTCGGCGTCACCGAGCACCCCGACATCTCGCGCATCACGATCGTCGTGAACGTCGAGGACCTCCCGCTGGAGCAGGTGACCAAGCAGCTGAACAAGCTGGTCAACGTGCTCAAGATCGTCGAGCTGGAGCCGCACAACGCCATCGAGCGCGAACTCGTTCTGGTGAAGGTCCGTGCCGACAACGAGACCCGCTCCCAGATCGTCGAGATCGTCCAGCTGTTCCGTGCCAAGACGGTCGACGTCTCCCCGGAGGCCGTCACCATCGAGGCGACGGGCGGCGCCGACAAGCTCGGCGCGATGCTCAAGATGCTGGAGCCCTTCGGCATCAAGGAGCTCGTGCAGTCCGGCACGATCGCCATAGGGCGCGGCGGCCGGTCCATCACGGACCGCAGCCTGCGCGCGCTCGACCGCAGCGCCTGAGCAACACCCCCGGCACCGCGTTGGCTCTCGCATGGCGAGACCAAGAAACTTCCTTCACGTTCCCCGCCGTACGGTGGGAGCAACACCAGCGCACCAAGGAGATATCCCAGTGGCCGAGCTGTTCTACGAGAACGACGCCGACCTGTCCATCATCCAGGGCCGCAAGGTCGCGGTCATCGGTTACGGCAGCCAGGGCCACGCCCACGCGCTGTCGCTCCGTGACTCCGGCGTCGACGTCGTCGTCGGCCTGAAGGAGGGCTCGAAGTCCAAGGCCAAGGCCGAGGAGCAGGGCCTGAAGGTCGTCCCCGTGGCCGAGGCCGCCGCCTGGGCCAACGTCATCATGATCCTGACCCCGGACCCGCTCCAGGCCGAGATCTACGAGGAGTCCATCAAGCAGCACCTCGAGGAGGGCGACGCGCTCTTCTTCGGCCACGGCTTCAACGTCCGCTACGGGTTCATCAAGCCCCCGGCCAACGTGGACGTCGCCCTCGTCGCCCCGAAGGGCCCGGGCCACCTGGTGCGCCGCCAGTACGAGGAAGGCCGTGGCGTGCCCTGCATCGCCGCCGTCGAGCAGGACTTCTCCGGCAACGCCTTCGCCCTCGCGCTCTCGTACGCGGCCGGCATCGGCGGCACCCGCGCCGGCGTCATCAAGACCACCTTCACCGAGGAGACCGAGACCGACCTGTTCGGTGAGCAGGCCGTCCTCTGCGGTGGCGCCTCCGCCCTGGTCAAGGCCGGTTTCGAGACCCTGACCGAGGCCGGCTACCAGCCGGAGATCGCGTACTTCGAGTGCCTGCACGAGCTGAAGCTCATCGTCGACCTCATGTACGAGGGCGGCCTGGAGAAGATGCGCTGGTCGGTCTCCGAGACCGCCGAGTGGGGCGACTACATCACCGGCCCCCGCATCATCACCGACGCCACCAAGGCCGAGATGAAGCAGGTCCTGGCCGAGATCCAGAGCGGCGAGTTCGCCAACACCTGGATGGCCGAGTACAAGGCCGGTCTGCCGAAGTACAACGAGTACAAGAAGGCCGACGAGGCGCACCTGCTGGAGACCACCGGCAAGAAGCTGCGCAAGCTCATGAGCTGGGTCGACAGCGACGAGAGCTGATCCGTACGCGGCGGGGCCGGGATGAGGAGTCCCGGCCCCGCGGCGCACGACGGGCCGGATCGGACCGCTCAGTACACGGGGCTTGTCCACCCTGGCCAACCCCGGAAGGGTGATCCTTCCGGACAGGCGGAATTCCATGCGGAATCCGCCACTACACTGCTCAACACAACGCGTCAGGCCCACAGTGTCGTGCGTCTTCCACGCGGCTACCCCCTCCACCGCCTGCGGCCGTCGGGACGGCCGTCCGCACTGGACTTGTGAGGATGACCCACGTGAGCTCGAAACCTGTCGTACTCATCGCCGAAGAGCTGTCGCCCGCCACCGTCGACGCGCTCGGTCCGGACTTCGAGATCCGGCACGTCAACGGAGCCGACCGCGCGGAGCTGCTCCCCGCGATCGTGGACGTCGACGCCATCCTGGTGCGCTCCGCGACCAAGGTCGACGCGGAGGCCATCGCCGCCGCCAAGAAGCTGAAGGTCGTCGCGCGCGCCGGTGTCGGCCTCGACAACGTCGACGTCTCCGCCGCCACCAAGGCCGGCGTGATGGTCGTGAACGCCCCGACCTCCAACATCGTCACCGCCGCCGAGCTCGCCTGCGGCCTGCTCGTCGCCTCGGCCCGCAACATCCCGCAGGCCAACACCGCCCTGAAGAACGGCGAGTGGAAGCGGAACAAGTACACGGGCGTCGAGCTCAGCGAGAAGACCCTCGGTGTCGTCGGCCTCGGCCGCATCGGCGTCCTGGTCGCCCAGCGCATGTCGGCCTTCGGCATGAAGATCGTCGCGTACGACCCCTACGTACAGCCCGCGCGCGCCGCCCAGATGGGCGTCAAGATGCTGACGCTGGACGAGCTCCTCGAAGTCGCCGACTTCATCACCGTGCACCTGCCCAAGACCCCCGAGACCCTCGGTCTCATCGGGGACGAGGCCCTGCACAAGGTCAAGCCGTCCGTCCGCATCGTCAACGCCGCGCGCGGCGGGATCGTGGACGAGGCCGCGCTGTACTCGGCCATCAAGGAGGGCCGCGTCGCCGGCGCCGGCCTCGACGTGTACGCGAAGGAGCCCTGCACGGACTCCCCGCTCTTCGAGCTCGACCAGGTCGTCTGCACCCCGCACCTCGGCGCGTCCACGGACGAGGCCCAGGAGAAGGCCGGCATCGCGGTCGCCAAGTCGGTGCGCCTCGCGCTCGCCGGCGAGCTCGTGCCGGACGCGGTCAACGTCCAGGGCGGCGTCATCGCCGAGGACGTGCGCCCCGGTCTGCCGCTCGCCGAGAAGCTCGGCCGCATCTTCACCGCCCTCGCGGGCGAGGTCGCGGTCCGCCTCGACGTCGAGGTCTGCGGCGAGATCACCCAGCACGACGTCAAGGTGCTGGAACTCTCCGCCCTCAAGGGTGTCTTCGAGGACGTCGTCGACGAGACGGTCTCCTACGTCAACGCCCCGCTGTTCGCGCAGGAGCGCGGTGTCGAGGTACGCCTGACCACCAGCTCGGAGTCCCCGGACCACCGCAACGTGGTGACCGTGCGCGGCACCCTGTCGGACGGTCAGGAGGTGTCGGTCTCCGGCACCCTCGCGGGCCCGAAGCACCTGCAGAAGATCGTCGGCATCGGCGAGTACGACGTGGACCTGGCGCTCGCCGACCAGATGCTCGTCCTGCGCTACACCGACCGCCCGGGCGTGGTCGGCACCGTCGGCCGCATCCTCGGCGAAGCCGGCCTCAACATCGCGGGCATGCAGGTCGCCCGCGCCGAGGAGGGCGGCGAGGCGCTCGGCGTCCTCACGGTCGACGCGGAGGTGCCGGTGAACGTCCTCGCGGAGATCTCCGCCGAGATCGGCGCCGTCTCGGCGCGCACGGTCAGCCTCGCCTGACCCGCACGACACAGGGAAGGGCCCGGGGAACGGCGAGTTCCAGGGGTCGTAGCCACACGTGATCACCGACGTGTGGTGGCGAGCAGTTCGGACAGGCGCTCGGCTGGGGTTTCCCAGCCGAGCGTCTTGCGTGGGCGGCTGTTGAGTCCGGCAGCGACTGCGTCGAGGTGGTCCCGGGTGTGGCCGGACAGGCTGCTGCCCTGGAGACTGCCCGATTGGCGACCCGCTCGCGAGGGAGCCGCCCCGCAACGCGTGGCTGCGGGGCGACGATCCACTTTCGCAACGGGCCCAGTGGGGTTTAGTCGACCGACTGCCCGTCGTACATACCGCCCCTGCAGGTCGGGAGCACGGGTGTCGTCCGATCGATCGTTCCGCCGTTGTCGGTGCACTCACCCGGGGTGACGCTGGCCGGGGTGACGCTGCCGGCCGTGGCGGTGGCGGCGGTGGCGGTGGCAGCGCCTGTGAGGCCGAGTCCGGCGAGGGCTGCCGTGGCGAAGACCGCGGCGAGGATTCGTCGAATGCGCATGTGGTTCGCCTTTCACAGATTGCCTCGGTTGGGGCACTAGCCAGCTTGATCTTCACCCATGTGGGTGGCACGTCGTGTTAGGCCATTCGGGTGATGGTGTTGTCGGGTGCGGGGTCGGTGACGCGACCCGTCAGAGCGGATGGAAGCCCGTGCCACATCCGTGCCGGAAAGAGCGGGTCCCAGCAGTCAAGAGCAATCGAGCGCGACGCCTCGCGATTCATCACCAGAGGCCGTTTGCGCTGGTCAGCGTCAACCCCCTCCGTGTCGGCCCGGTGATTCCCAAGCTCAGGGCGCGGGTCGGTTCCCGCTTCGGCTCGCCGCGGCCTTGGACGTGGAGAGCGGGCGGGGAAGCGTCCGCGCAGAGCGCGGCAGATCTGCTCGGGACTCCAGCGCAGGGTCAGGTGATGCCGGACGAAGTCACGGAGCCCCGGGTTCTGGCCGATCTTGCCGACCTTCGGTCGAGGCCGTCGCCGAATTGCTCGCCGGTGGGCCGCATGCGGTCGGTAGTACCACTGGCTGCTGGGCAGGACCGTGCGGTTGCGGCGGGTCTCCCGGCTGATGGTGGACGGCAGGTAGCGCGAAGGGGCGTCGTCCTCGGGCTCCTGGGCGGCCGCCGGCTCTGGGGCCTCGGCGTACCGCCACGGCCCCGTTTCCTTCCCTGATCCACGAGCAGAAGGTGTGTCTCCCGTTCGCGGCTCGACTTCTTGCGTCCCTGTGGCCGTCGATCCGCCCGAACCTCGAAGTCCATCGCATCCCCTGAGCCGGGGTGTTGCGACGACCACGAGAACTCGAGGACTCCCCGGGCCCTTCTTCGTGTTCCGCCGCCGCTCACCCGTGCCGTACGGGGATCAGGCCGCGAGGGCGGGGCCCTGTCCGGCGGCGGGCTCCGCGGCCGGCCGCCGCGCCGGGGAGCCGAGCCCCCGCAGCAGGGCCGCGGCGAGCAGGGCCGCCGCCAGCAGCAGGGCCGTACCGCCCCAGGCCGCGTACTGCATGCCGTGGACGAAGGCCTCGCGGGCCAGGGCCAGCAGCTGTTCCCCGGCCGGGCCGCCGAGCTGCCGGGCGGCGGCGACGGCGCCGCCCAGGGTCTCCCGGACGCCGGGCTCGGCGCCCGTCAGGTCGGAGCGGTAGACGGCGGTGCCGAGGCTGCCCAGGACCGCCATGCCGAGCGCGCCGCCGAACTCCTGGCCGGTCTCCAGCAGGGACGCGGCCGAGCCGGCCTTCTCCGCGGGGGCCGCGCCCAGCGCCATGTCGGCGACCAGGGACATCACGGTGACGAGGCCGCAGGCCAGCACTCCGGCGCCGGTCAGCAGCAGCCACAGCGAGTCGCTGCCGACCAGCCCGATCAGGGCGAACCCGGCCGCGGCGAGGACGAAGCCGGCGGCGATGACGTGGGCCCGGTCGGTCTTCTGCGCCAAGGCCGCGCTGACCGGGGCCGCGGCGCCGATGAGGAGCGAGGGGGCGAGGCTCCACAGGGCGGCCTCCAGCGTGCCCATGCCGAGCACCGACTGCAGGTACTGGGTGGTGAAGTAGGCCGAGCCCATCATGGCGAAGGCGGCGATGGCGTTGAGCGCGATCCCGGCCCCGAATCCGCGGCCCCGGAACAGGACCCGGCCGACCATGGCGTCGTCCCGGGTGCGCTGGCGGCGGACGAAGACGAACCCGAAGGCCAGGCCGACGGCGACGGAGACGAGGTGGAGCGGCTCCGGGCCCTCGGCGGCGAGCTCCTTGAGGCCGTACACCACCGGGAGTACGGCGGCGGTCGACAGCGGCACGCTCAGCAGGTCGAAGCGGCCGGGCGCCGGGTCCTTGAACTCCGGGACCAGCACGGGGACGAGGGCCAGCAGGAGCAGCATCGCGGGCACGTTGATCAGGAAGACCGAGCCCCACCAGAAGTGGTTCAGCATCACGCCGCTCATCACCGAGCCGAGGGCGATGCCGCCGGTCATGGCCCCGGACCAGATGGCGATGGCCCGCCCGCGCTGCCCGGCGTCCTGGAAGAGGTTGCGTACGAGGGCCAGCGTGGAGGGCATCAGGGTCGCGCCGCCGATCCCGAGCAGTACGCGGGCCGCGATCAGCATCTCGGCGCTGGTGGCGTAGGCGGCGCAGACCGAGGCGAGCCCGAAGGCGGCCGCGCCCGTCAGGAGCAGCTTGCGGCGGCCGATCCGGTCGCCGAGCGAGCCCATGGTGATCAGCAGTCCGGCGAGGGCGAAGGCGTAGCTGTCGAAGATCCACAGCTGCTGGGTGGCGCTCGGGTCGAGCTCTCGGGTGATCGCCGGGATGGCGAAGTAGAGGACGGAGACGTCCATCGAGACCAGGAGCAGGGGCAGCAGGAGGACGGTGAAGGCGATCCATTCCCGGCGGCCGGCGAGAGGTGCGGCGGAGTTCGTCATGAGCAGCAATGTACAAGCGTCCTAAACGCTTGTCTAGTACGGCCGTATGGAACTGCCGTCTAGGACGGTTGTCTTGGTACGGTGAGGGCATGGGACACCGCGAAGATCTGCTCGAAGGCGCCAAGAAGTGCCTGGCCGAGAAGGGTTTCGCGCGGACGACCGCGCGCGACATCGTCAACGCCTCCGGCGCGAACCTGGCGTCGATCGGCTACCACTACGGCTCGAAGGACGCCCTGCTCTCACAGGCGTTCATCTCGATGGCCGAGGAGTGGGGCGACTCCTTCAAACCGGACGTCACGGGTGAGGGAGGCTCGCTGGAGCGCTTCCACTCGGTCTGGGACGGCATGATCGGACAGCGCGATCAGGCGGCCCCCATGTGGGCGGCCAGCATGGAGATCGCGATGAACCGAGACCGGCTGCCGGAGCTGCGGGAGATGGTCGTGGCCTCGGAGGGCGAGGGGCGCAAGGGGCTGACCGAGATGTTCACGGGCATCCCCGAGGAGCAGCTCGCAGAGCGGGACGTCCGGACCCTGGGCGGGCTGTACCAGGTGCTGGTCGCCGGGATGATGGTGCAGTGGCTGTACAACCCCGAGAACGCCGTCACCGCCGAGGAGTTGACCGAGGGCATGCGCCGCGCCGCGCAGATGATGGTGAACGGCAAGGACGCAGACGCCGATGCCGGCGCCCCCGCCTGAGCCGTCACCTCGTTCAGCCGTACAGGCGGGCCGCCTTGAGGGCCATGTGGAGCAACAGCCGGTCCTCGCCCTCGTCCAGGTCCAGGCCGGTCAGCTGCTCCACCCGGGCGAGCCGGTAGTACAGGGTCTGGCGGTGGATGCCCAGGGCCGCCGCCGCCCGCCCCGCCTGGCCCGCGCAGTCCAGGAACAGCTCGGCGGTACGGGCGAGTTCCCGGTGCGCGGGCCCCAGCAGGACCCGGGTCGCGGGGTCGCCCGCGGGGTCGCCCGCCGGATCGGCGGCCGCCAGGGCCGCCAGCATCCGGTACGGGCCGATCGCCGACCAGTGGGCCACCGGACCGAACCGGGGCTGCGCCGCGGCCGCCTGAGCCGCCGCCGAAGCCTGGGACCAGGCGTCGGCCAGCGCCGCCAGCCCCCTGCGGGGCTCCGCGATCCCGGCGGTCGCCGCGCCGCCCGCCAGCAGCCGGGCCGCGACGCCCTCGGCGGGGGCGAGCACCTCCGCCGAGCGGAGCCTGACCAGTACGGCGAGTGCCTGGCCGGCCTTCCGCTCCGGCCGGGCTCCGAGGTCCCCGGCCGGAGCGGAATCGGCCGCCGACCCGCTCCCCGCCCCGCGCCCGGGCCGGCTGACCGTGCACACGGCGGCCGTGCCCGGCACCGACGCCGGGGCCTCGCCGGACCACGGCTCCACGCACACCACCGCGTGCAGCCCCTCCGCCCCCGGGCCCAGCGCCACCCGGAGCGCGGCCACCGCCATGTCCTGCTGCCAGCCCCGTCCGGCCGTGAGCACCTCCCGGAACTCCCGGGACAGGTCGGCCCCCGCCTTCGCCTCCTCGGCGAGCAGGATCCCGATGCGCTCGGCCACCTCCATGGCGGCCGCCAAGGCGTCCGGCCCGGGGCCGGGCTCCTGGTCGAGGAGCCACACGTACCCCTGCACGATCCCGCGGTAGCGCACCGGCAGGCAGATCCGCCCCCGGAAGACCCCCGCGTCGGGCGCCGCCGGGATCCGGACCGGCCCGGTCGCCCGCGCGATCCCGAACCCCTCGAACCAGGCCCGCACGGCCGCCGTCGACTGCCGGGTCAGGATCGAGCGGGTGCGGACGGGGTCCATCGCGAGATCGTCGTCGCTGTCGTGCGCGCCGAAGGCGATGAGGCGGAAATCCCGGTTCTCCAGGGTCGCCGGGGCGCCGAGGAGCGCCGAGATCTCATCCACCAGGTCCTGGTAATCGCCCTTCACCCGGACATTCTCCCACCCGGAAAGCCGGTCTTCAGACAGATGTATGAGATCGGGGACACGGATGCGTGACAGCTGTCGATGGCAGAGGATCAAAGCGATCCTTAGGTTTCACGGTGGTTTTACTTGCGTTTTCTTTACGGCCCCGCCCACCCCCCGCGCGGACCGTATGCCTGCTTCTGCCACCTGTTGGAGGTGCCCCGTGCTGGGTCCCGCGATCCTCGCCGCTTCGCGCAGCGACAAGATGCGCCGAATCGTCTCTGCCGCCCCGGTGACCAAGCCCGTGGTGAACCGGTTCATCCCCGGCGAGACGGTCGACCAGGTCATCCCGATCGTCGTGGACCTCACGGAGAAGGGCCTGGAGCTCACGCTCGACGTGGTGGGCGAGGACATCACCACGGTGGAGCAGTCCCACGCCGCGCGTGACGCCTACCTCGAGCTCATCGAGCACCTGGCCGGCCTGGGCCTCGGCGAGAAGGCCGAGATGTCGGTCAAGCTGTCGATGTTCGGCCAGGCGCTGGAGGGCGGCCACGAGCTCGCGCTCGCCAACGTCCGCCCGGTCGTCGAGGCCGCCGCCGCCATCGGCACCACCGTCACGCTGGACGCCGAGGACCACACCACCCTCGACTCGATGTTCGCCATCCACGAGGAGCTGCGCCGGGACTTCCCGCAGACCGGCTGCGTGATCCAGGCGTACCTCTTCCGCACCGAGGCCGACGCCCGCCGCCTGGCCGCCGCCGGCAGCCGCGTCCGCATCGTGAAGGGCGCCTACAAGGAGCCCGCCGAGGTCGCGTACCAGGACAAGGCCGAGATCGACAAGGCGTACGTCCGCATCCTGAAGACGCTGATGGAGGGCGAGGGCTACCCGATGATCGGGTCGCACGACCCGCGCCTGATCGCCATCGCGCAGGAGCTCGCCCGCAAGGCCGGGCGCAAGCTGGACGAGTACGAGTTCCAGATGCTGTACGGCATCCGCAGCGAGGAGCACCTGCGGCTCGCCGCCGAGGGCCACCGCATGCGCGTCTACACCGCGTACGGGACGGACTGGTACGGCTACTTCATGCGGCGCCTCGCCGAGAAGCCGGCCAACCTCCTGTTCTTCCTCCGCTCGATGATCACCAAGAACTAGCCCAGAACCAGGTCAAGGAGTTACCAGCCCCATGGATGCTGTGACCCAGGTCCCCGTGCCGGTCAACGAGCCGGTCCACTCGTACGCCCCCGGCACCCCGGAGCGCGCGCGCCTCGAAACGCAGCTGAAGCAGCTGTCCGAGAACCCGATCGACCTGCCCATGACGATCAACGGCGTCAAGCGGATGGGCGGCGGCGAGCGCTTCGACGTCGTGCAGCCGCACGACCACAAGTCGGTCATCGGCACGTACGCGAACGCCACCCAGGCCGACGCCCAGGAGGCTGTCGACGCCGCCCTGGCCGCCGCCCCGGCCTGGCGCTCGATGTCCTTCGACGACCGCGCCGCGATCATCCTGCGCGCCGCCGAGCTGCTGTCCGGCCCGTGGCGCGAGAAGCTGGCCGCCTCCACCATGCTGGGCCAGTCGAAGACCGCGCAGCAGGCCGAGATCGACACCCCGTGCGAGCTCGTCGACTTCTGGCGCTTCAACGTCCACTTCGCCCGCCAGATCCTGGCCGAGCAGCCGGTCGCGAACTCCGCCGGCGTGTGGAACCGCAGCGACCACCGCCCGCTCGAGGGCTTCGTCTACGCGATCACGCCGTTCAACTTCACGGCGATCGCCGGCAACCTGCCGACCGCCCCCGCCCTCATGGGCAACGTGGTCGTGTGGAAGCCGTCCCCGACGCAGACCCACTCCGCGGTCCTCCTGATGGAGCTCCTGGAGGAGGCCGGCCTGCCGAAGGGCGTCATCAACCTGGTGACGGGCGACGGCATCGCCGTCTCCGAGGTGGCCCTGAACCACCCCGAGCTGGCCGGCATCCACTTCACCGGCTCGACCAAGACCTTCCAGTACCTGTGGAAGACGGTCGGCAACAACATCGAGAACTACAAGTCCTACCCGCGCCTGGTCGGCGAGACCGGCGGCAAGGACTTCGTCGTCGCGCACCCGTCCGCGGACCGCGCCGTCCTGAAGACCGCCCTGACCCGCGGCTCCTTCGAGTTCCAGGGCCAGAAGTGCTCGGCGTCCTCGCGCGCCTACGTCCCGGCCTCGATCTGGAACGACGGCTTCAAGGAGGCCTTCGCGGCCGAGGTCGACGGCATCACCATGGGTGACGTCCGCGACCTGACCAACTTCATCGGCGCCGTCATCGACGAGCGGTCGTTCGCCAAGAACAAGGCCGCGATCGACCGTGCGATCGCCGACCCGACCTGCGAGATCATCGCCGGCGGCACGTACGACGACTCGGAGGGCTACTTCGTCCGCCCGACCGTCATCGCGTGCACCGACCCGGAGAACGAGGTCTTCACGACCGAGTACTTCGGCCCGATCCTGGCCATTCACGTCTACGAGGACGCCGAGTTCGACGCGATGCTGGCCCAGATGGAGTCCGTCTCGGCGTACGCGCTGACCGGCTCGATCATCGCCGGTGACCGCTACGCGGCCGCCGACGCGATGGAGAAGCTCCGCTTCGCGGCGGGCAACTTCTACATCAACGACAAGTCGACCGGCGCCGTGGTCGGCCAGCAGCCCTTCGGCGGCGGCCGTGCCTCGGGTACGAACGACAAGGCGGGCGCCGCGTCGAACCTGATGCGCTGGACCTCGACGCGCTCCATCAAGGAGACGCTGGTCGCGCCGACGGACTACGCGTACCCGCACATGGGCTGATCCCGGCCCCCTTCTGAACCCCGCCCCCGTTCCGGTACCCCCAAGTCCGGATCGGGGGCGGTCCCAGTTCCACCCCCGTTCGGTCAGGGGATCAGGACCACCTTGCCGAGATTGCGCCGCTCCTCGATCAGCGCGTGCGCACGGGCCGCCTCGGCCAGCGGGATCTCCCCGTGCACGGCGGGGCGCAGCGAGCCGTCCGCGTACGCCTCCCACAGCTCGCGCCGCCAGCCCTCGAAGACCTCGGGCCGGCCCTGTGCGACGGCCCGGATCTGGAAGCCGGTCACCGAGGCGCCGCGCACCAGCAGCTCGTACGCCTCCACCGTGCCGCCGCCCGAGCCGTACGCGACCAGCCGGCCGCCCGTGGCCAGGGCCCGCACGGCGGGGCCGAGCAGTTCGCCGCCGACCCCGTCGAGGACCACGTCGTACGGGTCGCCCCAGGCGGCCGGGTCCTCGTAGAGGACCACCTCGTCGGCGCCGAGGCCGCGTACGAAGGCGGCTTTCTCGGGACGGGAGACGGCGGCGACCAGCCGCCCCGCCCCGCCCGCCCGGGCCAGTTGGAGCGCGAGGCTGCCGACCCCGCTCGCGGCGGCCGTGACCAGCACGGACTCCCCGGGCCGGATCTGCCCGGCCTCCCGGACGCCCTGGGCGACGAGCCCGCTGCGCACGAGCGCGACGGCGTCCGCGGAGCCGGCCCCGTCGGGGACGGCGGAGGCGAAGGGCGCCGCGAGGAGCGCGTACTCGGCGTACCCGTGGCCGAAGCACAGCCCGGTGACCCGGTCGCCGATCGCGAAGCCCCGCACGCCCTCGCCGAGAGCCGCGACCGTCCCCGCGACCTCCCCGCCGAGCGGTGTCGCCCCGGCGCCCTCCCGCACCTTGCGCACGACGGGCAGCGTGACCCCGACGGCCTCCACGGCGACGAGCAGCTCCCCGGGGCCGGGCGCGGGCACGGCCGCCTCCTCGGCGAACAACACGTCGGGGCCGCCGTTGACTTCGTGGCGGATGCGCAGCACAGGACCTCCCGGACCGGGCGTATTCGTTGGGAGTCCCAACGATATACGAGATCGTGGGGACTCCCAACGAATTGCTAGGCTGGGTCCATGACCTCGGCCCTCGCACACATCCAGACCCTCCCGAGCTGGCTCGTCGGGCGGGTCGCGGCGCGCGGCCGCGCCCTGGTCGCCGAGGCGCTCGCCGCGGAGGGCCTGAAGCTCGCGCACCACGCGGTGCTGGCGGCCACCGACGAGTACGGCCCGGTGGCCCAGGCCGAACTCGGCCGCCGGCTCGGGATCGACCCCAAGGACCTGGTCGGGCTCCTCAACCACCTCGAAGGCGCCGGCCTCCTCCTGCGCACGCCGGACCCGGCGGACCGCCGCAAGAACGCCGTCACCCTCACCCCGGCGGGCGAGGCCGCCCTCACCCGGTGCGCCGCCCTGGCCGAAACGGCGAACGCCGCGTTCCTCTCCCCCCTGACCCCGGCGGAACGCGAACAGCTGACCGCCCTCCTGACCCGCATCCACGAGACCGCGGCCGGGTCTAGACCTCGGTCATGACCTGGTCGAGGGATTTGCGGGTCAGGTCCGGGACCTCGCAGTCGTCGGACGGGTAGCCGATGGGGATGACCGCGAAGGCCTTCTCGTTCTCCGGGCGGTGCAGCACGTGGGAGAGGAAGCGCATCGGGCTCGGGGTGTGGACCAGCGCCGCGAGGCCGCTGAGATGGAGCGCGGTCAGGAGCATGCCGACCGCGATGCCGACCGATTCGTCCACGTAGTAGTGCTTGCGCCTGGCGCCGTCCGGGCCGAGCCAGTAGCGCTGCTGGAAGACGACGAGCAGGGCGGGGGCGTCGGTGAGGTGGGTCTTGACCGCGTCCGTGCCCAGCGGGCGCAGGGCGGCGAGCCACTCGTCGCCGAGGCGGCCGTCGTAGGACAGCTGCTCCTCCTGCTCGGCGGCCGCGCGGATCTGCCGGCGCACCGCCGGGTCCTTGACCAGGACGAAGGTCCACGGCTGCTGGTGGGCCCCGGAGGGGGCGGTCGCGGCGCAGGCGACCGCGTCGCGTACGACCTGCTCGGGCACGGGGTCGGGGGAGAAGTGCCGCACGGTGCGCCGTGCGTCCATCCGCCCGCGCAGCTCCGCGGCCCGCGCGAGCGATTGGGCGCCCGGCATCCGCGCGGGCCGGTAGGCGGCGGGGCGGTACGGCTCGCCGTGGGTCGGGGTCCACTGCTGTTCGGTCTCGGGCGGCATGGACCGATCCTCACGCGGGGACCGGGACCGCGCCAGGACCCGTTCCGGTCGTCCTCGCGCATTTCCGGCCTTTCCCGGGACCGTTGATAGCTTCGCCGTATGGACGTACTGCTGAAGCACACCTCCCAGCTCGGGAACGGCGAGCTCGACGAGGTGCGGGAGCTGCTCGACACGGCCTTCGGCGGGGACTTCGCCGACGAGGACTTCGAGCACGCGCTCGGCGGCATGCACGCCCTCGTCCGCGAGGGCGGGGAGATCGTCGCGCACGGGAGCGTGGTGCAGCGGCGGGTCCTCCACCGGGGCCGGGCGCTGCGGACCGGATACGTCGAGGCCGTCGCCGTACGGCCGGACCGGCGCGGCCGGGGCCTCGGCGGGCGGGTCATGGACGCGCTGGAGGGCGTCATCGGGCGGGCCTACGCACTCGGGGCGCTGTCGGCCTCCGAGGACGGGGCCCGGCTGTACGCGGCGCGCGGATGGGCCGTGTGGGGCGGGCGGATCGGGGCGCTCTCACCCGCCGGGCCGGTGCGGCTGCCCGACGAGGAGGGGTCGACGTACGTGTGGCTCCCGCCCGGCGGGGTCCTGGAGGATCCCGCCGGGCGGCTCGACTTCGACTGGCGTGACGGGGACGTGCTGTAGACCGTCAGCCCGAGATGCTCGGCGCGCCCGTCTCGATGTGTCCCGTGTAGCGGCGCGACCAGGTGCCGTCGTTGTCCGCGAGGATCGTGAAGTCGTACCAGCCGTTGTTGTACGCGACCGCGTTGAAGTAGTCCTCGCGCGAGGAGTTCGCCGGGACGGTGTACGTCCACGGGCCGTCCGAGCGGTACGCGTTCGAGCGGATCGTGAAGGTGACCGGCGCGGCCGAGGTGTTCGTCATCTTGAAGTAGACCGCCGTCTTGCCCGTGCCGGGCTCCACCGCGAAGCGGGCCGCCGCCTCGATCGCCTTGCCCGCCTTCGACGCGTCGCCGATGAAGCGGCGCAGGAAGCGGTTCGGGCCGTACATCGAGATGTCGTACTTGCCCGAGCCGCTGCCGAGCCCGATGTTGAAGTAGTCCGTCGCCGTCGCGCCCGCGTCGACCGTGTACTGCCAGGCCGCGGTGTCCCGGTACTGGTGCGGGTGGATCGAGAAGTGCGCCGCCTGCTGCGCCTGCGCGCCCTGGTTGGTCATCGAGAACCAGGCCAGGATCTTGCCGGCCGCCCCGAACTCGAACCGGTCCAGGTTGCCGTTCACCTGGTACGGAAGGGCCCGCGCCGGACGGGTGCCGGCTTCCTGGGCCGGGAGCGCGTTGTCCTGCGGCGCCGGGTTGGGGAGCGGGCCGCAGGTCGACTGGCCGATGACCTTCGCGGTCGAGGGCAGCCCGGCCGGCACCCCGTACACCGGGCGCGCGAAGTCGAAGACGCCGGTCAGGTCGCCGGTCACCTTGCGGCGCCAGGCGCTGATGTTCGGGCAGCTCGCCGGGGTGCCGAGGGCCGCCGTCCACTTCTCCATGAAGCGCAGCACCGAGGTGTGGTCGAAGACCTCCGAGCTCACCCAGCCGCCGCGCGTCCACGGGGACATGACGATCATCGGTACGCGGAAGCCGAGGCCGATCGGGGTGCCGTCGATGTACTCGCCCGGGGTGCCGGGCGGGGCGACGGGCGGCGGGACGTGGTCGAAGAACCCGTCGTTCTCGTCGTAGTTGAGGAAGAGGACGGTGGAGTCGAAGACCTCGGGGTTCGCGGACAGTGCCCGGTAGACCAGGTCCACGAAGTGCGCGCCGTCGCCGGGCGGGGCGTACGGGTGCTCCGAGAAGGCCTCGTTCGCGACGACCCAGGAGACCTGCGGCAGGGTGCCCGCGACGACGTCCGCGCGGATGGCGGCCGCGATGTCGTCGGGGGTGGAGCCGGTGACCTTCGGGACGGAGCCCATGCCGCGGTCCCACAGCGGGTTGCCGGGCGCCGCGTCCGTGAACTTCTTGAAGTAGGCCAGACCGTTGTCGCCGTAGTTGTCCTGGGCGTTCTGGTAGACCTTCCAGCTCATGCCGGCCCGCTGGAGGGCCTCCGCGTACGTCTCCCAGGTCAGCCCGGACTCGTCGCCGCCGTCCTTGCTGCCCGCGTCGACCTTGCCGCTCCACAGGAAGGTGCGGTTGGGGCCGGTCGCGCTCAGCGTGGAGCAGAAGTACGCGTCGCAGACGGTGTAGTTGTCGGCGAGCCCGTAGTGGAAGGGTATGTCCCCGCGGTCGAGGTAGCCGAGGGTGCGGGTGTTGCCGACGCCGGTGACCCAGTTGTCCATGCGGCCCTTGTTCCAGGCGGCGTGCTGCGAGGTCCAGCTGTGCGGGAGGTCGCCGTTGCACTGGGCGAGGGTCTCGCCGTCGACACCGCCGGCAGCGGGGGTGGAGCTGAGCTTCCAGGGGTACTGGCGACCGCCCCAGTTGGGCTGGTTGAACGTGCCCCAGCCGCCCGGGATGTTGCCGGCGGCGCGGTCACCGAAGCCGCGGACACCCTTCAGCCTGCCGAAGTAGTGGTCGAAGCTGCGGTTCTCCTGCATCAGGATCACCACGTGCTTCACGTCGGTGATCGTGCCGGTCGCGGCGGCAGCGGCCGCCGACGTCGGCGCGATCGCCGGCAGGGCGGCCCCGGCCATCAGCCCGGCGCCGATTCCCACGAAACCTCTGCGGCTGATCGGTGTCACTGGCTACTCGCCTCCAACTCAAGTGCCCCGCTGGCACATTGACGGAAAGAGTGGCGGGCGCCGGGCCAAAGGTCTACATCCGTGCGGTAAGAAGTCGGTGAACATCCGGTTGGCTGGATTCAGTCCCCGAGACGGACCAGCATTTTGCCCAGATTGTCGCCTCGGAGCATGCCCAGGAAGGCGTCCACCGTGTGATCGATTCCCTGGACAACGGTGGTGTCGGTGCCGATCCGGCCGCTCTGCAGGTGCGGGACCAGGAAGTCTTCCATCTCCTCCTGCAAATTGGTGTGATTTCGAACCAATACCCCTTCAAGGCGCAGCGACTTGTGGACGACCTCGAAGAGGTTGCGCGGCGCCGCCGGCGAGCGGTCCCCGTTGTACATCGAGATCCCGCCGACCCAGGCGATCCGCCCGTACTCGCGCAGCACGTCGATCGCGCCCGCCAGGTGGTCCCCGCCGACGTTGTCCACGTACACGTCGATGCCGTCGGGCGCGGCCGCGGCGAGCTGCTCGCCGACCGGCCCGTCGTGGTAGTCGAACGCCGCGTCGAAGCCGAGCACGCCGGTCAGGTGGCGGACCTTGGCCGCCGAGCCCGCGCTGCCGATGATCCGGCCGGCGCCCAGCAGGCGCGCGATGTGCCCGGTGGCGGTGCCGACCCCGCCCGCCGCGGCCGAGACGAACAGGTCCTCGCCCTCGCGCAGCGCGGCGGTCCGGGTGAGGGCCGCGTACGCGGTCAGGCCGGTGCCGCCGAGGATGCTCAGGTACGCCTCCAGCGGGACGCCCGCGTGGCCGCGGAGCTTGCGGGTGCCGTTCGCGCCGAGGGTGACGAGGGCGTGCGTGCGCCATCCCTCGCGGTGGAAGACGAGGTCGCCCTCGCGCAGTCCCGGATCGCGGGAGGCCAGCACCCGGCCCACCGAGCGGCCCTCCAGCGGGGTGCCGAGCTCGAAGCCGCCCTCGCCGCCGTCCATCAGCCCGCGGTGGTACGGGTCCACCGAGAGCAGGAGGTTCTGCACCAGGGCGGTGCCCGGAGCGGGGGAGGGGACCGGGGTCTCGACGTACGCGAAATCGGTCGCGACGGGGAAGCCGGCGGGGCGGGCGGTCAGGTGGACGGCGTGAGCGGTGCGGTTCGTGGTCATGGCGAGGACGCTAGGAAGGAATCACCGGCCCGGGCAGGGGGTTGCGTTCATGGAAGCCGCACATCCATGAACACCGCTCATAGAACGAGGTGAGAGCCACTGTGGCCGAGCTCGCTCCGCACGAACTGCGGGTCCTGGTCGCCGTCGCCGAGACCGGCGGCTTCTCCGCCGCGGCCGCCCGGCTCGGCCTCACCCAGTCGGCCGTCTCGCACTCGGTGCGCGGCAGCGAGGCCAAGGTCGGCGCGGTCCTCTTCGAGCGCGGGCGCACCGGAGCCTCGCCCACCCCGGCGGGGGAGCGGGCGGTCGCCCTCGCCCGCCGGATCCTGCGCCTGTACGAGGTCCTCGGCGCGGAGGTGCGCGGCGCCGGCGGCCGGGCCGGGGACACCGCCGAGGGCGTGCTGCGCATCGCCGCGTTCCGCAGCGCGGCCCTGCACCTGCTGCCCCCGGCCCTGGAGCGGCTCACGGCCCGCCACCCCGGCATCCGCCCCGAGGTCCGGGTGGTGCGCGAGCTCGGCGCCGGCACGGCGGGGGAGGTGGCCGCCGGCCGCGCCGACCTGGGCATCGCGACGCTGAACGGGACCGGGACCGGGACCGGGACCGCGGCGCCGGGCGGGGGAGCGGCCGGCCTGCTGACCGGGGTGCTCCGGGAGGAGGCGTACGCCCTGGTCCACCCGGCCGGACACCCGGACCCGAAGGCGCTGCCCCTGCTGGACTGGGACGAGAACTGCGGCTCGTACACCCGCGACTGGTGGCGCGCCCAGGACTGGATCCCGCGCGCCACGGTCAAGGCGGAGGACGACGGGATGGTGCTGACCATGGTCGGGCGCGGGCTCGGCATGGCGATCCTGCCCGAGCTGTCGCTCCGGGAGGCCACGGACGCCGTGGACATCACCGGACTGGGCCCTTCGGGGCCGGTGAGACGCGTGGGATACGTCACCACGCCGGAATCCGCCTCGACTCTCGCTGTACGGGCTCTGATCAGGGAACTTCGCTCCGAGAAGGCCTGAATCGGAGCTCCGCGAAGGGGCCTTCCGAGGGCTTGCCCGTCTCAGATAGTAGGAAGCCCGACTAATTGCGGAGACATACAACGGGAGCTGCCCTAGCTTTGTAGAAGCCGAACGTCTCGCCGATCCGGCGAATGGCGGTCGAGAGCGCGCGCCCTTGGGCAGGCAACCCCTGCCGCGCACCGCTCCCCGCCTCTTCCGGCGCCTTGAAGGAACCCCTCATCCGTGGCCCCGCCACGCCGTGATCTCAAGGAGTCGATCACCATGACCGCATCCACCGCAGCCCGCCGCGTCCGCCACTCCTCCACCGCCGACGCCGACCGCAAGAACGCCGCGGCCGCCCTCCAGCGCGCCCTCGACCGCCGGGACAACGGCGGCTCGACCGGCCACTGAGCAGCCCCCGGCCCTCGGTCGGATTGGTCCACATGGTGGACGCAATATGACCGAGGGCTGGGACCGGGAGTACGGTTCCGACATGTCGACCAGCATCAATCTCGCAGTGATCCCCGGTGATGGCATCGGCCAGGAAGTCGTGGCTCAGGGCCTCAAGGTCCTTACCGCGGTCCTGCCCCAGGATGTGAAGCTGGAGACCAAGGAGTACGACCTCGGCGCCCGCCGCTGGCACCGCACCGGTGAGACCCTCCCGGACGCGGAGCTCGAAGCCCTCAAGCACCACGACGCGATCCTGCTGGGTGCCATCGGCGACCCGTCGGTCCCGTCCGGCGTGCTGGAGCGCGGCCTGCTGCTGAAGCTCCGCTTCGCCTTCGACCACTTCATCAACCTGCGTCCGTCGAAGCTCTTCCCCAACACGGCCACCCCGCTCGCCGGCCGTCCGGAGATCGACTTCGTCGTGGTCCGCGAGGGCACCGAGGGCCCGTACACCGGCAACGGCGGCAGCCTGCGCACCGGTACGCCCGCCGAGGTGGCCACCGAGGTCAGCATCAACACCGCGTACGGCGTGGAGCGCGTCGTCCGCGACGCGTACGAGCGGGCCAACTCCCGCCCCCGCAAGAAGCTGACGCTGGTCCACAAGAACAACGTCCTCGTGTACGCGGGCCACATGTGGAAGAACATCTTCGACACGGTCGGCCGGGAGTACCCCGAGGTCACCACCGACTACCTGCACGTCGACGCCGCGACGATCTTCTTCGTCACGCAGCCCGAGCGCTTCGACGTCATCGTCACGGACAACCTCTTCGGCGACATCCTCACCGACCTGGCCGCCGCCGTGACCGGCGGAATCGGCCTCGCCGCCTCCGGGAACATCAACCCGACCGGCACCTTCCCGTCCATGTTCGAGCCGGTCCACGGCTCTGCCCCGGACATCGCCGGCACCGGCAAGGCGGACCCGACCGCGACGATCCTGTCGGTCGCCCTCCTGCTGCGCCACCTCGGCCACGAGGACCGCGCCGCCCGCATCGAGGACGCGGTCTCCGCCGACCTCGCGGAGCGCGACGGCACCTTCCGCTCCACCGAGCAGATCGGCGACGCCCTCGCCGCCCGAGTAGCCGGCTGACCCGGCAGCTCCACCTCAGGAAGCCGCCGGGTCGCGCGCACGACGCACCCGGCGGCTTTTCCTGTGCGGTCCCGGGTGCCACCATCTCCCCTGGGCCGCATTCACTCCGCTTCACCCCTGCTTCTCCGAAGGCACCTCGCGCGCGATAATCGAACGCGAGACCGCGGAATGCGGGGAAGCTCGGACGTCCTGGTACGCCGTGAGCGCGGTCCGCCCTACGAAACCGGTGAAGGACAAGCACTCATGACGACGCCCACGATCGAGCTCAAGCCCTCCTCGAACCCGCTGTCCGATGCGGAGCGCGAGGCGATCCTGGCCAGCCCCGGCTTCGGCCGCCACTTCACCGACCACATGGTGACGATCAAGTGGACCGAGGGCCGCGGCTGGCACGACGCCGAGCTGGTCCCGTACGCGCCGCTGTCGATGGACCCGGCGAACATGACCCTGCACTACGCGCAGACGATCTTCGAGGGCCTCAAGGCCTACCGGCAGCCCGACGGCACCGTCGCCACCTTCCGCCCGCGGGCCAACGCCGAGCGCTTCCAGGCCTCCGCCCGCCGCATGGCCATGCCGGAGCTGCCGGCCGACCTCTTCATCGAGGCCTGCGACGCGCTGATCAAGCAGGACCGCGCCTGGGTCCCGGACTCCGGCGAGGCCTCCCTGTACCTGCGGCCCTTCATGTTCGCCTCCGAGGTCGGCCTCGGCGTCCGCCCGGCCAACGAGTTCCTCTTCATGGTCATCGCCTCGCCCGCCGGCGCGTACTTCCCCGGTGGCGTCAAGCCCGTCTCCGTCTGGCTCTCGGAGGAGTACGTCCGCGCCGTCAAGGGCGGTACGGGTGCGGCCAAGACCGGCGGCAACTACGCGGCCTCCCTCGTGGCCCAGGCCCAGGCCGCCGAGCACGGCTGCGACCAGGTGGTCTGGCTCGACGCCGTCGAGCACCGCTGGATCGAGGAGATGGGGGGCATGAACCTGTACTTCGTGTACGGCGACCGCATCGTCACCCCGGAGCTCACCGGCTCGCTCCTGCCGGGCATCACCCGCGACTCCCTCCTCACCATCGCCCGCGACCTCGGCTACACCGCCGAGGAGGGACGTATCTCCACCGAGGACTGGAAGCGCGACAACGAGAACGGCACCCTGACGGAGGTGTTCGCCTGCGGCACCGCCGCGGTCATCACCCCGGTCGGCTCGGTCAAGTCCGAGCGCGCCAACTGGACCCAGGGCACCGGCGAGCCCGGCGAGGTCACCATGAAGCTCCGCAAGGCGCTGCTGGAGCTCCAGACCGGCCGCACCGCCGACACCCACGGCTGGATGCACCCGCTCGGCTAGGTCCGCGGCGCGCCCGTCACGAAGAAGAGGTCCCGGCCGGTCGGCCGGGACCTCTTCTTCGTCCGGGGCCCGGCCGGGCGGTGCGGGCAGGCCGCCTCACCCGTACGGGGGTACGCCGCCGCTGTCGGCCGGCGCCGCCCGCCGGGGGCCGCGGGGGCCGCCCGCGCCAGTGCCCGCCGGTGTCGCGGCCCCGCCCGCCGCCGCGCGGGGGCGCGTGGGCGCGGTCCGTTCGGAAGTGCGGTGGACGTACCGGCGTGCGACGTTGATCGCGCCTGCCCATGCGGTGCCGGACCCCGGTCCCGGGCGGCACGGTACGTCCCAGTGGCGTGAATCTCTCGTGCGTCGGCCGATGCGGCCGGCGGGAAGGCGGATCCCCATGAAGCGGTTCGTTGCCTCCGGCCTGCTGTGCGCGGCCGTGGTACTCGGCGCCTCGGCATGCTCCAGCGACGACGACACGACGCCGGCGGAGGCAGCCTCGTCGGCCAGTGCCGCGCTGTGCACCAACCTCGTCCAGTTGAAGTCGGACAACGCCGCGCTCAAGGCGCTGAACCCGGCCACTGCCACCAAGGACCAGCTGAAGTCGGCGTACGACGCCGTCCAGGCCGACTGGAAGAAGGTCAAGGAGAGCAGCTCGGCACTGAAGTCGGCCGAGAAGGACGCCGTCACGACGGCCGCGGAGAACCTGAAGAAGGCCTACGAGGACCTTCCGGGCGACACCACGGGCAAGGACGCGATCACCCAGCTCCAGCCGCAGATCCAGGCGCTGGACACCGCGGCCGCCCAGGCGACGACCGCGAACAACTGCCGTTAGCGCGCGACGGCGACGGCCACGCGGGCCCCGGGAGGACGTCCTCCCGGGGCCCGCGCCGCGCACCGGTCCCGGTGCCCGCCGTCAGTCGGCGGCGACCGCGACCCGGTCGGCCGGTGCGGCCGGCTCCGCGGCCGGGGACGCGGTGGGGGAGCGCCGTGCGGTCAGGGCCGTGTAGACCAGGCCGCCGACCAGACCGGACAGGACGAAGGAGCAGTCCACACCGCCGGTCAGGGCGAGCAGCGGGCCCTCGTAGAAGGGGGTGGTCACGGCGAGCAGGCCGGTTCCGGCGCCCACGGCCCAGGAGGCGGTGGCGGCCACGTTCCAGCCGGCGCGGTACCAGTAGATCCCGCCCACCGAGCGGCGGTTGAAGACCTGGAGCGCGTCGGCGTCGTACTGCCCGCGGCAGCGGACGTAGCCGATCAGGGTGATCACGGCCCACGGGGTGCCGATCGCGGTCAGCAGCAGGACGAACGAGGTCATCGCGGACTGCACGTCCCACTCGAAGGAGCCGATGAAGACGAACGCGGTGGCCACGGCGGCCGCGACCAGCGTGGCCTTGGCGCGGGTGGCCCGGGGCACGATGGCGTCGAGGTCGAGGCCCATGGAGTAGAGCATCAGCCCGGCGTTGCCCACCGAGCCGGCCGCCGCGGCGGCGAGCAGCGGGAGCAGGTACCAGAACGGCGCGGCCTCGACGAGGGGCCCGGCGTAGTCGGCACCGGCCTTGGCGGCGAGCGCGGTGTAGGTGCCGAACAGCTGCGGGATCAGCAGGCCGATCAGCAGGCCGAGGGCCGTGGACCAGAACACCTTGCGCGAGCCGTGCCTGCGGGGGGAGATGTAGCGGGTGTAGTCGCCGAGCAGGGTGATGAAGGCGACGGGCCCGCTGAGCCCGGCGGCGACGGCGGCGAGCAGCCAGGTCGGCCAGAAGGAGCCGAGCAGGTACGAGGTCTGCGGCGGGGCGGCGGTGGTGAAGTCGGGGGCGTAGGCGAAGAGGCCGATGGCGAGCAGGACCACCATGCCGATGGAGAGCACCTTGCTCATGCGCAGCAGCAGCCGGTAGCCGAAGACGGCCCCGACGACGGTACAGGCGGCCAGTACCCCGTACATCACCGCCCGCGAGACGCCGGTGTCCGGCAGCCCGGTCAGCCGGGACAGGACGCCGACCATGACGTCGCCGCCGATCCACAGGGTGAGGGCGGTGTAGCCGAGCGAGAGCAGCAGGCCGACCACCGAGCCGACGAGCCGGCCGCGGACGCCGAACTGGGCGCCGCTGGAGGTGGAGAGGTTGGTCGCCGTGCGCAGGGACACCAGCGCCAGCGGCGCGGTGAAGGCGATGCCGACGAGCGTGCCGGTCACGATGGCGGTGACCGAGGGCCACAGACCCAGTCCGAAGGACGGGGGCAGCCAGCCGAACACGATCACACCGAGGCAGAGGTTGGAGCCGAGCAGGATCGAGATCAGGTCACGGGGACCGCTCGTCCGCTCCTCCTCGGGGATGGTGTCGACTCCGCGCTGTTCTATGGGCATGGGGGGACTCCCTTGGCAGGGCGGGGGGTGGTTCACATGTGTTTGAGCGACACTCAATGTGACCCAACCCCTGGTCCCAGGTCAATGCTTCATTGCAGGGAAATGAAGAGTTAGAGTGATGCTCTAACCCATCGACTCAAAAGGTGGTGGATCGGCGTGCGGCTGACCCCTACGGAGCGCGACCGGCTGCTGCTGCGCAGCGCGGCGGAACTGGCCAGGGCCCGCAGGGCCCGCGGACTCAAGCTCAACGTCCCGGAGGCCACCGCGCTCATCGCGGACACGGTCTGCGAGGCCGCGCGCGACGGCAAGCGGCTCGCGGAGGCCATCGAGGAGGCCCGCAGCGTGCTGGGCCCGGCGGACGTGCTGCCCGGCGTGGCCGACGTGGTCACCGAGGTGCACGTGGAGGCCGTCTTCGACGACGGCTCCCGCCTCGCGGTGGTCTCGGCCCCGATCCGGGGCGCGGTGCCGCTCGGCGAGAACGCCCCGGGAGCGGTCGTACCGGGCCCCGGCGCCCCCCAGCCGGAGCCGGCGCTCCACCTGCACGTGCGCAACACGGCCTCCGTGCCGGTGAGCGTCACCTCCCACTTCCACTTCTTCGAGGCCAACCCCCGCCTCGACTTCGACCGCGCCGCGGCCTACGGCATGCGGCTGTGCGTGCCCGCGGGCTCGTCCGTACGGTTCGACCCGCACGGCGAGGCCGAGGTCGGCCTCGTCCCCATCGGCGGCGACCGCATCGCGATCGGCTTCGCCGGACTGGTCGACGGCCCCCTGGACGCCCCCGGGGCCAAGGACGAGGCCCTGCGCCGCGCCGCGGCCTGCGGCTACCTGGGTACCGGAATCGGCGACGCGGCAGAGGGAGAGCAGGCGTGAGCAAGCAGACCAGGCACAGCGACCACTGTGCGCCGGGCAGCCGGCACATCGACCCCCACGAGTACGCCTCCGTCTTCGGGCCCCGCGCCGGCGACCGGGTCCGGCTCGGCGACTCCGGGCTCACCGTCCGGGTCGAGTCCGACTCCCAGAAGCCCGGCGACGAGTTCCTGGCCGGCTTCGGCAAGACCGCGCGCGACGGGCTGCACCTGAAGGCCGCCGCGGTCCGCGAGACCTGCGACGTCGTGATCAGCAACGTGCTGGTCATCGACGCCGTCCTCGGCATCCGCAAGGTCTCCGTCGGCATCCGCGAGGGCCGCATCCACGCGATCGGCCGGGCCGGCAACCCGGACACCCTCGACGGCGTGGACGTGGTCGTCGGCACCGGCACGTCGATCGTCTCCGGCGAGGGGCTGATCGCCACCGCGGGAGCCGTCGACACCCACGTCCACCTGCTGTCCCCGCGGGTCATGGAGGCCTCGCTCGCCGCGGGCGTCACCACGATCATCGGCCAGGAGTTCGGCCCGGTGTGGGGCGTCGGCGTCAACTCCCCCTGGGCCCTGAAGCACGCCTTCAACGCCTTCGACGCCTGGCCGGTCAACATCGGCTTCCTGGCCCGCGGCTCCTCCTCCGATCCGGCCCCGCTCATCGAGGCGCTGGCCGAGGGCGGTGCCTCCGGGTTCAAGGTGCACGAGGACATGGGCGCGCACACCCGCGCCCTGGACACCGCGCTGCGCGTGGCCGAGGAACACGACGTCCAGGTCGCCCTGCACAGCGACGGCCTCAACGAGTGCCTGTCCGTCGAGGACACCCTGCGCGTCCTGGAGGGCCGCACCATCCACGCCTTCCACATCGAGGGCTGCGGCGGCGGACACGTCCCCAACGTGCTCAAGATGGCGGGCGTGCCGAACGTCATCGGCTCCTCCACCAACCCCACCCTGCCCTTCGGCCGGGACGCGGTCGCCGAGCACTACGGCATGATCGTCTCCGTCCACGACCTGAAGCCGGACCTCCCCGGCGACGCCGCCATGGCCCGCGACCGGATCCGCGCGGGCACCATGGGCGCCGAGGACGTCCTGCACGACCTGGGCGCGATCGGCATCACCTCCTCCGACGCCCAGGGCATGGGCCGCGCCGGCGAGACCATCCGCCGCACCTTCGCCATGGCCGCGAAGATGAAGGGCGAGCTCGGCCCGCTCGAAGGCGACGGCGAGGGCGACGACAACGCCCGCGTCCTGCGCTACATGGCCAAGCTGACCATCAACCCGGCCATCGCCCACGGCCTGGCCCACGAGATCGGCTCCATCGAGGTCGGCAAGCTCGCCGACATCGTCCTGTGGCGCCCCCAGTTCTTCGGCGCCAAGCCGCAGCTGGTGCTCAAGTCAGGCTTCCCCGCGTACGGGGTCACCGGCGACCCCAACGCGGCCACCGACACCTGCGAACCGCTGGTCCTCGGCCCGCAGTTCGGCTCGTACGGGGCCACCGCCGCCGACATCTCCGTCGCCTTCGTCTCGGCCGCCGCGGCGGCCCTCGGCGCCGACGAGATGCCGACCCGCCGGCGCCGCGTCGCCGTCCGCGGCACGCGCGGCATCGGCCCCGGCAACCTCCTGCTCAACTCCCGGGTGGGCGCGGTCGACGTGGACGCGCGCAGCGGTCTGGTCACCCTCGACGGCGACCCGCTGCGCTCCGAAGCGGCCGACTCGGTCTCCCTCAACCGCCTGTACTTCCTGTAAGCCCGTAAGGACCCCTGCCATGACTGCAAAGCCCACGGACCACGGCTTCCGGATGCCCGCCGAGTGGACGCCCCACGAGCGCACCTGGATGGCCTGGCCCAGCCCCAACCCCACCTTCACCAACGAGCAGGAGCTCGCCGAGGCCCGCGAGGCCTGGGGCGCCGTCGCCCGCGCGGTGCGCTCGTACGAGCCCGTGACCCTCGTCGTCTCGCCCGGCGACGCCGAGAGCGCCCGGGCGGTGGTCGGCGAGGACGTACAGCTGGTCGAGCGCGAGCTCGACGACGCCTGGATGCGCGACATCGGCCCGACCTTCGTCACCAACGGGGCCGGCGAGCTGGCCGCGGTGGACTGGACCTTCAACGGCTGGGGCGCCCAGGAGTGGGCCCGCTGGGAGCACGACTCCAAGATCGCCCGATACGTCTCGGACCTGGCCGGCACCCGTACGTACAGCACCCCGCTGGTCAACGAGGGAGGTGCGATCCACGTCGACGGCGAGGGCACCGTGCTCCTCACCGACACCGTGCAGCTGGGCGCCGGGCGCAACCCCGACTGGACCCGCAGGCAGGTCGAGGAGGAGATCCACGCCCACCTCGGCACCACCAAGGCGATCTGGCTGCCGTACGGCCTGGCCGGCGACTACGGCACCTACGGCACCCAGGGCCACGTGGACATCGTGGCCGCCTTCGCCCGCCCCGGCGTGGTGATGGTCCACACCCAGCCCGACCCGGCCCACCCGGACCACGAGCGCTGCAAGACCATCGCCGCCGTCCTGCGCTCCTCCACCGACGCGCAGGGCCGGCTGCTGGAGGTCGTGGAGATCCCGGCGCCGACCGTGCTGGAGGAGGACGGGGAGTGGGTGGACTACTCCTACATCAACCACTACCTGTGCAACGGCGGCGTGGTGCTGTGCTCCTTCGACGACCCGCGCGACGAGGAAGCCGCCGAGATCTTCCGCGGGCTGTTCCCCGAGCGGACCGTGACACTGGTTGACGCACGTACGATTTTCGCCGGGGGTGGCGGTATCCACTGCATCACCCAGCAGCAGCCGAAGGTCTGACCTGCGGCGGATCGACGAAGGAGTGGCCCATGGCGGCGGGTGGAGTGCGTGCGGTACGGAAGAACGCGCCGCCGCGCGAGGACGTACTCGTCGCCGCCATGGCCACGATCGCCGAGCGCGGCCTGGAGGGCCTGACCATGGCCGGGCTGGGCCGGCAGGTCGGCATGAGCAGCGGCCACCTCCTCTACTACTTCGGCAGCAAGGACGAGCTCCTGCTGCAGACGCTGGAGTGGAGCGAGGCGGCCCTCGGAACCCGCCGCCGCGCCCTGCTCGCCCGCAGCGGCTCGGCGCGCGAGCGGCTCCAGGCCTACGTGGACCTGTACGTGCCCGAGGAGGCCCGGGATCCGCACTGGACCCTGTGGCTGGAGGTCTGGAACCGCTCGCAGAACGCCGGCCCCCAGGAACGCGAGCGCCAGGCCGCCATCGAGGGCGCCTGGCACCGCGACCTGGTGGCCCTGCTCGCCGAGGGCATCTCGCGCGGGGAGTTCAAGCCCGTGGACCCCGACCGCTTCGGCGCCCGGCTGCGGGCCCTGCTCGACGGGTTCAGCATCCAGGTCGCCGTGGGCCTGCCCGGGATAGGGCGGGCGGACATCCTGGCCCACGTCTCGGAATTCCTCGACGAGGCTCTCGTATCGTGAGACGCGATGCTCCCGCGGTGAGACGATGTGACACACTGCGGGCGTGCCTGCTCAGCTCATGATTATGGACAGCAGCGCGCCGGTCCGCAGTGGCCGCTGAACCGTGGAAACCCTACGGGCAGGCGGCCATCGTGCCCCAGACCCGCGCGCAGACCTCTCGCACCCGCGAGGGGTCTTTTCGTTTCCCCGCTCCATTCCTGCCGGGGCCGGACCGCGCGCGATGATGGGGGCAGTGGCGGCGCCCTCCCCTCGGGGCGGGAATCCGGAACCACTCATCCGACAGGAGTCAGATCAGCATGACGACGACAGAGGCGACAGCGGCCGCTCAGGGCCCCGACGACAGCTTCCACGTCTTCGACACCACCCTGCGCGACGGCGCCCAGCGTGAGGGCATCAACCTCACCGTCGCCGACAAGCTGGCGATCGCCCGGCACCTGGACGACTTCGGAGTGGGCTTCATCGAGGGCGGCTGGCCGGGCGCCAACCCCCGCGACACCGAGTTCTTCGCCCGCGCCCGCGCCGAGATCGACTTCAAGCACGCCAAGCTGGTCGCCTTCGGCGCCACCCGGCGGGCGGGCGGCTCGGCCGCCGCGGACCCGCAGGTGCGGGCCCTGCTGGAATCGGGCGCCCCGGTGATCACCCTGGTCGCCAAGTCCCACGACCGGCACGTCGAGCTCGCCCTGCGCACCACGCTCGAGGAGAACCTGGAGATGGTCCGCGACACCGTCTCCCACCTGGTCGCCCAGGGCCGCCGCGTCTTCGTCGACTGCGAGCACTTCTTCGACGGGTACCGGGCCAACGCCGAGTACGCGAAGTCGGTCGTGCGCACCGCCCACGAGGCCGGCGCCGACGTCGTCATCCTCTGCGACACCAACGGCGGCATGCTGCCCGCCCAGGTGACCGCGGTCGTCGCGACCGTGCTCGCCGACACCGGCGCCCGCCTGGGCATCCACGCCCAGGACGACACCGGCTGCGCCGTCGCCAACACCCTGGCCGCCGTCGACGCGGGCGCCACGCACGTCCAGTGCACCGCGAACGGCTACGGCGAGCGCGTCGGCAACGCCAACCTCTTCCCGGTCGTCGCCGCGCTGGAGATCAAGTACGGGCGCCGGGTCCTGCCCGAGGGCGCGCTCGCCGAGATGACCCGCATCTCGCACGCCATCGCCGAGGTCGTCAACCTGACGCCGTCCACGCACCAGCCGTACGTCGGCGTCTCCGCCTTCGCGCACAAGGCGGGCCTGCACGCCTCGGCCATCAAGGTCGACCCGGACCTCTACCAGCACATCGACCCCGAGCGGGTCGGCAACACCATGCGGATGCTGGTCTCCGACATGGCCGGGCGCGCCTCCATCGAGCTCAAGGGCAAGGAGCTCGGCGTCGACCTCGGCGGGGACCGCGCGCTGGTCTCCCGGGTCGTCGAGCGGGTCAAGGAGCGGGAGCTCTCGGGCTACACGTACGAGGCCGCCGACGCCTCCTTCGAGCTGCTGCTGCGCGCCGAGGTCGAGGGCCGCGCCCGCAAGTACTTCCGTACGGAGTCCTGGCGCGCCATCGTCGAGGACCGCCCCGACGGCACCCACGCCAACGAGGCCACGGTCAAGCTGTGGGCCAAGGGCGAGCGGATCGTCGCCACGGCGGAGGGCAACGGCCCGGTCAACGCCCTGGACCGGGCGCTGCGGGTGGCACTGGAGCGCTTCTACCCCCAGCTGGCCAAGTTCGAGCTGGTGGACTACAAGGTCCGCATCCTGGAGGGCAAGCACGGCACGGAGTCCACGACGCGCGTCCTGATCGCCACCACGGACGGCACCCGCGAGTGGTCCACGGTGGGCGTCGCCCCGAACGTGATCGCCGCGTCCTGGCAGGCCCTGGAGGACGCCTTCACGTACGGGCTGCTGCACGCGGGCGTCGAACCCGCCGAGTAGCGGGCGAAACCCCACCGCCCCGGCCGTCGCGGCCGGGGCGGTGGGGTTTATGTCCAGCTCACACAGGAAAGAGCCGGTTCCGGTAGCGTCGAGGCATGAGGACCAGGCTGATATCCGTACGTCCCGGTCGGCTGCTGGCCGCTCTGCTGCTGGCCCTGTCCGCGACCGCCCTCGTGGCCGCCCCGCAGGCGTCGGCGGCCACCGGGCCCGCCGCCGTGGCGGAGGCCCTCAAGCAGGGCCCGGTCTACGTGGATCCCCGGGCCGAGGCGCAGCTGTCGAAGGACCAGGCGGACGCGCTCGCGAAGAAGATCAAGGACGCCGGCAAGCCGGTGTTCGTCGCCGTGCTGCCGGCCGGCTCCGAGTTCCCCGCCGACAGCGTGCTGCGCACGGTCCGGACCGAGACCGGCATCACCGGGCTCTACGCGATCCGGCTCGGCGACGGCTTCAACGCGGGCGCCGACCGGGCGGTGATGTCCCCGGGCGCCGTCCGCAACCTCACGGACGCGGTGAAGGCCGGCGGGCCGGTGGGCGCGAGCACCGAACTCAACAACTTCGTGGACCAGGCGCTGACGCAGGTCAAGGGCAGGGCCCCGGCCTCCTGGGGTGACACCGGCGGCGACGGCGGGACTCCGGTCGGCGGCCTGGTCGCCCTCGGCGCGGTGGCCGTGATCGGCGGCGGCGGTGCGTACGCGCTGGTGCGCCGGAACCGAAAGAAGAAGGAAGAGGCCGAGCGCGAGGCCATCGAGAAGCTGCGCGTAGTCGTGGACGAGGACATCACGGCCTTCGGCGAGGAGCTCGACCGGCTGGACTTCCACCCCGGTGAGCCCGGAGCGGACGACGCGATGCGCGCGGACTACGAGAAGGGCCTCGACTCCTACGAGAAGGCCAAGGACATCATGGCCTCGGTCCGACACCCCGAGGAGGTCAAGGGGGTCACCCAGGCCCTGGAGGACGGCCGGTTCGCGCTGGCCGGCCTCGATGCCCGCCGTCAGGGCAAGCCGCTGCCCGAGCGCCGCGCGCCCTGCTTCTTCGACCCGCGGCACGGGCCGAGCACGCAGGACGCGGCGTGGTCGCCGGCGGGCGGGTCGGTGCGTACCGTCCCCGTGTGCGCGGCGGACGCCGTCCGGCTGCGCGACGGCAAGGACCCGATGGTCCGTACGGTCGACACCGAGTACGGGCCGCGCCCGTACTACGACGCGGGCCCGGCGTACGGGCCCTGGGCGGGCGGGTACTTCGGCGGCGGCATCCTGCCCGGCCTGCTCGTGGGCACGGTGCTCGGTTCGATGATGTCGAGCCCCGCCTACGCCTCCGACATGGGCGGCTACGACGGCGGGGACTACTCCGGCGCCGACTTCAACTCCTCCGATTTCGGGGGAGGGGACTTCGGCGGCGGTGGTGGATTCGACGGCGGCGGCGGGTTCGACGGTGGGGGCGGCTTCTAGGGGGGTCACCCCCCGGTGCCGCCCCCGGGACCCGGCGGCGTCAGGCGGTTCAGGCCTGCTTGATGGCCGAGATGTCGAAGGTCAGCTTCACCTTGTCGCTGACCATGACCCCGCCGGCCTCCAGCGCGGCGTTCCAGGTCAGGCCCCAGTCGGAGCGCAGGATCTCGGCGGAGCCCTCGAAGCCGACGCGCTCGTTGCCGTAGACGTCGGTGGCCGAGCCGTTGAACTCCAGGTCGATGGAGAGCGGACGGGTGACGTCCTTGATCGTCAGCTCGCCGGTGATGCGGTACCGGTCGCCGCCGAGCTGGGCCGCCTCGGTGGAGCGGAAGGTCATCAGCGGGAAGGCGTCGGCGTCGAAGAAGTCGCCGCTGCGCAGGTGGCCGTCGCGGTCGGCGATGCCGGTGTCCACGGAGGCGATCTTCACCTCGATGGAGGCGGCGGAGCGGGCCGGGTCGCCGCCGTCGAGCTGCAGGCTGCCGGAGTAGTCGGCGAAGCTGCCGCGGACGTTGGTCACCATCGCGTGGCGGACGGTGAAGCCGATGCTGCTGTGGGCGGCGTCGATGACGTAGTCGCCGGTGAGGGCGGCCAGGGCCGGGTCCACGTCGAGGGTGGCGACGGTGGTGGCGCCCTCCTGGATGTCGGCGGTCTGGCTGCGGCGGTTGAAGAGACCCATGATGTGCTCCCTGTTGCTGGCGGGGCGGTCGAGCCCCGCTTTGGTTGAACTTTCAACGAGAACGACGCTAGACCTATTCCGTTCAAATTTCAACATCTACGCGGGGTGTGTCGGCGTTTTGTGGAACCTCGACAAAGGAGAGGGGTCCGGCCTGGTGGTGTCCGCGCATCGTGTGGCGGTTCTGTCCGGCCCGGACAGCGGAACACTTCCGAGACTGTGTGGAATCAACGGAGGTTTTTCTTCGACCGCTTCGTAAGGTCGATACATGACCGTTGTGGACCAGACTCCGAGCGAGCCGACGGACGCCCGCGGGCGCGTGGCCGAGCTGCACTCCCTGCGCGAGCAGGCGCGGCGTGGACCCAGTGACCGGGCGACCGAGGCGCAGCACGCCAAGGGCAAGCTGACCGCGCGCGAGCGCATCGCGCTGCTGCTCGACGAGGGTTCCTTCAAGGAGGTCGAGCAGCTGCGCCGCCACCGTGCGACCGGCTTCGGCCTCGAAGGCAAGAAGCCGTACACCGACGGTGTCATCACCGGCTGGGGCACGGTCGAGGGCCGCACGGTCTTCGTCTACGCGCACGACTTCCGCATCTTCGGCGGCGCCCTGGGCGAGGCCCACGCCACGAAGATCCACAAGATCATGGACATGGCCATCGCGGCCGGTGCCCCGCTGGTCTCCCTGAACGACGGCGCCGGCGCCCGTATCCAGGAGGGCGTCTCCGCGCTCGCCGGCTACGGCGGCATCTTCCAGCGCAACACCAAGGCCTCGGGCGTCATCCCGCAGATCTCGGTGATGCTGGGCCCGTGCGCCGGTGGCGCCGCCTACTCCCCGGCCCTGACGGACTTCGTCTTCATGGTCCGCGAGACCTCGCAGATGTTCATCACCGGCCCCGACGTCGTCCGCGCCGTCACCGGTGAGGAGATCTCCCAGAACGGCCTCGGCGGCGCCGACGTGCACGCCGAGACCTCCGGCGTCGCGCACTTCGCGTACGACGATGAGGAGACCTGCATCTCCGAGGTGCGCTACCTCATCTCGATGCTGCCCTCCAACAACCGGGAGAACCCGCCGGTCCACGAGACCTCCGATGCCGCCGACCGGCGCTCGGACGTCCTGCTGGACCTGGTCCCCGCGGACGGCAACCGCCCGTACGACATGCACAAGGTGATCGAGGAGCTCGTCGACGAAGGCGACTTCCTGGAGATCCACGAGCGCTGGGCCCGCAACATCATCTGCGCCCTGGCCCGGCTCGACGGCCAGGTCGTCGGCATCGTCGCCAACCAGCCCGCCCACCTCGCCGGCGTCCTCGACATCGAGGCCTCCGAGAAGGCCGCGCGCTTCGTCCAGATGTGCGACGCCTTCAACATCCCGATCATCACGCTGCTGGACGTCCCCGGCTTCCTGCCGGGCGTCGACCAGGAGCACGGCGGCATCATCCGCCACGGCGCCAAGCTGCTGTACGCGTACTGCAACGCCACCGTCCCGCGGATCTCGCTGATCCTGCGCAAGGCCTACGGCGGCGCGTACATCGTCATGGACTCGCAGTCCATCGGCGCGGACATCACCTACGCCTGGCCGACGAACGAGATCGCGGTCATGGGCGCCGAGGGCGCGGCCAACGTCATCTTCCGCAAGCAGATCGCGGAGGCCGAGGACCCCGAGGCGATGCGCGCGCGCATGGTCAAGGAGTACAAGGCCGAGCTGATGCACCCGTACTACGCGGCCGAGCGCGGTCTCGTCGACGACGTCATCGACCCGGCGGAGACCCGCGAGACCCTGATCAGCGCCCTGGCGATGCTCCGCAGCAAGCACGCCGACCTGCCGTCCCGCAAGCACGGCAACCCGCCGCAGTAAAGCGAAGGAGACCTGCCACCCATGACCAAGACCGCCGACACCCTGCTGCGCGTCGAAAAGGGCCACGCCGCCCCCGAGGAGCTGGCCGCGATCACCGCGATCCTGCTGGCCCGCGCCGCCTCCGCCCCCGAGGGCCGTCCGGTGCACCGCATCGGCTCCCAGGCCCGCTGGCGGCGCCTGGAGCGCACCCCCGGCTTCCGCGCCCCGCACAGCTGGCAGGGCTAGGAGCGCAGGGAGCGTCCGGCGGACCCGCCGGACGCCCCGCTCCTCACCGGATCTTCCCGGAGCAGACCGAAAAGGCCCCCGCACTCCTCGGAGTGCGGGGGCCTTTCGCGTGCGTACCGCGGTGCCTACCGCAGGCGGGCCATGAGGGCGTGCTCGACCAGGGTGATGAGCGCGCTCTTGGCGTCCGCGCGGTGGCGGGCGTCGGTGGTGATGATCGGGGCGTCCGGGCCGATCTGCAGGGCCTCGCGGACCTCCTCCGGCGTGTACGGCTGGTGGCCGTCGAACCCGTTGAGGGCGATGACGAACGGCAGGCCGCTGTTCTCGAAGTAGTCCACGGCCGGGAAGCAGTCCGCCAGGCGCCGCGTGTCGACCAGGACGACGGCACCGATGGCGCCGCGGACGAGGTCGTCCCACATGAACCAGAAGCGGTCCTGTCCGGGGGTGCCGAACAGGTACAGGATGAGGTCCTGGTCCAGAGTGATGCGGCCGAAGTCCATGGCGACCGTGGTGGTCGTCTTGTCCCCGGTGTGGGTCAGATCGTCGATGCCGGCGGACGCGGACGTCATCACGGCTTCGGTGCGCAGCGGGTTGATCTCGGAGACCGCGCCGACGAACGTGGTCTTGCCCACGCCGAAGCCGCCCGCCACCACGATCTTCGCGGAGGTGGTGGAGCGAGCCGCTCCGCCGTTAGAGCTTGCGAAGTCCACTGAGCACCCTTTCGAGCAGTGTCACATCTGGCTGGCCGCCGGCAGACTCGTCGCCGCCGGGCTGGTGAATGGCGACAAGGCCCGCCTCCGCCAGGTCGGCGACGAGGATGCGGGCGACACCAAGAGGAATGGAGAGAAGTGCCGAGATCTCCGCGACGGATTTGATCTCCTGGCACAGGCGGCAGATGCGCTGGTGCTCGGGCAACTGCCCTTGCAGACGCGCGGGATCCGCCGTGGTACTGACCAGCGCCTCGATGGCGAGCTGGTAGCGCGGCCGGGTACGGCCGCCGGTCATCGCGTACGGACGCACCAGCGGGTTGTGTGCCTTGGGGGCCTGCTGCTGCTGGCCCCGGAGGGGCTGCTGCGAGGGCCGGTGGGGCGGCTGGGCCTGCTGGGGCTGGCCGTACGGCTGCTGCTGGTAGGGATTGTGCTGCTCCGGAACCGGCCGGCTGGGAGCGGAGGGGAAGTTGAAGCGGTTCTGGTCGTGCTGCCCACCCTGCGGCTGCTGCGCGCCGCCATAAGGATGTCCTCCGGGTGTTGTCACGTTTCCTCCTCCGACTCCAAGAACGCAGTACTCCCTGTGGAACCGCGCCACCGCACCCTATGGTGCGATGACGCGAAACGCACTGCCTGTCTGCTAGTTGAGAAGACTTCCCTGCAGCTCCGAGCGCAGTTCCGGAGTGAGAACACTGCCTGCTCGGTCCACGAGGAGGGCCATCTCGTAGCCCACGAGACCGATGTCGCACTCGGGGTGCGCGAGCACCGCGAGGGACGATCCATCGGACACGGACATGAGGAAAAGGAACCCGCGGTCCATCTCCACAACGGTCTGGTTGACGGCGCCACCCTCGAAGATGCGGGAGGCTCCTGCGGTCAGCGACGTCAGACCGGAGGCCACGGCCGCCAGCTGATCGGCGCGGTCGCGCGGGAATCCGTCGGACATCGCCAGAAGAAGGCCGTCGGCGGAGACCACCACCGTGTGGGACACCCCTGGGGTGTTGTCCACGAAGTTGGTGATCAACCAGTTCAGGTTCTGTGCCGCCTGGCTCATCGGGCTCACACTAACGCTCCTGGTCATAGCTGTTACTTGACTGCTCGGAACCCGCGCTGCGCCCCTGCTGGACACCGCGCCGCAGGTTGCTCAACCTGCCGCGGACGTCCTCCGGTGCGCGGGAGACCTGGGGGCCGCCCTGCGGGGTCGTCTCCGCCGCACCCTCGACCAGGTTGGCCTTGGGTACGCGCCGAGGGAGACCGGACGGGGTGACCCCGCCCGCCTTCGGCTCACGGAGCTTGGCGGCCTGCTGCCAGCGCTCGTCGTTGTTCGAGCGCCACGCTTCGCTGCCTTCCTCGTCCCGCTCCGGGGCGGCGGGCTGCTGCTGTCGCTGCGGCCGCTGCTCGAAGAGGGATCCGGTGGACTCCGCTTCCTTCCGTGCCGGCTGCCACTGCTGCTGGCTGCCGCGGCGCGGCAGGCCCGCTCCGGTCACTTCGTGGCCGGTGTCGGCAGCGGCGCCCGGACGGTCGAAGCCTACGCGGTCCGGGGCGGGTTCGGGAGCGGCCGGGAGTTCCGATTCGGTCCCGTAGCCCTGCTGGTAGCCGCCCGAGTAGGTGTTCTGCTCGGGCCACTCCGCCTGCGGGGACTGGGGCGCATAGCCGCCGTCGAACGCCGGGGCGTCCTGCTGACGATCCTGGTATCCGGCTTCCGGATAACCGTAGTCCTGCTGCGGGTACGCCTCGTAGCCCTGCTGGGCGACGGGGGCCTGCCGGGAGTCGTACGAGGTGTCGTAGCCCTGCTCGGGCTGCTGCTCGTAGCCCTGGTACGGCTGGTACCCGTGCTCCGGCTGGGGTTCCGCATACTCCTGCTCGGCGAAGTCGCCCTGCTGCTCCTGCCCGTAGCCCACCTGGGCCTCGAGCGCGGCACGGCGCTCCTGCTGGGCCAGGGAGCGGCCCACCGGGTCCAGCCCGGTGCCGTCGCCCTGCTCCTCGGCGCCCCTGCCCTCGTAGCGGGAGTCGTCGAAGCCCAGCTCGGCGGCCGTACGCATCGGGACGGCCTGCTGCGCCTGCTGCTGCGGGATCATCGACGACACCGTGAAGTCGTCGTCCGGGATCCCCTCGCCGCCACCACCATGGGTGATCGCGTCCGGGAGCATGACCAGCGACGTGGTGCCGGCGGCCTCGCCCGAGGGGCGCAGCTGGACGCGGATGCTGTGGCGGTCCGCCAGCCGGCCGACCACGAACAGACCCATGCGCTGGGAGATCGCGGCGTCCACGGTCGGCGGGTTGGCCAGCTTGTGGTTGATGTCCGCGAAGTCCTCGGCGGTGAGGCCGATGCCCTTGTCGTGGATCTCGACCATCACGCGGCCGTCGGGCAGACGCGTGGCGTTGACGCGGACCTTGGTCTGCGGGGAGGAGAACGTGGTGGCGTTCTCCAGGAGCTCGGCGAGCAGGTGCACGAGGTCGGTCACGGCCTGGCCGTGGATCTCGGCCTCGGAGACGCCCGAGAGCTCGATGCGCTCGTACTGCTCCACCTCGGAGGAGGCGGCGCGCAGGACGTCGACGAGGGGGACCGGCTGGTCCCAGCGGCGGCCAGGTTCCTCACCCGCGAGGATGAGGAGGTTCTCGCCGTTGCGGCGCATACGGGTGGCCAGGTGGTCCAGGCGGAAGAGGTTCTCCAGCTGGTCCGGGTCGGCCTCGTTGTTCTCCAGGTCGGTGATGAGGGTCAGCTGGCCCTCGATCAGCGACTGGTTGCGTATGGAGAGGTTGGTGAAGATCGCGTTGACGTTGCCTCGCAGCAGCGCCTGCTCGGCCGCGAGCCGGACCGCTTCCCGGTGGACCTGGTCGAAGGCGCGGGCGACCTCGCCGATCTCGTCCTGGGAGTTGATCGGGATCGGCGCGACACGGGTGTCGACCTTGCCCGGGTCGGTGCGCGAGAGCTGGTCGACGAGCATCGGCAGGCGCTGCTCGGCCACGTCGAAGGCGGCGGTGCGCAGCCGGCGCATCGAGTTGCTCATCTGGCGGGCCATCATGCCGGCCAGGATGAACGCGGCGAGCAGGGCCACGACCACGATGGCGCCGGTCCAGATGGCGTCGGTGCGGGCCTCGTCGGAGACGGCGACCGAGTCGGTCACGGCCTTGGCGAGGAGGTCCTTCTCGATCTCGGCGTAGCCCTCGAACTTGGCGGTGGCGCCGGCCTGCCAGGCCTGGGGGGTGGTGCCGCCCGCGATGACCTTGTTCTTGGGCTCGCCGCTGGCGATCGCCTCGGTCATGCCGGTGAGGGCGGAGTTGTTCACGATCGGCGGCGCCTTGAAGGGGGTGCCGGCCTGCTCGGCCGCCCGCTTGGCCGCCGCGAGCTTCTCGGCGCCCTCCTGGGACTTCTTGCCCATCACGTCCTGGAGGCGCTTCACGTCCTCCTCGGTGCCGGCCGCGACGTACTCGCCGATCGCGATGTCCTCGAGGTAGGCGTACGAGGAGAAGGCGACGAGCTGGGCCTTGCGGATGTCCTCGTTCTCGTTCGGGCGCACCAGCAGGTGGGTGCCGACCGAGCGCTGGAGCGAGTTCGCGGCCTTGGCCAGCTCGACCGCGTAGACCATGCGGCCGTAGCTGGTGACGTTGCCGGTGCCCAGGCCGAGCTCGTTGGAGAAGGTCATGAGGTAGTGCTGGACCAGCACGTACCCCTCTTCGGTCGGGATCGGACCGTTCGCGCTCGGCGGGTTCTTCTTCGCGGTCTCCTGCGCGGCGTACGCCGACTGCCGGACGGCCGCGAGCTTGGGCTCCTCCTGGCGGAAGAGCTCCAGGCGCCGTTCGAGTCCCGAGTTGGCGGGGAGGTCCTTCGAGGCCTGGGCGAACTTCTCCTTGGCCGCGTCGGTGGCCGCGTAGGCCTTCGCGACGGACTCGTTGTTCCGGTCGCCCTTGAGGAGGGGTTCGGCCGTCAGGTCGCGCTCGTTGAGGAGGGCCTGGCCGTATTCGGCCGCCGCCTGGACGATGCGGGCCGTCTTCTCGGCGTCCTTGGCCTCGTTCCAGCGGTCGACCGAGCCCTTCACCTGGAAGCCGCCCATCACCAGTCCGACGAGGACGGGGACGAGCAGGATGGCGTTCAGCTTGGTCGGCACGCGCCAGTTGCGGGGGGAGAACCTGCTGGTGCTGCCGCTCTTCGCCGGCGGGTCGACGGGTACGTCGACGGACGACGTGCCCGCGCGCTGCGGCGGGGTGAAGTTGCCGCGCGCGGGTTCATCCGCGGGGCTTGAGTTGCTTCGCCTCACTCGACCAACAACCTTCCGGCGGTGCTACTAGCTAGTTAGTTGAATTCCAGCACGCTTAACGGCCGTGTTCCAAACAGTTGAAATCGGCCATTCCCAGAGCCTTATGTCACGCATAAAACGGACATAAGGAGCGAGCTGCGGCAAAAATGGAGCCAGTTGTGAGCGCAGCGGCACCGCCCGACCGCGCCCTGTGTCCAAGTGGCGGCAATTCACTGTCGAAACGTTATGAACCGAGAGGGCGGGCCGTGTCCTATGACACAGCCCGCCCTCTCACGTTGTGAAGAACCCGTGGTACTTGAGTGGTGCCCCTTGAGCGCCGTTACCCGAGTCGTGTTACTTGAGTCGGGCCATGAGGGCGTGCTCGACGAGCGTGATGAGCGCACTCTTGGCGTCCGCCCGGTGGCGGGCGTCGGTGGTGATGATCGGGGCGTCCGGCCCGATCTGCAGGGCCTCGCGGACTTCCTCGGGGGTGTAGGGCTGGTGTCCCTCGAAGCCGTTGAGGGCCACGACGAACGGCAGCCCGCTGTTCTCGAAGTAGTCGACCGCGGGGAAGCAGTCGGCGAGCCGGCGGGTGTCGACGAGCACGATCGCACCGATGGCGCCGCGGACGAGGTCGTCCCACATGAACCAGAAGCGGTCCTGTCCGGGTGTGCCGAACAGGTACAGGATGAGGTCCTGGTCCAGGGTGATGCGGCCGAAGTCCATGGCGACCGTGGTGGTCGTCTTGTCCCCGGTGTGGGTCAGATCGTCGATGCCGGCGGACGCGGACGTCATGACGGCCTCGGTGCGCAGCGGATTGATCTCCGAGACGGCCCCGACGAACGTGGTCTTGCCCACGCCGAACCCGCCCGCCACCACGATCTTCGCGGAGGTGGTGGAGCGGGCGGTTCCGCCATTAGAGCTTGCGAAGTCCACTGAGCACCCTTTCGAGCAGCGTTACATCCGGCGTGCCGCCGGCCTCTCCATTGCCCGGCTGGTGGATGGCCACCATTCCGGCCTCGGCCAGGTCGGCGACGAGGATCCGGGCGACACCGAGCGGCATCGACAGCAGTGCGGAGACCTCCGCGACCGACTTGACCTCGCGGCACAGCGTGCAGATGCGCTGGTGCTCGGGAAGCAGGCCGGACAGGTGCATCGGATCGGCCGTGGTGCTGACCAGCGCCTCTATGGCGAGCTGGTAGCGGGGCCGGGTCCGTCCGCCGGTCATCGCGTACGGGCGAACGAGCGGCTGATCGCCTTCCGAGTACGACGAGTCGCCGTACGAATCGGAGTAGGCGGGGGGCGGGGTCATTGATCCTCCGGGCTGGACAGCAGTGGTCAGCGTGCCGTCTGACGGGGCGGCCGGTGGGGGGAAGGTATGACGGCCTGTCGGGGGTACTGGGTTCCGGGGCTGGCGCCCGGTCCCCCGGCCGGAAGTACCGTCCGGCCGGGAGATGTGACGTCAGATGAGCAGGCTTCCCTGCAGCTCCGCGCGGAGGTCCGGGGTGAGGACGCTGCCGGCGCGGTCCACGAGGAGGGCCATCTCGTAGCCGACGAGGCCGATGTCGCACTCGGGGTGCGCGAGCACGGCCAGGGAGGAACCGTCCGAGACGGACATGAGGAAGAGGAATCCCCGGTCCATCTCGACCACGGTCTGGTTGACGGCGCCACCCTCGAAGATGCGGGAGGCTCCTGCGGTCAGCGACGTCAGACCGGAGGCCACGGCCGCCAGCTGATCGGCGCGGTCCCGGGGGAAGCCCTCGGACATCGCCAGAAGGAGGCCGTCGGCGGAGACCACCACCGTGTGGGACACCCCGGGGGTGTTGTCCACGAAGTTGGTGATCAACCAGTTCAGGTTCTGTGCCGCCTGGCTCATCGAACTCAACTAACGCTCCTGCTGGTAAGTGGGGTCGATGTGGTAACTGCCGGTCGCCGGGCCGTTGTTGCCGGCCTGACGGCCCTGCTGGATACCCCGTCGGAGGTTGGTCAGACGGCCGCGGACGTCGTCCGGCGCTCGCGAGACCTGCGGGCCCGACTGTGCGTCGGACTGCTGCTGCGCGGTGCCGGCCACGAGGTTCGCCCGCGGTACTCGGCGGGGCAGCCCCGAGGTGGTGATGCCGCCGGCGGCGGGCTGGCGCACGCGCTCGGCCTGCCGCATCAGCTCGTCGTTGGGCGAGGACCGCCAGCTGACGGTCGGCGAGCTGCCGGTCGTCTGGGCGGGCTCGGCCGCGGGCTCCTGGCCGCGCTGCGGCAGCGGCTGCTGCAGGCGCTGCTGGGGAGCCGGAGCCGGGGCGGAATGCTGCGGCTGCTGGGGAACCGGCGCCGCACCGGAAGGCTGCGGGCCCTCCTGGTGGAACCAGTTCGACTCCAGCGTGTCGAAGATCGGGCTGCGCTCGTTGCCGCTGCTCGGGGCCGGCGGCAGCGCCTCCGGCTGGTGCGCCTGCGGCAGCTGCGGAGCCTGCGGCTGCTGGGCGGCGTAGCCGCCGACACCGGGACCGCCGGGCCGCGGGGCCTGGAAGTCCGGGCGGGCGAACTGGCCCGTGGTGGACGGGTCCGCCGCACCGCGCGGCTCCGGGCGCTCGAACTGGCCGGTGGTGCTGTTGCCGGCCGGCGGGCGCGGGGCGTTGAAGTCCGGACGGGGGAACTCGGCCGTCGAACCGGGGCCCGAGAGCTCGTCGTGGCCGCGCGGGACCTCGTGGCCGCCGTGGCGCGCCTGGTCGGCGCCCCAGCTGGTGGTCTGCGGGATCCCGGCGGGACCGCCGGCCGCACCCGGAAGCTCCGGACGCGCGGCGCCGCCGCGCGGCGGCAGCTGCGGCCGGGAGCCGCGCGGAGCCGGGGCGGAGGGCGCCTGGGCCGAGGGGACCGGGCCCGTCGGGGCGGGCTGCTGCTGCGGGGGCTGCGGACGCTCGAAGCCGTTGCCCTGCGGGAACCCGCCCTGGCCGGAGCCGGTGGGCGCGGGCATCGGACGGGAGGCGGGACCGCCGGCCGGACCGCGGCCCGGCAGCGGGGCACCGCCGCCGAAGGCGCCGTCACCGAAGGCACCCTGGCCCTGGGAGGTCGGGGCACCCGGCTTGCCGGTCATGCCCGGACCGCCCTGCGGACGGGCACCCGGGCCGCCCTGCTGCGGACGCGCACCGGGACCGCCCTGCGGGCCCTGCTGGCCCGGACCGCCGTCGCGGCCCGGCAGCGCGGCGCGCTGCGCGCCGCCGGAGACCTGGCCGCGCTGCTGGCCGGCGCCGACGGGCTGGCGTGCGCCGCCGCCCGGGACCGAACCCTGCGCCGAACCGCCCGGCATGCCCTGCGGAGCACCGGAGCCCGGACCGCCGGGGCCGCCCTGGCCCGGCATCGGACCCGGCTTCTTGCCGCCCTGGGCGACGTCCACCGGGAGCATGACGAGGGCCGTCGTACCGCCCGAGTCGGAGGGGCGCAGCTGGATGCGGATGCCGTGTCGCAGGGACAGGCGGCCGACCACGAACAGGCCCATGCGGCGGGAGACGGAGACGTCCACGGTCGGCGGCGAAGCGAGCCGCTCGTTGATCGCGGCGAGGTCCTCGGGGGAGAGGCCGATGCCGGTGTCGTGGATCTCGACGAGCACGCGGCCGTCGGGCAGCGCGTGACCGGTGACCTTGACCTTCGTCTGCGGGGAGGAGAACGACGTGGCGTTCTCCAGCAGCTCGGCGAGGAGGTGCACGAGGTCGTTGACCACGCGGCCGGCGACGTCGGTGCCGGGCACCGACGCGAGTTCGATGCGCTCGTACTGCTCCACCTCGGACGCGGCGGCGCGGAGCACGTCGACGAGCGGGACGGGGCGGGTCCACCGGCGGCCCGGCTCCTCGCCCGCGAGGACGAGGAGGTTTTCGCCGTTACGGCGCATGCGGGTCGCGAGGTGGTCGAGCTTGAAGAGCGAGGACAGCTGGTCCGGGTCGGCCTCGCGCGACTCCAGCTCGGAGATGAGCGAGAGCTGGCGCTGGATGAGGCCCTGCGAACGGCGCGAGAGGTTGGTGAACATCGCGTTGACGTTGCCCCGGAGGAGGGCCTGCTCGGCGGCGAGGCGGACGGCCTCGCGGTGCACGTCGTCGAAGGCCGCGGCCACCTGGCCGATCTCGTCGCGGGTGTGCAGGCCGACCGACTCCACGGACGTGTCCACGTCCTGCGGGTCGGACTCGGACAGCTGCTTGACGAGCTCGGGCAGTCGGTCCTGGGCGACCCGGGTCGCGGTGTCCTGCAGGCGGCGCAGCGAGCGGATCATCGACCGCGCCATGACGAACGCGCCGACGAGGGAGACGCCGAGGACGAGCAGGATCAGGGCACCGTTGATGATGGCGTCCTGCTGCGAGGAGTTCTTGAGCTCGCGGGCCTTCTGCTCCATGTCCTCGAGCAGGGTCAGCTCGATGACCTTCATGGCCTGGAGCTTGGTGTCGTCCGCGTCGTACCAGTCCATCCAGGACCGGTTCTTCTCCTTGCCGAACTGCCCCTGGGTGCTCAGGACGCGGCGCGCGTAGTGGTCGGCGGTGCCGATCTCCGTGTTGCCGTCGCCGAGCGCCGCGAGGAGTTCCTCGGGCTTGCCCTGGTAGACGAGTTCGAAGGTCTTCTTCGCCTGGCTCTCGCCGCGGAGCGCGGAGAGGGCGTACAGGCGGTCGTTCTCGGTGAGCGTGCCCGGCTTGTCGCTGCTCTCGGGGAGCGATGCGGCGATGACGGCGCGCTGGATCGAGGCGTACTCCTTGGCGGAGGAGAAGGCCGCCAGGGCACGCGTGCGCTTGATCATCTCCGGGCTGGAGGTGGCCTGCGCCATGTCCTGGGAGAGCGAGAGCAGCGAGACGATCAGCGCGTTGTACTCGGTGACGGTCTGCTGGGCGCCGTTCTGGTACGCCTTCTTGCGGATTTCCTCGATGCCGGTGAGCTGGCGGCCGATCTGCAGGATGTTGTTGCGGATCGACTTGAGGGTCTCGTCCTTGTCCTCCGCGCTGTCGACCTTGTCGGTCGCGGCCTGGAAGGCCTTGGCGGCGGCGTCGGTCTGATCGCGTACGCCCGCGACGAGGCTGTTGGGCTTGCCCGACCGGTCGACCGACAGCGGACCCGCCGACTTGTCCCGCTCCTCCTGGAGCATGGCGGCCAGGTTGGTGGCCTGCCGGGTCATCGTCGTGAGCAGCTGCATGTGCTCCAGCTGGCTGATGTCGTTGAGCGAGTCGTTGATGCGGAAGCCACCGAGCGTGGTGGCGGCGACGACCGGCAGGGTCAGCAGCGACACGAGTCGCGTGCTGATGCGCCAGTTCTGCATGGCGAGTCGCGAACCGGGCCCGCTGGGGGCCTTCGGTATCGCCACGTCCTTGTCGGCCGGCTCTTCGCTCTTCGTCTTGCCCCGGGGCTTGAGGCGCGCCTTCGCCTTCACCGCGTTCACCGTGGTGGAGGAGTCGGAGCCTGCGCCGTCGGCAGCCGGCCCGCGGTTCTGGGCGTGCTGGGGCGAGGAGCCACGGTCGGTCCCGCCGCGCGGCTCCTGCTCCGCCGCAGCGCTGCCATCCCTCTTGAATCGTCCCTGCACTAGCGTCGCAACCTCTGGACCAGGCGTCCCGCCGGGCGACCGGTGGGACGGTGTCGAGTCGTGGGGCATTTCGGCCCCATGGTGGTCGTCGGTGACCGGCGCGTCTCCCTCTCCTTGCCGCCGCGCGCGGCGCTGTGTCGCGCCACCTGCGCGCCGGCTGTTCCCGCGGCGGTCCCGCGAATTCCAGCACAGTGGCGGATCTCCAACAAGGTGCGCGTGTCGGCCTGGAGTGGCGGTGACGGTCCGCAATGGAGGCGTCACGCGATGTGGTACGCCTTTCGGGATGAATCGGACTTACGCCGACCAAACGCGGTGGCTGGCAAGGTGTCCCAGTCGAGATGATCAGGAGCGGAATGGCTGATTCAGTGGCGCAATGTCCGTTTCGCCACCCGAAATTGACTGCCCGTTATGCCCGTATTGCCGGGTCATGGGTGAGCAAACTCACACAGCCGTGGCCATTACTTCCCCGTTGGGCCGGGGAATCGGATGTTTAGCCTTGCCCTTTACAGGGTTGAAGGATCCGACAACCCGCACCCGACAACGAGCCGAGGGCCCGAAACACCGTGAAGACGACGATGATGTTCCGCAACATAGCCAACCCCCGCCGCACCACCCTCGCGCACCTCAAGGACGCCGAAGAGCTGCAGGCGGTCGAGGCTTCGGAGCACGCCGTCGAGCTGCCCGCCCAGACCGCGAACCCGCGCCGCACGATCCTGATGGACGCGCCGGTCGCCGCCGCGCAGTAGGCCACTCGGGAAAAGCAGCGCGAAGCGCCGCTGCCCGCCGCGTTAGCCTGGACGCGCAGACTCCAGCCAGCGGAAATACAGAGGGGCAGACGCAACACGTGCGCATCGCCAGGTTCTCCATCGACGGCAATGTCGCGTTCGGCGCGGTCGAGGGCAGCACTGCCCCCGGCGCCGAGGGTGAGCTCGTCCTCGACATCATCAAGGGCATCCCGTTCGCGGACTTCGAGCTCTCGGGCACGAAGGTCCCGCTGAACAAGGTCCGCCTGCTGCCGCCCGTGCTCCCGAACAAGGTCGTGGCCATCGGCCGCAACTACGCGGAGCACGCGGCGGAGCTCGGCAACGCCATCGTCGACGATCAAGGCCGTCCCGAGGCGCCGATCACCTTCTTCAAGCCCTCCACCTCGGTGGTCGGCCCCGGCGACCCGATCACGTACCCCTCCTTCTCCCAGGACCTCCACCACGAGGCGGAGCTCGCCGTGGTCATCGGCCGCATGTGCCGCGAGGTCCCGAAGGAGCGCGTCAAGGACGTGATCCTCGGCTACACCTGCGCCAACGACGTCACCGCGCGCGACGTCCAGCAGCGCGAGAAGCAGTGGGCCCGGGCCAAGGGCTTCGACAGCTCCTGCCCCCTCGGCCCCTGGATCGAGACCGACCTCGACCCGAGCGACCTGACCATCCAGTGCACCGTCAACGGCGAACAGCGCCAGCTCGGCCGCACCAGCGACATGGTCCGCTCCATCGAGGACCTGATCGTCCACATCACCGAGGCCATGACGCTGCTCCCCGGCGACGTCATCCTCACGGGGACCCCGGCCGGAGTCGGCCCCCTCAACGTCGGCGACGAGGTCGCCGTCACCATCGAAGGCATCGGCACTCTCACCAACAAGGTGATCAAGCGTGGCTAACGCGAACGTCCGCGTACGTTTCTGTCCCTCCCCCACCGGCAACCCCCACGTGGGCCTCGTCCGGACCGCCCTCTTCAACTGGGCGTTCGCCCGGCACCACGGCGGTACGTTCGTCTTCCGCATCGAGGACACCGACGCGGCCCGCGACTCCGAGGAGTCGTACGAGCAGCTGCTCGACTCGCTGCGCTGGCTCGGCTTCACCTGGGACGAGGGCCCCGAGGTCGGCGGCCCGCACGCCCCGTACCGCCAGTCCGAGCGCATGGACATCTACGCGGACGTCGCCCAGCGCCTGCGCGAGGGCGGGTACGCCTACGACTGCTACTGCACCACCGAGGAGCTGGACGCGCGCCGCGCCGCCGCCCGCGCCGCCGGCAAGCCCTCCGGCTACGACGGCCACTGCCGCGAGCTCACCCAGGTCCAGCTGGAGGCGTACCAGGGCGAGCACCGCCCCTCGATCGTCCGCTTCCGGATGCCGGACGAGCCGATCACCTTCACCGACCTGGTCCGCGGCGAGCTGACCTTCACCCCGGAGAACGTGCCCGACTTCGGCATCCTGCGGGCCAACGGCGCGCCGCTGTACACGCTCGTCAACCCGGTCGACGACGCGCTGATGCAGATCACGCACGTGCTGCGCGGCGAGGACCTGCTGTCCTCCACCCCGCGCCAGATCGCGCTGTACAAGGCGCTGATGGAGATCGGCGTCGCCACGGACGTCCCGCAGTTCGGCCACCTGCCGTACGTGATGGGCGAGGGCAACAAGAAGCTCTCCAAGCGCGACCCCGAGTCCTCGCTCAACCTGTACCGCGAGCGCGGCTTCCTCCCCGAGGGCCTGCTGAACTACCTCTCGCTCCTCGGCTGGTCCTTCTCCAAGGACCAGGACGTCTTCTCGATCGAGGAGATGGTGGCGAAGTTCGACATCGACGGCGTGAACGCCAACCCGGCGCGCTTCGACCTCAAGAAGGCCGAGTCGATCAACGGCGACCACATCCGCCTCCTCGACCCGAAGGCCTTCGCGGACGCCTGCACCCCGTGGCTCCGGGCCCCGCACGCCAACTGGGCGCCCGAGGACTTCGACGCCGAGGCCTGGGCGGCCATCGCGCCGTACGCCCAGACCCGCGTCACGGTCCTCTCCGACATCACGGCCAACGTCGACTTCCTGTTCCTGAAGGAGCCGGTCGAGGACCAGCCGTCGTGGGACAAGGCCATGAAGGGCGAGCCCGCGGCCCTCCTGACCACCGCCCGCGCCAACCTCGACGCCGCCGACTGGAGCGACCCCGAGTCCCTCAAGCAGGCCGTCCTGACCGCCGGCGAGGCCCACGGCCTCAAGCTCGGCAAGGCGCAGGCCCCGGTCCGCGTGGCCGTCACCGGCCGCACGGTCGGCCTGCCGCTCTTCGAGTCCCTCCAGATCCTGGGCAAGGAGCGCTCGCTGTCCCGCATCGATGCGGCCCTGGCGAAGCTCGCCGCGTAGGCGCAGCCCGTACGCACGTCCCTCGGGGGGCGGCAGCCGGAACTTCCGGCCGCCGCCCCCCGACGCGTACCGGGGACGGCCGACATAGGCAAACCCTTCAGACGGCGCCCCGCGATGTCGTAGCGTCGTAGGCATGCCGATCCGCGCAGTGCTGTGGGACATCGACGACACCCTGTTCGACTACACCGGGGCCGACAGGGCCGGCCTCGCGCGCCGGCTCGCCGAGGAGGGCGTCGCGGAGCGGTACGGGTCCCCCGCGCAGGCGCTCGCGCTGTGGCGGGAGACCACCACCCGCCACTGGGACCGCTTCGCCGCCGGAGAGGTGACGTTCCAGGAGCAGCGCCGCGACCGCGTACGGGACTTCCTCGGCGAGCCCGACATGGGCCCCGCCGAGGCCGACGACTGGTTCGACCGGTACGTCGTGCACTACAAGGCCGCCTGGACCCTGTTCCCCGACGTCGTGCCCGCACTGGACGCCCTCGCGGGCGGTTACCGCCACGGGGTGCTCTCCAACTCCTCCACGGCCAACCAGGACCCGAAGCTGCGCCATCTCGGCCTGCGCGAGCGCTTCGAGGTGCTGCTCTGCGCGGCGGAACTGGGCGTCAGCAAACCGGAGGCGCGGGCCTTCCTCGCCGCATGCGAGGCGCTCGGGCTGCCGCCGGGCGAGGTCGCGTACGTGGGGGACCAGCCGGAGATCGACGCGCGCGGCGCGCGAGACGCCGGGTTGACCGCGATCTGGCTCGACCGGGACGGCGGGCGCGGGCCGGGCCCCGAGGGCGTGCACCGGATCGCCGGTCTCGCCCGGCTCCCGGAGCTGCTGGCCTCGGATACCCGTTTTGGAGCACGGTCAGGCATCCGGTAATGTTCTTTCTGCGCCGCCGGAGCGGGCCGAAAGGCCGGACGGAGGCGCCACTCGAAAGAAAAGCCCCCCAAGGGGTTGACTTTCGGTGGGGTATAGTGTAATTGGCAACACGAGGGTTTCTGGTTCCCTTATTCTAGGTTCGAGTCCTGGTACCCCAGCGCAGTGCAGCAGTAACGCAGTGCTTAGCCCCCGTTGTGTAGCGGCCTAGCACGCCGCCCTCTCAAGGCGGTAGCGCCGGTTCGAATCCGGTCGGGGGTACAGATCCTTCCCGCAAGATCTCATTGGGTAGCTCCCGGACGTCTTGATGCAGGATCGCTAGGGCCCCCGTTGTGTAGCGGCCTAGCACGCCGCCCTCTCAAGGCGGTAGCGCCGGTTCGAATCCGGTCGGGGGTACTGGTCTGGTATAGATCACATTGGGCTATGGTGTAATTGGCAACACGAAGGTTTCTGGTTCCTTTGTTCTAGGTTCGAGTCCTGGTAGCCCAGCGCAGTACAGAGCAAGCCCCCGTTGTGTAGCGGCCTAGCACGCCGCCCTCTCAAGGCGGTAGCGCCGGTTCGAATCCGGTCGGGGGTACGCACGGAAGAGGCCCTCCGCGTTCATCGCGGAGGGCCTCTTCGCTGTTCCCGTACGCACCCGGTGCCGATGCCCGGCCCCGTACAAGTGCGGGCCCGGAGGCGCGTGTTCGGACGTGTGCGGCGTCGTACGCGCCCCCGGGCCCGGGGGAGTGGGGGAAGGGCCTGCGGCCGGGAGGGCCTCAGCCGGAGCGGCGCAGCGCCTCCGACAGGCGGGCGGCCGCGTCGATGACGGCCTGGGCGTGCATCCGGCCCGGGTGGCGGGTCAGGCGCTCGATCGGCCCGGAGACCGACACGGCGGCCACCACGCGGTTCGACGGCCCGCGCACCGGCGCGGAGACGGACGCCACACCGGGCTCCCGCTCGCCGATCGACTGCGCCCAGCCGCGGCGCCGTACGCCCGACAGGGCCGTCGCCGTGAAGCGCGCGCCCTGCAGCCCGCGGTGGAGCCGCTCGGGCTCCTCCCAGGCCATCAGGATCTGCGCGGCCGAGCCCGCCTTCATCGGGAGCGTCGAACCCACCGGGACGGTGTCCCGCAGGCCCGACAGCCGCTCGGCGGCCGCCACGCAGATGCGCATGTCTCCCTGACGGCGGTAGAGCTGCGCGCTCTCGCCCGTCACGTCACGGAGGTGGGTGAGTACCGGTCCCGCCGTGGCCAGCAGGCGGTCCTCGCCGGCCGCGGCGGCGAGCTCCGCCAGCCGCGGTCCGAGGATGAACCGGCCCTGCATGTCCCTCGCCACCATCCGGTGGTGTTCCAGTGCCACGGCCAGGCGATGTGCCGTGGGTCGTGCGAGCCCTGTCGCCGCGACCAGCCCGGCGAGGGTGGCCGGACCGGACTCCAGTGCGCTCAGTACCAGAGCTGCCTTGTCGAGAACGCCGACGCCGCTAGAGTTGTCCATGAAACGATATTCGCGTCTCACACTGTGAAACGCAAGTTCAATTTTTCCAAGAACCAGCGAGTCTGTATGTACGGGTCCACGAACCACTGGGTCCGGGACGGTGAGCCGGAGGGAAAGCGATGGGTAGGACACTCGCGGAGAAGGTCTGGGACGACCATGTCGTCCGGCGCGCCGAGGGCGAGCCCGACCTCCTCTTCATTGATCTGCACCTGCTGCACGAGGTGACCAGCCCCCAGGCCTTCGAGGGCCTGCGCCAGGCCGGCCGCAAGGTCCGGCGGCTCGACCTCACCATCGCCACCGAGGACCACAACACCCCCACCCTGGACATCGACAAGCCGATCGCCGACCCGGTCTCCCGGGCCCAGCTGGAGACGCTGCGGGCGAACTGCGCCGAGTTCGGCGTCCGCCTGCACTCCCTGGGCGATGTCGAGCAGGGCGTCGTCCACGTGGTGGGACCGCAGCTGGGCCTGACCCAGCCGGGCACCACCGTGGTCTGCGGCGACTCGCACACCTCCACGCACGGCGCCTTCGGCGCGCTGGCCTTCGGCATCGGCACCAGCCAGGTCGAGCACGTGCTGGCCACCCAGACGCTGCCGCTGGCCCGCCCCAAGACGATGGCGATCACCGTCACCGGCGAGCTGGCCGAGGGCGTCACGGCCAAGGACCTGATCCTCGCGATCATCGCGAAGATCGGCACCGGCGGCGGCCAGGGCTACATCCTGGAATACCGCGGCGAGGCCGTCGAGAAGCTCTCGATGGAAGCGCGCATGACCATCTGCAACATGTCGATCGAGGCCGGTGCCCGCGCGGGCATGATCGCCCCCGACGCGACCACCTTCGACTACCTGAAGGGCCGCGACCACGCCCCCGAGGGCGAGGACTGGGACGCCGCGGTCGCGTACTGGAAGACCCTGCGCACCGACGAGGACGCGGTCTTCGACGCCGAGGTCGTCATCGACGGCGCCGCGCTGTCCCCGTTCGTCACCTGGGGCACCAACCCGGGCCAGGGCGCGCCGCTGTCGGCCAACGTCCCCGACCCTGCTTCGTACGAGGACGCTTCGGAGCGCCACGCCGCCGAAAAGGCCCTGGAGTACATGGGGTTGACGGCCGGGCAGCCGCTGCGCGACATCAAGGTCGACACCGTCTTCGTAGGTTCGTGCACCAACGGCCGCATCGAGGACCTGCGCGCCGTCGCGGGGATCATCGAGGGCCGCAAAGTCGCCGACGGCGTACGGATGCTGGTCGTCCCGGGTTCCGTCAGGGTCGCCCTGCAGGCCGTGGAGGAGGGCCTGGACAAGGTCTTCAAGGAGGCCGGCGCCGAATGGCGGCACGCGGGCTGCTCGATGTGCCTGGGCATGAACCCCGACCAACTGGCCCCCGGTGAGCGCTCCGCGTCCACCTCCAACCGCAACTTCGAGGGCCGGCAGGGCAAGGGCGGGCGGACCCACCTGGTCTCCCCGCAGGTGGCCGCGGCCACCGCGGTGCTGGGCCATCTGGCCTCGCCCGCCGACCTGTCCGACGCCACCGCGACCGCCGGAGTCTGAACCATGGAAGCCTTCACCACCCACACCGGCCGGGCCGTCCCGCTGCGCCGCTCCAACGTCGACACCGACCAGATCATCCCGGCCCACTGGCTGAAGAAGATCACCCGCGACGGGTTCGAGGACGGGCTCTTCGAGGCCTGGCGCAAGGACCCCGAGTTCGTCACGAACCGCCCCGAGCGCCAGGGTGCGACCGTGCTGATCGCCGGTCCCGACTTCGGCACCGGCTCCTCGCGCGAGCACGCCGTCTGGGCCCTGCAGAACTTCGGCTTCAAGACGGTCATCTCCTCCCGCTTCGCCGACATCTTCCGCGGCAACTCGCTGAAGAACGGTCTGCTGACGGTGGTCCTGCCGCAGGAGACCGTCGACCGGCTGTGGGAGCTGACCGAGGCCGACCCGACCGCCGAGGTGACGGTCGACCTGGTCGCCCGCCAGGTCCGCGCGGCGGGAATCGAGGCGGAGTTCGAACTCGACGACAACGCCCGCTGGCGTCTGCTGGAGGGCCTGGACGACATCTCGCTCACCCTTCAGAACGAAGCGGACATCGACACGTACGAAAGCGCCCGACCGAGCTTCAAGCCGCGCACGATTAGGGTCTGATTCCAGCCTGATCAGCGCTTATTCACCTCCGGGTGATCACATCGACAACACTGTGCCCCCCGCCTTCAGGCGGGGGGCACAGCCGTGTGTTGAGGCCCCGTGAGGCGACAACTCGCCCCAGATGGCACAATCTGTGCATGGAACGCGACAGTCAACTTGAGCTCTACGAACTCGTCGCGGACCGGCTGAAAGAAGCACACACAAGGGTGCGCACACTGCAAGTCCCGGAGGGCGTAAGGATGGCGCTGTCCCGGAAGCTGTTGGTCGTCACGGCCGCGGCGAAGCACGATCTCGCCGATGCGGCAAGGCGCCTGGACAGGTTGATGAAGGACCTCGACGAGGGTCGATTCCCTGAAGGCGACTGATGCGAAGGAACTCCGTAACGACCTACACCGTTGCGGCACTAGGGTGATTAGCCCGTTTCGTGTTTGATTTGCGGTATATATCCGCCTAACGTGCGAAATAAGCTTGAACACATTCGTTCTGGCGAAGTCTCCGAAGGGGAAGACGTGAACAAGGCGCAGCTCGTAGAAGCGATTGCCGACAAGCTGGGCGGCCGCCAGCAGGCCGCGGACGCTGTCGACGCGGTACTGGACGCGATGGTCCGCGCTGTGGTCGCGGGAGACCGGGTCTCGGTCACGGGCTTCGGCTCGTTCGAGAAGGTCGACCGCCCGGCCCGCTACGCCCGCAACCCGCAGACGGGTGAGCGCGTCCGGGTCAAGAAGACCTCTGTTCCCCGCTTCCGCGCGGGCCAGGGCTTCAAGGACCTGGTCGCGGGCACCAAGAAGCTGCCCAAGGGCGGCGAGGTGTCGGTGAAGAAGGCACCCAAGGGCAGCCTTTCCGGCGGAGCTTCCGCGACGGTCAAGAAGGCCGCGGCCAAGAAGGCCACCACCGCCAAGAAGGCGGCGGCGAAGACCGCGGTCGCCAAGAAGACCACCGCGAAGAAGGTCGTCGCCAAGAAGGTGGTCGCCAAGACCGCCGCGAAGAAGACCACGGCGACGGCGAAGAAGACCACCGCCACGGCCAAGAAGGCCGCGACGACGGCGAAGAAGACCACCGCCACCGCCAAGAAGACGGCTCCGGCGGCCAAGAAGGCCACCGCGAAGACCACGGCGCCCGCCAAGAAGACGACGGCGCGCAAGACCACCGCGAAGAAGACCACGGCCCGCAAGAAGTAAGGCCACGAGTCACACACGCCGGGCCGGCTTCCCCCTCCTGGGGAAGCCGGCCCGCGGTGCTGTCCGTGCAGGTCAGGATGGGTGCAGTGGTACGGGTCAGAAGGTCTGCAGGGTGACCAGCGTGATCCGCAGGGCCGGCCCCTCGCCGTCCGTCTCGATCCGGACCCGCTGCCCGGGCCGCAGCAGCCGCAGGCCGCCCGCGTCGAAGGCCGGGGCCTCGAAGGGCACCGGGGTGCCGTCGTCCAGCAGCACACTGCCGCTGCGGGTCTGGGAGTCGTACGTGTACGCGGTCGCCTGCATACGGGCACTGTATCGGGCCGTGTGACGGCCCACACCGAGGGCGAGGGCCGTCCGCAGATCCGCCCCCGTGTCCACGTCCCGGCGGACGCTCTCGACGTCCGGCAGGACTATTTCCGCAGCTCCCGAGGCCGAATGCCGGGCCCGTGACGGACCTCCGAACGAGGGTGCCAATTCCACGTCCGGCGCGGCGGAAAGCAGGGTCGTGCCGATTCCCGCCGCGTCCGCCAGAAATGCCCGCGGAAATGCGGATGCGGTTTCGAGCACGCGTAGCAATTCCGGCGGCCGCAGCGCGGGCAGATCCGCGTTCATCGCCGCCACCGCCGCCCCGGGCCGGGCCCGGCGTATCTCCCGCGCCCCGTGGGCCAGCGCCGCGTTGAGCCCGGCGGCCGGGAGGTCCGGCACGACCCGCGCCCCCAGCCGCGCCAGTTCCCTTCCGGCCCCGGCGTCGTCCGTGACGACCACCACATCCGCGACCGCCGCGCAGGCCAGCGCCGCCGCCACGGTGTCCTGCGCGAACGCCAGCGCGAGCCCGGGGCGCGATGCCCCCACGGCCGCCGCCAGCCGGCTCTTGGCCTCCGCCAGGGGCTTCAGCGGGACCACCAGACTCCAGACCGCGTTCGTGGCGGCCCCCTTCCCTGCGGTGCGCGTCCGTCCATGCGCGGACCATGGCCGGGTCATGGCCCGGTCATGCGTCGGCCCATTGTCGCCTCTGCCCGGTCGACCCGGAGGTCCGGTGCTCCGGGCGGGGCGTACGGTGTTCTCGACAGAGACCGGACCTGAGGCCACACTTGTCCGGCCGAAGGGGTGCCCAAGCCGCGCACCGGTCCTAGAGGAAGGTGTCCGAGTGTCCCGCCGCAGAATCGGCTTCTGGTACCGCCTGGCCGCGGTCATCGCAAAACCGCCGCTGGTGGTGCTCTTCAAGCGGGACTGGCGGGGAATGGATCACATTCCGGCCGACGGCGGGTTTATCACGGCCGTCAATCACAACTCGTATCTGGACCCGCTCTCCTACGCGCACTTCCAGTACAACACCGGCCGGGTGCCCCGATTGCTCGCGAAGGCGGCCCTCTTCAAGGTCCCCATTGTCGGCGCGATCCTGCGCGGCTCCGGCCAGATCCCCGTCTACCGCGAGACCACCAACGCCCTGGACGCATTCCGGGCCGCCGTGGACGCGATCGAGCGCGGCGAATGCGTGGCCTTTTATCCGGAGGGCACCCTCACCCGCGATCCGGACATGTGGCCGATGGCCGGCAAGACCGGCGCGGCGCGGGTGGCGCTGATGACGAAGGCGCCCGTCATTCCGGTGGCCCAGTGGGGCGCGAACCTCGCCATGCCGCCGTACGCCAAGGAGGACAAGGTCCGCCTGTTCCCGCGCAAGACCCTCCAGGTACTGGCCGGACCCCCCGTGGACCTCTCCGAGTTCTACGACCGGGAGCCCACCCCGGACGTGCTCAAGGAGGTCACCGAGACCATCATGGCGGCCATCACGGAGCTGCTGGAGGAGCTGCGCGGGGAGAAGGCGCCCGAGCAGCCGTACGACCATCGCAAGGCCAGGCTGGAACAGCGGCGCAAGGCCGCGGGGGAGGACCACAAGTGACACGTCCCGTGAAGGCCGCCGTCTTCGGAACCGGCTCCTGGGGCACGGCCTTCGGCATCGTGCTCGCCGACGCGGGCTGCGAGGTGACCCTGTGGGGCCGCCGCGCCGAGGTCGTCGACGCCATCAACACCGGCCGGACCAACCCGGACTACTTCCCGGACGTCGAACTGCCCGCGAACATGCGCGCCACCACCGACCCGGCCGAGGCCGCGGCCGGCGCCGACTTCGTGGTCCTCGCCATCCCCTCCCAGACCCTGCGCGGCAACCTCGCCGAATGGGCCCCGCTGCTGCCCGCCGACGCCGTTCTCGTCTCCCTGATGAAGGGCATCGAACTCGGCAGTGCCAAGCGGATGAGCGAGGTCATCGAGGAGGTGGCCAAGGTCCCCGCCGAGCGCGTCGCCGTCGTCACCGGCCCCAACCTGGCCCGTGAGATCGCCGCCCGCCAGCCGGCCGCCGCCGTCGTCGCCTGCTCCGACGGGGCCGTCGCGCAGCGCCTCCAGGCCGCCTGCCACACCCCGTACTTCCGCCCGTACACGAGCACCGACGTCATCGGCTGCGAGCTGGGCGGCGCCGTCAAGAACGTCATCGGCCTCGCCGTCGGCATCGCGGACGGCATGGGCCTGGGCGACAACACCAAGGGCTCCCTCATCACGCGGGGCCTGGCCGAAGCGACCCGGCTGGGCCTGGCGATGGGCGCCGACCCGCTCACCTTCTCCGGTCTCGCGGGCCTCGGCGACCTCGTCGCCACCTGCTCCTCGCCGCTCTCCCGCAACCACACCTTCGGCACCAACCTCGGCCGCGGAATGACGCTGGAGGAGACCATCGCGGTCACCAAGCAGACCGCCGAGGGCGTCAAGTCCTGCCAGTCGGTGGCCGATCTGGCCCGCCGCCACGGGGTGGACATGCCGATCACCGACACCGTCGTCGACATCGTCCACCACGGCAAGCCGCCGCTGGTCGCGCTGAAGGAACTGATGGGGCGCAGCGCCAAACCGGAACGCCGCTGACTCCTTTCCGGACGCCCGACCGGGTATCGTCGTGGCGATATGAGCAGCGAGAACCTCCCCCAGACCCCTGAGCAGCAGGGCCGCAAGCCCCGCGTGGCCGTCGTGTTCGGCGGCCGCAGCTCGGAACACGCCATCTCGGTCGTCACCGCGGGCGCCGTGCTGCGCTCCATCGACCGGTCCAAGTACGAGGTGCTGCCCATCGGCATCACCACGGACGGCCGGTGGGCGCTGACCGCCGACGAGCCCGCGCGGATGGCCATCGCCGACCGCAAGCTCCCGAGCGTCGAGGAGCTCGCGGACTCCGAGGACGGCGCCGTCGTGCTCTCCGTCGACCCGGCCAACCGCGAGGTCGTCTACACCGAGCCGGGCGCCGTCCCCAAGGCGCTGGGCGAGGTCGACGTCGTCTTCCCGATGCTGCACGGCCCGTACGGCGAGGACGGCACCCTGCAGGGCCTCCTGGAGCTCTCCGGCATCCCGTACGTCGGCTCGGGCGTCCTCGCCTCCGCCGTCGGCCAGGACAAGGAGTACATGAAGCGGGTCTTCACCTCCTTCGGCCTCCCCGTCGGCCCGTACGTGACCATCCGGCCCCGCGAGTGGGACGCCGACCGGGACGCCGCCACGGCACGGATCCTGGACTTCGCCGGCGAGCACGGTTGGCCGCTCTTCATCAAGCCCGCCCGGGCCGGCTCCTCCATCGGCATCACCAAGGTCGACGACGCCTCCGGCCTGGACGCGGCGGTCCACGAGGCCCAGCGCCACGACCCGAAGATCATCGTGGAGGCGCTGCTGCGCGGCCGCGAGATCGAGTGCGGGGTGCTGGAGTTCGAGGACGGGCCGCGCGCGAGCGTGCCCGCGGAGATCCCCCCGGTCTCCAGCCACGACTTCTATGACTTCGAGGCGAAGTACATCGACTCCGCCTCCGGTCTGGTGCCCGCTCCGCTCACTCCGGAGCAGACCGCCGAGGTGCAGCGGCTCGCCATCGAGGCGTTCGACGCCGCGTCCTGCGAGGGCCTGGTGCGCGCCGACTTCTTCCTCACCGAGGACGGCACGTTCGTCATCAACGAGATCAACACGATGCCGGGCTTCACCCCGATCTCCATGTACCCGCGGATGTGGCAGGAGTCGGGCATCGAGTACCCGGAGCTGGTGGACCGCCTGATCCAGGCGGCCCTGCGCCGCTCCACCGGTCTGCGCTAGCCGCAGCCGGCGCCCGTACATGCCGACCGCCCGCCGGGATTCCCGGCGGGCGGTCGGTGTGCGAAGGGGCGTCCGGCCCCCGTCAGTACGAGGAGATGCCCTCGGGGACGGTCCTGGCCACCACGGCGGACAGTCCGACGAGCATCCCCGCATCCGTGGCATGCTCCTTGTCGACCCGGACCTCGGTGTAGGCGAGCCGCATCCCGGTGATGAACCGGAACCCCCCGCCATCGCTGTCGGGGATCTGCTTCAGCAGCCAGCGGACGCCGTTGACCTCGACGCCCTCCTGCTTCGGATCAGCCATCTCGGGGGGTTTGGGGATACCGCACCGCAGTACGATCGCCGAGCCGCCCCACGCGGCGGTCAGATCCGACTTCGGCGCTGCCTCGGCCCGCGCCAGGCCGGCCACCGTCTCCGGGAGCTCCTTGTGCAGTGCTGCACAGAACCCCGCGACGTCGGCGGGCGGCGTGGGCGGCGGGTCCACCCGGGCTTCGGAATCACCCGGGGTACAGCCCGCGAGGGCCAGTACCGCGACCAGTACGGGCAGGGCGGGCAGACGCAGGGGCCGGCGGTGGTGGGTCATCACCGGCCAAGAGTAGACGGGGGCTACAGATGGACCACCGGGCAGGTCAGGGTGCGGGTGATGCCCTCCACCTGCTGCACCTTGGCGACGACCATGCGGCCGAGCTCGTCCACGGTGTCGGCCTGGGCGCGCACGATCACGTCGTACGGGCCCGTCACGTCCTCGGCCTGGATCACCCCCGGGATCTGGCTGATGGACTCGGCGACGAACGACGCCTTGCCCACCTCGGTCTGGATAAGGATGTACGCCTGTACCACGGAACCTCCAGGGCGGCCACGAGGATCGATTCCCCTAACCTTCGGGTGGGCCCAGGGATTCGGGTGGGCCCGGGGAAGAAGGGACGCCACGGTACCGCGTTGCCGAGCACCACGGGGAGACCCGGGGGCACGGCGCCACGCACAGCGGGGCGTACGGAGAGCAGAAGTTGACGTATCTGTTGACGGTACCCAGAGCTGTGACGGCTCGCGACCGCAAGCGGACTGGGCAAGAAGGGGCACAGCGATGAAGGGCACTGTGGGCGAGCTGGGGGAGTTCGGGCTCATTCGGGAGCTCACTTCACGGCTCACCACCACCCCGGCGGTCCGGCTCGGACCGGGCGACGACGCCGCGGTCGTGTCGGCCCCCGACCGGCGGGTCGTGGCGAGCACCGACATCCTGCTCGAGGGCAGGCACTTCCGGCGCGACTGGTCCACCGCGTACGACGTCGGCCGCAAGGCCGCCGCGCAGAACCTCGCCGACATCGCGGCCATGGGCGCGGTGCCGACGGCGCTGCTGCTCGGCCTCGTCGTCCCGGCCGAGCTGCCGGTCACCTGGCCCACCGAGCTGATGGACGGCATCCGCGACGAGTGCCAGGTCGCCGGCGCGGCCGTGGTCGGCGGCGACGTCGTCCGCGGGGACACCATCACCGTGGCCATCACCGCCCTCGGCGACCTGCGCAACCACGAGCCCGTGCTGCGCTCCGGCGCCCAGCCCGGCGACGTCGTGGCCGTCACGGGCTGGCTGGGCTGGTCCGCGGCCGGATTCGCCGTGCTCTCGCGCGGGTTCCGCTCCCCGCGGGCCTTCGTCGAGGCGCACCGGCGCCCCGAACCCCCGTACCACGCGGGCCCCGCGGCCGCCGGACTCGGCGCCACCGCGATGACCGACGTCAGCGACGGCCTGATCGCCGACCTCGGGCACATCGCCGAGGCCAGCAAGGTACGGATCGACCTGCGCTCGGCGGCCGTCGACATCCCGACGCAGATGCACGACATCGGGCAGGCCGTCGGGGTTGACCCCTTGCAGTGGGTGCTCACCGGAGGGGAAGATCACGCCATCGTGGCGACCTTCCCGCCCGACGTGAAACTGCCGGCCCGGTGGAAGGTCATCGGGGAGGTGCTGAACCGGTCCGCGCTGCCCCAGGTGACCGTGGACGGCGCCCCCTGGACGAGCACCGGCGGCTGGGACCACTTCGGCTCCGACCCGTCCACCGAGGAGACCTCCAGATGACCGACGCGCCACCGCTGTGCCTGACCGTCGCCGGATCCGATTCCGGCGGTGGCGCCGGGATCCAGGCCGACCTCAAGACGATGCTGGCACTCGGCGTGCACGGGATGAGCGTGGTGACCGCCGTGACCGCGCAGAACTCCCTCGGGGTGCAGGGGGTCTGGGAACTGCCCGCCGAGGCCGTGAAGGCCCAGTACCGGGCCGTCGTGGACGACATGGGCGTGCACGCGGTCAAGACCGGGATGCTGGCCTCCACCGCGCTCGTGGAGACGGTGGCGGAACTGCTGGCCGCCACCTCCGCCCCCGCCGTCGTCGACCCGGTCGGGGTCTCCAAGCACGGGGACGCGCTGCTCGCCGCCTCGGCGCTGGACGCCGTACGCAAGGAGCTGCTGCCGCGGGCCACCGTGGCCACTCCCAACCTGGACGAGGTGGCCCAGCTCACGGGCGTGGTCGTGGAGAGCGAGGACGACATGCGGCGGGCCGCCGACGCCGTGCTCGCGTACGGGCCCGAGTGGGCGCTCATCAAGGGCGGGCACCTGGCCGCCCACGGCGGCGAGGCCGCCGACCTGCTCACCGACGGGGACACGCTGCTGTGGCTGCGGGCACCGCGCCACGACAACCGGCACACCCACGGCACCGGCTGCACCCTCGCCGCCGCGATCGCCGCGGGGCTCGCCAAGGGCCAGGACGTGCCGCAGGCCGTCATGGAGGCCAAGGAGTACGTGAGCGGCGCCATCGCGGCCGGCTTCGCCCTCGGCGGCGGCATCGGCCCGGTGGACCACGCCTGGCAGTGGAACCGCTGACGGCGCTGGAACGGCAGAAGACCACCGCGTCATGCGACGCGGTGGTCTTCACATGCCCGGTCGGTCCAGGCAAGCGGAAGGCAAAAGGCCGGCCCACGAGGTGGACCGGCCTTCTTGGCAACCGGAAAGGGCTGCGCTACGACGGTTGGCGTCAGCGCGAGACCTTGCCGGCCTTGATGCACGAGGTGCAGACGTTGAGGCGCTTCGGCGTCCCACTGACCATGGCACGAACGCGCTGGATGTTCGGGTTCCAGCGACGCGAGGTGCGGCGGTGCGAGTGGGAGATGTTGTTGCCGAAGCTCGGCCCCTTGGCGCAAACGTCGCAGTTGGCAGCCACAGGTCACTCCAAAGACTTCAGATGCACTTACAGTGAAATCCGGCGCACCGGATCAGAAGTCTGGAGAAGTCTGAGTGGTTTGCCGGGGGAATTGGCCCGACTCTCATCGGGCAACCGGAGCAGCATACAACGACTGCGCCCGTCCAAGAAAACTACCATGGCCGCCGCCGATCCCGCCCGGGGCCCCTGACACCCCGCAGTCCTTGGTTACCCTGCGGTGAACCCTGGCCCGCACAAGGAGGAACGCCCGGTGCAGCACGAGCCGCAGCCGCAGCGCCCCGACGAGCTCGACGCCGAAGCGGTGCGCACCTGGAGCTCGCTGGCCGTGGCCGCGCTGGGCCGGGCCCGCGAGGACATCGACGCGATCAACGTCTACCCCGTCGCGGACGCGGACACCGGGACCAACCTCTACCTGACCGCCGAGTCCGCCGACCGCGCCCTGGCCGAGGCCCTCGGAACACCACCCGCGGGCGTGAGCGAGACCACAGCCGGCGACCCGGATTCCGCGGTCGCGGCCGCCTCCCTCTCCCACGCCGTACGGGCCTACGCGCACGGCGCCCTCATAGGCGCCCGAGGGAACTCCGGAACGATCCTGGCGCAGCTGCTGCGCGGAGTGGCCGACGTGCTCGGCGACGGGCCGGGGGAGCGCGGGTCCGGCCCGCTGCTGGCCGAGGCGCTGACCCGGGCCGCCGAGGAGGCCTACCGGGCCGTCGCGCACCCGGTGGAGGGCACGATGCTCACCGTCGCCGCCGCGGCGGCGCGCGCCGGCGAGGCGGTCGGGGCGGCCGCCGGGACCGCCGCCGACGTGGCCCGGGCCGCCTACGACGCGGCCCGCGCGGCCCTCGCGGACACCCCGGGGCAGCTGGCCGAGCTCGGCCGGGCCGGAGTGGTCGACGCCGGGGGCTGCGGGCTGGTCGCCGTACTCGGGGCCCTGTGGCAGGCGCTGTCCGGCCTGCAGCCCGCCGCCGAGGCCGTACGCGGCCGGGCCGTGCCCGTACCGCGGCCGCCGCAGCCCTGCGAGGCCGAGGAGCAGGGCGGGCCCGCGTACGAGGTCATCTACCTGCTGGAGGCCGCCGAGCCGGCCGTGGCCCTGCTGCGCGAGCGCCTCGACGGACTCGGGGAATCCCTGGTGGTGGTCGGCGGCGACGGACTGTGGAACGTGCACGTCCACGTCGACGACCCCGGCGCCGCCGTGGAGGCCGGCGTGGTCGCCGGGCGGCCGTACCGGATCCGCATCACCCACTTCGGCGACGAGCGGCGCAGGGCGCGCGGTGAACGCGTCCAGCGGGCCGTCGTCGCCGTGGTCCCGGGCGAGGGGCTGGCCGGGCTGTGCGGGGAGGCGGGAGCGACCACCGTGCTCGCCCGCCCCGGGGAGGTCCCCGAGGCCGCCGCGCTCGTCGACGCCATCCGGCGGGCGCACGCCCGCGAGGTGGTGCTGCTGCCCGGCGGCGCCGACCAGCGCGCCGTCGCGTCCGCCGCCGCCGAACAGGCCCGCGCCGACGGCGTACGGGTGGCCGTCATCCCCACCCGGTCCGCAGTCCAGGCCCTGGCCGCCCTCGCCGTCCACGATCCGGAGGGCAGCTTCGACGAGGACGTCGTCGCCATGACCGCGGCCGCCGGAGCCACCCGCTACGGGGAACTCGCCGTCGCCGAACGGCAGTCCTTCACCTCCGCCGGCATCTGCCAGGCCGGGGACGTGCTCGGGCTCATCGACGGGGACGTCGCCGTCATCGGCTCCGGCCTCGACGAGACCGCCCAGGCGGTCCTGGAGCGGATGCTGGGCTCCGGCGGCGAACTCGTCACCCTGGTCCTGGGGCCGGAGGTGCCCGACGCCCTCGCCGAACGCCTGGAGGCGTACGTACAGCACGGGCACCTGGCGGTGGACACCGTCACCTACCGCGGCGGGCGGTACTCGGCGCCCCTGCTCATCGGGGTCGAATAGCCGACTTGTCAGCGCCATGGTGTGCAATGAAGGCGTGCCCGCGCTCGACGAAGACCTCAAGAAGACGCTCGGCCCCGCCACCGCCAAGGTGCTGGCCGAGCAGCTCGGCCTGCACACGGCCCTGGACCTGCTGCACCACTACCCGCGGCGGTACGCCGAGCGCGGCGAGCTGACCTCGCTGGCCGAGCTCGCCGACCAGATCGACGAGCACGTGACGGTCGTCGCCCAGGTCGCCGACGCCCGGATCCTGACCTTCAACGGGGGCCGCGGCAAACGCCTGGAGGTGACCATCACCGACGGCAGCGGCCGTCTCCAGCTGGTCTTCTTCGGGGCGGGCGTCCACAAGCCGCACAAGGACCTGCTGCCGGGCACCCGCGCCATGTTCGCGGGCAAGGTCGGCATGTTCAACCGCAAGCTCCAGCTCTCCCACCCCGCCTACGAGCCGCTCGGCGCGGACGCCTCCGACCGGGACGCCGCGACCGCCTTCGCGAACCAGCTCATCCCGATCTACCCGGCCTGCGCCAAGCTGGAGTCCTGGAAGATCGCCAAGTGCGTGGACGCCGTACTGCCCAGCGCCGGGGAGGCCGTGGACCCGCTGCCCGACGCCCTGCGCGAGGGCCGCGGGCTGGTCCCGCTCACCGAGGCCCTGCTGAAGATCCACCGGCCCGCCGCCAAGGCCGACATCGAGGACGCGCGGCAGCGGCTGAAGTGGGACGAGGCGTTCGTCCTCCAGGTCGCCCTGGCCCGCCGCCGGCACGCCGACTCCCAGCTCCCGGCCGTCCCCCGCCGTCCCGCCCCGGGCGGCCTCCTCGACGCCTTCGACGCCAAACTCCCCTTCACCCTCACCGACGGCCAGCAGACCGTCTCCCGCGAGATCTTCGAAGACCTGGCCACGGACCACCCCATGCACCGCCTCCTCCAGGGCGAGGTCGGCAGCGGGAAGACGATGGTGGCGCTGCGGGCCATGCTCGCCGTCGTGGACTGCGGGGGGCAGGCCGCCATGCTCGCGCCCACCGAGGTGCTCGCCCAGCAGCACCACCGGTCCATCACCGAGATGATGGGCGAGCTCGCCGAGGGGGGAATGCTCGGCGGCTCCGACCAGGGGACCAAGGTCGTGCTGCTCACCGGGTCCATGGGGATGCCCGCGCGCCGCCAGGCCCTGCTCGACCTGGTCACCGGCGAGGCGGGCATCGTGATCGGCACGCACGCCCTCATCGAGGACAAGGTGCAGTTCCACGACCTCGGCCTGGTCGTCGTCGACGAACAGCACCGCTTCGGCGTCGAGCAGCGCGACGCGCTGCGCTCCAAGGGGAAGCAGCCCCCGCACCTGCTGGTCATGACCGCGACCCCGATCCCGCGCACCGTCGCGATGACCGTCTTCGGGGACCTGGAGACCTCCGTCCTCGACCAGCTGCCCGCCGGCCGCTCCCCGATCGCCACCCACGTCGTACCGGCCAAGGACAAGCCGCACTTCCTGACCCGCGCCTGGGAGCGGGTGCGCGAGGAGGTCGAGAACGGGCACCAGGCGTATGTGGTGTGCCCGCGCATCGGCGACGGCGAGGACGACCCCAAGAAGAAGGCCTCCGCCGAGGACGACGCGGAGAAGCGGCCCCCGCTGGCCGTCCTGGAGATCGCCGAGCAGCTCCGGCGCGGGCCGCTCGCCGGGCTGTCGGTGGAGGTGCTGCACGGGCGGATGGACCCGGCCGACAAGGACGACGTCATGCGCCGCTTCGCGGCCGGCGAGGTCAAGGTGCTGGTCGCCACCACCGTCATCGAGGTCGGGGTGAACGTCCCGAATTCCACGGTCATGGTGATCATGGATGCGGACCGCTTCGGCGTCTCCCAGCTCCACCAGCTGCGCGGCCGCGTCGGCCGCGGCTCCGCGCCCGGCCTGTGCCTGCTCGTCAGCGAGATGCACGAGGCGAGCCCCGCCCGGGCCCGGCTCGCCGCGGTCGCCGCCACCCTCGACGGCTTCGAGCTCTCCCGCATCGACCTCGAACAGCGCCGGGAGGGCGACGTCCTCGGCCAGGCCCAGTCGGGCGTGCGCTCCTCGCTGCGCATGCTCGCGGTCATCGAGGACGAGGAGGTCATCGCCCAGGCCCGGGAGGAGGCCACCCGCGTGGTCGCCGAAGACCCCGAGCTGCAGGGGCTGCCGGGGCTGCGCAGCGCCCTGGACGCCCTGCTGGACACCGAGCGCGAGCAGTACCTGGAGAAGGGCTGAGCCCTCGTCGCCCGGCACCGGCCGGGGCCGTCCCGGGCCGTACGACCTATCGTTGGACTCCGCAGTAGCCATCACCGTCGTACCGAAGGACCCCAGATGACCCGCGTGATCGCCGGCAGCGCCGGCGGGCGACGGCTGACCGTGCCCCCGGGCACCGGCACCCGGCCGACCTCGGACCGGATGCGCGAAGGCCTCTTCTCGACCTGGGAGTCGCTGCACGGCCTCGGCGGAGCCCGGGTGCTCGACCTGTACGCGGGTTCCGGCGCCGTCGGCCTGGAGGCCCTCTCCCGCGGCGCGGCCCACGCGCTGCTGGTGGAGCCCGAGGCCAAGGCCGCCAAGGCGATCCGGGACAACATCAAGGCGCTGGGCCTGCCCGGCGCCGAGTTCCGGGCGGGCAAGGCGGAGCAGATCGTGGCGGTCCCGTCGGGCGCGGACCCGTACGACGTCGTCTTCCTGGACCCGCCGTACGCCGTCGGCCACGACGATCTTGGCGAGATCCTCCTCACACTCCGCGCCAATGGCTGGCTCACGGACGATGCGCTCGTCACCGTGGAGCGCAGCACGCGCAGCGGCGCCTTCCCGTGGCCCGAAGGCTTCGAGCCGCTGCGCTCCCGCAAGTACGGCGAAGGCACCCTTTGGTACGGTCGCGCCGCCTTCACCAGCGAAGACTCATGATGCCCGCATCGGAGAGCGAGGGACCCAAGTTGCGCCGAGCCGTCTGTCCCGGGTCATTCGACCCCATCACCAACGGACACCTCGACATCATCGGCCGAGCCTCCCGGCTCTACGACGTCGTGCACGTCGCCGTGATGATCAACCAGTCCAAGCAGGGGCTGTTCACCGTCGAGGAGCGGATCGAGCTGATCCGCGAGGCGACCGCCGACTACGGCAACGTCGAGGTGGAGTCCTTCCACGGACTGCTCGTCGACTTCTGCAAGCAGCGCGACATCCCGGCCATCGTCAAGGGCCTGCGCGCGGTCAGCGACTTCGACTACGAGCTGCAGATGGCCCAGATGAACATGGGGCTCTCGGGGGTCGAGACGCTGTTCGTGCCGACCAACCCGACCTACAGCTTCCTGTCGTCCTCCCTGGTCAAGGAGGTCGCGACCTGGGGCGGCGACGTGGCCCACCTGCTGCCGCCGCACGTGCACGCGGCGCTGACCGAGCGGCTCGCCAACCGCTGACCGACTGACGGGCCGTCAGTGCGGTGTCGGGCGTCCACCCGGTGGCCTTACAGTCGTCCCGTCCGTCTCAGGAACCGCCCGAGGCCGAGAGAGTGCGAGCCCCCATGGACGTGCAGAAGAAGCTCGACGAGATCGTCGCGGCCGTCGGCGGCGCCCGGTCCATGCCCATGTCGGCCTCCTGCGTGATCAACCGCGCCGAGCTGCTCGCGCAGCTCGAAGAGGTGCGCCAGGCGCTGCCCGGCTCGCTCGCGCAGGCGCAGGAGCTCATCGGCGGCCGGGAGCAGATGGTCGAGGACGCCCGCCGCGAGGCGGAGCGGATCATCGAGTCGGCGCACGCCCAGCGCGGTTCGCTGATCTCCGACACCGAGGTCGCGCGCCGCTCGCAGGCCGAGGCGGACCGGATCCTGGCGGACGCCCGCCGGGAGGCCGAGGAGATCCGGGCCGAGGCCGACGACTACGTCGACAGCAAGCTCGCGAACTTCGAGGTCGTGCTCAGCAAGACCATCGGCTCGGTCGACCGCGGCCGCGAGAAGCTGCTGGGCCGCGGGCCCGGGCTCGACGAGCAGGGCTACCCGGACGCCGAGGCGCCCGAGCGCAGCCATGATCCGCAGACGCAGCGCGAGCAGGCCGACGCGTACGTGGACACCAAGCTGGCGACCTTCGAGGCGGTGCTCTCCAAGACCCTGGAGGCGGTCGGCCGGGGCCGCCAGAAGCTGCTGGGCCGGGTGCCCACGGACGACCTCGGCGCGCACATGGCCGCCCAGGACGCCGCGGGCTCGCAGCAGTCCCGCTCGGCGAGCGACGCGGACTTCCTGGCGGGCCTGGCGGAGCCGGCGGCCCCGATGGCGCCCGCGGCCCCGGCGATCCCGGCGCAGGCCCAGCAGGAGCCCCAGTACGACGCGTACGGCTACCAGCAGCCCCAGCAGCAGGACGCCTACCCCGGTGCGAGCACCGGCTCCACCGGAGCGGCATACGCCGCGCCCTCCTACGGGGACCCCTACGCCTACCAGCAGCAGGTCCAGCAGCCGGACCCGTACGCGGCCATGGGCTACGAGCAGCAGCCGGACCCCTACGCGGCCTACCGGCAGCAGCCGCAGGGCGGCGAGCACGCACAGCAGACCCCGCAGCAGCCCGCGCTCGACGAGACCAGCTTCTTCGACACGAGCATGATCAACCTGGACCAGCTGCGCCAGTACGAACAGGGTCGCTGAGGCCGGATTGGGCTCAGAGCGAAGCGCCGGGTATCCTGGCTCTTCGGTCGCGCGTATGCACCGCGATCCATGCTGCCCACATGTGGCGGAATCTTTGATCTTCAGCGATCTGTGAAAGCAGGAACGGCCCTGAATACCCGCCTCGACCACCGCAACCCCCTCGTGTTCGACACGCACGAGCTGGGTCGGCGTCCTGGTGCCATGCAGCGGCTGTCCCGTGAGATCGCGGCACCGGCGGACTTCGGTCTCGCCGGGGTCATCGGAGTGCCGGAAGGCGCCCCGGTGAAGCTCAGCCTCCGCCTGGAGTCGGTCATGGAAGGGGTGCTTGTCACAGGCACCGCCCGTGCATCGGCCGTAGGGGAGTGCGTAAGGTGTCTGGAGTCCGTCGAGCGCGAGCTCAAGGCGGATTTCCAGGAGATGTTCTCGTACCCTGACGCCGACGACCGGAGCCGCGCAAAGGCGGAGCCGGCCGACGACGCCGAGGACGACGAGGACACGCTCTTCCTCGAGGACGGCTTGTTCGACCTCGAACCCGTGCTGCGTGATGTGGTGGTGCTCGCACTGCCCATGCAGCCGGTGTGCCGGGAGGACTGTCTCGGACTGTGCCCCGATTGCGGGCTCAGCCTGAACGACGACCCGGACCACCACCATGACGCCGTCGACATCCGTTGGGCGGCATTGCAAGGACTCGTCGTGACCGATCAGGACGGCGAGAAGGACAACATGAGCGGCACTGCCTCTGACGGAGTTCAGGGCGCCGCCGAGAAGCAGGAGAAGTAGCCGTGGCTGTTCCGAAGCGGAAGATGTCGCGCAGCAACACGCGCCACCGCCGGTCGCAGTGGAAGGCTGCGGTCCCCACCCTGGTTTCGTGTGAGCGTTGCCAGGAGCCGAAGCTCCAGCACATCGCGTGCCCGAGCTGCGGCACCTACAACAAGCGCCAGGTCCTCGAGGTCTGAGCGGCTGGTGAGAGGCGCAATGTCTGAGCTGTCCAACGCTGAGAAGCAGGCAGACAGTAACAACGCGGCCTCGTCCCACACGCTTCTGGAAGGGCGGCTCGGGTATCGACTCGAGTCCGCCCTTCTGGTGCGTGCACTGACCCACCGCTCGTACGCGTACGAGAACGGCGGTCTGCCCACCAACGAGCGCCTGGAGTTCCTCGGGGACTCCGTGCTCGGCCTGGTGGTCACGGACACGCTGTACACGACCCACCCCGACCTGCCCGAAGGCCAGCTGGCCAAGCTTCGGGCCGCGGTGGTCAACTCGCGCGCACTGGCGGAGGTCGGGCGCGGCCTCGACCTCGGCTCCTTCATCCGGCTCGGCCGGGGCGAAGAGGGCACGGGTGGCCGGGACAAGGCCTCCATCCTCGCCGACACCCTTGAAGCGGTGATCGGCGCGGTCTACCTCGACCAGGGCCTCGACGCGGCCTCGGAGCTGGTTCACCGGCTCTTCGACCCGCTCATCGAGAAGTCCTCGAACCTCGGGGCCGGCCTGGACTGGAAGACCAGTCTCCAGGAGCTCACGGCGGCCGAAGGCCTCGGTGTACCGGAATACCTGGTCACCGAGACCGGTCCGGACCACGAGAAGACCTTCACCGCTGCCGCCCGCGTCGGTGGTGTCTCGTACGGCACCGGCACCGGCCGCAGCAAGAAGGAAGCGGAACAGCAGGCAGCGGAGTCCGCATGGCGCGGTATCCGGGCCAAGGCGGACGAGCGGATCGCGGCGGAAGCCGCGGCATCCGCAGCCGCCCAGGTCGCGGTGACGGCTCCGGCCGACACCGGGGCCGACGCCGTGGTCCCGGCGTCGGCCGAGGACGGCGGGTCGCCGACGCCCGCCGATCCGACGCCGAACGGCTGAGCCCTTCCTTCGGGATCTCCCGCCCGCCCCTGCCGCCGTGCAGGGGCGGGCGGACCCGTTTCCGGGCCGGACGGGGGAGGCCGGTACGCTCGCCGGGAGCCACCCGAACGCACCACGACCGCATCGCCCCCGGAGGACCGCCGTGCCCGAGCTGCCCGAAGTCGAAGTCGTACGGCGGGGCTTGGAACGCTGGGTGGCCGGCCGGACCGTCGCGGCCGTCGAGGTGCTCCACCCGCGCGCGGTACGCCGCCACCCGGCAGGCGGGGCCGATTTCGCCGCCCGGCTGACGGGCCGGACGATCGGCGTCCCCCAACGGCGCGGCAAGTACCTGTGGCTGCCCCTGGAGGGGCGGGACCTCTCGGTGCTCGGGCACCTCGGGATGAGCGGACAGCTCCTGGTGCAGCCGGAAGGGGCCGCGGACGAGAAGCACCTGCGCATCCGCGTGCGTTTCGATGACGCCGCCGGGACCGAGCTCCGCTTCGTCGACCAGCGCACCTTCGGCGGGCTCTCGCTCCACGAGAACACCCCCGACGGGCTGCCCGACGTCATCGCGCACATCGCCCGGGACCCGCTGGACCCCCTCTTCGACGAGGCCGCCTACCACGCGGCGCTGCGCGCCAAGCGGACCACGGTCAAGCGGGCCCTGCTGGACCAGTCCCTGATCAGCGGGGTCGGCAACATCTACGCGGACGAGGCGCTGTGGCGGGCGCGACTGCACTACGAGCGCGCCACGGCCACGCTGACGCGCCCCCGGAGCGCGGAACTCCTCGGCCACGTGCGGGACGTGATGAACGCGGCCCTCGAGGTCGGCGGCACCAGCTTCGACAGCCTGTACGTCAACGTGAACGGCGAATCCGGCTACTTCGACCGCTCGCTCGACGCCTACGGGCGCGAGGACGAGCCCTGCCGGCGCTGCGGCACCCCGATGCGGCGCCGCCCGTGGATGAACCGGTCCAGCTACTTCTGCCCGCGCTGTCAGCGGCCGCCGCGCGCGGCGTCGTAGGACTCCCGGGCCCCGATGACCCGGGGCATGCTGCCTTCGAGGAAGTGGATGAGCGCGAGCAGCCGGTCGGCGATCTCGACGCCGAGCGGGGTCAGCTCGTAGTCGACGCGCGGCGGGTTCGTCGGCTGCGCCTCGCGGTTGACGATGCCGTCGCGCTCCAGTGCCTGCAGGGTCTGGGAGAGCATCTTCTCGCTCACGCCGTCGACCTTGCGGCGCAGCTCGTTGAACCGGCACGAGCCGTCGCGCAGGGCGCCCACGGTGAGGCTGCCCCAGCGGCCCGTGACGTGCTCCAGGGTCTCCCGGGACGGGCACGCGCGCGCGAAGGCGTCGAACGGCGGTTCAGTGTCCATGTCGACCAGCTTAGCTCCGCACAGCGCTGGCCAGAAGAGTGCGCTTTCGATTGGTAAGCGCGCTTCGGTCAGAAGCCGAAGTCCTGGGTCCACCAGGGGCCGCCGTCGGCGACGTACACGCCGACGCCGAGGGTGCGGAATTCGCAGTTGAGGATGTTCGCCTTGTGGCCGGGGCTGTTCATCCAGGCGTTCATGACCGCCTGGGCGTCGCCCTGGCCGCGGGCGATGTTCTCGCCGCCGAGCCCGGCGAGACCCGCCTTGGTGGCGCGGTCCCACGGGGTGTTCCCGTCGGGGTCGGTGTGGTCGAAGAAGCCGCGGGTGGCCATGTCCTTGCTGAAGGCGGCGGCCAGCGACGCGAGCGGCGGGTTGGCCCGGACCGGGCCGCAGCCCGCCTGCGCGCGCTCCTGGTTGACCAGGGTGAGCACGGCGCTCTCCTCCGCGGAGTGGCCGCCGTCGGGCGTCGGGGCGGGCGGGGCGGGCGGGGTGGGCGAAGCGGGGGGCTTCGGGGCGGCCGGCTTCGGGGGCACCGGGACCGGGATCGGCGGGGGGCTCTTCTGCGGCTTCGCCTGCACCTTGGGTGGAGCGGGGGTGGAGGCGGATGCGGAGGCCGACGGGGTCGGCGAGGCGGAGGGGGTCGGCGAGGCCGCCGGAGAAGGGGAGGTCGAAGGCGACGGGGAGGCCGCGGGTGACGGGCCACCCGTGTCGGGGCCCGCGGAGGCGCGGCCGGAGAGGTTGGCGAGGCCGCCCTGCTCGGTCACGGGAGCCGGGCTCGGCGAGGCTTCCGCCTCGGCCGCGGCCTTGGCCTGCGACTTCGCGGCCGAGCCGTCGGCGCTGACGCCCACGTAGGGGAACGAGCCGCCGACCGGCACCATGCCCGTGGTCACCGCAGCCGTGCCGAGGGCGACGGCCACGGCGCCGCCCAGCAGGGCGGAGCGCACGAGGGTGCGGCGGTTGCCGTCGCGGACCGGCGCGGCGTGAAGTCGGTGGCGTCCCATCGGCGACGTGCCTTCCTTGCGGCTCAAGATCATCCCTTACTCACCCAAATGGGTGAGTTCACTGGTGCGCGACTGTACGCGATGGGGCGCCGGGGGCGATGTGGGGCGAAACTCCTCGCCCCGTTAGCGTTCACGCATGAATGAAGACGTCCGCATGACCGCGTGGGTGCGCGGCCGTGTACAGGGAGTGGGCTTCCGCTGGTTCACCAGGGCCAATGCCCTGGAGATCGGCGGGGTCCTCGGGTTCGCGCTCAACCTCGACGACGGGCGAGTGCAGGTGGTGGCCGAAGGTCAACGTGAGAATTGCCACCGGCTCCTCGACTGGCTGCGCTCCGCCGACACGCCCGGGAGGGTGGACGGAGTGACAGAGATCTGGGGTACACCGCGCGGTGGCTACGACGGGTTCGCGATCCGTTGAGGGATCGGCCGATCATGTACTGATCACACCTCCGGACGGTCCGCACCCGGCCGGATCTGCGCGTTCCGCTCTCGACGCGTTGCCGGAGGCGCCGTTCCGTGGAAGGCTCGGAACAGCGGACGATCTCCACATCCCTTGGGAGAGCCGGGCTGCCCGCCGATACGGGGCGTGATCGTGTTGACCGTCAAACTTTTTGGTGAGACGCTGGAAGCCCCGCGCACCTGAGCTGTTTGGCAGTGCTGGCAGTATGAAGCGCAGTGACTGACAGTCGCTGCCGGACATCCGCGGGTGCGATTCCCTCACGACCCACACCGCTTCGGTCGGTCACTCAGTGTGGAGGACCATCCATCATGGCAAAGGCGCTTCTCGGTTACGTCGGCGGTTCCGATCCGCGACTCCTCGCCGAGATGCGACGGCTTCAGCAGCGCGTCCAGGACCTCGAGTCCGAGCTCACACGGATTCAGTCCGAAAACGACGCGCTGAATGCGGCCGCCGCTCAGCACGGAGACTCGCTGCTGGACCGCATCGACATCGACGTACCCCAGGCGGAGCCTGCGCTCACCTGATCCGCGCTCTACCCGTCGCTCGACTCCAGCCCCGCATGATCTGCAAGGGACGCTTCGGCGTCCCTTCTTTCTTGCTTGGGCCAGGTGGGGGGACGATTCCTTTAACGTCGGTTGTGCCCTGCACCTTCATGGGTGAAACCGAACGCGAAAGGTAGAGTCCGGCGGCGTGCACCTCAAGTCCCTGACCCTGCGTGGCTTCAAGTCCTTCGCCTCCGCAACCACCCTGCGCTTCGAGCCCGGCATTACGTGTGTGGTGGGCCCCAACGGCTCGGGCAAGTCCAATGTGGTGGACGCGCTGTCCTGGGTCATGGGGGAGCAGGGTGCCAAGTCCCTGCGCGGCGGCAAGATGGAGGACGTCATCTTCGCCGGCACCACCGGGCGGCCGCCGCTCGGGCGGGCCGAGGTGTCACTGACCATCGACAACTCCGACGGCGCCCTGCCGATCGAGTACGCCGAGGTCACGATCACGCGCATCATGTTCCGCGGCGGCAGCAGCGAGTACCAGATCAACGGTGACACCTGCCGCCTGCTCGACATCCAGGAGCTGCTCTCCGACTCCGGCATCGGCCGCGAGATGCACGTCATCGTCGGGCAGGGCCAGCTGGACTCGGTCCTGCACGCGGACCCGATGGGCCGGCGCGCCTTCATCGAGGAGGCGGCCGGCGTACTCAAGCACCGCAAGCGCAAAGAGAAGGCGCTGCGGAAGCTCGACGCGATGCAGGCGAACCTCGCGCGCGTGCAGGACCTCAACGAGGAACTGCGGCGCCAGCTGAAGCCGCTGGGGCGCCAGGCCGCGGTGGCCCGGCGGGCCGCCGTCATCCAGGCCGACCTGCGCGACGCGCGGCTGCGCCTGCTCGCCGACGACCTGGTGACGCTGCGCGGTGCGCTCGACGCGGAGATCGCGGACGAGACGGCGCTGAAGGAGCGCAAGGAGGCCGCCGAGGCACAGCTCGCGCAGGCGGTGCGGAGCGAGGCGGAGCTTGAGGAAACGGTGCGGCAGTTGACGCCGCGGCTCCAGCGGGCGCAGCAGACCTGGTACGAGCTCTCGCAGCTGGCGGAGCGGGTACGGGGGACCGCGTCCCTGGCCGACGCGCGGGTCACATCGGCCTCGGCCGCGGCTCCGGAGGAGGAGCGGCGCGGCCGCGATCCCGAGGACATGGAGCGGGAGGCCGCGCGGATCCGCGAACAGGAGGCGGAGCTGACGGCCGCGCTGGAGGCGGCGTCGCGGGCCCTGGAGGACACCGTCGAGCACCGGGCGGAGCTGGAGCGGTCGCTGGCCGCGGAGGAGCGGCGGCTGCGGGACGCGGCGCGGGCCATCGCGGATCGGCGCGAGGGGCTGGCGCGCCTGACGGGCCGGCTGGGCGCGGCCAGGTCCCGTGCGGGGGCCGCGCAGGCGGAGATCGACCGGCTGGTGGCGGCGCGGGACGAGGCCGAGTCCCGGGCCGGGGTCGCGCAGGCGGAGTACGAGGCGCTGGCCGAGGAGGTCGGCGGGCTCGAAGATCCGGCGGTGGACGGGGAGTACGAGACGGCGCGGGCGGAGCTGGCCGACGCGGAGGCCGCGCTGGCGCAGGCGCGGGACGCGGCGGCGACCGCGGAGAAGTCGCGGGCGGCGGTGTCGGCGCGGCGGGACGCCCTGGCGCTCGGGCTGCGGAGGAAGGACGGCACGGGAGCACTGCTCGCCGCGCGGGAGAGGCTTGCGGGGCTGCTGGGGCCGGCGGCGGAGCGGCTGTCGGTGACGCCGGGGTACGAGGTGGCGGTGGCGGCGGCGCTCGGCGCGGCCGCGGACGCGCTGGCGGTGTCCTCGCCGGCCGCGGCGGCCGACGCCATCCGGCACCTGCGGGCCACGGACGCCGGCCGGGCCACCCTCCTGATCACACCTGCGCCGGCGGGCGGCTCGATCCCGGACCAGGGCGAGGCCGGGCCCCGGGCGGGTTCGCCGTCCGGGAATCCCTTCCCCGTCCAGGCCGCGGCCGGCGCGCAGGCCGCGGAGGGCGCGGCGGCGGGCCGTTCGGCCGCGACCCCGCTCCCGGGGCAGGCCGCGGGCCCGGGCGGCGCCGAAACCGCCCGGCCCCAGGCGGGTTCGCCGTCCGGGGCGCCCCTGCCCGGGCCGGCCGCCACCGGCGCAGACGTCCTGTCCCCGGTGGGCCTCACCGCCCCCGCCCGGGAGCCGGGCGCCGACCCGGACCCCGGCTCCGCGGCGCTGCCGGCCGCGGGGCTGGTGCAGGGGGACGCCGGGGCCGTGCGGGCCGTGGGGTGGGTGCTGCGGGAGTACGTCGTCGTCGGCGGCCTCGACGAGGCCGAGCGGGTCGTCGGGGCGCGGCCCGGACTCGTTGCCGTGACCCGGGACGGAGACGTGCTCGGCGCCCATCTCGCGCACGGGGGGTCCGCCGGGGCGCCCAGTCTGATCGAGGTGCAGGCCGCCGTCGACGAAGCCGACGCCGAACTGGTGCGGCTGGACGCCGAATGCGCGGACGGCGCCACGGCGCGGGATCGCGCCCAGGCGCTGCGGCGCGAGCTCGCCGCGCGGGTCGAGGAGATCGGCGAGCGGCGGCGGGCCGGGGAGCAGGCCCGGGCCGGGGCGGCGCAGCAGCTGGGGCGCCTCGCCGGGCAGGCCAAGGGGGCCGCAGGCGAGGCCGAGCGCAGCGCCGCCGCCGCGGCCAAGGCCCAGGACGCGCTGGAGCAGGCGCTGGCCGAGGTCGAGGAGTGCGCCGAACGGCTGGCCGTCGCCGAGGAGAACGACCCCCTCGGGGACGGTGGTGGTCAGGAGCCGGACACCGCGGTGCGCGACCGGCTCGCCGCCGACGGGGCCAACGCCCGCCAGACCGAGATGGAAGCCCGGCTGCAGCTCAGGACGCACGAGGAGCGGGTCAAGGGGCTGGCCGGCCGGGCCGATTCCCTGGACCGCGGCGCCCGCGCCGAACGGGAGGCCCGCGCCCGGGCCGAGCGCCGCCGGGCCCGGCTGCGCCACGAGGCCGAAGTCGCCCGCGCCGTCGCCGACGGGGCCCGGCAGCTCCTCGCACACCTGGAGGTCTCGCTGCGCCGCGCCGAGCAGGAGCGCGCCGCGGCCGAGCACGCCAAGGGCCTGCGCGAACGGGAGCTCGGCGAGGCCCGGAGCCGCGGCCGCGACCTGAAGGGCGAGCTCGACAAACTCACCGACTCCGTCCACCGCGGCGAGGTGCTCGGCGCCGAGAAGCGGCTGCGCATCGAGCAGGTGGAGTCGCGCGCCCTGGAGGAGTTCGGGATGGAGGCGGCGGGGCTCGTCGCCGAGTACGGGCCCGACCAGCCCGTACCGCCGAGCCCGCCCGCCGAGGGCGAGGCCCCCGACGCCGATGCCGAGCCGGGTCCCTTCGTACGCGCCCGGCAGGAGAAGCGGCTCAAGGCGGCGGAGCGCGCCTACCAGCAGCTCGGCAAGGTCAATCCGCTCGCCCTGGAGGAGTTCGCGGCGCTGGAGGAGCGCCACCGCTTCCTCAGCGAGCAGTTGGAGGACCTCCGCAAGACCCGGGCCGATCTCCTTCAGGTGGTGAAGGAGGTCGACGAGCGCGTCGAGCAGGTGTTCACCGAGGCCTACCGGGACACGGCCCGGCAGTTCGAGGGCGTGTTCTCGCGGCTGTTCCCCGGGGGCGAGGGCCGGCTGATCCTCACCGACCCCGACAACATGCTGACCACCGGCGTGGACGTGGAGGCCCGCCCGCCGGGCAAGAAGGTCAAGCGGCTCTCGCTGCTCTCCGGCGGCGAGCGCTCGCTGACGGCCGTCGCCCTCCTGGTGTCCATCTTCAAGGCCCGGCCCAGCCCGTTCTACGTGATGGACGAGGTCGAGGCCGCGCTCGACGACACCAACCTGCAGCGGCTGATCCGGATCATGGAGGAGCTCCAGGAGAGCTCCCAGCTGATCGTCATCACGCACCAGAAGCGGACGATGGAGGTCGCCGACGCGCTGTACGGCGTCTCCATGCAGGGCGACGGCGTCTCCAAGGTCATCAGCCAGCGTCTTCGCTGACCCTTCACTTCACTTAGTGAACACACTCCATGAGGGCCCCGGGGGCAGCTCTGTGAAGAATCGGGTTCATCTCTCCTATTGACTTCAGAAAGTGAACCCATAGGCTCTGCTGTGCCGTGTTGACGTTCAGGTGGTGGCAAGCAGTTTGCTGTGCGCCACTAGAGGAACACGAGCAAGCAACAACGAGACCCCCACACAGCCCGCCGTCGCCGCCGGGCCCAGGAGCGCACCTTGACCAGCACAGCGAACGCACCCGCGTCGGGCGGTGGAAACGCGTCCCAGCCCGACCACCTCGGCCACGTCATCTTCATCACCGCGGCCGCTGCCATGGGCGGCTTCCTCTTCGGCTACGACAGCTCCGTCATCAACGGAGCCGTGGAGGCCATCCGCGACCGCTTCGACGTCGGCTCGGCCGCACTCGCCCAGGTGATCGCCGCGGCGCTGATCGGCTGCGCCATCGGCGCCGCCACCGCGGGCCGCCTCGCCGACCGGATCGGCCGAATCCGCTGCATGCAGATCGCCTCCGTCCTGTTCACCGCGAGCGCCCTCGGATCCGCGCTGCCGTTCGCCCTGTGGGACCTGGCCATGTGGCGCGTCATCGGCGGCTTCGGCATCGGCATGGCCTCCGTCATCGGCCCCGCCTACATCGCCGAGGTCTCGCCGCCCGCCTACCGCGGCCGGCTCGCCTCCTTCCAGCAGGCGGCCATCGTCATCGGCATCGCCGTCTCGCAGCTGGTCAACTGGGCCATCCTCAACCTCGCGGGTGGCGACCAGCGCGGTGAGATCGGCGGACTCGAGGCCTGGCAGTGGATGCTCGGCGTGATGGTCGTGCCGGCCGTGATCTACGGCCTGCTGTCCTTCGTCATCCCGGAGTCCCCGCGCTTCCTCGTCTCGGTCGGCCGCACGGAGAAGGCCAAGGAGGTCCTGCGCGAGGTCGAGGGCTCGGGCATCGACGCCGACGCCCGCATCCGCGAGATCGACCACTCCATGCGCTCCGAGGTGAAGTCCACCTTCAAGGACCTGCTCGGCGGCCGCTTCGGCTTCCTGCCCATCGTCTGGGTCGGCATCGGCCTGTCGGTCTTCCAGCAGCTGGTCGGCATCAACGTGATCTTCTACTACAGCTCCTCGCTGTGGCAGTCGGTCGGCATCGACGCGAGCTCCTCGTTCCTGTACTCCTTCGAGACCTCGGTCGTGAACATCATCGGCACGGTGATCGCGATGATCTTCGTGGACCGGCTCGGCCGCAAGCCGCTCGCCCTCATCGGCTCCGTGGGCATGGCGCTGTCGCTGGGCACGGCGGCCTGGGCGTTCTCGTTCAAGACCGGAACCGGCGACGACATCTCCCTGCCGCACGCGCAGGGCATCACCGCCCTGGTCGCGGCCAACCTCTTCGTCCTCTTCTTCGCCCTCTCCTGGGGCGTGGTGGTCTGGGTGCTGCTGGGCGAGATGTTCCCCGGCCGCATCCGCGCCGCCGCCCTCGGTGTGGCCGCCGCGGCCCAGTGGATCGCCAACTGGGTCATCACCGTCACGTTCCCGTCGCTGTCCGACTGGAACCTCTCGGGCGCCTACATGATCTACACGTTCTTCGCCCTGCTCTCGATCCCCTTCATCCTCAAATGGGTGCCGGAGACCAAGGGCAAGGCGCTGGAGGAGATGGGGTAACCACCCCCGCCAACACCCCTTCTCCTCGATACTGCCCCGGCTCAGCCCTTGAGCCGGGGCAGTACCTGTTCGCAGAGCAGGTGCAGGCTGCGCCAGCCCTCGTCCAGCGGCATCCCGCCGCACAGCGGGTGCAGCACCAGGTTCCCCGCCTCGCCCGCGCCCCGGGCGTACGCGACCGCCTCGTCCGGGGTCAGCACCCGGTAGACCCCCTCCGCGCGCAGCTCCGCCACCGAGCGCGCGGCCGACCGTACGGCGCTGCGGATGTCCTTCGACTGCCAGGACGCGTACATGCCCGCCTCGTGCAGGAAGTGCTCGCCGTACTCGGCCCAGACCCGGTCCGGGTCCTCCGCGATGTGCAGCAGCGGGGTCTCGGCCGCGGGCATCATGCAGAAGCCCTCCGTCCCGTGCTCCGCGAGCTGCGCCTGGTAGTACGCCTCCAGCTCCGGCAGGTGCGCGCTGGGGAAGAACGGCAGCCCGAGCCGGGCCGCGCGCCGGGCCGCGGCCTTGGAGCTGCCGCCGACCAGGAGCATCGGATGCGGCTGCGTGAAGGGCCGCGGGGTGACCCGTACGGTGCGGCCCCGGTACTCGAACGGCTCGCCCGTCCACGCCCGCAGCAGGGTTTCCAGCAGCTCGTCCTGGAGCCGGCCGCGCCGGCCCCACTCGACGCCGTGCTGCTCGTACTCCTCGGGCCGGTAGCCGATGCCCGCGACCGTGACGAGACGGCCGCCGCTCAACAGGTCGAGGACCGCGATGTCCTCCGCCACCTTCAGCGGGTCGTACAGCGGGCCGATGATCGCCGAGACGGTGACCGCGATCCGGCGGGTGGCGCCGAAGACGGCGCCCGCGAAGGCGAACGGCGAGGGCAGCCAGTTGTTGGCGGCGCCGTGGTGCTCCTCGGTCTGGACGGTGTCGATGCCGCGGTCGTCCGCGTACTTCGCCATCTCCAGCGCGGCCTTGTAACGGGCGGAGAGGGACTCGGGGGTGCCGTTCGGGTCGACGAGATTGAACCGGGCCACGGTGATGGGCATGGAGAAGTCCCCCTTCGCCGGATGTGGGTGCGCGGGCGAAGGGGGACGTTAGCTGACGTGGCGTCAGTTGGACAGGGATCCGGCGGTGGCGAGCCCGGGCTCCTCGGCCCCGGCCACGGGGGCCGACGGCGCCGCCGTGCGCGGCAGTACGGCGTACAGCACGCCCGAGGTGACGATGCCGGCCGCCCAGCCCAGGCCGTTTCGGCCGATCCAGGTGTCCGCGAGCGGCCCGCCGAACCAGTCGACCTTCGTGAAGAGCAGCCCCACGACCAGGGCCGCGCCCCACGCGGTCATGGCCTGCCAGGCGTACCCGCCCCGGTACCAGTAGGCGCTGGTGCGGGTGGTGTCCAGCAGCGCGGCGCCGTCGTACGAGGTCCGGCGCAGCATGTCCACGCCGAAGACGCCGATCCAGGCCGAGAACGCCACGGCCAGCAGGGTCAGGAAGGAGATGAAGGAGCCGAAGAAGCTGGTCGCGACCACCATCAGCAGGAATCCGAAGACCAGGCTGATGACGGCGTTGACGCTGACGGCCGCCGCGCGCGGGACCTTGATGCCGAGGGTCTGCGCCGTGAACCCGGCCGAGTACATGGACATCGAGTTGATCAGCAGCATGCCGACGAGCGCGATCAGCAGGTAGGGGACCGCGATCCAGGCGGGCAGCAGATTGCCGATGAAGGAGACCGGGTCCTGCGCCGTGGCCAGGTCCGGGGTGCCGACCGCCATGACCGCGCCCATCAGCACCATCGGGATCACGACCACGGCCGCGCCGCCGATCGTCGCGCCGACCATGCCCTTGGCGGAGGCCGTGCGCGGCAGGTAGCGGGTGAAGTCCGGCCCGGACGGGACCCAGCTGATGCCGCCCGCGGCGATGGTGCCGATGCCGGCGATCATCATCGCGGTCGACCCGGCCGGCTTGTCGAAGACGGCGGACCAGTCGCTCTCCACGACCAGGTAGCCGAGCACGAGCACGCTGAAGGCGCCGAAGAGGTACGTCGACCAGGTCGAGCACGCGCGCAGTGCGCTGATGCCGAGGCCGGACACCAGGAAGGTGCAGCCGACGAAGAGCACCAGGGTGACCACGATCAGGAGGGTGTTCTTGCGCACCCCGAACAGCAGGTCCAGCACGGTGAGCATGGCGAAGGCGCCGCTGACCGCGTTGATGGTCTCCCAGCCCCAGCGCGCGACCCAGATCAGGGCGCCCGGGAAGAGGTTGCCGCGCTGGCCGAACACGGCCCGCGACAGGGCCATGCCGGGGGCGCCGCCGCGCTTGCCGGCGATCGAGATCAGCCCGACGAGCCCGTACGAGACGACGGGCGCGGCGATCGCGACGACCAGCACCTGCCAGATGTTGAGCTGGTTGAAGATCACCAGGCCGGCGCCCATGGTCAGCAGCAGCACGCTGATGTTGGCGGCGACCCAGGTGGGCACGAGCTCGCGGACCCGCCCGGTGCGCTCGCCGTCCGGTACGGGCTCCAGGCCGCGGGTCTCGACCGACGTCTCGGCGGACGGGTCGGTCGGCGTCTGTATCGCGCCGTCGGCGGGCTCGGCAGGCATGCGGTACTCCGGTGGGCAGGGCGTACGGGTAAGTCGCCCATCATCGTAGATGTGCCGCCAAGTCCACAAATAGAGCCTTACGGCCCAGCTGGAACCGCAGGAGTCCGGGGTCCGGGGCCGCCGTGGCCGATACTGGACGGGTTATGGACATCCTCATCCTTGCTGTAGTCATCGCCCTGGTCGCGGTCGGCGCGATCAGCGGGCTCGTGGTCAGCAGCCGCAAGAAGAAGCAGCTGCCGCCCTCGGCACCGTCGAGCACGCCGACCATCACTGCCCCGCCCGCCGAACCGCAGGTGGGGGAGGACGCCGTAGAGACGGCGGAAGAGCCCCGCCGCACGATCGAGGAGGTCGTCCTCCCCGAAGCGGAGGCTGCGGCTCCCGAGGCGCCCGCCGCCGTCGCCGAGCCCGAGGCGCCGGCCGCACCCGAGATCGAGGTGCCCGAGCCCACCGCCGGCCGCCTGGTCCGGCTGCGCGCCCGCCTCGCCCGGTCGCAGAACTCGCTCGGCAAGGGGCTGCTCACGCTGCTCTCGCGCGAGCACCTCGACGAGGACACCTGGGAGGAGATCGAGGAGACCCTCCTGATCGCCGACGTCGGTGTCGTGCCGACGCAGGAGCTCGTGGACCGGCTCCGCGAGCGGGTCAAGGTGCTCGGCACCCGCACCCCCGCGGACCTGCGCGCCCTGCTCAAGGAGGAGCTGCTGACCCTGGTCGGCACCGACTTCGACCGCGCCGTGAAGACGGAGAGCGGCGTGGACACCCCGGGCGTCGTGATGGTCGTCGGCGTCAACGGCACCGGCAAGACGACGACCACCGGCAAGCTGGCCCGCGTGCTCGTCGCCGACGGCCGCTCCGTGGTGCTCGGCGCGGCCGACACCTTCCGCGCCGCCGCCGCCGACCAGCTCCAGACCTGGGGCGACCGCGTGGGCGCCCGCACGGTGCGCGGCCCCGAGGGCGGCGACCCGGCCTCGATCGCCTACGACGCGGTCAAGGAGGGCATCGCCGAGGGAGCCGACGTGGTGCTCATCGACACCGCCGGCCGGCTCCACACCAAGACCGGCCTCATGGACGAGCTCGGCAAGGTCAAGCGCGTCGTGGAGAAGCACGGCCCGCTGGACGAGGTCCTGCTGGTCCTGGACGCCACCACCGGGCAGAACGGCCTGACCCAGGCCCGCGTCTTCGCCGAGGTCGTGGACATCACCGGCATCGTCTTGACCAAGCTCGACGGCACCGCCAAGGGCGGCATCGTCGTCGCCGTCCAGCGCGAGCTCGGCGTCCCGGTCAAGCTCGTCGGCCTGGGCGAGGGCCCCGACGACCTCGCGCCCTTCGAGCCGGAGGCGTTCGTGGACGCCCTGATCGGCGACTGAGCGCAGACCGTACGCACGACAGCGCCCCGGGTCCCGATCGGAACCCGGGGCGCTGTCGTGGGCACCCCCTAGGGGGTGTCCGCAAAGTAGCGCCGTGCGCCCGAAGGGCGCTCCCGCGGTGTCCGGTGCGTGCTCTCGGTGTGCCGGGCGGAAGCCG